>NZ_JBFUPO010000013.1:0-144285 GCF_041355295.1 Mesorhizobium sp. RCC_202
CAACGGCCGGGTGGCCACCCGGCCGTTGGCGTCTCTTACGAGACGACCACTTCATACAACATCGCTTATGCAAGGTGTCGCCGAAGGCGACGGATGAGGGGTGCCCCAGGGAAAGTTGACGTTTCACTCCGCTGGAACACCCCTCAACCGTCTCGGCGCTAAAGCGCCGATCCACCTTCTCCCACAAGGGGAGAAGGAAAAGAGCCGGCCTGGCATTTGCGCCGCCCGGCCATCTTGCCTAAGTTGACAGTTCGCTTGGACGAAAACTCGTCCCGCCTGTCACCGAATTGAATGGCTCCCCTTATGACCGATACCGACCTGATCCCCGTTTTCGACGGCCACAACGACACGCTCCTTCGCCTCTACCAATCGAAGGATGCGGACGTCGAAAAGCTGTTCATCGAGGGGACGCCGGGCGGCCATATCGACCTGCCGCGCGCCAAGAAGGGTGGCTTTGCCGGCGGCATGTTCGCGATCTTTCCGCCGCCGGTCGAAAAGTCGAAGCGCAGCGCCGTGCCGCCGGCGCCGAGCGACAATGAGCCTTTGCCGCCGGAGTTGCCGCAGGCCGACGCGATTACCTCCACCATCGGTATGGCGTCGATCCTGTTTCGGCTGGAGCGCGCCGGCGCGCTGACCGTCTGCCGCAGTGCCGGTGATGTTCGCGACGCGATGGCCAAGGGCTCGATCGCCGCCGTGTTCCACATCGAGGGCGTCGAGGCGATTGATCCTGAGCTTGCGATGCTCGATGTGCTGCACGCCGCCGGCCTACGCTCATTGGGCATCGTCTGGAGCCGGTCCAACGCTTTCGGCCATGGTGTGCCGTTCCGCTTCCCCTCGTCGCCCGACACCGGGCCTGGCCTGACCGATGCCGGCAAGGCGCTGGTCAAGGCCTGCAACACGTTGAAAATCATGATCGACCTGTCGCATCTCAACGAGAAGGGTTTTCGCGACGTGGCGGACCTGAGCGATGCGCCGCTCGTCGCGACCCACTCCAACGTGCATGCGATCTGCGGCCATTCGCGCAACCTGACCGATTGGCAGCTCGGCGCAATCCGCGAGTCGGGCGGCATGGTGGGCTTGAACTTCGCCACCGGCTTCCTGCGTGAGGACGGCCGCATGAATTCCGACACCAGCCTCGACATCATGGTGCGCCACATCGACTCGCTGCTGCAGGCGCTGGGCGAGGACGGCGTCGGGCTGGGTTCCGATTTCGATGGCGCGATGATCCCGGCTGTGATCGGCGACGTCGCCGGCCTGCCGAAGCTCATCGACGCGCTCGCCGCGCGCGGTTTCGGACGCTCGCTGATCGAGAAGATTGCTTACCGCAATTGGCTGAGCGTGCTGGAAAGAACCATAGGATGAGCACGCTCACTGCGCGTAACCGATCCGCTGCAGCCATTCCTTGCCGACGCCGCGGTCGCGGATGATCGGCAAGGGGTTTTCGGCATCGAGCCGGGCGCAGATGCGGTAGACCTCCAGCGTCTCGGCATTCATCTCGCCGCGCTTGAAGAAGAACATCGCCGCCGCGTAGCGAGTACGGCCGGACCATTTCTCGCCGAGCGGCGTGTTGACCAGTTCCCACTGCTCGGCGGCTTCGGCATCGTCGGGCTGTGCATCGGTGGTCATGGATCAGAAATCCGCCGGCGGGTTGGCGGTGCGGCGGTCGAGCTTGATGAAGGGACGCGGCACCACCTTCGCCCGCTTCATCAGCTTCTGATACTGCAGCTCGCGCATGGCGTAGATCTCGACCCAGAGGTCGTCCACGATCGTGTCGCCATAGGGCCGCTGCAGCGAGGCGAGCGCGATGTTGCGCTTGGCCATGGGCGACCACATCGCCGCGCTGACCAGCCCGACTTCCTGGCTCTTCTTGTAATAGACGATGGCGTGCTCGGCGGGGATGTTGCCTTCGATCTCCAGCCCGACCAGCACATGCCGGAGCCTCTTTTTTGCCCGCGCTTCGAGGATGGCGCGGCGGCCGTTGAAGTGGCCTTTTGCCGGCTCGATCATGAAGCCGAGGCCGATCTCGTCCGGCATGCGCAGGCGGTCGGTGCGGATGGCATGCTCGGCGGTGGTGAAGTCGGCATTGGCGACGATCAGCCCGGCCTCCAGCCTGGCACGGTTCAGCGCCGTGTAGCCGATGGCGCGGATGCCGCGCAGTTCGCCCGCCGCCATCAGCCGGTCCCAAAGGCTCAGCGCCTTGTCGGCCGGCACGAACAGCTCGTAGCCGAGATCGCCGGTGAAGCCGGTGCGCGAGATGGTGACCGTGGCGCCGTCATGCGCGAACTCGGCGAGGTCGAAGACCTTCAGCCGCTCGACGCCGGCGAAGCCCGCATCGCGCAGGATGGCGAACGAGGTCGGGCCTTGCAGCGCCAGGCCGGCCACGGCTTCGGTCTCTTCCTCGACGCTGACCTGATAGCCAATGGCGCTGTCGAGCAGCCAAGGCAGATGGCGTTCCTGCGAGCAGAGGCGGAAGCGTGTCGGCGACAGCCGGAACAATGTCCCGTCATCGAGCACGAAACCCTCGTCGTCGCACCAGGCGGTGTAGTGGACGCGGCCGGGCTTCAGCCTGGTCATGTCGCGCAGGGTGACGCGGTCGAGATAGGCCTCGGCGTCCGGACCTTCGATGCGGTATTTCGTCATCGGCGAAATGTCGAACAGCGCCGCCTGACTGCGGATGCCGAAGTATTCGAGCTCCTCGTCCCACAGCGAATGCGGGGCGCGGTAGCCGGCCCAGCTGTACCAGTCCTGCTGCAGGCCAAGCGCGTCGATGCGCGGCTGGAAGGGCGTGCCGAGCCTGAGTGTACGGAAGTGGGATTGCGCGGCGATGCGTGTTTCGAGCGCCGGGTCGACTTCGGCCATGACGGGCTTCTTCCTGGTTGCTTGCGCCATGCTCATGCCCTCATCGCGATGATGCGCCGTGCGGCGTTGAGGCCGGGCGCGCCGGAAATGCCGCCGCCCGGATGCGAGCCGGCGCCGGCCAGGAACAATCCTTCGAGCGGCGTGTCGTAGCCCGACCGGCCGGAGACCGGCCGCGATATCAGCATCTGGTCGGCCTGTAATTCGCCATGGTGCCAATGGCCCCCTGGCATGCGGTAGCGCGCCTCGATATCGGCCGGCGTCAGGAGCTCGGCATGACGCACCGTGGCGCCGATGCCTGGGGCGTAGGTTTCGAGCTGCGTCATGATCGCCTTGAGGAATTTCGCCTTGCCGGCGTCCCAGCCTTCTTTCAGCGCATAAGGTGCATATTGCACCACGGCGGAGAGCACGCAGGCTCCCGAAGGGGCGAGTGATGGATCGGCGAGACTGGGCAGCGTGATTTCCATCACCGGCTCTGGCGAGAACTCGCCATATTTCGACGGGTTGAAAGCGCGCTCGACATGGTCGGGCGAAGGCGCGATGACGAGGCGTCCCTTGTGGTCGGCGGCATCGACGCCGGCAAAGTGCGGCGGCCGCTCGAGCGCCAGATTGAGCTTCGCCGCATCGCCCTTCATGCGGATGTTCTTCACCTTGCGCACGAAGCCGGTATCGACCTCGCGCGGCCCGACGAGGTCCAGGATCGTGGTCGCGGGATTGATGGCGGAGACGACGGTCTTTGTGCGCAGCGTTTCGCTGCTCTGCGTGACGACGCCGACAGCGCGGCCCTTCTCGACGATGACTTTCGCAACGGGCGAAGCCTGGCGAATCGAAACGCCGGCCTTCTCCGCGGCTGACCGAATGGCAGCGACGACGGCGCCCATGCCGCCTTTCGGCTGCATCTGCGCGCCGGCGAGGCCGCCGATCTCGCCAGCCAGCCGGTAGTAGAGGCCGAGCAGCGAGGTCGGCGATCGCGGCCCGAGATGCGAGCCGAGCGTAGCGTCGAAGGCGAGCAGGCCCTTCAGCCTGTTGTCCGAAAGCTGCTCGTCGAGCAGGTCGTAGACATTCATCAACAGCACGCGCAGGAAATCGCGCATGTCCTCCCTGCCGAGCCGCTTCAGCGCCAGCGCCGTCTGGCCGAGGCCGGTCATCTCGGCGAGCGACAGGCCGCCAAGGTCCGGCGGCCGGCGCGACAGGAACGGCTTCAGGATGCCGGCATAGCGCAACAGTTGCGCGCGCAATTCCTTCCAGGCGGATTGCTCGGAAGGGCTTGCCCCGGTCAGCACCTCGCCATAGGCGCCGTGCAATACCAGGGGACCGTCCTTCGACAGCGCGACCGACGGCACGAAGTCGCTGCGCTCCACTTTGAGGCCATGGCGCTCGAGCTCCAGCGTCTTCACCACATCGGGATGCAAGCGGTTGAGCAGATGCGCGACCGCGGAGACGCGGAAACCCGGCGCGAACTCCTCGGTGCGCGCGGCGCCGCCGACGTCGTCGCCGGCCTCGAGCAGCAGCACCTTGCGGCCGGATTTCGCCAGCGTGGCGGCAGCGACGAGACCGTTGTGGCCGCCACCGATGACGATGGCATCCCAGTTCATTTCAGATGACGTCATGGGCCGGGCTCATATGCAGGGTTGGTTTGGCGAGATCGCGCAGGATCTCGGCGGCGGCGTTGCGTCCGGGCGCGCCCATGACGCCACCGCCGGGATGGGTGGAGGAGCCGCACATATAGAGGCCGCCAACCGGCGAACGGTATTGCGCGTAGCCCGGCACCGGTCGGTTGAACAGCAACTGGTCGAAGGTCAATTCGCCCTGGAAGATGTTGCCTTCGGTGAGGCCGACCTCGGCCTCGATCTCGCGCGGCGTGCGCACCTCCATATGGACGATGCGGTCGCGGAAACCCGGCGAATATTGCGCGATCTGCGCAATCACGCTTTCAGCAAAACCATCACGGTCGGCGTCGGTCCAGTCGCGGCCGTCGATCTTGGGCGGCGCGTATTGCACGAAGCAGCTCATGAAGTGTTTGCCCGGCGGCGCCATGGTCGGGTCGAGCGTGGTCGGGATCATCATGTCGAGGAAGGGATCGGCCGACCAGCGCCCGGCCTTCCAGTCGTCATAGGCGCGCTCCATCCGCTCGATGGAATCGGTGAAATGCATGTCGGCGCGATAGACCGGGGAGTCCTTCGGCAGAGCCGGGAATTCCGGCAGCGAATCGAGCGCGATGTTGACCTTGCCGGACGAGCCGCGAATTTTGAAATTCCGGACCCTGCGTAGGAAGATGTCGGGCAGTTCCTTCTCCTCGACCAGCTTCAGGAAGGTGCGCTTGACGTCGGCGTTGGAGATGACGAGCTTGCCGTATATCTCCTCGCCGCCGGCCAGCACCACGCCCTTGGCCTTGCCGCTCTTGACAAGCACATGGTCGACCTCGGCGCCGGTGCGGATGGTGCCGCCTGAGGCCTTGAAGGACGCGGCCAGCGCCTTGGTGACGGCGCCCATGCCGCCGCGCGCATAGCCCCAGGCGCCGACCGAGCCGTCGACCTCGCCCATATAGTGGTGGAGCAGCACATAGGCCGTGCCGGGCGACATCGGCCCGAGCGCTGTGCCGATGATGCCGGACAGCGCGAAGTTCGCCTTGATGAGGTCGGTCTCGAAATACTCGTCGAGGAAGTCCGAGATCGACATCGTCCAGAAGCGCAAGGTCAGCGCCATCTCCTCGGCCGAAAGCCCGGCGAACTTCTTGCCGAGATACAACAATTCGCCGATGTCGCGTGGGCGGAAGCTGGTCGGGTCCGGCGCGGTGCGCATCAACAGCGGCTGGATGAAGCGACACTGCCTTGTGACGTCGCGCGAATAGCGGTCATAGGCCTCGGCGTCGCGCTTGGAGAAGCGGGCGAACTCGCGGCGATGAGCGTCATGGTCGCGGTAGTTGGCAAGGTAGTCGCCGTCGCGCGTGAACACCGCGCCGCCTTCGTAGGAGATCACCTGCAGGCCGAAGCGCGGCAGCTCGAGGTCGCGCATGATCTCGGGCCTGAACAGCGAGCAGACATAGGAGCAGTTGGAGTAGAGGAAGCCCGGCGTCAGCTCGCGGCTGGTGGCGGCGCCGCCGACCCATTCGTTCTTTTCGACCACCAGCACGTCGAGCCCTGCGCGCTGCAGGTAGCAGGCGTTGACCAGGCCGTTATGGCCGCCGCCGATGACGATCGCATCCCACGTCTTCATATGCGCTCAACCTCCATCCGGCCGCCCTATCTTCTTGTTTTTTCGCAATTCCGGACGCAAAACCGCTTCACACTTTTCCTGGGATTGCTCGGTGCTTTTGTTCCCCGATGCGGGGAATTTGGCATGGATCACGGTTTTTTGTCCAGCCATTTTGAATGAATGTTCAACAAACAGTGTTGTGTTTTCCCGTTGATGCGCTAGGCTTTGCCTGCATTTCTGGAATGATCACCATCGGTATTTGGGGTGAAGATCCGATGATCGAGACGGCTAACGCCGAACCGGAATATGACGACACGGCCATTCGCTTCCTCGAAGCGCTGTGGGGCGAGGGTTACCTGTCGCCGGGCGGTCCGGAGGAGGTCGACCGTGTCGTCGAAGGGCTGTCGCTCGAGGGCAAGACAGTTCTCGATATCGGCTGCGGCGCCGGTGGCATAACGCTGCATCTGGCGGCGCGACATGGTGCCGCTCAAGCCACCGGCTTCGATGTCGAAGGGCCGGTGATCGAGACGGCGCGGCGAGGGGCGGCCAGGCACGGTCTCGACGACCGCGTCGACTTCGTCCAGGCGCCGCCCGGGCCGCTTCCTTTTGACGACGCTTCCTTCGACGTCGTCTTCTCCAAGGATGCGCTGCTGCATGTGCCCGACAAGGACGCGCTGTTCGCGGACATCTTCCGCGTCCTGAAGCCGGGCGGCGTCTTTGCCGCGTCGAACTGGATGATCTCGCATGACGGCGAACCGTCACCGGACATGAAGGCCTATCTCGCGGCGGAAGGGCTGTCCTTCGCCATGGCGTCGCCGGCGCGTTATGCCGAGGCGATGCGGCGCGCCGGCTTTGCCGATATCACCGTGCGCGACCGCAATTCCTGGTACCGCGACGTGGCGCGGGACGAGCTCGCGCGGCTCAAGGGACCGCTCTATGCCAAGGCCGCCGCGGCGGTCGGAGCGGCCTATGTCGACAAGAACATCAAGACCTGGGAGGCAATGCAGAAGGTGCTTGACAGTGGCGAGCACCGTCCCACTCATCTGCGCGGTTGGAAGCCGGTAGGATAGCCGGCAATGCTGGAGACCGTCACATCCATGAAGACTTCCGCAGCCAGGGACGTTGCCGAAACGACGCGCAAGAACGATGCCGAAAAGCGCGGCCGCAAGGCCTCGAAGGAAGTCCGGCAGTTGCAGCTGATCGAGGCGACGATCGATTCGCTCGCCAAGCGCGGCTACGCGGAAACGACGATGGCCGATGTCGCCGACGGCGCGGGCCTGTCGCGCGGCATCGTCAACTTCCATTTCGAGAGCAAGGAAAAGCTGCTGATCGCCACGCTGCAGCATATGTATGACGAGTATTCCGCGCATTGGCGCGCCGCCCTGCAGAAGGCGGGCGACGATCCGGCCAGACAGCTGCAGCAGCTGGTATGGGCCGATTTCGATCGCTCGATCTGCAACAAGCGCAAGCTCGCCGCCTGGCTCGCCTTCTGGGGCGAGGCCAAGTCGCGGCCGACTTATCAATCACTGAGCAGCTCGCGCGACAATTACTACCAGCAGGTCTTCATCGACCTCTGCGCGAGCCTCAAGCAAAGCGGCCCCTATGCCTATGAGCCGCAGGTGATGGCGCTGGCGCTGTCGGCCATGCTGGAGGGGCTGTGGCTGCGGTTGATGATGGGCACTGAGGACACCACGCGCGAAACGGCGCTACAGGCGGCGAATGCCTTCCTGGCCGCCGCCTTCCCAAAACATTTTAGTTAGCAACAGCCGGCCAGCAAGACCGGCAGAACCAAAAGAGGATGGAACGATATGAAGAAACTCAGCCGACGCCTGACATTGACATTGGCGCTTGGCGGCGCGCTCGCCGCTTCGGCGACGGCGTTCGCGGTCGCCGCCGACAAGGACCTGATCATCTTCGACTGGTCGGGTTATGAAGATCCGAGCTTCCATCCGAAATATGTCGAGAAGAACGGCGACTCGCCGACCTTCGCCTTCTTCGGCGACGAGGACGAGGCGTTCGAGAAGATCCGCTCCGGCTTCAAGTCCGACCTCGGCCATCCCTGTTCGCAGAGCGTTGTGAAATGGCGCGAGGCCGGTCTGTTGCAACCGCTCGACACCTCCAAGATCGCCGGCTGGAAGGATCTCAATCCCGGCATCATGGCGATGAAGAATCTGGCCACGACCGCCGACGGCAAGGCCTGGTTCATGCCGTGGGACTGGGGTGACACGCAGCTCACCTACAACTCCGACAAGATCGCCGAGAAGGATGTGCAGTCGCTGAAGGCCTTCGCCGATCCCAAGTACAAGGGCAGGGTCTCGATAGGCGACAATGTCGACGACGCCTATGCGCTGGCCAGCCTTGCCATCGGGCTCAAGGACTGGACCAAGATGACGGACGAGCAGTTCAAGCAGGCGTCCGACTTCCTGCGCCAGGTGCACAAGAATGTCCGTTCCTATTGGACCGACACCACCGACATCGTGCAGCTGCTTTCCGGCGGTGAGGTCGATCTCGCCTGGGCCTGGAACGACGCCGCCGTACAGTCGCAGGCGGCCGGCGTGCCGATCAAGTCGAAGAAGGACACCGACGAGGGCATCTCGACCTGGGTGTGCGGCTACGTGCTGTTCAAGGACGCGCCGGGCAACGTCGACAAAGCCTATGATTATCTCAACGCCGTCAACGATCCGGAAATCGCCAAGGTGCTGGTCAAGGACTGGGGCTACGGCCAGGCCAACGCCAAGGGCATGGCCGGCGTCGACCCGGCGATCCTGAAGGAAAAGGGCTACGACAATGTCGAGAAATTCGTCGACAAGACGCTGTTCCAGCAGCCGCTGCCGTCCGAGCTCAAGCTCAAGATGATCGCCGAGTTCGAGAAGATCAAAGCCGGCTATTGAGGCTCGTTTTGTGCGCCCGTCCGCTTGGCTTCGAACCGACGCGGGCGGGCTCGCCAAAGTCGGGGAATTCTCCTAACTTCGTTCGCAATGTTTGCGACGGGGGGAGTACTCAGGCCATGAAATCCACGCTTTGCCGTTTAGCCCTTGCCGCTGCCGTCATCTTCGGCGCCGGCGCTGCCCACACGTTCGCCGAGGGCGGCGGCGATCTCGTCGTCTTCGACTGGTCGGGTTACGAGGATCCGCTGTTGCACCCCGCTTACACCGCCAAGTATGGCGCCGAACCGACCTTCGCCTTCTTCGGCGACGAGGACGAGGCTTTCGAGAAGATGCGTGCCGGCTTCAAGGCCGATATCGCGCATCCTTGCTCGCAGAGCGTGGTGAAATGGCGCGAGGCCGGTCTGTTGCAGCCGCTCGATACCAGCCGCATTACCGGCTGGAAGGACCTCAATCCGGGCATCATGGCGATGAAGGATCTCGCCACCACCGCCGACGGCAAGGCCTGGTTCATGCCGTTCGACTGGGGCAACACCTCGCTGCTCTATCGCACCGACAAGGTCACCAAGGACGAGGCGCAGTCGCTGAAGATTTTCGCCGATCCGAAATTCAAGGGCCGCGTTACCATCGGCGACAATGTCGACGACGCCTATGCGCTGGCGAGCCTGGTCGTCGGTCTGAAGGACTGGACCAAGATGACGGACGAGCAATTCAGAGAGGCCTCCGCTTTCCTGCGCGAGGTGCACAAGAATGTGCGCTTCTACTGGACCGACGACACAGACCTCAACCAGGCCTTCACAGGCAATGAGGTCGATCTCGTCTGGGGTTGGAACGAGACCTATGTGACGCTCAAGGGCCAGGGCATGCCGATCGAGATGAACCGCGACACCAAGGAAGGCATCTCGACCTGGGTGTGCGGCTATGTGCTGATGAAGGATGCACCCGGCAAGGCCGACCAGGCCTATGATTTCCTCAACGCCGTCAACGCGCCCGGCGTGTCGGACTATATGGTCAAGACCTTTGGTTACGGCCATGGCAATGCCGCCGGCATGGCGGCGCTCGATCACAAGGTGCTGGTCGACCGCGGCTTCGACAATCTCGACAAGTTCCTCGACAAGACGCTGTTCCAGCAACCGGTGGCGCCAGACCTCAAGAAACGGATGATCGCCGAATTCGAGAAGATCAAGGCCGGGTATTGAGCAGCAAGATAGACAAGACCGGCGTTGCAATCGTCGGCGCCGGCTTCACCGGCTTGTCGGCTGCGCTCGAATTGCAGCGCGCCGGCATCGATTTCGTGCTGCTCGAAGCGCGCGACCGGGTCGGCGGCAGGGTCGAGGCTGTCCGCAATGGCCTCGGCGAGCGCATTGACAGCGGCGGCCAGTTCCTGTGCGTGGACATGCCCGAAGTGATGGCGCTGGCCAAAGCCCACGGCAAGGCATTCGTCGAGACTTATGTCGACGGCGAGTTCATCACCCATCCGCAGATGACGCCGGCGCGGGCCGAACACACCTATCATGCCTCGATGGCGATCCGCGAACGCATGAACAGGATCGATCCGGACGATCCGGCGATTGCCGGACTGAGCGTCGCGGCGTGGTTGGAACGCCAGCATGATGCAGCCGATGCCAAGGCTGCTTTCCGCTCGCTCGTCGAAGGGCTCTGGTGCCTGGCCGCGGACAAGGTGCCGCTCTGGTACCTGATCGACAATGACCGCCGCATCACCAACGAGGTGTTCGAGCTGCAGTATTTTCTGCGCGACACCATGCAATCGCTGGCCGAGGACCTTGCCTCAGAGCTTGGCGATCGGTTGCGGTTGAGCACACCGGTCACGCGGATCGAACAAGGGCCGCAAGGCGTTCGTATCGCAACGATGGCAGGTATCGTCGAGGCGCGCGAGGTTCTGGTTGCGCTGCCGCCGGCGACCGCGGCGAAGCTTGCCTTCGCGCCGGCCTTGCCCGGTGTGCTGGCCAAGGCGCTGGCCGTCTGGGAAAGCGGCGCGGTGATCAAGATCCTGGTGCGCTACGCCAAGCCATTCTGGCGTGCGCGGGATCTCAGCGGCATGGTGATGTGGCGCGATCTGCCTGGGCTGTTCGTCTGCGATGCCAGCAAGGACATTGACCATGCCGCGGTCATCGTCTTCGTCGGCGGCCCACTGGCGCTGCGCTGGCACGCGCTCGGCGAGGCGGCATTGCAGGCGGAAGTGATGGCAAGGCTCGTCGACGCGTTCGGCCCCGAAGCAAGCAATGTTCTCGATTTCAGCGCCCGTGACTGGACGCATGACCGCTGGAGCGGCGGCGCCTATAGCGATCTCATCGTCGATGTGACGGCGCGACATGCCGAGCGCACCATCCTTGCCGGCGCGCCGCCGGTACATTTCGCCGCTTCGGAAGTGTCGCCGTCGTTTCCAGGCTACGTGGAAGGCGCCATCGTTGCCGGGCGCATCGCGGCGAAAAAGATTCAGTCGGCCATCGCGACCAGCGCCTCGGGGTCGTAGCCGAGACGGATCGAGGTGCCGACCGGAATGTCGTCGGCGCCGAAATCGTTGGTCTCGGTGACCGAAAGCGGTTTTTCCAGTCCAGGTATCTCGACGATCAGATGGGTGATCTCGCCGAAATAGTGACGTTCGACCACCTTGCCGGCGACTTCGAACTTCGCCGTCGCATTGTCCCATAAGACGCGCAGGCGCTCCGGCCGGATGCCGAGCGTGGCAGCAGCGCCATTGCGCACGAAGGCCTGGGGCTTGTCGGCCTTGACGCGGCCAAAGCCCAGCGTGTCGAGCACCAGCGAGGCGCCGTTTTCCTCGACGATCTGCGCCTTGACGAAGTTCATGCCGCCGAGGAAGTCGGCCACCTGGCGATTGACGGGGCGCTGGTAGATTTCCTTCGGCGAGGCGACCTGCGCGATACGGCCGCCGAACATCACCGCGATGCGGTCAGACATCGCCAGCGCCTCATACTGGTCGTGGGTGACCAGCACGAAGGTGATGCCGACCGCCTGCTGCAGGCGGCGCAGCTCGACCTGCATCTGCTCGCGCAATTTCTTGTCGAGCGCCGAGAGCGGTTCGTCGAGCAGCAGCACTTTTGGCCGCATGACCAAGGCGCGGGCAAGCGCAACGCGCTGACGCTGGCCGCCGGAGAGTTCGGTGGCGCGGCGCTTGCCGAGGCCGGTCAGGGAGACCTGCGCCAACGCTTCCTCGACCCGGCGCTTTTCCTCGCCGCTTTGCAGCTTCAGGCGCTTCAGCCCATAGGCGACATTTTGCTCGACATTGAGATGCGGGAAGATCGCGTAGCTCTGGAAGACCATGTTGGTCGGGCGGCGATTGGCGGGGATGCCGTCCATCGGCTGGCCGCCGACAAGGATCGAGCCGCTGGTCGGTTTGTCGAAGCCGGCGATCATGCGCAGCAGCGTCGTCTTGCCGCAACCGGATGGACCGAGCAGCGAGAAGAACTCGCCCTCGCGGATGCTGAGCGTGGCATTGTCCAGCGCCTTGAATGTGCCGTAGCTGCGCGTGACGTCGCGGATTTCAATCATTGTGCGTTCGGATTGGGCGCGATCGGATTGAACCCGCTCAAGCATAGAGGCCTCCCTCACTCTGGGTGCGTCTGGCCGCGCGGCGGCGCAGGATTTCGGCAATTGTCATCAACACGAAGGACGCAATGAGCAGCAAGGTGCCGAGCGCCAGCACGCCGGGCAGCTTGGCCGCAAAGCGCAACTGACCCCAGATGTAGATCGGCAGCGTCGCCTCGGTGCCGGTGAGGAAAAAGGCGATGATGAACTCGTCGAGCGAGATGGTGAAGCAGACGAGCAGGCTGGAGATTATGGCGGGCGCGACCATCGGCAGCGTCACCCGCCGGAAGGTGCCGAACGCGCTCTCGCCGAGGTCGGCGGAGGCTTCCTCGAGGCTGCGGTCGAACCCTTCGAAGCCGGACGTCAGCACCGTCATCGAATAGGGAATGCAAACCAGCACATGGCCGAGCACGACGGTGAACAGCGACAGGCTCAGGCCCAGCTGCAGCATGACTAGCAGCATCGAGATGGCGACGATCACCTCTGGCAGCACCAGCGGCGCCATGATCAGGCCGTTGATCGTGCGGCGGCCGGGATAGCGGTAGCGGGTGATCGAACGGGCGGCGAGAATGCCAAGCACCGTCGACAGGATCGAGGCGGAGATGCCGACGATCAAGCTGTTCCAGGCAGCGTCGAGAAGCGCCGGTGTGCGCGGCAGGTCTTCATACCAGTGAAGGGTGACGCCGGAGAGCGGGAATTTCGGCGTCGCTGCCGTGTTGATCGAGAAGATCGGCAGGAAGATCACCGGCAGATAGAGGAAGACAACGTAGAGGAGGGCGTAGGTCGACAGCCAGCTGGGCAGGAAACGTTTTATCGCCGTCATCGCGCCAGCCTCTGCAGGCCGCGCATGATCAGCACCGTGGCTCCGGCCATCAGCGAGACAATGAACATGGTGGTGACGGAAAGTGCCGCGCCCAGCGGCCAATTCGAGGCCTTGCCGAATTGCGCCTGGATGGCGTTGGCGATCATGACGCCGTCCTTGCCGCCGACCAGCTTCGGCGTGACGTAATCGCCGACGGTCGGGATCATCACGATCAGTGCCGCCGAGATCACGCCGGGTGCCGACAGCGGCAAAGTCACGCGCAGGAAGGAGCGCAACGGCCCGTCGCCGAGATCGGTTGCCGCCTCGACCAGCGTGCGGTCGACCTTCTCCAGCGAAACGAAGATCGGCAGGATGGCGAAGGTCGCCCAGGCATGGGTCAGCGTGATGATGACCGCGGTGGAATTATAGAGCAGCGCCGTCGACGGCTCGTCGATGATGCCAAGGCCCATCAGCCCTGAATTCAAGACGCCGTTGTAGCCGAGGATCACCTTCCACGACATGACGCGCAGCAGATAGCTGGTCCAGAACGGGATGGTGATCAGGAACAGCCACAGGCTCTTGTGGCGTCCGCCCTGGAAGGAGATGAAATAGGCGATCGGATAGGCAAGGACCACGGTGAGCAGGCTGACCGTCAACGAGATATAGAGCGAACGCCACAAAAGGTCGCGGTAGATCGGCTCGGTCAGCGCGATCCGGTAATTCTCCAGCGTGAATGTGTGGTCGATGGTGAGATAGTCCTGCGTCCAGAAGGAATGGGCGATGACGACCAGGATCGGCAGGACAAGCAGAATGAGGGCGTAAACGAAGGTAGGACTGATCAGGGCAAAACCCTGTACGGCTTCCGATTGCAGAAGGGGACTTCGTCTCAATCCCGCCGCATGCAACGGGGGCGACCCTTCCGCGGCAGCCGTCATTGCCGCGCTCCGGGCGTGATTTCAGTTGCTGGCTTGGACTGTCCCGCCATGCGGTCTTCCCATTTGCTAGACCAGGACGACGTTCCGTTGGGTCGCCATCCTGATCTGGCTCCTTGTTGGAGCATGATCTTATCCGAAAACCGGTTTCCCACTTTTCGGGATCATGCCTTGGCGCCGGCTGCCTGTTCCCAATTTATGCGTGGAGCGCGATCGCTCCCTGGCTTGCCGGCTTTCTTTCATCATGAGCGCATCCGCCGATTGAAATCAAGCGCTATTTCTGCGATATTGATTGAACGGATATTCAAAATGAAGTGAAGAAAGGCCGGATTTATGCGGTCTTCACCTCATCCTGATGCCCGATAAAATCCTGCACTCCGATGACACGAGGCGAAGATGGCGGCTCAAAGCAAGATCAAGGCAAACGAACGCGTCGAGACCGGTGATGACGACGCGGTCGAGCTCGCCAAGCGCCATCTCGTCCAGCCCTGGCCCTATGCCGGTTCTGTCGGCGACGAGGCGCGGGCGCTGATCGGCGAGGGCGATGGCATCTATATCACCGAAGCGTCCGGCAAGCGGCTGATCGACGGGCCTGCTGGCATGTGGTGCATCAATGTCGGCCATCGCCGCGAGGAACTGGCCAAGGTCATGTACGACCAGGCGATGGCGCTCTCCTACAACACGCCCTGGTACACGATGAACGCGCCGTCGGCCGAACTCGCGAGACGCATCGCGGATGCCGCTCCGGGCGACCTCAGCCACACCTTCTTCACCACCGGCGGCTCGTCGGCGGTGGAGACGGCGCTTCGCTTCATGCAGTTCTACAACAATGTGCGTGGGCGGCCGGAGAAGAAGGTGATCCTCAGCCGCGGCGGCGCCTATCACGGCTCGACCTATCTGTCGGCCTCGCTCAATGGCCGGCCGCGCGATCGCGACTGGATGGACGGCGCCGACGAGCTGGTGGTCAAGCTTTCCTCGCCCGACCCGTTCCGGCGCCCGAAAGGCATGAGCGTCGAGGCCTTCACCGATTTCCTGGTCGACCAGTTCCGCGCCACCGTCGCGCGTGTCGGCGCCGACCGGATCGGCGCCTTTGTCGGCGAGCCGGTGCAGGCCTCGGGCGGCGTCATCGTGCCGCCGGATGGGTATCTGAAGCGCATCCGCGAGATCTGCCGCGAGAACGATATCCTCTATGTCTCCGACGAGGTCGTCACCGGCTTCGGGCGGCTCGGCCATGTCTTTGCCTCGGGCGACGTCTTCGGCATCGATCCGGATATGATCACCTTCGCCAAGGGCGTCACCTCGGGCTATTTCCCGCTTGGCGGCGTCATCATGTCGGAGCGGCTGCTGAAGGAGCTGCGCCGCTCCAACCATCCCGACGCGATGTTCGGTCATGGTCTCACCTACACCAGCCACCCGATCGGCTGCGCGGTGGCGTTGAAGAATCTCGATCTCCTGGAAGAGAGCGTACTTCAGCACACCCGCGAGATTGCGCCCTATTTCCAGGCGCAGCTCAAGACGCTGGAGGAACTGCCGTTGGTCGGCGAGGTGCGCGGCGTCGGGCTGATGGGTTGCGTCGAATGCGTCGCCGATCGCGAAAGCAAGGATCCGCTGCAGCTCGACAAGGATGTCGGCAAGCGCATCGACGCGCATTGCCACGAGCTCGGCCTCTTGGTGCGGCCGTTGATCAATATGTGCGTGATGTCGCCGCCGCTGATCATCACCAAAGAACAGGTCGACGACATGGTGGGGATCCTGCGCGAAGGCATTTCTCGGACCATGGATGATCTGCGGAAAGAAGGGGTGTGGCGGGGGTGATTAGCCAATCTCCCCGCTTGTGGGGGAGATGCCCGGCAGGGCAGAGGGGGCGCTGTCCCGCCAGCATCTCAGCTATTGCAGCAGGGCACTTTCGTTAGTTGTGGACGATCGTAGGTGGCGAAGGTCGCGATCCTTCGCGCCCCCCTCTGTCCTGCCGGACATCTCCCCCGCAAGGGGGGAGATCAGCAGTTCCGGCGCCTCGCCTAGCCCCTAGACCTTAGCGCGTCGTTCAGGCCCCACATGTCCTTTTCCTCGGGTGCGGTCTCCAGGTTCAGCACCGGAATCTGCTTGCGCAGATGGTCATGGTGGCTGCGCACGCCGTACTCCAAATCCGACAAGTAGAAGCCTTCAAAAGCTTCCGACAGCATGGATTCGTTCGACCACACCGAAAGCTGGACGTCCTCGTTCATCGTGTCGCGGTCGATGCGGTAGGCAAGGTAGCGCGCCGCGGCCTGCTGCCTGGTCTCGTCCTTGTAGCGATAGACCGCCCCGCGCAGCAGCGTCTCGCCGGTCGACAGCGGGAACTCCTGATAGAACTGCACCGATTCCGGCATGATCGACAGCGCGTTGTTGGGGAAGATGCCGTAGTAGATCCAGGCCTTGCGCAGGTGCTCCGGCAGGTGTGAGGCGTCGGGCGCGTGCTTGATGTATTCGCGCACGCTCCAGCGTCGGCCGGCATGTAGATTGTAGCTGGCGAAGGATCGCGACACGCCGTTGATGAACGGCTCGTCGAAATAGGTCGCACCGTAGAGGTCCTGCAGCGCCGGATGCGCCATGGCGACGTGATAGCCTTCATTGTCGACGTCGCGCACCGACTTCCAGTTGACCGGCGACTTCTGGGTCCAGATGCCCCAGCTCGGCACCATGTCGGCGACGTTGTAGTGCGCCATCTCCGCCTCGATCGGCTTCAGCAGCTCGGCCACCGACGGTTGCGGGCCGCCCTTGCGGAAACGGATGAAGATGAAGCCCATCCAGAGCTCGAGGTCGAGCGGCATCAGGCCGAACTCGGTCTTGTCGAGATCGGGGAAGGAGCGCGGCCGGGCCGCACCGCGCAGCGTGCCGTCGAGATTGTAGACCCAGCCGTGGAACGGGCAGACAAGTGCGTTCTTGCAGGTGCCCTGACTGTCGGCGACGACACGGCTGCCGCGGTGACGGCACATGTTGTTGAAAGCGCGCACGACGCCGTCCTTGCCGCGCACGATCAGCGCGCGCTCGCCGACGACGTCCATGGTCAGATAGTCGCCGGGATTGGGCACGTCGCAGATATGGCCCGCGATCTGCCAATGATTGCGGAAGACGTATTCCTTCTCGAGCTCGAGCAGGGCGTTGGAATGATAACTCCACCCCGGCAAACCCCGCCGGTCCCAATCGTTCGGGATCGCCACGTCACGGAGGTGCGGGTTCATGGGCATGCTCTTCTTTTTGTTGAATACTCATTCAATAAAAGCATATTTTATATTGAAATGCAATGGCTTGCAGAAATATGAAAAATCCCAGGCTTCGGATTTTAAGCCACCCAAGCCAGGAAAATCACGGAAAATCCGGGTCTTAATCGAGGAAGCAAAACAGCGATTCTGGTACTGAAAATGCGCCTGCAAAGGGGTCGATTTCTCAGCAACCCAGGCGCCGGAAGCGGGGTCCGCGCAGCCACAATCAGGGTGCTGTGTGATGTCGTTTACAGTCGGCCCGGTGCAGTCGGGGCATATGAACCCGGACTCAATCACGGCTGAATGGCCGCAAGCAGGACGAAAACGGCGGCAAAACGGCTGTTTCAATCTTGTTACACGGACGATCGCACTCAACCATTCAGCTGTTACCTGGCGCGATTAGGTTCGTTTCAAGGGAAAAAGAAAGATAACGAAGAGAACGGCGATGTTCGCGAAAGTGCAAACCGCTCAGACAAACCAGGGCCCGCACGGGCCGGAACGCAATGATCGCCGGCCGAAGCTGGCACTTCGCCAGCGTGCCAGCGACCATCCGATGGCGATGTTCATGCTGATCGGGGCCAGCGCTTTTGTCGGCATGCTGGTGGCGCCGGCGTCCGGCCCGGCTTTCGCTTCGATCAATCCGCCGGCCAATGTCGTTCAAGGCGCGCCGACGACGCAGAAGACCGCGCGCCTGCCGGAACCGGAAATCGATTTTGCCTGCAAGGGCCAGAACTGGGGCGCCGAAAGCGCTGACTGCCTGCGCGTCATCGCCGAGCAGTCCGGCCAGCACAGGGCCCGCGCGGTGCGCATGATTGCCAACGCGGCGCCGCTCACCAGCACGCCGAATATTTTTTAACAGCTTTCACGACCTCCCCGAGCGCCCCTCCTGCGCTCAAGTCAGGCTCCCACCGCTAAGTCGGTCGGGAGCCTCTTTTTTCGGGCCTGTCCATATTCAGGTGAGCTCGGCCTGCGAAGGGCGGGTTCCTGCGCTTCCGGTGCTCACGTACTTTAAGTACGCTCCGCTCCGGTTCTCGAAACCCACCCTTCTCGGCACGGGCTGACCTGAATCTGAACAGACCCGCGCCGGTTCAAAGCGCGGCCGCGTGCGTTCAGGTGTCGGCCGCGGCCTGGTCTGCGATGGCGGAGAGGACGCCGCGGACGTCCAGGGTCGAGAACGGCTTTTCCAGGATCTGCGGGCGCTGCAGCGGCGGCAGCGCCTCGATCTCGGCCTTGGCGCCGATCAAGTCGCCGGTCACCAGCACGAAGCGCTGCGCCAGTGCCGGCCGCTCGGCGAGCAGTTCGCGATAGACGGACATGCCGCTGATGCCCGGCATGCGCAGGTCGGAAAAGACGATGTCCGGCGGCATGTGGCCGGTGAGCACGTCGGTCGCCGACGTCCAGCTTGCGACGACGCGCGACTTCAAACCCATCAGTTCCAATATGTCTGACAGCGAACCGGCGACATCGGGCTCGTCGTCGATGATCAGCGCATGGCGCAGCCCGCTCGAACGCGGCGCGTTTTCGCCGGCCTTGGCGGCGCCGCCGGCGATCGCCGGCAACTGGACGATGAAGCGCGCGCCATGCGGCAGCACCTCCTCGAACCAGATGTTGCCGTTGTGGCGCTCGACGATCGACTTCGAGATCGACAGGCCGATGCCGGTGCCGACGCCGACCGGCTTGGTGGTGAAATAGGATTCGAAAATGCGCGAGCGGATCGCCTCGGGAATGCCTGGACCGTTGTCCTCGACCGAGAAGCCCGGGTTGCCGCGCTCGCCGCGAAAAGTGCGTACCTTGATGCATCTTTCGGCGGCGATCCCGGCAAGCGCGTGTTGGCTGTTGATGAGGAAATTCGCCGCGACCTGTGTCACATGGTCGGCATCGGCCATGGCAAGCAGCGGCCCGTCGGCGAAGTCGGTGTCGATGATGATGCCGCTGGAGCGCGCGCCGTAGGCCGTGACCTCGAGCGCCGAGCGCATCACCTGGTTGAGGTCGGTCTCGGCCTGCTCGGTCGGATGCAGGCGCACCATCGACAGGAAGCTCTTGACGATGCGGCCGCAGCGCTCGGCGGCGGCGCGCACCTTTTCGGCACGCACCTTGGTCTGCGGGTCGGGGGCGAATTCGTGCAATAGCGTCGATTGCGCCACCACCACGGCCAGCGGGTTGTTGAGTTCGTGCGAAACGCCGGCGAGCAGCGAGCCCATCGCCGCCATCTTCTCATTCTGGTGCAGCTTCTCGCGCTGGCGGTTGATCTCTTCCTCGGCATGCAGCTTCTCGCGCAGGTCGCGAATCGAGCCGAAGATCAGCCGCCGATCGGCAACGCGCATCTCGGTCGCGGTCAATTCGATCGGAAAGATTTCACCGGCCGCGTTCTGGGTCATCGTCTCCAGCCGATGGCCGACCATGGGCGCGCCACGGCCCGACATGTAGTCGGCGCCGGAGGTGTAGCCTTTGCGATAGTAGACGGGCACCACGGTGTTGAGCAGATCCTTGCCGAGGATGTCGCTGCGCTTGAAGCCGAACATTTTTTCGGCGGCCGGATTGAACTCGATTATCGAGCCGGCCTCGTCGATGACGAGGATGGCGTCGAGCGAAGCTTGCAGCATGGTGCGGCGGATCACCTCGCTGGCATGCGCCTCGGAGGGCGAGCGTTCGATGGCATCGCCGATGGCCAAGGCGATGATGTGCAGCGTCGCTTCTTCCTCGTCGGTCCATTGGCGCTCGGCGATGCAGTCGTTGACGGCAAGCGTGCCCCACAGATGGCCATGCGTGAAGACCGATACCGAGAGGAAGGACTTGATGTTCTGCTTCTCGAAGTCGACCCGCAGGAAGCCGTCGAGGTCGCGCGTGTGGCCGGCAAAGATCTTGCCCTGGCGTTCGTCCTCCTGCAGCTTTTCCAGCAGGGAATCCGAATTGATGATCGTCTGCATGATCACCGTTGGCGAGGCCAGTTCGCCGCCGAAGCCAGGGTCGATCCAGTAGGAGGCGACGGATTGAGCGAAGCCTTCGCCCGGCAGTTCACGCAGGCGAAAGAGGATGCCGCGCTGGCAATCCATCTTGCGGCAAATGGTTTCCAGTATGCCGTCCATCTCGCGCTGCCAGTCGCCGGCTTCACGCAGGCGGCGCACGACATGGACCGCCGCCATCGCGGCGCCACCCGGGCGCGAGCCATGCATGTCGGTGCGTCCTGCCTCAGCAGTCATGGTCGGCCGTCCTTCGGAGCCTGGTCGGCGGGCTCAATTGCTGTCGTTTGTCGGCAGCGAGAAGATATAGCCTTCGCCGCGCACCGTGCGCAGAAATTTCGGATTGGCCGGATCGGCTTCGATCTTTTTCCTCAGCCGCATGATGCGGATGTCGACCGCGCGTGATGATTCAGGGTCTTCCACAAAGCCGATCGCTTCCGAAATCGCCGCCCTGGTCAAAAGCCGGTTAGCGCGGGTGAGGAAAACCTCGAGCACGTCGAACTCGCTCTTTGCCATATCGATGACCGTGCCATTGACACCGGTGACCAGGCGGCCGTCGAAGTCAGCCTGGAAGCCGCCGAAATTCATGAAGCGACGGTCGCTGGTCGCGGCCTTGGCCGGCTGCGGTTCCGTCGCTTGGGGCACGCGGCGCAGCACGCTGCGGACCCGCGCCAGCACCTCGCGCAGTTCATAAGGCTTGACGATGTAGTCGTCGGCACCGAGTTCCAGCCCGACGATTCGGTCGAGCGCGGTGCCGGCCGCCGTGGCGTAAATGATACCGATCTGCGTTTTCGAACGCAGCCAGCGGCCGAGCGACAACCCGTCCTCGCCGGGCATGGCGATGTCGAGCATGGCGAGGTGAAAGGATTGCGTCTCGAACAAAGCACGCGCCGCCACGGCGTTCTCGGCCATGGTGACGTCATAGCCGCTGGCGCCGAGATACTCGGCCACGGCCTCCCTCAGATCCGGCTCATCCTCGACGACGATGATACGTGCCTTCACGACGCGCTCGCTCCCGCTTTCAGTGGAAAGTAGATTGGGTATAAACATGATGTCCAGCACTCATCTCGAGTTGTCTGTGGCGGGGGAAGAAAATGGCCGCACGATCCGTCATCGCGCTTGTGTCCGTCGCCGATGTGGTGGCGCGCGACCTTGCCGATCATCTCGAACGGCGCGGGCACGACGTGCGCCAGGCGCGCCAGCCCTGGGAAGCTGAATCGCTGCTTTCGGCCGGCGGCATCGATGTCGTGGTGATCGGCGACGACGTCAGCCAGGCGGAGGGGCGGGAACTGCTCAAGCGTTACAGTGGCCAGGGCGCCGGTGGCGAGGGCGGTCCCGATTTCATCCTGATCTGCCGGCCGCGCGATCTCGTCGACAAGGTGCTGGCGCTCGAGCTCGGCGCCGCCGATGTGGTCGAAAGCCCGCTCAACGTGCGCGAGCTTGCAGCGCGCATCGGCGGCCTGATGACGCGGCGCGGCAGGACTGGCGGGGAGTTGATCGTGCTGGAGAACGCGACCGTCGATCTGCGGTCGGCCATGGTGATGCATCGCTCCGGCACAGAGGACCAGCTGTCGCCCGGACAGGTGGCGCTGCTCAGGCTGTTCCTGGCCAGCCCGCGCAAGGTGTTGACGCGCGACGACATCATCGCCGCCGCGCCGGCCGAGAATGCCGATGCTTTCGACCGCTCGATCGACTCGCGCATCGTGCGGCTGCGTCGCAAGCTCGATACCGAGACCATCATCACCATCCGCGGCGCCGGCTACCGTTTCGATCCGCCAACCCAACGCAACGAGTGAGACGCGGCCGGCGAGACGGTTTTCATCGTTCGTCATCGGATCCTCGGCCTGATTTCCACCTGGATCCGACGTTCCGTGGTCAGCGCGCTACCAGGATCGATGGACCGGAAGGCATATTGGTGCTGATCGCGATCTCGCCGGCATGGGCGCGATCCTTGAGCAGCACCGTCGCCAGCGCGGCAAAACCAAGCAGGCCTTGAGCGTAAAGCAGTGCGGAAAGCACCGAGGCGGCCAATTTCGTCCTCATGTCTTTGATCCTCAATCTCAACGAGAGCGTTTCACCGAAACGGCGAAACGCCCTCTTTCTATTTTCAGCCACTCCGGACAGGAGTTGTTTTATTGCCGGTGCTTCAGGAAATCCCCGAAGTGCCCGCGCCGCTTACGGAGCCCCCCGCTGCGGCGCGGGCCTTCGGTCCTCTCGGCAGCAAGTAGCCGGAGGGGCCGCGCATCCCCATCGATCGAAGGCCGACCCGCCAGAAGGCCTTCAACCGGGAGACGCGCAGGCTGGAGACGATCCAGACCAAGGCGATGAACAGAGCCATGTGCAGCGTCGAAACCTCAGCGGTGCTCATCGCCGCCAGCGTCGTCACCGGATGGCCGGCCACGGAGGCGGCTCCACCGATCATTATTGCCGCGGCGCTGATCCTGACAAGCCAGGAGCGCAGGTTCGATGTGCTGTCCATTTTCGTTTGCTGTGTCTGTTCCCGTTGCGTCAAATCTGCCGCCAGCCTGTATCCACTTCATGCCGCGCACGCCGCGCTTTGTTGCAGATTGGTTTCGAAAATTGCATTTTTCCCTTTCATATGAGGGACATGAACTTTCGCTTCTGCGTTGAGCGGATTGTGCATCACGCCATCGCCACATGTCGGGCAATGGTCCGGGATACTTCTCGCAGTCCCCCTTTGTTAACTTATGGAAACAGATTCGAAACACAAACGAGTGTTAAGCGAAATAGAATTGAAACGGGCGAGCGAGATAAGGCGGCCATCGAAATTGAAGCCGGAACGCATCGGCAGAAAACAGAGGGACGTCATGAACACCGCCATCTCCGCCAAGCTCATCAATATCACTGCCGCCGCGCTCACCGGTGCGGCACTGCTCATCGGCAGCAACGCCGCCCACGCCAACCAGATCGTCGCCAAGGTTTCGCTGTCGCAGCAGATCATGGAAGTCACGGTCGACGGCCGGCCGACCTATACCTGGAAAGTGTCGACGGGTGACCGGCGCCACATCACGCCGACCGGCTCGTTCAGGCCGCAGAGCATGCATGAGATGTGGTATTCGAAGAAATACGACAACGCGCCGATGCCGCATTCGGTCTTCTTCAGCGGCGGCTATGCGGTGCATGCCACCTATGCCATCAACCACCTGGGGCGTCCGGCGTCGCATGGCTGCGTGCGGCTGCATCCGGATGCGGCGGCCGATTTCTACCAGCTTGTCGAGGCTTTCGGCCCGTCCAACACCAGCATCGTCATCGTCAAGTAACGGTCTGGATCAGTAGCAGGCGGGTTGCCGCCTTCGGTCAGTTTGTGAGTCGCAATTCCGGACGGAAGGCTACGGCGAAGTCGCCGAGCCCAACCGTTAGAGCAATTCCAGGAAAAGTGTGATCGGTTTTCCGCCCGGAATTGCATCAAAACAAAGAGATAGAGCGGTTCGCCGTTTCCGTGAAACGGTGAAACGGTCTAGACACTTTTCCTGGAATTGCTCAGTACCGAAGCCGTGAGGCGACCGTCAAAAAAAGAGGCCGGAATGATCCGGCCTCTTTTGTTTTTCGCTTCGTCGCCGTCTCAGTCCGGCAGCGCCGGCATCAGCTTCGGATCGGGCTTCTCGGCGAGATGCGGCAGGTCCTTGCTGGCGATGAAGGTGTAGAACATCGGCACGACGAACAGCGTGAACATGGTGCCGACCAGGATGCCGGTGAAGATGACCAGGCCCATCGAGTAGCGCGCCGCCGCACCCGCGCCGCTGGAAACGATCAGCGGCACGACGCCGAGCGCCATGGCGGCGGTGGTCATCAGGATCGGCCGCAGGCGCACCTTGGCCGAAGCGATAATGGCGTCGCGTCGCCGCATGCCGTGGATCTCGCGCTGCTGATTGGCGAACTCGACCAGCAGAATACCGTGCTTGGTGATCAGGCCGATCAGCGTGATCAGACCGACCTGGGTGTAGATGTTGAGCGTTCCCAGGCCAATGTTGAGCGGCACGATGGCGCCGAAGATCGACAGCGGCACGGCCATCATGATGATCAGCGGGTCGCGGAAGCTCTCGAACTGGGCGGCGAGCACCAGATAGATGACGACGATGGCGGCGGCGAAGGCGATCAGGATGGTGTTGCCCTGTTCCTTTTCCTGCCGCGACTGGCCGGAATAGTCGACGAAGAAGGTGTCCGGAAGCTGCTCCTTGGCGATATCTTCCAGCGCTTTCAGCCCGTCGCCGGTGGTCACGCCGGGTAGCGGCAGGGCCGAGATCGTGGCGGAGTTCAGCTGGTTGAACTGCTCGATCGCGGCAGGCGATGCGTTGGTCGAGATCTTCACCACCGCCGATAGCGGCACCATCTTGCCGTCCGTGCTGCGCACGAAATACTCGCCGAGCCTCTCGGGATTGTCGCGGAATTCGATCGGCACCTGCGGGATGATGTCGTAGCTGTTGGAATCGCGGTCGAACTGCGCCACCTCGGCGCCGCCGACCAGCAGCGTCAGCGTGCCGCCGATGTCGGCGATCGGCAGGTTGAGCGCCGCCGCGCGCTCGCGGTCGATGGTGACGGTCACCTGCGGCGCGTCATAGGACATCGAATTCTGCACGACGATGAAGCGGCCGGAGGCTTGAGCCTTGTTCTTGATCTTCTCCGCCTGGTCGAAAACCTCGGAGGGATCGCCGGTAGAGCGCACCACCATGGAGATCGGCAGACCGCCGCCGGAGCCCGGCAAGGTCGGCGGCGCGAAGACGAAGGCCTCGACGCCGGCAACCTTGGCGAGGCGGCCCTGGATGTCGGCCTGCAACTGCTTGGAATTGCGCTTGCGCTCGGACCAGTCCTTGAAGGCGAAGCCGACGAAGGCGCCGTTGGTGGCGCCGCTAAAGGCGACGGCCGAGAACTGCGCCCTGGTTTCGGGAATGTCCTTCACCAGGCCAAGCATCTGGTTGACATAGGTTTCCGTGTAATCCGATGTCGCATAGCGCGGGCCGGTCACGATCGAAAGCAGGAAGCCTTGATCTTCTTCCGGCGCCAGTTCGGTCGAGGTCTTGGTGAACATGAAGCCAGTGAGAGCGACGAGCGCCACGACGATGATCAGCGTTACCGGGCGGTTTCTCAGCGAAGCAGTGACCGCCCGTTCATAGAGATGCTCGACACGCATGAAGGTGCCGTCGACGATTCGCTGGAAACGGCCGTGCTGGCCGGGCTTCAGCAGGCGCGCCGACATCATCGGCGTGATGGTGATGGCGATAACGCCCGACAGCACCACCGAGCCGGCCAACGTCACCGCGAACTCACGGAACAATGCGCCGGTGAGGCCGCCGGTGAAGGCGAGCGGCGCGAACACGGCGGCCAGCGTCACCGTCATGGCGACGATGGCTGTCGCGATCTCGCGCATGCCGTTGAACGCCGCCTGCATCGGCGACATGTGGTCCTCTTCCATATGGCGGTGGATGTTCTCCACCACCACGATGGCGTCGTCGACGACAAGGCCGATCGCCAGCACCATGGCGAGCAGCGACAGAAGATTGATCGAGTAGCCGACGGCAAACAACAGGAAGCAGACGCCGATGAGCGACAGCGGGATGGTCACGATCGGCATCAGCACCGAGCGGAACGAACCGAGGAACAGAAGGATGACCACGATGACGATGGCGACCGCCTCGGCGATGGTCTTGAACACCTCCTCGATCGAGGCGCTGATCTGGCCGGTCGCATCGTAGACGACCTCGATCGTCATGCCTTTGGGTAGGGTCTCCTGGATTTGCGGCACGAGCTTGGTGACCGCCGCCGCCGTGGTCAGCGGGTTGGCCGCCGGTGTCGGGAAGATGGCGAGGAAGGTGCCGGGCTTGCCGTTGAAGCTCACCCTGGTGTCGGTGTTCGCCGCGCCGAGTTCGACGCGCGCCACGTCGCGCAGGCGCACAACGTCTCCGCCCGTCGAACGGATTGGCAGCTGGGCGAAGGCCTCGGGTGTCTGCAGGGTCGAGCGAACCGTGATCGAGGAGACCACATATTCATTCTGGGTGTTGCCAGGCGCCGACAGGAAGTTCGAATTGTTGATTGCGGTCAGCACCTCCGCGGCGGTGGCGCCGCGGGCGGCCAGCCGGATCGGGTCGATCCAGATGCGCATCGAATATTCCTGCGCGCCGAACACCTGGACGTCCGCCACACCTTCTACGGTGGAGATGCGCGGGCGGATGACGCGCTCGATGTATTCGGTGAGCTGCTCCTTCGTCATGTTCGGATTCTGCATCGAGATGTACATCATCGCGAACTGCTGACCGGTGCCCTTGACGATCACCGGGTCCTTGGACGCGTCCGGCAAGGTGCCGCGCACGCCCTGGACCTTGGACAGCACTTCGGCGAGTGCCACGTCAGGGTTGGAGCCGAGCTTCATCTGCACCGTCACCGTGCTGGAAGACGGGCGGCTCGACGAGGTCACGTAGTCGATGTTTTCCGTCGAGGCGACGGCGCGCGCGATCGGGGCCGAGATAAAGCCCTGGATCAGGTCGGCACTGGCGCCTGGATAGGCCGTGGTGACGGTGATCGCGGTCTCGTCGACCTTCGGATACTGACGGATCGACAGGCCGAAGATGCCCTGGAAACCCAGAAGCAGGATCATACAGGCCAGCACCGTCGACAGGACAGGCCGGCGAATGAAGAGGTCGGAAAAGCTCATTGCTGCTGAACCTGCTTATTCGCCGATTTGCTCGGGTCGATGGTGTTGTCGACGGCAACCGACATGCCGTTGAACAGCCGGTTCTGGCCGGCCGTGACGATCTGATCGCCGTCCTTCAGGCCCTGCGTGATCTCGACCATGCCATTGTTGCGTCGGCCAAGTTTCACGAACACCTGCGAGATGACGAGGGCCGGCTGCTGCGCGGCGTCGGCCGGCTTGGCGCCATCGGCGGCCTTGTCGGCCGGCTTTGCCGCCGCGTCGGCGGGCTTGGCGGCATCGGTCGCCGGCTTGGCGGCGTCGGCGGGCTTGGCGGCATCGCCGGCGGGCTTTTCGGCGGCGGCCTTCTGCTCGTCCGGCTTTGCCGGCGTGGCCGCGGCGCCCTCCGCAGGCTTTGCCGGCTCGACCACGAAGATATAGTCGCCGTAGAGGCTCGTCGTCACCGCTGTCTGCGGCACGGAGATGACGTTGTTTTCCTGCGGCAGCTCAACCCGGATCTGCACGAACTGGCCAGGGGTCAGCTTGCCTTCCGGATTGGCGACCTCGCCGCGGATCGAGACCAGGCGGCTCGCCGGATCGATCTTGGGGTCGATGCCGCGAATGGAGCCGGCAAACGACAAGTCCGCCAGGCTGCCGCCGAGCTTGACCGTCTGGCCGATCTTGAGCAGTGGCAATTGCTGCTCGGGAACGGTGAAGTCGACACGCATCGTATCGAGATCCTGGATGGTCACCACCGCGTTGCCGGGCGCCAGGTACTGGCCGACATCGATCTTGGGAATGCCCACCGTGCCGTTGAAGGGCGCGGACAATTGCTTCTGGTCGAGCACCGCCTGCAACTTGATAACCTGCGCGGCCGAAGCGTCCGCCGCGGCCCGCGCCGCGTCAAGCGTGGCGTCGGTGCCGACGCCGCGCCGCTGCAGTTCGATCGCGCGGGCGAGTGCTGCCTGATCCGAGGCGGCCTGGGCCTTCTGCGCCGACAGATCGGCTTTTTCCACGGCGTCGTCGAGTTGCACCAGCACCGCGTTGGCGGCGACCTTCTGGTTGGCGTGGAAGAGGATGTCCTTGACGATGCCGCTGGTCTCGAGGGTCAGGTCGACGCCGTGCACCGCATTGACGGTGCCTATCGCCTCGACGCCAGGCGTCCATTCCGAGGGCTTCACGGTAACGGTCGAGACGGTCGCGGCCGGCGGCTTCATGGTCGCGAAAAACTGCTTGATCGCGCTGTCGCGAAACAGGTTGAAGCCGACGATGCCGACGCACACCACGACGAGCAACGCCAAGAATCCGGTGATGATGAAAAAGCGTTTCACGGACAGTCCCCTCGAGCCGGCAACCGGCAAAACAATCGATGCCGGGACACATACCCACGATAAGTCCCGATTTCAAACGGCGGGCGCTTTACTGTACCGTCTGGACGGTGTTGTCAATTCCGCATAAGCTAATGTACGGGGAGGCGTGATGAGAGCTCGCAAGGCAAATTCGCGCGACAAAATCCTTGCCGCGGCGGCCGATGTGGCGCGCGAGGCGGGGCCGGGAAGCCTGTCGCTGGAAGCGGTCGCGACCCGTGCCGGCGTGTCGAAGGGCGGCCTGCTCTATAACTTCCCGACCAAAGCCAAGCTGATGCAGGGGCTGGTAGAGCGTTATCTCAAGGATTTCCAGAAGGCGTTGGAAGCACGCGCCGCCGAGAACGGCGACGAGAGCGTGCTATCGGCCTATATTAAACTGTCGGCCGACGACTGCGAGCAACCGAAGCCTTCCGCGTCATGGATGTTCTCGGCCATTGCCGAGGATCCCGACTTCCTGGCACCGATAAAGGCGTTCAAACGACAGCTGTTCGAACGGCTGAAGGAAGAGACGGACGCTCTCGGGTCGTTGCTGGTGTGCTTCCTGGCCATCGAGGGGCTGCGCAGCATGAATCTTTTCGATTCCGATGTGCTTTCGCCCGATGAGCACAAGCTCCTGGTGGCCGCTCTCCTGAAGATAGCCGGTTAGGTCACCAAACGGGTTTGGTAGTGACCAAACTGGTCAAGAGCGTCACACCAGCTTCATCCTACGGACATAGCGTCCTCTTCGGTTCTTTGCTGCATGCAAACGGAGTGGGACAATGGTGGACGTAGTTTCCAGCGAGGCGGGGATTCCGAGACCGGATCATCCCCTGCATCAATCAGGCGGTGCCAAATGGTTCCTGCCGGCCTTCGGCGTGCTTGTGCTCGTCGGCATTATCTATGTCGGTTATGCGCTCAGCAACGATCTGGCGGTCGCCAAGACCGTGCCGTGGATTCTGCTCGGCATTGCGCTTCTGATTGCGCTGGGCTTCGAATTCGTCAACGGCTTCCACGACACCGCAAACGCGGTCGCCACCGTCATCTATACACGTTCGCTGCCGGCCGAATTCGCCGTCATGTGGTCGGGCGCCTTCAATTTCCTCGGCGTCCTGACCTCGAGCGGCGCGGTGGCGTTCGGCATCCTCTCGCTGCTGCCGGTCGAACTCATCCTGCAGGTCGGCTCGTCCTCGGGCTTCGCTATGGTGTTCGCCCTTCTGGTCGCGGCCATCCTGTGGAACCTCGGCACCTGGTTCCTCGGCCTGCCGGCTTCGAGCTCGCACACCATGGTCGGCTCGATCATCGGCGTCGGCCTTGCCAACCAGTTCATGGCTCCGGCCGGCAGCGCCACCAGTGGCGTCGACTGGAGTCAGGCGACCAATGTCGGCATCACCTTGCTGGTCTCGCCGATCGTCGGCTTCTTCGCCGCCTTCGTCCTGCTCTATGCCATGAAGCTCCTGGTGCGCAATCCGGCGCTCTACGAGGCGCCGAAGGGCAACGCGCCGCCGCCATGGTGGATTCGCGCGCTGCTCATCTTCACCTGCACCGGCGTCAGCTTCGCGCATGGCTCCAATGACGGGCAGAAGGGCATGGGCCTGATCATGCTGATCCTGATCGGTGTCGTGCCGACCGCCTATGCGCTCAATCGCACGCCCGACATCAACTATCTTGAAACCTATAAGGCGGCTTCGGTCAGCGTGGAGACGGCGCTGGGCAAATATGTCAAGCCTGGCGTCACCGTTGCCGATGCCGCTGCTGCCAAGGCCGCCGTTCAGGACGCTGTGCGCACCAAAACCTGGAGCGATCAAACGACTGTCGCGCTGCAGACCTATATCCACAACACGACAGCTTCGTTGCAGCCCTATGCCTCGGTCGACAACGTTCCGACCGACCTGGTCAGCAACGCCCGTAACGACATCTACCTGATTGGCGAAGCGCTGAAGCTGATCGACAAGAAGCAGTTGCTGCCGATGCAGGCCGCCGATTTGAAGGCGGTCACCGACTATCACAAGGCGGTGGACAATGCGACGAAGTTCATCCCGCTCTGGGTGAAGGTCGCCGTCGCGCTGGCGCTTGGCCTGGGCACCATGGTCGGCTGGAAGCGCATCGTCGTCACCGTCGGCGAAAAGATCGGCAAGAGCCATCTGACCTACGGCCAGGGCGCGGCCGCCGAGCTGGTGGCGATGATCACCATCGGCATGGCCGACCGCTTCGGCCTGCCGGTGTCGACCACACACGTGTTGTCCTCGGGCGTTGCCGGCACGATGGCGGCCAACGGTTCGGGCCTGCAATGGTCGACCGTGCGCAACCTTCTGCTGGCCTGGGTGCTGACGCTGCCCTGCTCGATCGCGCTCGCTTTCGCGCTGTTCATCATCTTCCGCCAGGTGTTCTGAGCGGCGGTTCATGTTTCGGCTGTAAATATCGACGGCGCCAGTTCTGGCGCCGTTTCATTTTGGCGCAGGCATGAGTGGCGGCGATGAACCACGCAACGGATCTGACACTGCTTGCCTGGGAAGATAGCCGGCACCACGCGCGACGCGCTTCGCAACACCGAAGGTCATGTTTCCGGCTCGCCCGAGGATCACCCCGTTCCGGTCGGCGCTGATGCGGAATTCGCCTCTGCTATTGCTGCGCAACATCCGCCCTGCCGCGGCGGCTCAGTTGGCGCAGCGACAACACATGTAGCAGGATTGAGCCTGGCACCACGAAAGCAGGAGTTAGCACACCCGGGTAATTGCCAGCGCCGATGGTCTGCACATCAGGAACGATCAACTGCCACGGGCCTGGCGAGGTAATCATGCCCATGGTGACCGCGACAGCGAAGTCGGCAAGGCCGAGGATGTTCCAGAAAGCAGCAGCTCTCCGCCCTTCCGCTGTGCCGGTCGCCACTGTGATCGCCGCTGGCAACGCCAGAAGCCCGGTCAGCATGTCGCCAATGCCTGCCGGCAGTGCGAACACGCCAGGCAGCGAACCGTGCAGCCAGGCCGCGATAGCCCAACTGCCAAATACGCGGTAGACCTGAACCGCGACGAGCCAGCCCACCGGCATCGCATCGAGCACCTGCCCGATCCGCTTCGAGAACAACAACAGCGGCGCTCCGACGATCACCGGCAGGAAGATCGCCGACGGCAACACCGGGAAAGATGCGGCGTCCGAATGGAAGACACCATTGATCGCGGCGCTCCAGGCGATGGCGAACCACAGCGTGTCCGGGATCATGATCGCCAACCAGGTCGCGCTGCGTTGACCATGCGTCAGGTCCGTGCGTTCAAGGCCGAGCCACAGTCCCAGCGCGATGAGCCCGTGGGCCGCGAGCTGGTGGGCTGTGGTCGGAACGCCGCTGGCCGGGATCGCCGGCCAATTGAAGATCGTCAGTAGCCAAAGCGCCGTGAGCGGCGCAAACCAGAGCAGGCCGCGCCAGGCGTCACGCGACGGGGCGATGGTAGAGGAGCCAGCTTCGGCGGTCATCGGCGGCACTCCATTGAGCCTGGCGTAGTTGCTGCCCCGGATGTACGTCCGCTTTCGACAAGCGGCTATCCGCAATAATGTTGATAGGCTGTGAAGAAGGGCTTCACAGTCCCGGCAGATTGTGCTCGGCGGCATGGAGACATTCAGGCGTTGCCCTGCACCGCAGTTTCTGCCGGGCAGTCAGGGGTGACTCTATCGGATCGGCGAAACGGTGCGCCTTCTCAAGGGCGCGTGTCGGGAAGCGCGCGATACGCGCACGATGCGCAGTGTCGGTCTGACCGAAGCCGGCGAAGGATTCGTTTCGTGCAATGCCCGTGTTCAGGAAGCCCGTTGCCCGACGCAAAATATCAGGTCGGGTCTTCCCGATGCAGGTCGTGGATGGCGACGCCTTCGACATTTTTGGGCAGCATCAGCCACTTCTTGTGGCGCAGCGTGCGTTCCGTGTCTTCCTGGCCCATTTCCCAATGCTCGCGCATCGAGGTGCCGGAGAACTCGTAGTCCTTGGCGTGGCCTTCATAGCCTTTGTGCTGGTAGATCAGGTGCACGATGTTGACGACGCCGGCGTTGGAATAGTCGGCGATCAATTCCTTCTCGCCGTCCTTGAGTTGCTCCGGCGGCACGCGCTTCAGCGCGTCGAGCAGCTTCATCTTCAGCGCGTGGATGCGCTCGAAATTGTCGGTGTTCTGCCGCGTGCGGCTCGAATACATGATGTCCTTGTGGCGCGACAGCACGTCGGCCATGCCGCGCGGCAGCACGCCGCGAGCGCTGAACAGATCGACCTGGAACACCAGCGAGGAGCGGTCCTCTTCCTGGTCGAGCAGATATTGCAGCGGCGTGTTGGAGACGATGCCGCCATCCCAATAGTACTCGCCCTCGATGCGGATCGACGGGAAGGCCGGCGGCAGCGCGCCGCTGGCCATGATGTGCTCCGGCCCGATGCGGACCTTGTCGGTGTCGAAATAGACGAAATTACCGGTCCTGACGTTGACCGCGCCGACGCTCAGGCGCTTCTTGCCATCGTTGAGCACGTCGAAGTCGATCAGGCTCTCCAGCGTGTCCTTCAACTCGGCCGTGTCGTAGAAGCTGGTGGCGCCGTCCGCTCCCGACAATTGGAGCCAGGGATTGGGATTGCGCGGCTTGAAGAAACCCGGCTGGCCCATCGTCATCGTCATCAAGGATGAGGTCTGGTTGCGGATATCGCGATAGATGTCGCCTTCGGGCGTATAGGACCAGATCTTGCGGCCCGAGATCGTCTGCCAGAACTGCTCCAGCCGCTGCAGGCGCCGGCTTGGCTCGTTGCCGGCGATGATCGAGGCGTTGATGGCGCCGATCGAAACACCGGAGAGCCATGTCGGCTCGCAACCGGCGTCGGCGAGCGCCTGGTAGACGCCGGCCTGATAAGCGCCGAGTGCGCCGCCGCCCTGGAACACCAGCGCGATGCGGTCATACTGAGCCGTGATTTCCTCGATGGTGGCGGCGGCTGCCGTGCTGCGGTTGCGCTCAAGCACTGACTTTCTCCAGCTTTGTCGCGCCGGCAGCGGATTGGCTGTGGTCAGCGAGGTAATCATGCACGACTTCGCCGAGGCCCAGCGTCAGATCGGCTTTGAAGTGAACGGCCGAAACGATGTCGAGCACAGGCAGTTTCGCCACATCGGCCATGACATGCGGCCTGAGATCGAGCGCGGCCGGGGCCGTCCAGGCTTCCTTCAGCGTGATGTCGGTGAGGTAGTAGCGGACCAGTTCGCAGATGCGCGGGCTGCCGTCGACATGCGGGATGATCTTGATCAGGAAATTGGGCGCCGCGAGGGACGCCAGCACCTGGTCATGGTCGGCCTCGCGGTGCTTGTAGCCCATCGTGCCGGTGGCGCAGAGCACGCTGCCATAGTGCAGCGTGCCGACCACCACTTCGCCTTCATGCACGATCTTGGGGCTGGCAAGCTTCTTGGGGAAGCCCCACAGCTCGCGGCCGCCGGCGATCGGCGCGTCGTCGTCGAGATACATGGAATGGACGAAGCCGCCATGCTGCCCCTTGTAGCGCACCGGGATAACCTGGCCGGTCTCGGTGTAGTCGCCGAAGCCGGTCGAATCCGGCATGCGGATGAATTCGTATTTGACCAGCGGCTCGTCGATTTCAAGCGGCGCCGGCACCGCCGCTTCGAGCGCCTCGCGCGTCGTGCGGTAGGTGATGATGACGTATTCGCGGTCGAAGAAGCGATAGGGGCCGGGCGGGAAGGACGGATTGGTGAGCGGCATCGCATAGGCGCGCTTCACGACGTCGGCGATTTCCATTCTGGTGCCCCCAAACAGCTTGAAATGACCCCGCGCGAATGCGCTGGGAAATATGTTGCATGGCAGCATGACAGTGCCGTGTCAGCACCGCGACAGGCACGTTCGAAAGCCGGCAAAGCCTTTGCTGGACTGTAATAGCGCCGACATATGCCTGTGGCATTGTCATGCTGCGGCGCACAAACTATGTGCCTTTGATAGTCCTTCCCTCCTGTCGCGAGATCTCCCATGGGTTCCCTGTCTTCGAAGAATGCGCTCGTCACCGGCTCGACCAGTGGCATTGGCCTGGCCATCGCCCGCGCCTTTGCCGCAGAGGGCGCCAATGTCACCATCAACGGGCTCGGCGACGCCGCGGCGATCGAGCAGGAGCGGGCCGGCATCGAGAAGGATTTCGGCGTCAGGTGCCGCTACTCGGACGCCAACATGATGGACGGCGCGGCGGTGACCGCGATGGTCCACGATGCCGAAGCTGCCTTCGGCAGCCTCGACATCCTGGTCAACAATGCCGGCATCCAGCACGTCGCGCCGATCGAGGAGTTTCCCGACGACAAGTGGGAAGCGATCATCCGCATCAACCTTTTGGCCGCCTTCTATGCCATCAAGGCGGTGGTGCCCGGCATGAAGAGCCGCAAATGGGGCCGCATCATCAACACCGCTTCGGCGCATGCGCTGGTCGCCTCGCCGTTCAAATCGGCCTATGTCTCGGCCAAGCATGGCATTGCCGGTCTGACCAAGACGGTGGCGCTGGAAGTGGCGCAAAACGGCATCACGGTAAACGCGATCGCGCCCGGCTACGTCTGGACGCCGCTGGTCGAAAAGCAGATCCCCGACACGATGAAGGCGCGCGGCATGACCGAGGAGCAGGTCAAGCACGATGTGCTGCTCGCCGCGCAGCCGACCAAGGAGTTCGTCACCGTCGAGGAACTCGCCGCGCTGACGCTGTTCCTGTGCTCGGACGCCGCCAGGCAAATCACCGGCACGACGCTGCCGATGGATGGCGGCTGGACAGCACAGTAGCGGACGGCTTTATCCGGGGCGGTTCAGAATCGTCGAACCGCTCTGATATTTGTTCCTGGCCGCCCGACCGGTTGCCCTTGCGCGGCCTGAATCAGGACAAGCTGTACATGAGATGTCCGGTCCACCATGCGGAATTGCTGGTGAAGCGGATCATCAGCAGGCCGATGCCGGAAATCAGCGCCGCCCAATACAAGGGCGCGCCGACTTTCCAGCGGTCGTCGTTTGGCCCCTGTTGGCTCAGCGTGCGTCTCGTGCCCCAGAGTCCGACGAGCAGCCCGATGTTCAGTACGATGTCGAGAATGACGACACCGCGGCTGTCATACTCATGCGAAGGGATACACAGACGGTAGACGAAGGTGACGATCAGCAGGGCGGCAATGACCCTGAACGTCGTCCACGGCAATGGCTTGCCTGAGCTGATATCCGGCACGGGTCCCCTCCGCTGAAAACCGGATGAATTGATATCATACGGGCCACCGGCCAAGCGTGAGCCGGATAACAAAAGCCAATACGGCCGAACTCGGTCCCCGCAAAAAGCGATCACATTAGCGTGAGCGAAAAAATCCGGCGGCCGGGAATAAACAGCCGGGTCCGCTGGTCTTCAGGGCATGCGCCGGATGTGCGCGGCAGCAGGAGACCAACATGAAGCGGCATGAAAACAATAGGATTGCGACCGAAGCGGGCGAGGGCATCAGCCATTGCCGTCCTTTGGAGCGCATGAGCTGGGCGCATATATTCTGGGCCATCCCACCGCGCCGCCGGCCCTGATCCGTGCCGATCGCAACCATCGAGATTTACGACCATGACGGCCAGCATCTCATTGCAGCCAGCGATGCGCCGTTCTCTTCCGAGGCGCCACTTGCTTCCGAGACCCTTGACTCCGGTGACCCCAATGCCTTCACCTCCCCCGAAGCAGGCGCCTTCGCCTGCAGTCGCGATCTTCGCCCGCACGAGCAGGGACAGGTCAGCGCCATCTGAGGATGGCAGCAAGCCCCTGGCGGGAGCGCCTGACGGTGGAACGGTGTTGAGCGAAAAGGTCCTGGCCGCGCGTTTTGCCGAAGTGGTGCTGCCGCATCTCGGCGACGCGCTGTCGCTCGCCCGCTGGCTGACCGGCAATACGGCCGATGCCGAGGACGTGGTGCAGGAGGCCTGCCTTAAGGCGCATGCCGGCATTGCCGGCTTTTCCGGCGGCAATGCCCGCGCCTGGCTGCTCACCATCGTGCGCAATGCCTCCTACACATGGATGGCGCGCAACCGGCCGCGCGCCGTTGTCGCGGTCGGCGATCTCGCTGACCTCGACGATGTGTCGCCGTTGCCAGACAATGATGCGGACAGCCCGGAAGCGGTGCTGATCGCCAAGGCGAATACGGCGGCTGTAGAGGCTGCGATCGCAGGGCTGCCGGAAGCGTTTCGCGAGACGGTGGTGCTGCGCGACATAAACGGTCTCAGCTACCGCGAGATCGCCACCATGCTCGGCGTGCCGCAAGGCACGGTGATGTCGCGGCTGGCGCGGGCCCGCGGTCTTTTGATGACGGAACTTGGAGGGCGCCATCATGAGCCCGCATGAAAATCGCCCGCGTGAGGATGGATTGCCGCAAGACCCGCAGGATATGAAGCTGATGATCCACGCCCTTGTCGATGGCGAGCTCGACGCCGCGGCAGCCCTTGCCGTCGAGCGTCGCATGGCCGCCGATCCGGACCTTGCCGCCGAGCATGCCCGGCTGGTTGCGCTGCGTGGCGCGCTCGCCAATGTGCAGCGTCCCGCAGTCAGCGACGATTTCCTGGCGCGCATCGCGGCCATCGCCGCGGTGAAGGGAACCGACGAGGCCGACACCGTGGAAGCGGAAGCGCCCGCACAGCAACAACAAGGCAAGGTGATCGAGATGCGGCCACGCGCTGCGCGCCGCTTCGCCTCCTTCGACTGGCGCCAGATGGCAGCGTCGATCGTATTGACGGCGTTTCTCGCCAGCGGCGCGACGCAATGGCTGATGGTCGACAATGCGCCGGACAGTTTCGCGGTCGCCGTAGCCAACGGCCATCGCCGCAGCCTGCTCGCCGCAACCCCGGTCGACATCGTGTCGTCCGACCGCCACACGGTGAAGCCATGGCTCGACGGTCGTCTCGGTGTCTCGCCCGCCGCCCCCGACATGGCCAAGGATGGCTATGCGCTGGTCGGCGGTCGCGTCGAAGTCATCGGCGACAAGCCGATGCCGGCGCTGGTTTATCGCCACCACGAGCACCTGATCACGCTGGTGGCCGCACCGCGCCAGAACGAGGCCAAGTCAATGCCGGTGGCGGACGACCTCTCAGCCGGCGGCTTCTTCCTGGTACACTGGACCGACGACGCCTTTTCCTACTGGGCGATCTCGGATGCGGACCGGCAGGCGCTCGACGATTTCGTCGCTCGCTTCCGGGCCGCCGTCATCGCCAATCCGGCGGCCGGCAGCCCGGGCTAGAGCAATTCCAGGAAAAGTGAGAGCGGTTTTCCGTCCGGAATTGCCTAAAAACAAAGAGTTAGAGCGGTTCGCCGTTTCCGTGAAACGGTGAAACGCTCTAGGGAAACGAAACGTCGTTGTCGCCGCTGTTTTGAGGCCGATAACCCGTTTGGCGGGAAGGCGGATGCCTGTCCGCCCAAGAGAATAGCGACAAGGCAGCTGCCCCGGCCTCTTGGCGCACAAGTGATAAGTCAAGGTCGACTTTGGTATGTTATACACGCCGCGTTTTCTGGCGGACACGAGTCGATGGATCAGGAAAGACTTCTAACCGCAGTCCTCTTGGCTGACGTCGTGGGTAGCGTGCCTCTCTACGAGAACATCGGTGACGATGCCGCCCTGCGGCAGGTTTCGGATTGCCTGGACGCGATACGCGAGATCGTCGCCCAGCACGGCGGTGACTTCATTCACTCGAAGGGCGATGACGTGCTCAGCCTGTTCGAGAGACCGGAAGCGGCGCTGAGGGCCGTCTGCCAGATTGACGGCCAACTGGCGAAAGAGCCTTTGAACGCCCGGATCGGATTGCATTTCGGGACGGTCATTCGCGCGCGCGGCGCGGTGTTCGGCGACGTTGTCAACGTCACTGCAAGGTTGTCCACCACGGCCAACCCAGGGGAGGTCCTGATCAGCCAGAGCTTCTTCGAAGCTCTTTCCGCGGGCAGCCGCAGTACCTTGCGGCTCCTCGACAAAATGGCCTTCAAGGGAAAGCAAGAACTCTTCGATGTCTATACCCTGGGGAGCGACGATGGCCCCCTCAGTGCGCACGTCGCCAGCCGGGGCACCGTTGTCGACAGGCGCTCCGCCCCGCCGCCGCAGATCAATCTGGTCATCCGCTATGAAGGTCAGTTGCGATCCTGCCGAAACAACGAATCCGTGACGATCGGCCGATCTCCGGAATGCGATATCGTCGTCCAGCGGCCCTGGGTCTCACGGCACCACGCGACCTTCACCATTTCGAGTGGCAAGGCCCGGCTTGTCGAGCGAAGCTCGTCGGGCACGTTTGTGTCGATGGGACCCGGCCATGAAGTATTCGTACGCCGCGAAGATATTGTCCTCTTCGGCTCCGGCGTCATCTCGCCTGGACGTAGATCGTCCCTGGGCGACGCCCAGATACTTCACTACGAAATTGTCTCAGGCTGATCCGGCGGGGCTCGTTAGACCATTTCACCGTTTCACGGAAACGGCAAACGCTGAGCTGTTGCCTCGGCAAATTCAGCGACTGCCTGCTCGACCTTTTGCGCCGCGGCATCGGTCTGCTCGATATGCCAAGCCGCCTGGCGTGTCAGCACCGCGAGCTTGGCAGCGTGTCGATTGGAAGTCTCATCTTTGGCGGCGTGCACTCATTGCCGGAGGCCCGCCAAGGCCTATATCCGCTAGCGAATTTGTGATCAGACCGGTCCTCCAATATGCCTGCCGCACGAGAGGCAATCCGGTACCGTCACGCCTCGCGCAGCGATAGGATATCGTCATGACAATGTTAAAATCCACGGCGAGGCTGATGGCCATGACGGCCTTGATGATGCTCCATCAAGGGTTGGCAATGGCGCAGATGCCGGCGCAACAGCCAGACGCCAAGTCGTTCAAGCTTGGCCAACTCGACATCGTCGCGCTGCACGACGCCCAGTTCATCAAACCCAACGACGGCAAGACCTTCGGCATCGACCACAGCCCTGCGGAAGTCAGCGAACTGCTCAAGGCAGCGGGCGCACCCACCGACAACATCACGCTGAGCGTCGATGCCCTGCTGGTGAAATCGAAGAACAAGATCGTGCTGATCGACACCGGCGTCGGCGGCGCGCTACAGGACAGCCTGGCCAAGGCCGGCGTGAAACCCGGCGACGTCAACGAAATCCTGATCACCCATTCCCATCCAGATCATATCGGCGGACTGGTCAAGGACGGCAAACTTGCCTTCCCCAATGCCTCGATACGGATGTCGGATGTGGAGTGGAACTTCGCCAAGTCCAACAACGGCGTGGCCGATATCGTCAAGGTCATCGCCGACCATGTGAAGCCGTTCAAGGCCGGCGCCCAAGTGGCGCCCGGCATCATTTCGGTCGCGTTGACGGGCCACACACCCGGCCATGTCGGCTACCAGATCAAATCCGGGAAGGCACGGCTTTTCGATATAGGCGACACCGCACACAGCTCGATCCTGTCGCTCGCCAAGCCCGACTGGGCTGTGGCCTTCGATGGCGACAAGCCTGAAGCGGAGCAGAACAGAGCCAAGACGCTGGCCGCGCTCGCCAAGGACCAGGAGTTGATCTTTGCGCCCCACTTCCCGTTCCCGGGTATCGGCCACATCGAAAAGGACGGCGATCACTTCAAATGGGCGCCGAGCGACAAGCCTCAGTAGGCGCGAGCTTGCCAAGTCCTTGAAAAACTTGGTGATCCCGACAGGAATCGAACCTGTGACCTACAGATTAGGAATCTGCCGCTCTATCCTACTGAGCTACGGGACCACGCGGCCCGACACATAAACGCTTCGGGCCGGTTCGCCAAGAGGTATGCGACCGGGGTATGCGACCGAGGCCCTCTGACACCGTCGGCGCTCGTCCGGTCAGGCCAAACGGCCTGATCGCAAGGCGGCAAATGCCGCCGCTTTCGACCACCGGATCGTCAGGCGGCCAGCGCCGTTTCTGCCAGCTTCACCCAGTAGCTCATGCCGTGCGGGATGACCTCGTCGTTGAAGTCATAGGCCGGGTGATGCAGGCCGGCTGAGTCGCCGTTGCCGATGAAGATGAAGGCGCCGGGGCGGGCTTCCAGCATGTAGGAGAAATCCTCGCCGCCCATCACCGGCTGGATGGCGCGGTGGACATGACTGTCGCCGGCGACGCCTGCCGCGATGTCGCCGGCAAAGACGGTCTCTTCCGCATGGTTGAAGGTGACCGGGTAGTTGGCGTCATAATCGACCTCGATCACGGCGCCGAACGCGGTGGCGACGCCGGCGCAGATGGCGCGGATGCGCTCTTCAGATTTCCTGGCCACTTCCTTCTTCAGCGTGCGTACCGTGCCGGCGATCTGGGCGCTTTCGGGGATGACGTTATAGGCGTCGCCGGCATGGAACTTGGTCACCGAGACCACCACGGCCTCGACCGGGTCGGTGCTGCGCGAGGCAATGGTCTGCAAAGCGACGACCAGTTGGCTGGTGATGACGATCGGGTCGATCGTGCCGTGCGGCATCGCCGCATGGCCGCCGCGGCCCCTGACTGTGATGGTGAACTCGGCGGTCGCGGCCATGATCGGGCCGGGCTTGATGGCGAACTGACCGACGGGCAGTCCCGGCATATTGTGCATGCCGAACACTTTGGCAATGCCGAAGCGCTCCATCATGCCGTCCTTGACCATCTCGTTGCCGCCACCGCCGCCTTCCTCGGCCGGCTGGAAGATCACCGCCACGGTGCCGGCGAAATTGCGCGTCTCGGCGAGATATTTGGCCGCACCCAGCAACATGGCCGTGTGGCCGTCATGGCCGCAGGCATGCATCTTGCCTGAAACGGTCGAGGCCCACGGCTTGCCGGTGATCTCCTCGATCGGCAGCGCGTCCATGTCGGCACGTAAGCCGACAGTCGAGCCATCGCCCTTGCGGCCGCGGATGATGCCGACGACGCCGGTCTTGCCTAGCCCTCTCACCACCTCGTCGCAGCCGAAAGCCTTCAGCTTCTCGGCAACGAAGTCGGCGGTCTGGAAGACATCGAAGTTCAGTTCCGGCGTCTGGTGCAGATGGCGCCGCCAGCCGGCAACTTCTTCCTGCATCTCCGCGGCGCGGTTCAAAATCGGCATGATCGGTCCATCTCTTGGTTGGTTGACGGCAGTTGGTTCAGAGCGGCTGCTCAGCAATTGTGATTGTCCGGCACTCTGCCATTTTGGCGTCACATAGGGTAAATAGCACGACAAATGCGGTCCGGGGTTGAGGGTCGGATCGCATCATGCTGGCAATCGTGTAACCAAATCTTACGGAGCCAGCGGCGATTACGGCAAGAGGCGATTTCGGAATAGATCATGCGGCCAAGGCATTTCCTCAACCTATTGCTGGCGGGTGCGCTGGCGTTTCCGGTGCTTGTTGGTGCAGCGCGCGCCAATCCGGTGGTCCTGTTCGACCTGAAGAGCGGCAACGTGCTCGAGCATCAGGATGCGTTCAAACGCTGGTATCCGGCTTCGCTGAGCAAGCTGATGACCGCCTATGTCACCTTCCGCGCGATTCAGGCAGGCGAGGTGGCGCTCGATTCGCCGATCAAGGTGACGAAACATTCGGCCGGCGAGCCGCCGAGCAAGATGGGTTTCAAACCGGGCTCGGTCATGCGGCTCGACAATGCGCTGAAGATGATGCTGGTCAAATCGGCCAACGACATTGCCATGGCGGTCGGCGAGAACATCGGCGGGACACAAGCGGCCTTTGCCGATCGCATGAACGCCGAGGCGGCGCGGCTCGGCATGGTTGGAACGCATTTCGTCAACCCGAACGGGCTCTATTCGCCCGAACAATATACGACGGCGCGTGACCTCGCGGTGCTGGTGACGGCCTTGCGCACCGATTTCCCGCAATATGCGCCCTGGTTCTCGATCGAAGGGCTCGCCGTCGGCAAGAAGGCGATCCCGAACTACAATCTTTTGATTGGCCGCTACCCCGGCGCCGACGGCATGAAGACCGGCTTCGTCTGTTCGTCGGGCTTCAACATGATCGGTTCGGCGACGCGCAACGGCCGCACCCTGGTTGCCGTGGTGCTTGGCGAGAAATCCGCTGTCAGCCGGGCCGAGGCGGCGGCAAAGCTGCTCGATCAGGGTTTTGATACGCCGGCGGCGGGTTTGCCCACGCTGGCCGCTCTCAAGCCTTACGGCGACACGCTGTCACCTAACGACATGCAAGACGAGATCTGCAAGAAGAAGCCGAAAGAGGAGCAGTCCGAGGCGGCCCCCGAAATTGCCGCCAAGGACGTGCCGAAATCGCCGTATCAGGTGAAGCTTGACCATCCGACGCTGATCGCGGTCGGCCTCGGCGGCGCCACCGGACCGGCGCCCAAGGCTTTTGTCGATCAGGCCAACCAGAATTATGCCGATGTGCCGCTGCCGAGCTGGCGGCCCGACAAGCCGATGCCCGCCGGCGCCGAACCGCTGGCAACCGGAACGGCCAATGCAGCCGCGCAGGGCGACCAGCCGGTCAAGGCGGCGAACTGAAGAGCATGATCCCGAAAAGTGGGAACCGGTTTTTGCTTCGCTGACCTACGGTTCGGAAAAGATCATGCTCCATCAAGGACAACTCCGATGAGCGGCTTTCCCATCCCCGTCTCTGTGCTTACCGGCTTCCTCGGCGCCGGCAAGACGACGCTGCTCAACCGGCTGCTCAAGGATCCGCAGCTGACCGACACGGCGGTGATCATCAACGAGTTCGGCGACGTGGCGATCGACCACCTTCTGGTCGAACAGGCCTCCGATGGCATCATCCAGCTTTCGGATGGCTGCCTGTGCTGCACCGTGCGCGGCGACCTGGTCGACACGCTGGCCGATCTTGTCGACCGGTTGCAGACCGGCCACATCGAGAGGCTGGCGCGGGTTGTGGTCGAAACCACGGGTCTCGCCGATCCGGCGCCGGTACTGCAGTCGATCATGGCACATCCGGCGCTGGTGCAGGCCTTCCGGCTCGACGGCGTGATCACGCTGGTCGACGCCGTCAATGGCGAGGCCACGCTCGACGCCCATGTCGAGGCTGTGAAACAGGCCGCGGTCGCCGATCGCATCGTGCTGACCAAGACCGACCTTGCCGATCCGGGCGAAGTCGATGGCCTGCGGGCGCGACTGAGGCAGATCAACCCTGGCGCGTTGGTTCTCGGCGGTGCCGATGCCGGTGCGGCGTCGCTGTTCAATTGCGGGCTCTACAACCCTGAAACCAAGAGCCCCGACGTGCGGCGCTGGCTGGGTGAAGAGGCGGCGCATGATCATGATCGTCACCACGATGACCATCATCACCATGACGATGGCCACGATCATCACCACCACCATGATCACCATCGCCACGATGCCCGTGTACGCTCGCATTCGCTCGTACATGAAGGCCCGGTGCCGTTCTCGGCGATCGAGATGTTTTTGGATCTCCTGCGCTCCACCCATGGCGAGAAGCTGTTGCGCATGAAGGGCGTCATCGAGCTGATGGAGGATCCTTCACGGCCGCTGGTCATCCACGGCGTGCAGAAAATCCTGCATCCGCCGGCAAGGCTGCCGGCCTGGCCGGACGGCCAGCGCGGCACCAGGCTGGTGCTGATCACGCTCGATATGCCGCAGGACTATATCCAGCGCCTCTTCGCGGCTTTCACTAACAAGCCGTCGATCGACACGCCGGACCGGGCGGCGCTCGAGGCCAATCCGCTGGCGATCGCCGGGCTATAAGTCGAGAGAACCGGCGATTCAGACCGCGCCGCGCTCGACCAGGAAGCGGTGGCCGCCCGTGACGGCTGCCGTCTCAACCAATTGGTGGCCGGCATCGGCGCAGAAAGCTGGAATGTCTATCACGGCCAGCGGGTCGGTGGTTTCAAGCCAAAGCCGGCTGCCCGGCCGCATCGCCGCCAGTCGCTTGCGCGCTTTCAGCACTGGCAGCGGGCAGTTCAGTCCCTTGAGATCGTAAATGGCTGCCTGTTTCGCCTTTTGTTCATGCATGTCGTTATCCCAAAACCGCTTTGCACTTTTGGCCGACAGGCATTTAATTCTCAGCCGCCGAACATGCCGAGCAGCTTCTTCTTCAGCTTCGAGACAGTGCCCTGGTCGGCATCCGCCGCCTGCGTTTCGGCGGCCGGCTGGGCGGGCGCCGTTTCGACGCCTGCGGTGACGACCTGCTGCTGAGCGGCCTGCTTGGCAGCTTCCTTCTCAGCCAACTGTTGCGCCTTCGCCGCTTCCTTGGCGGCCTTGGCCGCTTCGATCGCCGCCACGCGCTGTTCCTCGGCCTTGCGCTTGGCTTCCTTCTCGGCGTCGAGCGCCGCCATCTTGCGGCCGGCAGGCGAATCGATGCGGCCCATGCGGGTCGTCTCGGTCACCGAACCGTCCGAATTCATCGATGGCGGGTCGATCGGCACGCGCTCGCCGCGGGCGCGGCGCTTCGACCAGTCGGAGACGATGCTTGCTTCCTTGACGCCGGCAATGGTCGGCTTCGGCGGCGGCGTGCTGGAATTCACGGCCGAATTGAACGCCGCGTCGTAGCTTTTCTCGTAGTTCGCAAAGGCCGACTTCAGCGAATCCGGCTGGGTCATCGCCGGGCAGGGGCCGGTCGGGTCGAAGGTCGTGCCCTCGGGCGCCACCTGGTTGAAGACGTAGCGCTTTTCGCAGACATCGACCTTCGGCGGCACCTTGGTGATCTCGAAATTGTCGTAGCCGACCTTCAGCATCTTCCAGAACTCGTAGTTCGGGTCGTTGCGGTAGCGCGCCATGTTGGCGGCGGTCATGCGGAACGGAAAAGCCTGGATCTGGAATTCGGTTTGGCCGCCCTGGAAGGCGTCGCGGCCGAAAGCATAGATCTGCTCGATCTGCGCATCGGTCATCGAATAGCAGCCCGAAGATGAACAGGCGCCATGCACCATGAGGTTCTGGCCGGTGCGGCCGTTGGCGCGGTCATAGGCGTTGGGAAAGCCGATGTTGAACGACAAATGGTAGTTCGAGCGCGGATTCATCTGCGACGGCCGCACGGTGTAGAAGCCTTCCGGCGCCTGGCGGTCGCCCTCGGTGTATTTGGGCCCAAGCTTGCCGGACCATTTGCAGATCTCGTAGCTGGCCACCATCTCGTAGCGGCCGTTGGTCTTGGCCTTCCAGATTTCGAGCTTGCCTTCTTCCTTGAAGATGCGCGCCATCACCGAAGAGGTGCGCACCATGCCCTTGGCCTGCATGTCGGCCAGGATCTTGTCGGGCAGCGGCTTGTTGGCCTCCGGCGCAAAATCCTTCATCGACGAATCGTTGCAGCCGGCGACGCCAATGGCGGCGATCAGGACTCCGGTGCGGGCAAGCTTGGCAAACATCGGTACGGCTATGTCTTTTCTCTCGGGCCAACGGTCCATTGTGGTCGGGCCGCCATGCGGAACACTGACGGACCGTAAGCCCGTTAACCTTGAAAATTCCTTACCGCAAGCCTCGACCGCAAGTCCGGGCCAACCCCTCGCGTCAAATCCATTGACCCGAATGCGGCGGCATTTTTGTGGCGGAATTGCTCATTCCGGCCACAGTTGAATAGCTTGGCTGCCTCAGAGGCTGCGGCCCATCGCCAGATATTTCTCGCGGCGCTGCTCGCGGAAATCGATGTTGGCGCCGCCAAAATCCTTCATCGTCCTGGCGATGAGGTCGCCGGTCGCGGCAATCACCGTATCCGGCGCGCGCTGGGCGCCGCCCATAGGCTCGGGGATGATGGCGTCGATGATCTTCATTTCCAGAAGATCCTGCGCGGTGATCTTCATATTGGTCGCCGCGTCCTTGGAGCGGGTGGTGTCGCGCCACAGGATCGAGGCCGCGCCCTCAGGCGAGATCACCGAATAGATGGCATGTTCCATCATATAGACGCGGTTGGCGGTGGCGATGGCGATGGCGCCGCCGGAACCGCCTTCGCCGATGACCACCGAGATCGACGGCACCTTGAGCGAAAGGCAGGCGGACGTCGAACGGGCGATGGCCTCGGCCTGGCCGCGCTCCTCGGCGCCGACGCCGGGATAGGCGCCGGCGGTGTCGACCAGCGTCAGCAAAGGGATGTTGAAGCGGTCGGCGAGCTCCATCAGGCGCACCGCCTTGCGGTAACCCTCGGGCCGCACCGAGCCGAAATTGTGCTTGATGCGGCTTGCCGTGTCGGAGCCCTTTTCCTGGCCGATCACCGCGACAGGCTCGCCGCGGAAGCGGGCAAAGCCGCCGACGATTGCCTCGTCGTCGCCGAAATTGCGGTCACCGGCCAAGGGCGTGAAGTCGGTGAACAGGCCTTTGATGTAGTCGACGCAATGCGGGCGGTCGGGATGGCGGGCGACCTGCACCTTCTGCCAAGGGGTGAGCGCCTTGTAGAGGTCGCGTAGCGCGTCGCGCGAGCGCTTCTCCAACCGGCTGATTTCCTCCGCCACATCGACCGCTTCGCCATTCTCGGCGAGCTTCTTCAGTTCAAGGATCTTGAGCTCCAGATCCTGCACCGGCTTTTCGAAATCGAGGTAGTTATACATTCTTGGGCGGACCGATCCGTCGGAAGGCTTGTGGCTGGCGGAACCGCTTATACGCCGGCTCCGGGCGGTGGAACGTCGCCCTCACATAGCGATATGAGGCCTAGTCGGCAAGCGGATGATGATCGTTGACCAGGCGCACCAGCCGCTCTTCCAGCACATGGGTATAAATCTGCGTCGTCGAGATGTCGGCATGGCCAAGCAACTGCTGAACGGCTCTGAGGTCGGCGCCGTTCTGCAGCAAATGGCTGGCAAAAGCATGGCGAAGCACGTGCGGCGAGATTTTTGCCGCGGCAATGCCGGCGCGCGCGGCCAACCCCTTGAGATCGCGGGCAAAAACCTGCCGGGAGAGATGGCCGCTGTCGGAAGAGGCGGGAAACAGGAACGGGCTTTCGGCAATGGCCGGCCGCTCGGCCCTGGCGGCGAGCCAGGCGCGCATGGCGGTTCGCGCCTTGGTCGAGAGCGGCACCATGCGCTCCTTGTCGCCCTTACCGCGCACCATGAAGAAGCGGTCATCGCGCAGCGCCACCGTCACCGGCAGGCCGACCAGTTCGGAGACGCGCAGGCCGGTGGCGTAGAGAACCTCGACCAGCGCATGCAGACGCAACGCGGCCAGACTGTCGCCGTCCGGTGCGGCGTCCAACGCCTCCAGCGCCGCGCGGTCGAGCAAGCGGCCGGTCTCGGCCTCGCTCATCGTCTTGGGCAGCGGCCGGCCTTTGCGCGGGCTGTCCAGTGTGCCGGTCGGATCGTCGCCGCGCAGGTTTTCGGCATAGAGGAATTTGAAGAACTGGCGGATGGCCGACAGTTTGCGCGCCTGCGAAGTCGACGCGAAGCCGCGCGCGGCGATGTCGTCGAGATAGGCGCGGATGTCGGACGATCCAGCCGCCGCCAGTCCGCCGCGGATCGCCTGCGAGGCATCCTCCAGATCGCGGCGATAGGAAGAGAGCGTGTTTTCGGCCGCTCCCCGTTCGGCGCTCATCATTTCGAGGAAGGCTTCGATGCGGGCGGCGCTGTTCATCGGGCCAGGATCAGCTCTTGGTCAGTTCTTCTTCGGATTGAGCTTGTCGGCCGGAATGCGCACGCTCATTTCCGCCTTCTTGGGCTCGACGAACATCGCCAAAGCAAACATGGCGCCATAGGCAATACCGGCCAGAACCGCCACCGTCACAACAAACCGAAACAAAGTCGGCATTCAATTTTCGCCCGTCTTGTTGTTCTGCGATTCCAGCCCCTGTGCCCTTATGGGACGCCAATCCGACCAATTCAAGGACGAAGCCGCGCGCGCGAAACAGGCTTGTGGCGAAACTCAAGTGAAAGGCTAGCTTTCCGCGCCGTGCTTGACGCAAACAGGCTTTTGATGTCGATACGGCGCAAAGAGGGTCCGCATGAACGCATTGCCAGCAAATCCGCCGGACGAAGGCCGTGCCGCGCTGCTCGAAAAGCTCGGCAGCCGCTCGCTCGTCTTTGTCGGATTGATGGGGGCGGGCAAGACGGCGATCGGCCGCAAGGTGGCGACGATGCTGTCGCTGCCCTTCACCGACAGCGACCAGGAGATCGAAAGCGTTTCGCGCATGACGATACCGGAACTGTTCGAGCGCTACGGCGAACCCGAATTTCGCGCGCTGGAGCAGCGGGTGATCCTGCGCTTGCTGGAAAACGGCCCGCAGGTGCTGTCGACCGGCGGCGGCGCCTTCATGAACGCGCAGACCCGCGAGGCGATCTCGGCGCACGGCATATCGGTGTGGCTGAAGGCCGATCTCGACCTGTTGATGGAACGGGTCTCGAAGAAGCCAAACAGGCCGCTTTTGAAAAACTCCGATCCGCGCGAGGTGCTGGAGAAGCTGATGGTCGAGCGCTATCCCGTCTATGCCACGGCCGACCTTACGGTGCCGACGCGCGACGACCGCAAGGAGATCATCGCCGGCGAGGTGGTCTCGACAGTTTGCGTGCATCTCGGCATCGCCGCGATCGCCACCAGCGATGAGGTGCAATCGTGAGCGAACCGGTGAAGGTCGAAGTCGGGCTCGGCGAGCGCGCCTACGACATACTGATCGGGTCCGGGTTGCTCGCGCGCTCGGGCGAGGAGATCGCCGGGCGGCTTCCCGGCACCCGCGCGGCCATCGTCACCGACGAGAATGTGGCTGCCGCGCATCTCGAAACGCTGACGGCGGGGCTTGAGCGGGGCGGCATCCAATCCGCCGTCATCACGCTGCCCGCCGGCGAGAAAACGAAAAGCTTTGCTCGCCTTGAAGAGGTGGTCGATGGTGTGCTCGCCGCCAGGCTGGAGCGCCGCGACACTGTCATCGCGCTTGGCGGCGGCGTCATCGGCGATCTCGCCGGGTTCGCCTCCGGCATCGTGCGGCGCGGCATGCACTTCGTGCAGATCCCGACCTCGCTCCTGGCGCAGGTCGATTCCTCCGTCGGCGGCAAGACCGGCATCAACAGCGCGCGCGGCAAGAATCTCGTCGGTGTCTTCCATCAGCCCAGACTGGTGCTGGCCGATACCGGCGTGCTCGACACGCTGCCGATCCGCGAATTCCGCGCCGGCTATGCCGAGCTTGCCAAATACGGGCTGATCGACCGCCCGTCTTTCTTTGCCTGGCTGGAGCAGAATTGGCGCGATGTGTTTGCCGGCGGTCCGGCGCGGGTCGAGGCGATCGCCGAAGCCTGCCGCGCCAAGGCCGATGTGGTTGCCCGCGACGAGTTCGAAACCGGCGATCGCGCGCTGCTCAATCTCGGCCACACATTCGGCCATGCGCTGGAAGCCGCCACGCGATATGACGGCGCGCGCCTCGTCCATGGCGAGGGCGTTGCAATCGGCATGGCGCTGGCGCATCGCTTTTCGGCCCGCCTCAATCTGGCGAGCCCGGACGACGCGGACCGCGTCGAGACGCATCTTCGTGCTGTCGGCCTGCCTTGGCGGATGTCCGACATCCCTGGCGAACTGCCGGACGCCGAAGCGCTGCTTGGTTACATTACCCAGGACAAGAAGGTGTCGCGCGGCGCGCTTACCTTCATCCTGACGCACGGCATTGGCCAGGCCTTCATCGCCAAGGACGTGCCGCCATCCGAGGTGCTTTCTTTCCTTAAGGAGAAGCATCCGGCCAACAGGAAAGCCGGCTAAGATGAACAGCGACAGCGGCTGGATCGTCCTTGCCGCTTTTGCCGCGCTCGTCGTGCTGACTGTCGCCCTGCGCAAGCGCCTGCTTGCGGTCTTCGGCTATGAGCTGTCGCGTATCGAGCCGCAGCGGTCGACCCAGGACGAATTGCGCGGCGCGGTCGACGATTTCCGCCGCGACGGCCAGGTGGTGCGCGAAGATCGCGATCGCGTCGGCGGCCTGTTCGACCTCGCCGAGCTCGAAGTGTCCGACGTCATGGTTCACCGCACCAATATGCGCTCGGTCAATGCCGACAATGCGCCGGAAGCCGTGGTGCGCGAGATTCTGCAGAGCCCGCACACCCGCATGCCACTGTGGAAAGGCTCGCTCGACAACATTGTCGGCGTGCTGCACGCCAAGGATCTGCTGAGAGCCCTCAACGAAGTCGGCAACGACTTTTCCCGGATAGACGTGATGAAGATCGCGTCGAAACCGTGGTTCGTGCCGGACACCACCACCTTGCAGGAGCAGCTCAACGCCTTCCTGCGCCGCAAAGCGCATTTCGCCATCGTCGTCGACGAGTATGGCGAGGTCGAAGGGCTGGTAACTCTGGAAGACATCATCGAGGAGATCGTCGGCGAGATCGCTGACGAACACGATGTCGACATGCAGGGCGTCAAGAAGGAGGCTGACGGCTCGGTGGTCGTCGACGGCACGGTGTCGATCCGCGATTTGAACCGGGCGCTCGACTGGGACCTGCCCGATGAGGAAGCCACCACGATCGCCGGCCTCGTCATCCACGAGACCCAGTCGATCCCCGAGGAGAAACAGGCCTTCACCTTCCACGGCAAGCGTTTCGTGGTGATGCGGCGCGAGAAGAACCGGATCGCCCGGTTGAGGATCAGGCCGGTCGGCGAGGGCTAAGGCCTATTGGTGAGGCAGTGCCTTCCTGCGATCTCAAAGGTCCTTGGCCGAGCGCTCACTGAGGATTGAGCCGGTTCCGGCATCGATGGCGGCCAGGCTGACGTCGTAGCCCCAGAGGGTGCGGATATGGCGCAGGGTTGCGTCGCGGCCCTGGCCCTCGAGCATGACGCCGTCCTTGACCTTATGCTGGAGCCGCAAATGCCGATCGCCCAGGAGGTCGACGTCGACCACTTGGATATCCGGCGAGCGCGCCCCGACATCGTAGCTTTGAGCGAGCGCCGACCGAATCTTGCGATAGCCACGTTCATTGTGGATCGAGGCTACTTCATAGTGCGGCTCGTCGGCGCCGTCGGCCAGCAAGAAGAGCCGCCATTTGCGGATCAGCGTCGGGCTCAGATATTGGCGAATGAAGGATTCGTCGCGGTGGTTGGCCCAGGCGTCGAGAAGGGTGTCGCGCCAGTTGCCGCGACCGGCGATGTCGGGAAACCAATCGCGGTCCTCGGCGGTCGGCGCGGTCGAGATGCGCTGAATATCCTGCATCATGTCGAGACCCAGCGCATAGGGATTGATGCCGGAAAAACGCGGGTCGTCATAGGCCGGCTGGAAGACGACGTTCGAGTGGTTGCGCAGAATCTCGAGCATGGCGCCTTCGTTGATGCGGCCACGGTCGAACAGCGTGTTCATGATCGTGTAATGCACGAAGGTGGCGCAACCTTCGTTCATCACCTGGGTCTGCCGCTGCGGATAGAAATATTGCGCGATGACACGCACGATCCTGATGATCTCGCGCTGCCAGGGCTCGAGGACGAGGCTGTTCTTCTCGAGGAAATAGAGCAGGTTTTCTTCCGGCAGGTTGAGCGATTTCTTTCGCTCGGCAAGGATTTCGTCGCTGGCTTCCGGCTTGCTCTTTCCCGGCGACGGCGGCAGCGTTCGCCAGAGATCGTTGAAGGAACGCTCCTCGTATTCCAGGCGCTCGCGAAGCCCTTCGCGCTGCTGCTCGGTCGATAGTTTCGGCGGTCGATGATAGCGGAACACCCCCTGCTCCATCAGCGCGTGGGCCGAATCCAGGATCGCCTCGACGGCGGCCAGGCCATGCCGCTCCTCGCATCGGGCGATGTAGCTCTTGGCGAAATCCAGATAGCTCAGGATGCCGCCGGCATCCGTCCATTGCCGGAAAAGGTGATTGTTCTTGAAGAAATGGTTGTGCCCGAGCGCAGCATGGGCCGTCACCAGGGCCTGCAGGGCCATGGTGTTTTCTTCCATGAGATAGACGACGCAGGGATTGGAGTTGATGACCAATTCATAGGCCAAACCGCGCGCGCCCTTGCGGTAAAGCAGCTCATCGTAGAGGAAACGCTTGCCGAACGACCAATGCCGATACATCAGCGGCATGCCGACCGATGAATAAGCATCGAGCATCTGCTGCGAGGAAATGACCTCCATCTGCACCGGGTAGATGTCGAGGCGAAGCTCTTCGCGGCCGATCGCTTCGATCTCGTCATAGGCCCGGGAAAGCTTGTTGAAATCCCAGTCCGACCCGGAAAACAGCAGTTCGGATTTGCGCGCCTGACTGACCATCGGCTCGGGCCCTCACGCACTCTTGCGCAAAGCTGGCTGCCTAGCGAAGAGCTCGCGGAAGACCGGGTATATGTCGGCCGGCGCGGCAATGCGCCTCATTTGAAAATTCGGCCATTTGCCGTCGACGGCGTTGTAGGCGCGCCAGAGCGACGTCCCGTTCTCGGTCGAGCCGAAAATGTGGCTTTCCCGCTCGTCGATGATCTCCACATAGGCGAAATACTGGCAAAGCCGCATGAGCTTGCGGTCGAGCAGTTCGATGCAGCGCTCGGAGTCGGTGGCGAAATTATCGCCGTCGGAGGCCTGGGCGGCGTAGATGTTCCATTCGGCGACCGGATAGCGTTCTTCGATGATGCGGTGCATTTCCTCGAGCGCGGTGGAGACCACCGTGCCGCCGCTTTCGGTGTGGTAGAAGAACGTATGCTCGTCCACTTCCTTGGCCTCGTGGGTGTGGCGGATGAAGACGACCTCGGTGCGTTCGTAGCGGCGCGTCAGGAAGAGGTGCAGCAGCACAAAGAAGCGTTTGGCCAGATCCTTCTCGCGCTCTCCCATCGATCCCGAGACGTCCATCAGACAGAACATCACCGCGCTCGCGTTCGGTACCGGCTGGGGATCGAAGCGATTGAAACGGATGTCGACCGGATCGACATAGGCAATTCGCCTGCGCCGGCGCTCAAGCAACTCGAACGCTTCGCGCAGGGCCGCGATGCGTTCGCGCACCGCCGCGCTTGCCGGCTTCGCTTCAAGCTCGGCAATCTGCAGGGCGATTGCATCGAGCTCCGCCCGCTTGGGACGCCTGAGCGCGATGCGGCGCCCTTGGCTGTTTCGCATCGTGCGTCCGACATTGATGTTGGTCGGCGCTCCGCTTGCCGTGAAGCCAGCCCGTCTCGGCTTGAAGCTCAGTATCTGCTTTAGATTGAGCTTGACCAGATCGGGCAGTTCGAGGTCCTCGAAGAAAAGGTCGAGCACTTCCTCGCGCGACAGCACGAAGCGGAACTCGTCTTCGGATTCCGTGGTTCCCGGAGCCGATCCGTAGCCTCCACCGCTGGCAGGCTTGTCGATAAGATCGCCGGGGCTGAACGTCCTGTTGCCAGGCAGGATGTGCTGGCGCCGGCCGCTTTCCTTGTCGTTGCCGAAGGTCGGTTCGCCGGTGCCCTTGCGAGGCATCGGCACGGCGTGCTCGCGGTCGAGCTCTGCGATGCCGCCGGTGCGGACCTTGTCGCGGATGCTGCGCTTGAGCTCTTCGCGGGCACGCCTGAGGAAGCGCTGGCGATTGCCCAGGCTCTTGTCCTTCGGGTTCAGGCGGCGGTCGATGAAGATCGGCATGGCACCGTTCGGGCGTCGCTCAACCCGCCTTGTTCACGCGCATGTACCAGTCGACCAGCCGGCGCACCTGCCGCTGGGTATAGCCGCGCTCCACCATGCGCTGCACGAATTCGTTGTGCCGCTTCTCGGTGACGCTGTCCTGCTTAGAGCCAAAGCTGATCACTGGCAAAAGGTCCTCGACCTGGCCGAACATACGCTTCTCGATAACCTCTCGAAGCTTTTCATAGCTCGTCCAGGACGGATTGCGGCCATGGTTTCGGGCCCGGGCACGCAAGGTGAATTTGACCACTTCGTTGCGGAAGTCCTTGGGATTGGCGATACCAGCCGGTTTTTCGACCTGCGACAATTCCTTGTCCAGGACCTCGCGGTTGAGCATCTGGCCGGTGTCGGGGTCCTTGTAGTCCTGATCCTCGATCCAGGCGTCGGCATAGGCGATGTAGCGGTCGAAAAGGTTCTGACCGTACTCGCTGTAGGATTCCAGATACGCCTTCTGGATCTCGTGGCCGATGAACTCGGCATAGCGCGTCGCGAGTTCCGACTTGATGAATTCGAGATAGGCGGCTTCCGTTTCCTTCGGATATTGCTCGCGTTTGATCGCTTCCTCGAGGATGTACATCAGGTGCACGGGATCGGCGCCCACCTCCGTCGTGTCGTAGTTGAACGTCTGCGAGAGGATCTTGAAGGCGAAGCGGGTGCTGACCCCGGTCATGCCTTCGTCGACGCCGGCCGCGTCGCGATATTCCTGGACCGACTTTGCCTTCGTATCTACCTCCTTGAGGTTTTCGCCGTCATAGGCGCGCATCTTGGTATAGAGTGGCGAATTCTCGTGCTCGGCAAGGCGGGTCGAGACCGTGAACCGGCTAAGAATGTCCAGCACTTCGGGCGCGCAGGGGCTGCTGGCCAATTCGCTTTCGCGTAGCAGCTTCTCGTATATTTGCCTTTCTTCAGTGATCCGAAGGCAATAGGGAACCTTCACCACGAGGATGCGGTCGAGGAAGGCCTCGTTGTTCTTGTTGTTCTTGAACTGCTGCCATTCGGACTCGTTTGAATGGGCAACGACGATGCCCTGATATGGGAAGGCGCCGAAATTCTCGGTGCCATTGTAGTTGCCTTCCTGGGTTGCCGTCAGCAATGGATGCAGAACCTTGATCGGCGCCTTGAACATCTCGACGAACTCGAGCAGCCCTTGCGTGGTCCGATTCAGTCCACCGCTGTAGGAATAGGCATCGGGATCGGACTGGCTGAAGTTCTCCAATTGCCTGATATCGACCTTGCCGACCAGGGCCGAGACGTCCTGATTGTTCTCGTCGCCGGGCTCGGTCTTGGCGATGCAGATTTGGCGCAGCCGCGACGGCATCAGCTTGACCACGCTGAATTTGGAGATGTCGCCGGACAGTTCATCGAGGCGCTTGGCCGCCCAGGGTGAAATCAGTCCGTTCAGGCGGCGGCGGGCGATGCCGTATTTATCCTCCAGCAGATCGCCCATGCGGTCGGGATGGAAAAGGCCGAGCGGCGATTCGAAGACCGGGCTGATCTTGTTGCCGACCTTGAGCGTGTAGATCGGGCGCTCCTCCATCAGCTTCTTCAGCCGTTCGGCGAGTGAGGATTTGCCACCGCCGACAGGACCTAGGAGATAGAGGATCTGCTTGCGCTCCTCGAGACCCTGCGAGGCGTAGCGGAAATATCCGGCGATGCGCTCGATCGTGTCCTCCATTCCGTAGAAATCGGAAAAGGAGGGATATACCTTGATGGTGCGGTTGGAAAAAATGCGGCCGAGCCGCTCGTCCTTGCTGGTGTCGATCAGGTTCGGCTCGCCGATGGCCTCGACCATGCGTTCGGGCGCCGAGGCATACATGGATTTGTCCTCGCGGCAGGCTAGCAGATATTGCTGGAGGCTGATCTCTTCCTGGGCCGCGTTGGAATAAATCTCCGAAAACAGGTCGAAGACGTCTGATTGATTCTCGCGCATGATGCTTCGCCTCGGAGCCGACCGGCAGCCAATCGGCTTATCCATCAACTGCCGGAAAGCAGTGTGGTTCCCTTCACGTGAAGGGAGAGCGCACCGCACTCCGACATCGGCCCTCGGGGTCGCCCGATTCGGCCGAAAATGCTCGCCTGATATGATACGTGGTGATTGCCAGCGGACCGTCAAGGAGCGGATTTGTTTTCGCACCGAAAGTTGTCATTTTTGGTCCATAATGAGGTGCGTGGCGAGCGTTCGCGCGCTGTTGCCGCAACCTGGCCGGAGATGACGACGATCGATCGACGCAGCTTCATCGCGGCATTGCTGGCGGCACTGTTGCCGCCAGGTGCGTCAGCCGCCGGGCGTCCGGGCCGGCCGGAACCGCAAACCCTCGATTACGGTCCGGCCAAGCTCGATGTCTATGCAGCCGAAGGACCGAACAACCTGCCAGTGGTCTTCTTCGTCCATGGCGGCGCGTGGCGGCTCGGCAAGCGCAGCCAGGTCGGAGCCAAGCCCGCTTTCCTGCTCACCAACGGCTTCGTGTTCGTCTCGATCGACTACCGCATGCTGCCGGAAGCCGATGTCGCCACCCAGGCCGGCGATGTCGAGAAAGCCTATGCCTATGTACGCGCCAACATCGCCCGGCATGGCGGCGACCCCAACCGCATTGTCGGCATGGGCCATTCCGCCGGTTGCCATCTTATAGCGTTGACCGGCATGCGCGGCGGATTGCCTGGCGTCGCAGCACTCATCCTCGACGACACCAGGGCCTATGATCTAGCCGCGCTCTCGAAGAATGGCGGCATGGTACGGGCCTATGCGCGCGTCTTTTCCGACCCGGCGCAATGGGCGGCGTTGTCGCCGGCGAGCTTCGTCGATGGCAAGAAGCACCCGCCGACCTTCATCGCCTATTCACGCGCCTCGGGCCGCGGCGAGGAGTCGAAAGCCTTTGCCCAGCGCCTGCGCGCCACAGGCACCGATGTCACATTGTTCGATGGAAGCGCCTACACACATATGTCGATCAATCGCGATTTCGGCGAAGACGGCGACGTGCTCACCGCTGCGGTGATGGCGTTTTTGAAGGCGTCGGTCGGCTGACTACCAGCGTGTCTTTTCGCCCGGTGCCGCCGGCTCGATCGCCAGCGCGTGCACGCCGGCTTTCAGTTCGTCGGCAAGCAACTCGTTGACGGCGCGGTGGCGATCGATGCGGCCCATTCCAGTGAAAGTCGGGGAGACGATGCGGACGCGAAAATGCGTCTCGCCGGTGCCGTCATAGGCGCCGTGGTGGTCGGGGCCGTGATGGTGATGGCCGGCGTGCAGGTGGCTTTCATTGATGATGACGAGCCGCTCGGGCGAAAACGCCGCTTTCAGCTTTTCTTCCATCGTCGACTGTATGGACATTCGGGCTTTCCCTCCCCACTTGACGGCATAGCCGCAAGTTATCTGCGGCATAGCCGCAAAATCTACGTTTTCGACCGCCTTTAAGCCGCGATTCAGCGGTTAGGGCGATCATCGGCGAAATGTCAATTCTTGTTTCGCACGTGCGAACAGCCCATAAATGGGTGAGATGAAAGCGTATCCCAAATATTTCGAGAAAATTCGGGTTCGGCCGGAGAAGGACGCCGAGCTGAAGTCGCGCTCGCCGATCTGCCAGTGGGATGGCTGCAACGAGGCCGGCACGCACCGCGCCCCGGTGGGTCGCTTGAAGGAGGGTGAGTATTTCCACTTCTGCTTCGACCATGTGCGCGAATACAACAAGGGTTTCAACTATTTCTCCGGGGTGTCAGACACCGAGATCGCGCGCTTCCAGAAGGAGGCGATGACCGGCCACCGGCCGACCTGGCGCATGGGCGCCAATGGCGGCGGCATGGGCGCCAATGGCGCCGGCATGCGCTCGGCGCCGGACTTCGCGCAGCAGCGTTCGGGCCGCGCCAGCTATTACAATCGCATGCGCGATCCCTTCAATCTGTTCACCGGCGGCGCCCGGGAGCCGCGCGAGCGCAAGGCCAAGCCGCTTGAGGCCAAGGCGCTGGAAACGCTTGGCCTTGATACAAAGGCGACTGGTCAGGATATCAAGGCGCGCTATAAGGAACTCGTAAAGCGCCACCATCCGGATGCGAATGGCGGCGATAGAGGTTCGGAAGACCGGTTCCGCGATGTGCTGCAGGCCTATCGCGTGCTCAAGCAGGCAGGATTGTGCTGAGCGACCTTTCGGTCCGTGTCGTTTTCCAACTTTCATAAGGTTGGAAAAGGCTCTAAGACCGCCCCCGAACAAAATCGATTGCCGGCGAAACGCGGCGTTTCGCCCGTGGAGACGTTGATAGAGATGAACAAGGTCGATCGCGACATCGCCAACCTGCCCGACACGACGGCGTCGGTGAAGGAGAAATTCGGCTTCGACTCCAAGATGGTGGTTCCCGCCTATTCGGTGGCGACCGAGCATGTGCCGGACATCGATCCGGACTATCTGTTCGACAAGGCGACGACGCTGGCGATCCTCGCCGGCTTTGCCTACAACCGCCGCGTCATGGTCTCGGGCTATCACGGCACCGGCAAGTCGACCCATATCGAGCAGGTCGCGGCGCGCCTCAACTGGCCCTGCGTTCGCGTCAACCTCGACAGCCATGTCAGCCGTATCGACCTCGTCGGAAAGGACGCCATCGTCGTCAAGGACGGGCTGCAGATCACCGAATTCCGCGACGGCATCCTGCCTTGGGCCTACCAACACAATGTCGCGCTCTGCTTCGACGAATACGATGCCGGCCGTCCGGACGTGATGTTCGTCATCCAGCGCGTGCTGGAATCGTCGGGACGCCTGACGCTGCTCGACCAGAGCCGTGTGATCCGTCCGCATCCGGCGTTCCGGCTGTTTGCCACCGCCAACACGGTCGGTCTCGGCGACACCACCGGCCTCTATCACGGCACGCAGCAGATCAACCAGGCGCAGATGGACCGCTGGTCGATCGTCACCACGCTGAACTACCTGCCGCATGACAACGAAGTGAACATCGTGCTGGCCAAGGCCAAGCATTACCGCGACAGCAAGGGCAAGGACATCGTCAACAAGATGGTGCGCGTCGCCGACATGACGCGCTCGGCCTTCATCAATGGCGATCTGTCGACGGTGATGAGCCCGCGCACGGTGATCACCTGGGCCGAGAATGCCGAGATATTCGGCGATGTCGGCATGGCGTTCCGGCTGACTTTCCTCAACAAGTGCGACGAGCTGGAGCGTTCGGTGGTCGCCGAGTTCTATCAGCGCGCCTTCGGTGAGGAATTGCCGGAGAGCGCGGCCAACGTTGTGCTGGGTTAAGCGCGCCGCTGAAAGGGCGTCAAGCCTTTCGCATGAATCGCGCAGGGAATGATTGATGGCGGGTCCGGGCGACAACACGCGCAACAAGCCGAAGAACGGGTCTGAAGCCGACAGCTTCAAGCGCGCCGTCACTGTTTGCATGCGAGCCGTCGCCGGCGACAAGGACCTCGAGGTCGGCTTTGCCAAGGACCGGCCCGCGCTGGCGGGAAACCGTGCCCGGCTGCCTGAGCTGCCGAAGAAGGCCTCGCGCAACGACATCGCGATTACCCGCGGCATCGGCGATTCCATGGCGCTGAAGCGCGCCTGTCACGACCAGCGCATCCACACGAAACTGGCGCCGGAAGGCAAGCTGGCTCGGGCCGTCTATGACGCGGTCGAGCAGGCGCGCGTCGAGGCGATCGGCAGCCGCGCCATGCAGGGCGTCGCCGACAATATCGGCTCGATGCTCGAGGACAAATACGCCAAGGCGAACCTCGTCGACGTCAAGGACAAGGCCGACGCACCGCTCGAAGAGGCGATCGCGCTGATGGTGCGCGAGAAGCTCACCGGACGCTCCGTGCCGAAAAGCGGCGAGCGGCTGGTCGATCTGTGGCGCCCATGGGTCGAGGAAAAGGCCAGCGACGATCTGGCCGGCCTGTCGGCCAAGCTCGACGACCAGCAGGCTTTCGCGCGTGTCGTGCGCGACATGCTCGTCTCCATGGAAATGGCCGAGGAGCTCGGCGACGACCAGGAGACCGAGGACTCCGAAGACAACGAGGAGAACGAGCAGCAAAGCGAGGACCAGAGCGAGGAGGGCGGCGAGGACGATTCCGGCTCCGAGCAGTCGCAGTCCGAGGACGCCGAAGCCTCCGCCGATGAGGAAGAGTCGGCCGAGACCGAAGCGACCGACGCCACCTCCGACGATCTTTCCGATGAAGACGATGCCGACGCCGAGACGCCGGGCGAAGCCAAGCGCAACGACAACCCGTTCCTCAACCTGCCCAAAGAGATCGACTACAAGGTCTTCACCACCGCCTTCGACGAGACGGTCGGCGCCGAGGACCTTTGCGAGGAAGAAGAGCTCGACCGTCTGCGCGCCTTCCTCGACAAGCAACTCGCCAATCTCTCAGGTGTCGTCGGGCGGCTCGCCAACCGGCTGCAGCGCCGGCTGATGGCGCAGCAGAACCGTTCGTGGGATTTCGACCTGGAGGAAGGCTATCTCGATCCGGCTCGCCTGGTGCGCGTCGTCATCGATCCGATGCAGCCATTATCGTTCAAACAGGAGCGCGACACAAAATTCCGCGACACGGTGGTGTCGCTGGTGCTCGACAATTCCGGCTCGATGCGCGGCCGGCCGATCACGGTCGCCGCGACCTGTGCCGACATATTGGCGCGCACGCTGGAGCGCTGCGGTGTTTCGGTCGAGATCCTCGGCTTCACCACCCGCGCCTGGAAGGGCGGCCAAGCGCGCGAGAAATGGCTGAAGGACGGCAAGCCGCCGAATCCGGGCCGCCTCAACGATCTGCGCCACATCATCTACAAATCGGCCGACCATCCGTGGCGGCGCGCGCGGCGCAATCTCGGCCTGATGATGCGCGAAGGCCTGCTCAAGGAAAACATCGACGGCGAGGCGCTGCTGTGGGCGCATAACCGGCTGATCGGCCGGCCCGAGCAGCGCAAGATCCTGATGATGATCTCGGACGGCGCGCCGGTCGACGATTCCACGCTCTCGGTCAATCCCGGCAATTATCTGGAGCGGCACCTGCGCGGCGTCATCGAACTGATCGAGACGCGCTCACCGGTCGAGCTTCTGGCCATCGGCATCGGCCACGACGTCACGCGCTACTATCGCCGCGCCGTCACCATCGTCGATGCCGAGGAACTGGCTGGCGCGATGACCGAGCAACTGGCCTCGCTGTTCGGCGAAGAGAGTGTGCGCGACACACGCCGCGGCGGCGGCATGCGGCGCGCCGGATGATCTTTTCCGGCGGGCGGGCGCGGCGGACACTTTTCGTCTGCATGCTGGCCTGCGTGGGTGTTTTGCCGGCGATCGCGGCGCAACGGGCTGCAGTCCAAACGGTCGAGATTTCGGTGCGACCGATCACGCAGTTCCATATCGGCCATGACGAGACGCGGTTCGGGTCGTTTGAATTCGTCGGTGGCCTGGAAATGACCGCGTCAGCGCGTGATTTCGGCGCGCTCTCGGCATTTCGCTTTCTGAAACCCGGCAGCGATTTCGTCGGTGTCGCCGACACCGGCTTCTGGTTCTTCGGCACCGTCGCGCATGATGCCGACAAACGCCCGTCAGGCATCACGAATTTCCGCATCCAGCCGATGGTCGACACCTCTGGACGGCCGATCGACCGGAAATGGGAAGTCGATGCCGAAGGTCTTGCGGTCAAGGACGGCATCGCCACTGTCGGCTTCGAGCGTAACCATCGCATCGCCCAGTTCAGGATCGATCCAGCCAATATGAAGGCGCCGTTCAAGCAGCTCGATTTCCTGGTCCCGGTGCGTGAGCTGCGCCAGAACCGCGGCTTCGAGACGGTCACCCACGCCAATGCTTACGGACAGCACGCGGGCGGCCTGGTCGTCGTCTCGGAGAGGAGCCTCGACAAATCGGGCAACGTCTATGCCGCCGTCATCGAAGGCCCGCATAAGGGCGTCTTCACCGTCAAGCGCAACGGCGATTTCGACATCACCGACGGCGCCTTCCTGCCGGATGGCGACCTGTTGCTTCTGGAGCGCAGCTTCTCGATGGTTCACGGGGTGAAGATGCGGCTGAGGCGCATCTATGGCGAGAGCGTCGCCAAAGGCATGGTCGCCGACGGACCGGTGCTGATGGAAGCCGACATGGGCTACCAGATCGACAACATGGAAGGGCTCGACGTCTGGACCCGCGAGGGCGGCGCGCTGATGGTGTCGATGGTGTCCGACGACAACAATTCGATCCTGCAGCGCAATCTCTATCTGGAGTTCATCCTGCACCAGGATTGAGCGGCGCTGTTAGAGCAATTTCCAGGAAAAATGTAGCGTTAGCGGACCTTATAGATCTCGATCGGCTTGCCGGCGGTCGAGCTGTCCGGTTCCAGCCAGGCCGGTACGTTGCCTTGCAGCAATTGCGCGGCCAATCCCCCGGGTGCCTCCTTGGCGTAAGTCATTTCTTCGGTGTCGCCTCGGCAGATCGCGATCAAGCCGACCTGTTCGCGCCAGATTATGGTGCGGGCGGTGTCCGGTGTTCCCAGGAACGCATCGAGCATAGCGATATTGCCCCCGACGTTTCGATGGTAAGGGCCAGCCAGCGGCCGGTGGCTGGTGAACAGCAATATTCCCGAACCAAGATTGGACGAGGCAAGCACTGTGGTTGCCGGCATGGCGGCAATATCGGCGAAGTCGCTGGTCTTGGCGCAGGTCACGGCATGGTCGGCATCGGAATTGGCCCGGTGCTGCGGCGCTTTCTGGACCACGGATTGCGCCGCGACCGCGACACCGGCCCACGTCGCGTTGAGCGAGACCAACCACGCCGCGACGATACGGCTGGAGATGCGCCACGACGGCGCGGCATTAGCTTGCAAGCGGATCTTCGCGATCCACGCCGAGAGCGGCAGCACTGCGAAAGCTACGGAGAAGGTCGAGCCGCGCACCTGCCAGAGGCTGACGACAAAGGCGGTGACCAGCAGAACAGCGGTCAGCGTTTCCTCACGGCGCAAGCGACGGCTTCGGAGCTGAAGACCGATCAATAGGATCGCGATGAAGGGCGTTACATAGCGCGCTGCCATCAGCTTCGGCTGCGTTACGGCGACGCGCCAAAAAGGCTGCGCTTCCACGATGTCGTCCATCACGCGCTGATCGATGCCAGCATAAGGCGAGGCCAGACATTGCGGGAACAGCACCAGCACAACGGCCACGACCATAGCTGCCAGCGCCAACATTGAAACAAGCCGCGCCCGGACCGTCGAAGCAATGGACAGGCCGGCGATTGCCGCAAGGCCGAAACCGGACAGCGCGGCGACCGCGAACTGGAATGACGAGAATGCGTCGCATTGAGCCACGCCCCAATCCGACGGCCGGATGGTCGTGACGAAGACGATCGACGCGATCCCTGCAAATCCGAGACCGAAGCCCCGTGCTGTCGGCCGCTCCTTTTCATCGACGATGAAAAGCACGGCAGCGCAGGCGCCGAGCATCGCCACATAGGGGGCGGTCTCCATGCCGACGGCAAGCGTCAGGCCCGAGCAGATACCGGAGAGAAGCGCCGCTGGCCGCCAGGATGGAGCCGCCATCAAGAGACAGAGGCTCGCCGCAGTCAAAAGCAGCTGGACATTGTGATGGTCGATCACGCCGGGGCTGAAGATGACGAGGAAGAAAAGCGCCGCCGTCGACAGAATGACCGAGGGCATCGCCACATTCGCGCCGGCAAAGCGTCGTGAGGCGCGCATGATGACGAATATGGTCAGCCCGTAGAGCAAGGTCGGCCAGATGATGCGGGCTGCCCGTTCGGCGGTTTCGACGCCGGCGCCCAGCGCCTCCGAGGCCAAGATGATCAGCGCGATCGGCGCGTCGACCAGCCGCGACCAGTGCATGAGGAAGCCACCCGACACGCCCATCCGGTATTGATGGAGATCGAACCAGCTCTGGCCGGCGAGCAGGTCGCGGACCTCGACCAGCCGCAACATGCTGTCATTGTCGCCGCCATAGTCGGCAAGCGTCGGGAAGCCAGAGACCGCGTTGATCGTCACCACCACCAGCGTGGCGCAGAACGCAATCAGCAGGTCATTTTTCCAACCGGTGCCTTGCACGGTCATGTCGGTCGCGGTGTCCAAAGCAATTCCAGGAAAAGTGCGAAGCGATTTTCCGTCCGGAATTGCGTCCAGGACAGAGTTTTCGCGATCCTGCACCATCGGCCGTAACAAAGCGTAAAGCCCGGTGGTCGGATGCGTGGGCCGACCGGCGCGTTCGAATTGAGGGCGTACAGCCGGCAGAAGATCAGCGTGCCTTGGTTGCGATCCAGATCACAACCTTTTGGTTGCGATCCAGATTACATGACGGGCACCGCGTTTGCCGCGGGCGCGCGTGTTGATCTCCTCGACCGCGAAGCCCGCCTGCTTTAGCCGCCGCGTGAAGCCGCTGTCGGGGCCTTGTGACCAGACCGCCAGCACGCCGCCGGGGCTCAAGGCGACAAGCGCCGCGGCTAAGCCGGCCGCGCTGTAGAGCGAGTCATTGCCTTGGTAGACGATGCCTTCGGGACCATTGTCGACGTCGAGCAGGATAGCGTCCCAGGCGTCGCTGTCCGCCTTTATCAGTTGACCGACGTCGACTTCCTGAATGGTGACGCGGGGGTCGTCGAGGCAGTCATGAAAAATCTCGGCCATAGGGCCGCGCGCCCAGGCGACGACCGCGGGCACAAGTTCGGCAATTGTGATGGCGGCGTCGGCGCCGAAAGCGGCCAGAGCGGCGCGCAAGGTGAAGCCCATGCCGAGCCCGCCGATGAGGATCCTCGGCCTCCTGCGGCCGGCGAGCCGCTCGCAGGATAGTGTGGCCAGCGCCTCCTCGGAGCCGCTGAGGCGGCTGTTCATCAGCTCGTTGGCGCCCAGCATGATCGAGAATTCGGCGCCGCGCCGCTTCAGGCGAAGTTCCTGCGCGCCGTCCGGCGTACGGGCCGAATCAAGCTGGATCCAGGGGATCAAGGTGTAACGACTGCGGCCGGCTGGCTCCAGCGGGTGGCGAGCAGCCGGTAGGGGATCAGCGCGACCACGGCGATGACCAGCTTGACCGACAGGTCGCCGAGTGCCCAGGACACCCAGCGCATCGTCTCGACCGGCAGCACGCCCATCAGCGGCGCGGTCTCCAGCGCAAAGCTGTCATTCGGTCCGGCGAAGGCAAAAGCGGCGGAAAAGGCGACGCCGAAGAAGACGATCGTGTCGAAGACCGAGCCGACCAGTGTGCCGATGATCGGCGCGCGCCACCAGCTTTGACGGCGTAGTCGGTTAAAGACGGTGACATCGAGCAGTTGCGCCGTCAGGAAAGCCGCGCCCGAAGCGGCGGCGATGCGCACCAGCCGGTCCGCGGCGGTCTCAAACTCGATCAGCCCGTGGCGGAACAGGAAGGGCGGCACCAGGATGGAGCAGATGACCGCGGTCATGAAGCCGACGAACACCACCTTGCGCGCCACGGCCGGGCCGTAGCGACGGTTGGCAAGGTCGGTGACCAGGAAGGAGAAGGGATAAGTAAAGGCGCCCCAGGTGAGCACATCGGCCAGCGCAAGGCCGCTGACCTGACCCTGCATCGGGAACTGGACAAGGATGTTGGAGGCCACGACGACAAGCGCCATGGCAGCGACGAAGGGCAGATATCGCGTAAGGAAGTTCATTTTTTTATCCTGGGTAATGGAACCAGCTGAGCGTCGCCGCTCGCTAATTTCGAACACCGGATTGCTCCGATGTTCGAGGCGGTCGTCCCCCGCCTGATTGCTTAAGCGGCCGGTTGCTCGGCGAGCTTCTTGGCGATCTGCTTCTTGAGCAGACGAGCGCGCTGCGACAGCTCCTTGGCGTCGGCCTTGGCCAAAAACGCGTCGAGGCCGCCGCGATGCTCGACCGAACGCAGCGCGTTGGCCGAAATGCGCAGGCGGACGTTCTGGTTCAGCGCTTCGGAAATCAGCGTCACATTGACCAGGTTCGGCAGGAAGCGACGCTTGGTCTTGTTGTTGGCGTGGCTCACATTGTTGCCGGTCTGGACTGCCTTGGCAGTGAGTTCGCAAGTGCGGGACATTTGGTCTAACCTTCAGTTCTAAGCCTGCCAAACCATTCAGCCCGCGCCAGGCGGCGCGCGGTCTCGGTCAGGCGGCCTTTGGAAAAGTTGGCGTTCCATAGTGGCATTTCACCACTGCGTCAAGCTCCGGCAGGTGGCCAGCTGTCATGCCTGCTCCATATAAAGGCCGGATTTCATCCTATAAGCCCTTTGCGAAGGGATATGCCAGGCTGGAACCGTCGCGTTTCCGGCCGAACCGTCAGGATTCGCCAGCCGCCATGCTCCGTCCATCTCACGCATTTGCCGCACTGCTTGCCGTTGCCACGCCGGCAACAAGTTTCGCCGCCGCCGCGCCGCAGTCCTTCAAGGGCGAGTACACGGTGTCTTATCTCGGCCTTTCGATCGCCAGGGCGACTTTTTCCAGCCACTACGAAGGCGACAGCTATGCCATCAACGGCACCGTCTCGGCCGCCGGCCTCGGCAGGCTATTCGACGACACGAAAGGCACGATTTCGTCGAAAGGCAGCATGTCCGCCAAGCAGATGCAGCCGCAGGCGTTCCGGGCCGATTATACCTCCGGCAAGAAAGCCTCGGTTGTCGCCATCCGCTTCGCCGATGGCGCGGTTACCTCGACCCAGGTCATCCCAGCACCAGGCGCGCGTAACCCCAAGAGCTGGGTTCCGGTCGGCGCCGGCGATCTGAAGTCGGTGCTCGACCCGATGGCCGCGACCGTCATCCATGCCGACAGCCTCGACAAGGTCTGCGGCCGGACGGTGAAATTCTATGACGGCGAGATGCGCGCGGATCTGACGCTCACCTATGTCTCGAAAGGCTCGATTTCGGTAAAGGGCTATAAGGGCGATACCGTAACCTGCAAGATGGGTTTCGAGCCGGTGGCGGGCTATCGCAAGGGCCGCAAGGCGCTGGACTATCTCAAGAACAAGAGCCGCATGCTGGTGACGTTTGCACCGCTCGGCCAATCCGGCGTATATGCGCCGATCCACGCCACGGTCGGGACCCAGATCGGTCCGCTGACCATCAGCGCGGGACGGTTCGAAGCGGTGAATTAATTCAGGTCTACGCAATTCCGGACGGAAGACCGCGAGGCACTTTTCCTGGAATTGCTGAAGGCGCCGCGGCGCGCCGCCGGGGGAATACATGGGGCGCGCGACATTGATCGGGTTTTCGGCTGTCGCCATGTGGGCGCTGCTGGCGCTGCTCACCAACGCCTCCGGGCAGGTGCCGCCGTTCCTGTTGTCGGCCATCACCTTCGCCATCGGCACCTGCGTCGGGCTCGCTGCCCGGCTGATCATGTCGGCCCCCGACAGGAGCCAGAAGATCCCGCCGCAGGTGTGGGTGATCGGCATTGCCGGGCTGTTCGGATACCACTTCTTCTACTTCACGGCGCTGCGCAACGCGCCGGCGGTCGAGGCGAGCCTGATCGCCTATCTCTGGCCGCTGCTGATCGTGCTCGGCTCGGCGCTGATGCCGGGCGAGCGGCTGGCCTGGAACCATGTCGTCGGCGCGCTGCTCGGCCTTGCCGGCACCTTCCTCATCGTCACCAAGGGTGGCGGGCTTGCCTTCGATGCGCGCTATGCCTTCGGCTATGCCATGGCCGCCGTCTGCGCGCTCTTGTGGTCGTCCTATTCGCTGCTGTCGCGACGCTTCCCCTCGGTGCCGACCTCGATCGTCACCTGGTTCTGCGCCGCGACATCGGTGCTTTCGCTCGGCTGCCATCTCCTGCTTGAGAAGACGGTGCTGCCCGATGGCCCAGGACAATGGCTGGCCGTGGTCGGGCTCGGCCTGATGCCGGTCGGCGCGGCCTTCTATGCCTGGGATATCGGCGTCAAGCGCGGCAACATCCAGGTGCTGGGCGCCGCGAGCTATGCCGCACCGCTGCTCTCGACGCTGGTGCTGATCGCGGCGGGGGTCGCCGAACCGTCGCTGCGCATCGTCGCCGCCTGCGTGCTCATCACCGGAGGTGCTGCGCTCGCGGCAAAATCGCTGCTGATGCGCAAGCCGGCAACCGGCGAGGCCAGCGCATGATGCCGTTTTCGGGCGGCATCGAAGCCAATGCCAACGCGACGCTGCTGTTTTCGTTCGCGGCGGCGGTGATCTACGCCTTTGCCCTCGACATGCCGCCGAAGCTGTCGCGCACAGCGGCAAAGACGCTGACCGTCGCGCTTCTGGCGGCGCTTGCCGTCATGCAAGGCGGCCCGCTGCTGCTGATCGTGGCGCTGGGCTTGAGCGCCGTCGGCGACGCTTTCCTGTCGCGCGACGGTGAAAAGGCCTTCCTCGGCGGGCTGGCGAGTTTTCTTGCCGCCCATATCGTCTATGTCGCGCTGTTCCTGCAGGCAGGCAGCGGACTCGACCTGTTGAGTTCGCAATCCTGGCGGGGCGCGATCGCGCTTGCCATGGCGGCATTCGGTATTGTCATGCTTGCCGCGCTCTGGCGCCGGGTCGGCCCGCCACTGCGCATCCCGATCGCCGTCTATGTCGCGGCTATCATGGCCATGGGGATATCGGCGCTCACCACGGACAAGATCTGGGTCATCGCCGGCGCGGTCCTGTTCATGGCGTCGGACGGGTTACTGGCGGCCGAACGCTTCCTGCTCGCGGCGATCTCGCCGCAGCGGGCGTGGATGCGCTACGCGGTCTGGGTGCTTTATTACGCCGCCCAGCTGGCGATCACGCTGGGATTCCTGTTGGCTTAGACCGTGGTCGGTTGCCAGCCGGGCGCGGCCATCTCGAAAGCGGCGAAATCGAAGCCCGGCGCGACGGTGCAGCCGACGAGGGTCCATTCGCCGAGGCTGCGCGCCGATTGCCACCAGCCGGCCGGCACGACGATCTGCGGCCGCTCGCCGGTGGCAAGTGCGGCGCCCAGCACCTGCTCGATGACATTGCCCGAGCCTTCCTCATGCATCGCCAGCGCCAGCGGCGCGCCGGCGTAGAAATGCCAGACCTCGGCGGCGTCCCTCACCCGGTGCCAGGCCGAAAGCTGGCCTTGCTCGAGCAGGAAGTAGATCGCGGTCGAATGGCCTCGCCCGCCGGCAGCGGCATCACGAAACGTCTCGGCATACCACCCGCCTTCGGGATGCGGCTGAAGGTCGAGCGTGGCGATGATTTCGGCGGCGCTGGTCATGCAAAAAGGCTCAAAAGTTGTCTTTGCGCTTGCGAATCTCGGCGAACACCTCGGCATCGGAGGCTTTCTCCATGCCGAGATGCTTGCGGATCGCCGGATCGTGCCAGCGCAGGAACGGATTGGTCGACAGTTCCTCGCCGATCGTCGTCGGCAGCGTCGGCTTGTTGTCGGCGCGCAGCGCTTCGATTTTCGCCAGACGCTGCTTCAGCAGTGGGTTGCCCGGGTCGACCGTCACCGCGAAGCGCGCATTGGCCAACGTGTATTCGTGGCCGCAATAGATGATGGTCTCGGCCGGAAGTGCCGCCAGTTTCTTCAAGGACTCGTACATCACCGGCGGCTTGCATTCGAACAGCCGGCCGCAGCCCAGCGCAAACAGCGTGTCGGCGGTGAAGGCCACTTTCGATGCGGGCAGATGATAGGAAACATGGCCGGCAGTGTGGCCGGGGGTCTCGATGACCTCGATCGTCTCCTCGCCGAGGCGCACGACCGACCCTTGGCCGACGGTCTCGTCGATGCCCGGGATCTTTGCTTTCTCGGCCTCCGGGCCGATGATGCGCAGCTTGAAGCGTTCCTTCAGCGCCAGATTGGCTTCGACATGGTCGGCATGGTGATGCGTGGTCAGGATCATTGTCGGCGTCCAGCCGGTACGCTTGATGGCAGCCAGGATCGGCGCTTCTTCCGGCGCGTCGATGATTGCCGTCTGACCGCTTTTGGGGTCGCGCACCAGCACGCCGAAATTGTCGGTGCGGCACATGAATTGCTCGATTTCGACGGACACGGCATATCTCCTCTGATCGCCGCAGACATAGGGCGCTTGGCCGCCGATGTCATCGGCCTTTGTTGAACTTGGAAGGCATCGCAGCTACCGTCCCGCGCATGCATTCGGATATCGTCGATCTGCGCTCTTTCTACTCAACCACGCTCGGACGTCTGGCCGAGCGCGCGATCAGCATGGCGCTGTCGTCGATATGGGCGACCGTCCCCAACGAGCGGCTGGTCGGGCTTGGCTATACATTGCCGTGGCTGGAGCGCTTCGGCACCGATGCCGAGCGCGTGTTTGCCTTCATGCCGGCGACGCAAGGCGCGGTGGTGTGGCCGGCAACGGGGCCGACAGCGACCGCGCTGGTCTTCGACGAGGAGCTGCCGCTGGTCGATTCCTGCATCGACCGCGTGCTGCTCGTGCATTCGCTCGAACACGCGGAAAATCCGCGCGAAACCTTGAACGAGATCTGGCGCGTCTTGTCACCGGCGGGGCGCGTGGTCATCGTCGTGCCCAACCGGCGCGGCGTCTGGGCGCGTTTCGAGCACACACCGTTCGGCAATGGCCGACCATTCTCGCGCGGCCAGCTCACCGAATTGCTGCGCGAGGCCAATTTCACGCCCGCCGCGTGGTGCGACGCGCTGTTTTTTCCGCCGTCGCCACGGCGCTTCATGATGCGGTTCCACAATGTGCTGGAAAAGGCCGGCAGGCGGTTCTGGCCGATCTTTTCCGGCGTCATCGTCGTCGAGGCGCAGAAGCGGCTTTACCAGGGCGTGCCGGTGGCCCAACGCGCCTCGCGCCGCGTCTTCGTGCCGGTCTTCTCGCCGCAGGGCGCAACACGGCTCGGCCGCCAGGTGGCTGAGGCTCCGCCAGGCCCGGTGACGCGTTCGTGATCGCGGCCGCGCCTTGCGCCACAGGCCAATCATCACCCTATCTCAGGGCAAAGGTCGAAGCGCGGTATCGGCGTTGAGGACCGCTCCCGAAAGCATGGATTTCCCGTATGGCTGATGAAGCAGATCATAAGCCCGGCACTGAGCAGGCCGCCGTCTCGGTCGAGGCCAGCAGCCTGCGTGACCAGATGGTGACGATCAGGCATGGGCTGGTGGTATCGCCGGTTCGCAAGTGGCTGGCCTGGACGTCGATCGGCATTGTCGGTGTCATCGTCGCGACATCGGTCGGCCAGGTGCTGCTCAACAGCTGGAACCAGCCTTTCTACGATGCGCTGGCGCGTCGCGACATGACGGCCTTCCTGCACCAGCTTATGGTCTTTGCGATGATCGCCGGCGGGCTGCTGGTGCTCAACATCGGCCAGACCTGGCTCAACCAGATGTTCCGGCTGAAGCTGCGCGAAGCGCTGACGCTCGACCTGATCGACCAGTGGATGCGGCCGGCGCGCGCCTTCCGGCTGGCCAATGCCGGCGCCATCGGCGTCAATCCCGACCAGCGCATGCAGCAGGACGCAGCGCATCTGTCCGACCTGTCGACCGACCTTGGCGTCGGCCTGCTGCAGTCATTCATCCTGCTCGTTTCCTTCGTCGGCGTGCTTTGGCAATTGTCGTCCGGCTTCGTCTTCCACGTTGGCGGCTATTCACTGGCGATACCGGGCTACATGGTGTGGGCGGCGTTCATCTATGCCGGCATAGCCTCGTGGCTGAGCTGGCTGGTCGGGCGCCCGCTGATCAGGCTCAACAGCGATCGCTACACCCGCGAGGCCGAGCTGCGCTCGTCGATGGTGCGCGTCAACGAGAATGTCGATGCGATCGCGCTCTACCATGGCGAAGCCGATGCCAAGCGGCGGCTCGAAATCGACCTTGGCACGGTGCTGGGTGCCATGCGGCGCATCTTCACCGCCCAGATCAATCTGTCCTGGGTGACCGATACCTACGGCTGGATCACCGTCGTGGCGCCGATCCTGGTTGCCTCTCCGGTTTACTTCGCGGGCGATATCAGTTTCGGCGGGCTGATGATGGCGGTCGGCGCCTTCAACCAGGTGCATTCGTCCCTGCGCTGGTTCGTCAACAACATCGGCAGCATCGCGGACTGGCGCGCCACACTGATGCGTGTCGCCGATTTCCGCATCGCGCTCGGCGAAACCGATGTGCTGCACGACAAGGAAAAGCGCATCGAATTCGGCGACAACGCCAATGGCAGCCTGACTTTCGAAACGCTCCAAGTGGCCTCGCCGCAAGGCTGCACCAAGCTGGCGGACAGCCACGTCGAAATCCATCCCGGCGAGCGTGTCATGATCACCGGCGAGCCGGGCGCCGGGAAGACATTGTTCTTTCGTGCCATCGCCGGCCTGTGGCCGTGGGGCAAAGGGCGGATCGGCCTGCCGGCAGGCGAAACCCCGATCTTCGTGCCGCGCGTGCCGTATTTCCCGGCGGGAACATTGCGCGAGGTGCTTCATCCGAATGGAGCAGGGCCTGCCAGCGATGCCGATTTCCAGGCGGTGCTTGCCGAGGTAGGCCTCGAGCGGCTGGCATCGTCGCTCGACCATCCGGGCCGCTGGGAGCGCGAACTCAGCGATGACGAGCAGCGTTCGCTGGCCTTCGCCAGGCTCGCCTTGCGCAAGCCGAAATGGGTGATCATCGACGAGGCGCTGGATGCGTTCGACGGCCCGTCGCTGCGACGCGTGCTGTCGATGATGGAAAAGCGTCTGGCGGGCACCGCGATCCTCAACATCGGCCGTGGGCTGCACAACAGCCAGTTCTTCCCCCGCTCGCTCACCATCGTCAAGGACAGCGGCGCCTCACCGCTCAAGCCGGCACGGGTTCGGGCGGGCGCGATCGAACCGCCGCCGCACGTGACACGCCGCAAGAAAGAAGTCGCCAAGGCCTAAAGCGCGTCGCGCTGAAACGGATTCAGACGACGCGCTCTAACTCTTTGTTTTGACGCAATTCCGGAATCGCCTTTCCTGGAATTGGTCCCGGCTCAGGCTGGTCGAGCGCCGTATTTGGCGCGGAATTCGCCACGGCAATCGCGACGCCAGCGGCGGCCGGCGACATAGCCGCGCAGCAGTTGCCCCACCGAATAGCCGAGCGCCTTGGACGACCGGTTGGCGTGATAGCCCGAAAATGCCGCCGGCAACCTGCCCTTGAGGACATCGGCGATGATCTGACGCGTGATCATGTAAGGCGGCACATCGGGATAGCGGTCGGCAATATAGGGGTGCTTGTCGATCAGGTTGGCATAGGCCTCGACATAGCCGTTACGGCGCCGGGAGATCGAATTCTCGGAATGGTATTTCTTCCAGTCGATAACTTCGGACAGCATGGCGCCGCCACGCTGGGAAAAACGCAGCAGCAATTCGAGGTCCTGCATGCGCGCGACGTCGCTGTCATAGCCGCCGATCGCAAGCAGCGATTCATGACGCGCGGTGATCGCCGAGCCGGCGATGAACATGGTCTGTGAAACCAAAGCGCGCTGCAGCGTGCCCTTGTCCAGAAAGCCCTCGCGATTGATGCATTTGGTGCTGTGGCCGCCCTTCACCGACAGGAAGGAGCTGATCAACACCTCGAGCGATGGGTTCCGATCGAACTGCGCCAGCGTCCGCTCCAGACGGTCCGGCAGATAGACGTCGTCCGAATCGAGGAAGGTCACCACCGGCGCCCGCGCCCGCTCGATACCGGCATTGCGCGCGGCATTGGCGCCGCGCCATTTGGCGCCGACATAGATCAGCCTTGGATCGCGAATTTCGGCCAGCGCGGCGGCCGTGGCATCGGTCGAGCCATCGTCGACCACAATGTGCTCAAAGCGGGTAAGTGTCTGGGCCAGAACACTTTCCACCGCGCGCACAACCTGGCTGCGCCGGTTGTGTGTCGGCGTGATGACTGTGATCAGCGGAACCGCTTCGGTCGGCATCTGGCTTGGTTAGGTCCCGGCTCGGCGAATTGCCCGAAGGATCTGCTGTGGTTCGTTATGCATGTTCCCCCCCAAATTGTCCGAAGACGCTAACAAGAAGCAGGTGTCGCTGTCACGTTGATGTGTATTGGCGGGAGGCGGTTTTTCTTCGGCCGCGCTGCGAAAGCAACACCGTCGGCGGCCCGCGATCTCGCCAATCCCCGCTTCGTCTCCCCGAAATGATGACTTCGGAGGTAATCGACGGGAATACCTCGATCTTGCAACCTGCTCCCATCAAGCCGGAGGTCGGCTTCCAATGAAGGAGTAGATGATGACCGCTTACGCCGTTGCCCACATGCGCGATGTCACGCCCGGTCCCTGGATGACCGAATATCTGGAAAAGATCGATGCCTCGCTGGCGCCTTTCGGCGGCCGCTTTCTCGTGCATGGCGGCGAGGTCGACGTCGTCGAGAACGATTGGTCGGGGCATCTCATCGTGATCGAATTCCCGGACCGGCAGCATGTGCGGGACTGGTATGGTTCGCCGGCCTACCAGGCGATCCTTTCGTTGCGCACCGGCAATTCGAACTCCGACGTGATCTTCGTTGACGGCGTCGAGCATCCGCACAAGGCTACGGATGTGCTTGGCTGACAGCCCATGCATGAGGAATTCACGCCGCAAGCTAACGCTTCAGCAAAAACACCGCCTGCTGCCCGAAGAAATTCCAGAACCACCAGGGCATCGACAAGCCGATCTTCTGGCCGGCGGCGTCGAGCGCGGTTGCCTTCTCGACCGTCGCGCCAAGCTCCTCGCACAGATTGACGAAGTCGCGGATGGTGCAGAAGTGGATATTGGGGGTGTCGTACCAGGAATAGGGCAGGTCCTTGGTGACCGGCATCCTGCCCTTGACCAGTAGCGAGAAGCGCACGCGCCAGTGGCCGAAATTGGGGAAGGAGACGATGGCGCGGTTGCCGATCCTGAGCAATTCGTCGAGCACGATCTTCGGGTTGCGGGTCGCCTGCATGGTCTGCGACAGCACGACGAAATCGAAGCCCTTGTCGGGATAGAATTTCAGGTCGGTGTCGGCGTCGCCCTGGATGACCGAGAGGCCGCGCGCCACACATTCGTTGACGCCACGCTGCGACAGTTCGAGCCCACGGCCGTCGACCTGCTTGGTCTCCTGCAGCAGTTCCAAAAGCAGACCGTCGCCCGAGCCGACATCGAGGACACGCGAGTTTGGCGGGATCAGATCGGTGACGACCTCGAGATCGACACGCTGGGCGCGGTTGACGCTCATGACTTCGCCTCCTGCCTGGCGCATGATCCCGGTCCGAAAAGTCTGCAACTTTTCGGGGTCATGCGCTGAGTCCCCTCGCGCGGGCGGCCGAGGCGATGAAGCCGTTGATCGCCGCGAACAGTTCCGGCTCGTCGAGCAGGAAGGCGTCGTGGCCGCGATCGGTCTCGATCTCGACGAAGGAGACGGAGGCGCCGGCGGCGTTGAGCGCATGCACGACCGAGCGGCTCTCCTCGGTCGGGAACAGCCAGTCGCTGGTGAAGGAGACCAGGCAGAAGCGCGTCTTGGTGCCGGCGAAGGCATCGGCCAGGCGTCCGCCATGGTCGGCGGCGAGGTCGAAATAGTCCATCGCGCGGGTCAAATAGAGATAGGAGTTGGCGTCGAAGCGATCGACGAAGGTCATGCCCTGGTGGCGCAGATAGCTTTCGATCTGGAAATCGGCGTCGAAGCCGAAGGTCAGCGCCTCGCGGTCCTGCAGGTTGCGGCCGAATTTGCGGTGCAGCGCCGCTTCCGACAGGTAAGTGATATGGGCGGCCATGCGGGCGACAGCGAGCCCTTTTTCAGGGCGCTTGCCCAAATCGAGATATTTGCCGCCGTGCCAGTCCGGATCGGCCATCACGGCCTGCCTGCCGACTTCGTGGAAGGCGATGTTTTGCGAGGAATGACGGGCGCCGGTGGCGATCGGCAGCGCGCAGAAGACGCGCTCGGAATGGCTGGCGGCCCATTCCAGCACCTGCATGCCGCCCATCGAGCCGCCGAGCACGCAAAACAGCTTTTCGATGCCGAAATGGTCGACCAGCATCGCCTGCGCGCGCACCATGTCGCGGATGGTGATGATCGGCAGCTCGAGCCCGTAAGGCTTGCCGGTCTTCGGGTTGGTCGAGGCGGGACCGGTCGAACCGAGACAGCCGCCGATGACATTGGAGCAAATGACGAAGAAGCGGTTGGTATCGATGATCTTGCCGGGGCCGATCAGCACTTCCCACCAGCCCGGCTTGCCGGTTACCGGATTGGTGCTGGCGACATGCTGGTCGCCGGTCAGCGCATGGCAGACCAGGATCGCGTTGGAGCGGGCATCGTTGAGCGTGCCATAGGTCTGGTAGGCGATTTGGAACGGCGACAGCAGCGTGCCAGCGTCGAGCTTCAGCGGCCTGTCGGGGCCGAACTGCAGCAGCGGGCTCGACGGATGGTCGGCCTCGTCATTGGTTCGTGCAGCGCGCTGAGCGGCCATTGCAGTCCTCATCCATGCCGCATCGATCTTGCCCGATGCGGTGTCCGGGCCGACGGACAACAAAAAACCGGCCTGCCTTCGCAAAGCCGGTTTACAGGTTGCAAACGGCCCTTTAGCGAATTGTTTAACGTGGCTGCAAGCCGACCGGCCAAATCACCACGGAAGTGTTGCTGCTGTTCTAGAACCAGCGCCGCGCTTCGTCAACGGCAAGGCTGCGCGCCCTAAGCGCTGGCACTCGACATTCCGCGCCATGGCCTGTATTTCCGCTGCGGCCTCAAGGCCTTCTCGACGGATTTGTGACATGAAGCAGGATCAGCCACGTCCGACGCCCCGCGCGGGCATCATGGACATCGAGGCCTACGTGCCCGGCAAGAGCACGGCGCCGGCCGGGGTAACGAAGGTCTACAAACTGTCGTCGAACGAGAACCCGCTCGGGCCCTCGCCGAAGGCGATCGAGGCGGCGCGGGACGTGGCTGCCAAGTTGGATGTCTATCCCGACGGTTCGGCCCGCCGGTTGCGCGAAGCGATCGCCGAGGTGCATGGCCTCAACCCGGCAAACATCATCTGCTCCAACGGCTCAGACGAGATCCTGGGGCTGTTGGCGCAAACCTATCTTTCGCCCGGCGACGAGGCCGTGTTCACCGAGCACGCCTTCATGGTCTACAAGATCTACATCCAGGCGGCAGGCGCCAGGCCGGTCACTGTCAAGGAAACCGAGGAGCGCGCCGATGTCGACGCAATCCTGGCGGCTGTGACGCCCGCGACGCGGATCGTGTTCCTCGCCAACCCCAACAATCCGACCGGCACGTACCTGCCGTTCAGTGAGGTACGCCGCCTGCATGCCGGCCTGCCGAAGAACGTGCTTCTGGTGCTGGATGCCGCCTATGCAGAGTATGTCCGCCGCAACGACTACGAAGCCGGCATCGAGCTTGCCGGAAGCGCTGAGAACGTGGTGATGACGCGCACCTTCTCCAAGCTCGGCCTTGGCGGCGCCCGGGTCGGCTGGATGTACGGACCGGCGCATATCGTGGATGCGATCAACCGCATTCGCGGTCCGTTCAACGTCAATGCCACCGCCATCGAGGCCGGCATCGCTTCGATCCGCGACCGCGCCCATGTCGAGCGTAGTGTGCTGCACAACGAGACATGGCTGACCTGGCTCGGCGAGGAACTGACGAAACTCGGCCTCAGGGTGACGCCCAGCGTCGGCAATTTCCTGCTGATCCACTTCCCCGACGACAAGAAGCACTCCGCGGCGGCCGCCGACGACTATCTCAGCCAGCGCGGCTATATCCTGCGCCGCGTCACCGGCTACGGCTTTCCCAACGCGCTGCGCATGAGCGTCGGCACCGAGGAGGCCAATCGCGGCGTCGTCGATGCGCTGACGATTTTCCTGAAAAGCTAAAACACCATGGCATCACCGATGTTCGAGAAAATAGCGCTGGTCGGCATCGGCCTGATCGGGTCGTCGCTGGCCCGCGTCATCCGCCGCGAGGGGCTGGCCTGCCATATCGCCATCGCGACGCGCAGCGCATCGACGCTCAAGCGCGCCGAGGAACTCGGTCTCGGCGATTCCTACACGACGGATGCCAGGGAAGCGGTGCGCGACGCCGACCTGATCATCGTCTCGGTGCCGGTCGGGTCATCCGGCGACGTCGCCGCGGAAATCGCCCCGGTGCTGAAGCAGGGCGCCATCCTCACCGATGTCGGCTCGACCAAGGCCTCCGTGATCGCGCAGATGCAGCCGCATGTGCCGGCGGGCGTGCATTTCATTCCAGGACACCCGCTGGCGGGCACGGAGAAATCCGGACCGGACGCCGGCTTCGCCGACCTCTTCGACAATCGCTGGTGCATCTTCACGCCGATGCCGGGCACCGACCCCGCGGCACTCGAGAAGCTGTCGGAGTTCTGGCGGCGCTGCGGCTCCAACATCGACACCATGGATCCGCAGCATCACGACATGACCTTGGCTATCGTCTCGCACCTGCCGCATATCATCGCCTACAACATCGTCGGCACGGCGGACGACCTTGAGGCGGTGACCAAGAGCGAAGTCATCAAATATTCCGCCTCCGGTTTTCGCGATTTCACCCGACTGGCGGCCTCCGATCCGACCATGTGGCGGGACGTGTGCCTGCACAACAAGGATGCGATCCTGGAGATGCTGGCGCGTTTCTCGGAAGATTTGGCCTCATTGCAGCGGGCAATCCGCTGGGGGGATGGCGAGAAACTGTTCGACCTGTTCACCCGCACCCGCGCCGTCCGCCGCTCGATCATCGAGGCCGGCCAGGATATCGACGTGCCGGACTTCGGCCGTCAGGCGGTAGAACACCCTAAAGGGAGCTGATATTCAGGTGAGGCCGGCCTGCAAATGGCGGGCTCCTGCGCTTCCGGTGCTCACGTACTTAAGTACGTTTCGCTCCGGTTCTCGGAGCCCACCATTTTCGACTCGGCCTGACCTGAATCTCAGCTCCCTTTTCCGTGCTGGGGTGGCCAGTGCGCCGCCATCATGGCAAGCGTCTCCGTCCGGTCCGGCGCGCCGAGGCGGCCGCCGAAGCGCAGGCATTTGAGCGCGGCGGCGGCGCTGGCGAAGCGCAGCGCTTCCTCCATGGGCATGGCCTCGGCAAGGCCGACGGCGAAGGCGCCATGGAAGACGTCGCCAGCGGCGAGCGTGTCCACCGCCTTGACTTTCGGCGCCTCGACATGGCGTACGCCGCCGCTCGTGCGATCATGCCACCAGGTTCCGGCGGCGCCACCGGTCACCGCCACGAAGGCATCGGTGCGCGAGGCTAGATCGGCACAAGCGCTTTGCGGATCGAGCGCGTGGCCGCAGACGATGCGGGCGGCGGGCTCGGAGGCAATAATGTGCGAGGCCAGGGGCAACAGCCGCTCCAGCACCTCGACCGGCGCGGTATCGGCGTCGAGGATCGCCGGGCGGCCGGCATTGCGCGCAGCGGTCAAGGCAAGTGCCGCGGCGCCCGGCCAGCGGACGTCGACCAGCACGGCGTCGAAAGCGGACAGGTCGGCGAGAGGCAATTTTTCGGGATCGGCATGCGTCTTTTTGTCGTAAAACGGAACGATGACGCGCTCGCCATGTGCATCGACCAGGACCGCGGCCAGCGCCGAGCGGGCGCCGGCTACGCGGCGGATGAGGCTGCAGTCGATGCCTTCGTCCCGGATGCCGGCGATCAGCTGGTCACCGACCAGATCGTCGCCGGCGCTTGCCCAAAGCGAGACGTCGGCGCCGAGACGATGCGCGGCGCAGGCCGCGCTCGTCGCCATGCCGGAAGCGATCTGGACTCCGTCGCTGGCGATGAATTTGCCCTGATGAGCGGGAAGCGCATCGACGCGCAGGATCGTGTCGAGGGTGAAGGCGCCGACGCTGAGCAGTCTGACCGGTCGGGCCATGGCGTCAATTTTCTTTGCCGGCATGGTCTTGCCCGAAAACCGGTTCCCACTTTTCGGGACCATGCCTAGTCCACCGGCTTGATCTTGCCCAGCGGAATGAACCCCAGCGAAGCCTTGCCCTTGGTTATTTTCAGCGGCAAGGACGGCTCCTTGCCAAGCATGGCAATGGCCGCAAATCCCTGCTCGATTTCGCTCTTGTGCTCCGGCATGGCGCCGCCAAGGATGGCCGCCACCGCCTTGGGGTCCTTGAGCTTGATCGTCAGATTTGCATCGACCAGGCCTTCGGCATCGACGGAGATCGGCCCCGACACGGTGATGCGCGCCGTTCCGGATGACAGGTCGAGCTTGGCGATATCGACCGACTGGCCGCGCAGGCTTTTCGGCGGCACGGCAACCAGCGCAACGCCGTTCTTCAGCGTGGCCTCGCCGCTGCCATCCAGCGCCGGCAGCACGCGCCCGCCGATCGCATCCGCATTGATCTCCAGATCGCCGAAGCTGCCGACATATTTCACATCCTGGCCCACCGGCTGTAGCTCGCCGGCCGCCTTGCCGGCACTGAACAATTGCACGGGATCCGTATCGTCTTGCGGGTCGGTCTGACCGGACAGCCCATCGGCCCGCAGCGAAACGCTGCTCGGCAATGGCCACCACATTTTGACGTTTGCCTGTAACTGGTCCCAATCGATGAAAAGCGGCGGCGTGCCGGGCGCCATCGTCCGCAGCGGGCCGCGCAGGTCGGCGACGGGCGACAAGGGCGAGCTGATATCGGCAACAGCGTTGAAGCTGCCGGTGGAGGCGGCGACTTTCCTGCCATCGTCCTCATAGGCGATGTTGTCGCAGGAGACCGTGAAGCTCATCGGATAGCCGCTGACGGTGAGGTTGGCGCAGCCGGCGACGATGCCACTGGCCTGGAGCTTTGCCGAAGCCTGGTTGGCTTCGGTCTTGAGCCGGTCGGCCAGATAGAACCAGCCCCCGCTGTAGATGGCGAACAGCACGACGATGAACGCCACGAGCCAGAGCAGCCGGCGGCGGGGTTTGGATGGTCGCTCGTCCCTTGACGTCATGCTGCGGCTCTCGTTAACCCCTCATGTGACGACTTCATTCTCACGCACTCGCGGGAACAGAAACACACCTACCGGCGCTGTCGTCACTCGAAATGCAATCAGGCTTGGCGATATGGGCGATTTTTGGGTTTTTGGCTATGGGTCGCTGATCTGGCGGCCGGGTTTCGCCCATATCGAGACGCGACGCGCCCGGCTCTACGGCTATCGCCGCTCGCTTTGCGTCTATTCCTTCGTGCATCGCGGCACGCGTGAGCGGCCGGGACTGGTGCTCGGCCTCGACCGCGGCGGCTCCTGCATCGGCCTTGCCTACCGCGTGCCGGCCAATCTGCGCGGCGAGGTGCTCTCCTACCTGCGCGAACGCGAACTGGTGACCAGCGTCTATCTCGAACGCATGCTCGATGTCCGGCTGGATGACGGCGGCGTGGTCGAGGCAGTCGCCTACATCGTTGATCGCCAGCACGTGCAATATGCCGGCGCGCTCGACGCCGTTGAGGCGGCAAAAGTCGTGCGCGGCGCCGTAGGCCGGTCCGGCAACAATGAAGATTACGTGCTGAGCACGCTCGAGCACCTCGAGGCGCTCGGCATCCGCGATCATTGGCTGGAGGAAGTCGGCCGGCAGGTGGCACCTTCGTGAAGCTCTGGTCCGATCAAAAAGCAAAACCATGCCTTTGACCTCGGCCAGCCACGACCTAGCTTAGCGGCAACCCATCCCCGGGCGTCGCGCCCGTTCCAGCATCATGGAGATCAGCCTTGCAGAAACGCCGCCTCGGTCGCACCGACCTTTCCATCGCGCCGCTGGTCCTTGGCGGCAATGTCTTCGGCTGGACCGCCGACGAGAAGACCTCCTTCGATCTGCTCGACCGCTTTGTCGGAGCCGGCTTCAACGCCATCGACACGGCCGATGCCTATTCGCGCTGGGTTCCCGGCAACAAGGGCGGCGAATCGGAAACCATCATCGGCAACTGGATGAAGAGCCGCGGCAACCGCGACAAGGTGGTGGTCATCACCAAGGTCGGCTCGGACATGGGTCAGGGCAAGAAGGACCTTTCCGCCGCCTATATCGAAAAGGCGGTCGACGCATCTCTGAGGCGGCTGCAGGTCGATGTCATCGACCTTTACCTGTCGCACTGGCCGGATCCGGCCACGCCTTACGAGGAAACGCTCGGCGCCTATCAGCGCCTGCTCGAAAAGGGCAAGATCCGCTATCCCGGCTGCTCAAATCTCGATGCCGGCCAGTTGCGCGCCGCACTCGACGTCGCCAGCCTGCGCAGCCTGCCGCGCTACGAGGTGCTGCAGCCCGAATACAATTTGTACGATCGTTCGTCGCTGGACGGCCCGTTGCTCGACCTCTGCAAGGCGCAGGACCTCGGCGTCATCACCTATTTCAGCCTGGCCAAGGGTTTTCTCAGCGGCAAATACCGCGGCAAGGCCGATCTCGGCCAGAGTCAGCGCGGCGAAGACGTTGCCGAATATCTCAACGAGCGCGGCATGCGCATCCTGTCGGCGCTCGATGCCATCGCCGAGCGCCACTCGGCCAAGCAGGCGGAAGTGGCGCTGGCCTGGATCATCGCGCGTCCAGGCGTCACCGCGCCGATCGCCAGCGCGACGACGCCGGCCCAGATGGACAGTCTGATCCGCGCCGCGTCGCTGAAGCTTTCCAGTGATGATATCGGAGCGCTCGACCGGGCCAGCGCCTGACGAAGTGAGTCGATCGCGCACAATCGTCCAAGACCGTCGCGACGATTGCCCTTAGTCCTACCGCATAGAGGCAGGAACGGGGTGCGGCATGGCAGCAGGAGTATTGTCCGAGGCGCAGCCCTGGCAGCAATTGCTGGCGCTCATCGTGGCGGCGACCGTCGTCATGGGCAGTCCGGGGCCATCGACCATCAGTGTCACCGCTGTCGGAGCAGCGTTCGGCCTGCGCTCCTCGCTGGGTTACGCGTCGGGGCTGGTGCTCGGGACGGTCGCCGTGCTGCTGGTGGTGGCGGCCGGCATTGTCGGGGTGCTTGCATCGATGCCTGCGATGGCCACCGTGCTCACGATCCTCTCGGCGGCCTACATCCTTTATCTTGCTTTCAAGATAGCGACGGCGTCGCCACTGGCCGAGAGCGGAAAGCAAGCGACACACCCGACCTTTGCCGGCGGCTTCATGCTCGCCGTCGCCAATCCGAAGGCCTATGTGGCGATTGCCGCCGTCTTTGCCGGGGCTTCGTCGCAAGCCGAGGCGCTGGGCGGGCCCGCCAAGCTCTTGGTGCTCGTAGTGATGATCGTTGTCATCCATGCGGCATGGCTGCTCGCTGGGACGGGCTTTGCGCGGTTTCTGCGCCATCCCGTGGCGTCGCGGATCATCAATCTGATCTTCGCGGCAACACTGGTGCTGACGACCGCCTGGGCGGCGCTGCCATAAGACTCAGGCCTTCGCCGCGCCAAGCTCCGCCAACCGCTTTGCCGCCGTCGGCGGCATGGGCGGCGGGTTGGGCCCCTGCGCGGCCTCGACAAGCATCTGATCGCAGGCGGCCTCGGTCTCACCGACCAGCCGCCGCATGAATTCTTCCTTGTCGAGGCCAGGTGGGATCGGCGGCAGGAAGCGGGCCTTGATGGTGCCGGGGTAGCGCAAGAACTTGCGGCGCGGCCAGTAGAGGCCGGCGACATGGGCAACCGGAACCACGGGTACGCCCAATTGCGCATAAATCTCGACGATGCCGTATTTGTAAGATGGCTCCGCACCTGGCGGACGGCGGGTACCCTCCGGATAGATGATGAGCTGGCGTGGATTGCGCGCCATCTCCTCCTTGGTGGCGTTGACGACGGCCTTCAGCGCCTTCGAGCGGCTGCCGCGATCGACCGGGATCATGCGCATCTTCATGATGTACCAGCCGAAGAACGGGATCCAGGTTAGCTCGCGCTTGAGGATGTAGAGCGGGTCCTCGAGATAGGGATAGAAGGCGATCGCATCCCAGAAGGACTGGTGCTTCGGCGCCAGGATGAAGGAGCCTTCGGGCAGGTTCTCGATCCCGGTGATGTCGTTCTTGGTGAGCGCCATCTTGTCGTAAAGCCACATCGAGGTGCGCGACCAGAATTTCGGCACGAACCAGGCGCGGTGGCGCGGCGACAGGAAATAGTAGGGCGTCCAGACGATCATCTGGACGATCAGGTTGACATAGAACACGAAGTTGAAGGCAAGCGAACGGAGAGTGAGCATACGGGGGCCCGATGGTGAGTTTGCGTTGGTTACACCAAGCAGGCGCAAAAAGGAAACGTCGCCGAGGTCTAACGCCGGGCTACAGCAACCGCGCCAGCCGTTCCTTCAGGCGCGGCGCGGCGAAGTCGAGGAAGGCGCGCAGCTTCACCGGCAATCGCCCCTGGCCCGCATGCACCAGGCTGACCGGCCAGGGCGGCGGCTCGAACGGCTCCAGCACCACTTGCAGCGCTCCGGCGCGCACGGAGGCATCGGCCTGATAAGACAGCACTCTGGTCAGGCCCAGGCCGGCCATCGCGGCGTCGATCGCCGCTTCGGCGGTGTTGACCTGCAGCCGCGAGCGGACAGGCACCACGATTTCCGACTTGCCCGCACCGAAGTTCCATGTAGCCGGAGACGCAAGCCCTTCGGAGGTGACGCAGTCGTGGCCGGCTAGGTCCTGCGGCCTTGCCGGCACGCCGCGCCCGGCAAGATAGGCCGGGTTCGCGCAGACGATGCGGCGGATCGAACCGACGCGCATTGCGACCATCGCCGATACCGGCAATTCGCCGATGCGCAGCGCAAGATCGATATGCTCCTCGACCAGCTGGGTGAGCCGGTCGGACAAAGTGAGGCGGATATCCACCTCGGGATAGGCGGCAAGGAAGTCGGTGACAACGGGCAGCACATGCAGGCGGCCGAAGACGACCGGCGCGGTGATGACCAGTTCGCCGGTGGGGTTCAGATACTCGCCGGCAGCGGCGCGCTCGGCCTCGCCGACATCGTCAAGGATACGGCGGCAGGCGGCGAGATAGGACTGGCCGGCGTCGGTCAGGCTCAGGCGTCGCGTCGAACGGTTGAGCAGGCGCGTCTTCAGATGCTTCTCCAGTTCAGAGAGCCTGCGGCTGACGGTCGCCAACGGCATGCCGGCGCGTCGCGCGGCGGCCGATAGGCTGCCGGCCTCCACCGTGGCGACGAACAGGGACATGGCGTCGAGACGATCCATTATTCTTCCGAAATCTGGAAGGATGAGTTGCAAATATGCGCTCTACATCCGTTTTTCGGAAGAGGTTATTTGATCGGCGAGCCTGCACGAGGAGCGCCGCCATGAATGCCTTCACCAGCGATGTCGCCTTCACGCCGACCGTCAAGGCGATCCAGACTCGCAAGGGATCGCGCGACTCCTATTCGCGCGTCCAGCAGCGTGGCGGCTGGCGCGCGACGATCACGCCGGATGTCGCCGCCTTCATCGAGGCGCAGACCAGCGTCTTCCTGGCGACGGCCAATGCCGACGGACAGCCCTACATCCAGCATAGGGGTGGCCCTGCAGGATTCCTCAAGGTGCTCGACGAGCACACGATCGGCTTTGCCGATTTCTCCGGCAACCGGCAGTTCATCACGCAGGGCAATCTGCAAGATAACGACCAGGCCTTCCTGTTCCTGATCGATTACATGATGCGGCAGCGCATCAAGATCTGGGGCAAGGCGCGTGTCGTCGAGAACGATCCGGAGCAGACGGCAAGGCTGATGCCGGAGAACTACAAGGCGCGGCCGGAGCAGACGATCCTGTTCACCGTCTCAGCCTGGGATGCCAATTGCCCACAGCATATCCCGCAGCGTTTCGAGGCGGCCGATGTCGCGGCAGCACTTGCCGAACGCGATCGGCGCATCGCAAGCCTCGAGCAGGAGGTCGCTCGCCTGCGGGGTAGTGTCGGTAAGGCTGCCGGTGAGGTTTAGTTCTTTACTGAAGAAGCTTCCGCCAGTGTGACGCCTTCGGCGCCAGGCCGCAGCGGCAGAAAGCCGCGCGCCAACGACAGCACATATTTGCTGTATTCGGTGACCAGCACGCGCAACGCTTCCGGCTTGGTCAGCCAGCCGCCATTGCCGAGATTGGTGTTGACCACCGGATAGGGCTCGATCCGCGCGCCGTGCAGCAGCCGGCTCATTTCAAGCAGGCTGCGCGGCATGTGGTAATTGTTGGTGACGATGATGATGCTGCCATAAGCGTGGCTTTCGACCCATTTGGCGCTCTCCTCGGCATTGCCGATGGTGTCGAGCGCGGCACGGTCGATGTCGACGCAGCAGGAGAACAGCTGCTTGTCACCGCCCATCGCCACCTGCAGCTGGTGGCGGCTGGCCGAGGGATGGACGCCGCTGATCAGCAGCCGCTTGCCCTTGCCGGATGCCAAAAGGTCCATCGCCGCGTCCAGCCGCGACTGGCCGCCGGTCAGCACGATGATGGCGTCGGCCTTGGCCGGGTCGACCGGGGTCGCCATGTGGCTCACCTTGTCGGCAAACCATCCGAAGCCGCCGGCAAACAGTACCAGTATGACGAGGACGACAAATCCGCAGAAACGCAGCGCAAGCCTCAAACGGCCGGTCGTGGCCGGAGTGGCGGCGCGCGCAAGCACCGTCGGCATCCGTCCAGCTGTCCCGGTCTGCTCCCGCGCGTCCATCATCCTATGGTTAATCCTGAAATGCGGCCGTTGATAGGTGAGACAGCGCACTTTGCGTTACGGCATTTGCCGAGTGTGTGATTGCTGTCTTGCCTCAGCATTACGCATCCAAAGCCGAGTTCGTATTTTTCCGCAGCGCGTGTCGGAATTGCAGGCATCTTCAGCCTCCGTCCGGCTGCCGGACGTCGATGTCGCTGAGATAGGCGACGACGGTCACGTGCGAGGTTGCCGCCGTCAGCACGCCGATCACCACGACCATCAGACCGACGCCGAGATAGCCGGCGGAGCCGATGGCGAAATTGCCGAACAGCGCGGTCGCCTGGTCGGCCTGCGGCGTTGCCATGTTGCGCGACGACCACCAGGAAAAGACGATGAAGACGGCGATCGCCAGCGCTCCGCCGGCGGCAGCGCCCTTCATGCCGGTGACCAGGAAATGCCAGCGGAATTCGCGCGCGATGAAGCGGGCCTCGGCGCCGACGAAATGCAGCACTTCGATGATATGACCGTTGCCGGCCATGGCGCCGCGCGTGGCGAACACCACCGTCAGCACGGTTGCCGACAGCATCAACGCCAGCACCGCGACGCCGATGGTCACCGTCGTATGCGCCATGGCCACCAGACGGTCGACCCAGGTGCGGTGATCGTCGAGCGAGGCACTTGGGATTTTCGGCGTGATCGCGGCACGGATCGCGGCAAAATCGGGTGGGCTGGCCTCGTCGATGGTGACGATGATCAGGCGCGGCACCGGCAGCTCGTCGATGTTGAGACCACTGCCCAGCCAAGGCTCCAGAAGCCGGGCGGTTGCGTCTCGATCGATGATCTTGGTGCCCTTCACGCCGGGGAATTCACCGGCGATCTGCGAGGCCTGGGCAAGGGCCGCTTCCATGTCGAGGCCGTCGGCCGGCTTGATCTGGATGGTCGCCTCGCGCGAGATCTGGTTTTCCCAGACCGATGCGGTGTCGCGCACCAGCGTCACGGCGCCAAAGGTCAGGCAGGACAGGAAGGTCATGATGGCGATGACCAGGACAAGCGCGCGGCCGGCAATGTTCTGCGCCGGCACGATCGGCGCCATCTTGCGCTGGACGCGGCGGACAGTGGTCGTGGTTTCGACGGCGTCCTCTTCATGCAGGTGATCGGCCGGAAGGTCAGTCATAGACATCCAGCCTTCCACCGGCGAGAATCATGCGCCGCGCATCGACCTGCTCCATGAGCCCGAGGTCGTGCGTGGCGATCACCACTGCGGTGCCGAGACGGTTGAGCTCGATGAAGAGCCTGAGCAGCCGGCGTGCCAGGGGCGGGTCGACATTGCCGGTCGGCTCGTCGGCCAGCAAGATTTCCGGCTGTTCGATCAGCGCGCGCGCAATCGCGGCGCGCTGCTTCTCGCCGCCGGACAGCACCGGCGGCAGCACATGCATGCGGTCGCCCAGCCCAACCCATTTCAGAAGCTCGGTGACGTCGGTTCGGTAGCTTGCCTCCTCGCGCCCGCGCACGCGCAGGGGCAGGGCGACATTCTCATAGGTCGTCATATGGTCGAGCAGGCGGAAATCCTGGAACACGACGCCGATGCGGCGTCTGAGATGCGGCAGTTCGCTGCGCGAGATGCGGGAGCGATCCTTGCCGAAAATGGTGATCAGGCCGCGCGTCGGTTTCAACGACATGAAAAGCAGGCGCAGCAATGTCGTCTTGCCGGCGCCGGAGGGGCCGCTCAGGAACTGGAAGGAGCGCTCCGGAATGTGCAAGGAGATGTCGCGGAGGATTTCCGGACCCATGCCATAGCGGAGGCCGACATTTTCGAAGCGGATCACGTTCGGCGACCTGAAACTCTCGGCGGCGACGCGCCACAATCTAATTCTAGAGCGTTCCACCGTTTCATGGAAACGGCGAACCGCTCTATCTCTGTGCCTTTCCCGCAATTCCGGACGGAAAACCGTTTCACACTTTTCCTGGAATTGCTCTAACAGACCATCGGCCGGCATGGTTAACCGGCGGTTAATTTCGGGGCATTAACGCCTCCTTAAAACCGTTACGGTGGGGAAGCGTTAACCATTTGCGTTTACGCAAAAGAAACGAAGACTGAACTGGTGCCGTTAATGGCTGACGACAGAACCGCGCGCCCCGTTTCCGGCGAAATCATGACCGGCGCGGCAGCGAAGGCCACGTCCGAGCGCGTCGTGCTCGATGCCCCGGCCGATGTCGTCGATGCCGACTATGTCGTGCTGCCGCGTTTTGACGCGCGTCCCGGACCAGTGCCGACGATCTCGCCACCACCGTCCTCGACGCCGCCGATCGAAGGCATGGGCATGCTGCGCAGGCCGGAGCCGGCACCGTCGCGCTCCTCACGCGGCGGCCCAATGTTCTGGATCGCCGGGATCGCCATAGCGTTGGTGTCGTTCTGGGTAGCGGGCGGCCATGCCTTGGTGCGGCAGGGCCCGTTCCTGGCGAATGCCGGGCCGACCAGCGCGCTCACCATTTCCGGCGTGACATCGCGCATCGATGCATCGGGATTGAAGCCGTTGCTGTTCGTCGACGGCGAGGCGGCGAACGACGGAGCTGGGCCAGAGATGCTGCCGCCGCTCGAAATCCGCGTCACCGACAACAACAGCAATATCATCCGCTACAGGCTGGGGACATCCAACCGCTCACTGGCGCCAGGCGAAAGATTTGGCTTTTCCAGCCGCCTCGATGTGCCTAAAGACGGCGTCAGAACGGTCGCAGTCATCTTCGCCGGCTAGGTGTGGCGATCTTCAGGTGAGGCCGGTCTGCAAATGGCGGTTTCCTGCGCTTCCGGTGCTCACGTACTTTAAGTACGCTCCGCTCCGGTTCTCGGAAGCCACCATTTTCGACTCGGCCTGACCTGAATCTCAACACACCTGACACGATGGGCGTTGCAGGCGACTAATTTGAGGAAGCAGATACATGCCAGTTGTGCGCGGCAAGGACATCGAGGTCCTGTTTTCGGCGTCGGCGATCGCACGCCGCAATCTCGAGCTCGCCAAGGAAATCGCCGGGCGCGACTATCACGATCTTCTGGTGATCTCGATCCTGAAGGGCTCGTTCGTCTTTGCCGCCGATCTCATCCGCGCCATGCACGATGTCGGCCTGTCGCCGGAGGTCGAGTTCATCTTCATCTCCAGCTACGGCGCCGGCACGACAAGCGGCGAGGTCAGGGTGCTGCGCGACATCGACAATGAGGTCGCCGGCCGCGACGTGCTGTTGATCGACGACATACTGGAATCCGGCAAGACGCTTTCCTACACCCGCGAGCTGATGCTGTCGCGTGGCGCAAAGAGCTGCGCCATCGCCGTGTTGCTCGACAAGCGCATGCGTCGCCAGACCGAGCTCCACGCCGACTATGTCGGCTTCGACTGTCCCGATTATTTCGTCGTCGGTTACGGCATGGATGTCGCCCATGCGTTTCGCGAGTTGCCATTTGTCGGTGTCGTGAAGGGCGACGCCTGATGCATGTCGCCCAGAAGTGTGCAGCGGTTCTGGGACAACGACATCATCAAAACAAAGACTTAAAGCGCGTCGCTTGAATCCGCTTCAGCGCGACGCGCTTCAGACCTCGCAGAACGCGTAAAATTTTCAGAAAACGTCAACGTTTCCCAGCCATGTTCCGCGCCATGGCTAAGCTCCTGATTGTCGAGGACGATGAGTCCGTCCGCACCCTCGCCGCCCGCGCGCTCGAACGCGACGGCCACATGGTCACGATCGCCACCGATGGCGCGCAAGGGTTGGAGCTGATCCAACGCGCGGCAGGCGGTTACGATCTGGTGGTGTCCGATATCCGCATGCCGGAGATGGACGGCATCGAGATGGCGACCGCCGCTGCAAGGCAGTTCCCGATGATGAAAATCATGCTGATGACCGGCTATGCCGACCAGCGCGAACGCGCCGAGGAATTGAACGGCATTATCCGCGATGTCGTGCAGAAGCCGTTCACGCTTGCCGAGATTCGCGCCCGTGTCGGCCGCGTTTTAAACTAAGCAGCCTCGCCCGTTGCGGCGACCGTCGATACAGCGCTGCGCCTGCGTTCGTTGTTCAACGCCAGCAGGCCGGCGCCGATGATCAGCGCCGCGCCCAGCACCGTTGTTTCTCGCGGCACCTCGGCGAAGAACAAGAAGCCCCATAGCGGCGACCAGAGGATGCCGGTGTATTCGAAAGTGGCGACCCGGTTGGCCGGCGCCAGCCGGTAGCCCTGCGACAACAGGATCATGCCGGCGGAGGCGACGAAGCCGCAGGCGGCCATTTTGAGGAAGTCCGGCAGCGCAGGCCAAACCCACGGCCGGACCAGGAATTCGACGCTCGGATGCGCCGCATGGGTGATGCCGGCCAGGTGAAGGACGGCGGCGACAGCCACGGCGCCGCTGAGATAGGCGCCGTTCTGGTAGAAGGCCATCACGGTCGATGATTCGGTGTCACCGATACGGCGCGCCATAAGCTGCGAAAAGCCGTAGAGGAAAGCCGAGCCCAGCGACAGCAGCGCTGCCCAGTCGAATACGCCGGCGCCCGGGCGCAGCATCACGAAGACCCCGACCAGGCCGATGAGCACCGTCGCCAGTGTTTTCCATGAGACGCGCTCGCCGAGATAGGGTCCGGCCATCGCCATGATGACCAGCGGCGCCATGAAATAGAGCGCCACCGCGTCGGCCAGCGGTAGGGCGGCGATTGCCAGATAATAGACCGTGTAGGACGAGAACTGGATGAAGGCGCGCAGCGTCAGCATGCCGAATCGTTTCGACAGAACCGCTTGCAGGCCGACATCGGCCTGGACGAGAACGATCAGGATCGGCAGCGCGACGATGGCGCGGATCGCCATGACCTCGGTCACCGGGTAGCCGCCGGACACGGCCTTGACCAGTGGGTCCTGCAACGAAAAGACGAACACGCCGAGACAGAGGCTCAGGATGCCAAGCACTATCCGGTTCTGCATCAGTATCGGCCCCCCAAGAGCCGTCTTACATTATCGCACTTTGCGCAATTCCGGACGGAAAACCGCGATGCACTCTTCCTGGAATTGCTCCTGGCCCAGAATGACGTTTCGTTGAACCGTCATCCCGATCCAACTCTTTGGTTGGAGCATGATCTTGTCCGAAAACCGGTACCCACTTTTCGCTGACGCGGTCCTTCGGTTCGGGATCATGCTCGTAAAAAGAACCCGCTACCATTTTCAGGCAGCGGGTATCGAGTGAGGACTCTTCGATTGGTCCGCGGCCGATTTCGCGACCGCATATCCAATGGGTATGGCGACTATCCTGCAGCGTTTGACATGTTGCAAACGAATTGGAATGATGCCAGCAATCAGAAATTCTTATGGCGGCATCAATGAAACCCGTGCTCGACAGCGACCTCCTGCGCACCTTCGTGGCGGTGGCCGAAACCGGCAATTTCACGCGCGCCGCCGAAAAGGCGGGGCGCACTCAGTCCGCCGTCTCCATGCAGATGAGGAAGCTGGAGGATATGGTCGGCGACAGCCTGTTCGAGCGCGGTTCGCGCGGCGTGGCGCTGACGCGTCGTGGCGGCGAACTGATCGCCAATGCGCGCCGCATCGTCTCGCTGCTGGACGAGACCGCCGCCTCGCTGGTGGCGCCACCGCTCGGCGGACTGGTGCGCATCGGCATTCCGGCGGAGTATGGCCGGTCGATCCTGTCGCGGGCGCTCGGTGAGTTTGCCAAGCGCCATCCGCGCGTCGAAGTCACGGTGCGCTACGCGCATTCGGACTCGCAGGTGAGGGCGCTCGCGGCGGGCGAACTCGACCTTGCCGTGGTGTTCGAGTGGGAAGGTTTTTCGGGCGGCGAAGTGCTGATGCATGACCCCACCGTCTGGGTGACATCGACGCTGCATCACATGCATGAGGAGCGGCCGGTGCCGATCGCGCTTTACAGCCGCAACGGCTGGTGTCGCGACTTCGCCATCAAGTCGCTGCAGCAGCGCGGCCTCGACTATCGTGTGGCCTATACCAGCGACACCAATGGCGGCCTGACGCTCGCCGTCACCTCGGGCCTGGCGATCGCGCCGATCTCACGCAGCAACATTCCGTCGGACTGCCGCGAGCTGACCGCCGCCGACGGCTTCGGCAACATCGATTCGTCCAACGTCGTGCTGCACCGAAATCCGTTGGCGACCGGCGAGGCGATCGACGGCATGGAAAACGCGATCCGCGACGCGTTTACCCTGACCAGGCAGGCGCCGGCTGCGGTTGATCTTTGAAGTCCGGGAACTGCGTCTGCCGGCCTATCGCTCCGGCATGTCCTCGTGGAAAGTCAGCCGATTGCCGAACGGGTCGCCGACCGTGACTTCCCAGGTCCGCCAGGGTGTCTCTTCCAATCCCGGTCCGGCGTAGCGGTATTTCTTCGCCGTCAGTTCGCGATGCAGCGCCGCGATGTCGGCGACCTCGACGCGAATGTGGGCGCCCGGCGAGCCGTCGCCATGGTGCTCGCTCAGATGCAATTCGCAGCCGTCGCGCGCGATGCCCATGTAAAGCGGCGCATTGTCGTGGAAGCGGTGTTCGAAGCGGGGGGCGAAGCCGAGGAAGTCGAGATAGAATTCCCGCGCCTTGGCGATGTCGAACATGCGCAGGATCGGCGTGACGGTTCCAAGCTTCGGCATGGCGCGGTTGCGATCCAAAAGTGATAGGGGCCGACTATTTGAGTTCCAGCAGCCTTTCGAGGTAGCTGCGCTCGATATCCGGGCTCAAGGAGTTGCCGAGCCGTTTGCGGATCGCATCGAGAATCTGGCGGGCGCGTTGCACATCGATCTCGTCGGGAACCTTGACCGAGGTGCCGTCATCGGGGCCGTTGGTGGCGCGTGGCCGGCCGAGCGGATCGCGATCGGCATCCTGCTTGCGGCCGCCCTGTTCGCTGCCGCCCTGATCGCCCTGCATGGCCTGCATCTGCTTCATCATGTCCTTGGCGCCGCGGCGCAACGCCTCCAGCGCCCGGCCCTGATGGCCAACCGCCTGATCGCCATCGCCTTCGCCCAGCGACCGTTCGGCGTTGCCCATTGACTTGCCGGCGTCGCCGAACCCTTCGTTCGGCTCCATGCCCATGCCTTCGAGGCCTTTCTTCAGCTGGTCGAGCTCGCTCTGCAACTGGCCCTGGCCCTCCTGCATCTGCTTCAGCGCATCGGCGAGGTCCTTCGACGACATTTTCGGCCGTCCCAGCGGATCGCGATCCTGGCCGGGACCGGGCTTCTGCCCGTCCTGCGACTGGCCCTGGTCGCCGTCCTCGCCAAGCTGTTGCTCGCCATTCTCGCGTTCGCCACGCTGCATCTGGTCGAGACGGAAAGTGTCGTTCATCATTTCCTGCTGGCGGCGCATGATGTCGCCCAGCTTGTCCATCTGCTGGCGCATCTGGCTGTCCTGCTCGCCACCTTGCTGCTGACGGCCGGCCTGCAAATTGTTCATCATGTCCTGCAGTTCGGACAGAAGCTGCTGGGCCTTGTCGCGATCGCCGGATTTGGCGAGATTCTCGATCTGGTCCATCATGCGATCGATGTCGCTCTGGCGCAGCTCGCGGCCATTCTGCTGCATCTGCGGCGCATTCGGGTTCTGCTCGGCGCGCTGGGCGAATTCCTGCAGGAACTGGTTCATCGCCTCGCGCAGTTCCTTCATCGCCTTTTCGATCTCCTGGTCGCTGGCGCCGTTCTTGATGGCGTCCTGCAGCGCCTGCTGCGCCTGGCGCAGCCGGCGCTCGGCGGCCGACAGATTGCCCTCCTCGATGCCGAGCGCGATCTCCCAGAGATAGGACACGACGTTGCGCAGCTGATCGTCGGTCTCGGAAAGCTTCAACCGGCTCCTCGCGCTCATGATGGCGAGGTAGTTCGACATGTTGCTGAACGTGTCCTCGGGGCGCAGCGTGATGGCGTCGATCAGGTCGAGCGCGCGCGGCTTGGCGTTGGTATCAAGCGCAATCAGGCGGCGCTGCTCGAGCACGGCGCGCGCCAGCGGATTGGCGAAAGGCCGCTCCGGCATGACAAGCGTCTTGATGTCGCTGGTCGCGGTGTGCCCGGCATCGTCGGTGACGCTGAGCGTCAGCTTGATCTTGCTGCCGGCCCAGACATTTTCGGTCAGGTCCTTGGTCGTCTTGGCCGCGGTCGTCTTACCGCCACGGCGCGGCAGCGTCAGCGGCATTTCGGGCGGGCCATAGAGCGGATGCGCGTTGGCCGAGGGCGGATCGAGCAGCTCGAAAACGGCTTTTGCCGAGGCCGCACCATAATCGTCGTCGATCTGGTAGTTGAGCTCGATGGCGCCGTTGACGGCGCGCTTCGGCTCGCCGACGAAACGGATCGTCGGCGGCTTGTCGGCGATGACGGCGAAGGCCCAATGGCCGAGATCTTGCTCGCCGGATTTCAGCGTCAGCGTGCCGTTGGTGTTCAGCTTGCCGGTGAATTGCCGAAGCTTGGGCGCGGTCTGGCTCGCCGGGGCCGGACCTTTGGGCGCGGCCGGGTCGATGGCGCGGGCATTGCCGTCAATTTCGGCGTAACTCAGCGTCTCCTCGCCGGTCCCGCCGGTGACGCGCAGCGAGACGTCGCTGCCTTGCGGAACGCTGAAGGTTTGAGCGGCCTGGTTGGCGTCCGCCGTCAAAAACAACGGCGGCTTGCCGGTGTAGGTGGGCGGCGTAACCCAGGCATCGATGCGCGGCGGCACGGCGTCGCGCACCGCGCGGGCGATGAAGCCATCGCTGATCCTGCCGCCAAAGGGTCCGTAGGAGAAGGCAAAGGCCGTGACGAGCAAAAGCCCGGCCAAGGCGCGCAAGCCCCAGCGATCATAGTCCGGCACGCGGGTTCGCGGCTTGCCAGGGCCCAGGCTTGAAAGCTTCTCGGCCATGCGCTTCTGGTGTTCGCGCCACAGTGCTTGCGAGAAGATGCTGTCGGCGCCGCTCGGCCGGTCGGTTTGCACCTGCACCGGGCTGTGCAGCAATTCATTGGCGGCTTCGATGCGCCGGTCGACCTCGGCGGCCGACGGCATGCGGAAGAAGCGCAACGGATAGAGCGCGCCGAGCGCCGACAGGGCGAACAGGACCAGGAGGCCGACGCGCGCCGCCTCGGGCAGGCGCGGGAAGAGGCCGAACCAGGACAGGCTGAAGAACAGGCTGGCGACGATCAGCAACGGCAGGAGCAAAGGCCAGCTGCGCTCGAAGATCATCGAGGCCCGTGTTGCCAGCCGGCTGAGCGCCAGGCGCCCGGCCAGGCCGCGTTCACCGCCGGAAGTGGGTCGTTGCGTCATCGGCCCTTCCTGCCCGGGCAGGAATAGCCCGGACGTCACGACGGAAAGAATACCAGCAAACACGGCAAAGGCGAGGCGCGTTCCGAAATCGTGAAGGGCCGAGGCCCGGTTATGATCAGAAATTCGCGGGATTTGTGTTGGAACCGCAGACGAGAACCGCCACGCGCTCGCCCTCGGCAGGCAGATAATGGCCGGATAGCACGGCGGCGAAGGCCGCGGCGCCACCCGGCTCGGCGATGATTCGCACGCGATCCCACAACGCTTTCTGGGCCGCGACGATGTCGTCGTCGCTGACCAGGATCGAGCGCTCGACAAAGGCCTCGGCGATCGGAAACATCATCTCGCCGACGCGCTTCGGCGCCAGCGAATCGGCCGCGATGCCTTCAGCCGGCGCATCGACAGGTTCGCCGGCCGCGAAGGCGCGATGAAGCGTCGGTGCGCCTTCCGGCTCGATGGCAATGATGCGGATGCGGCCGGAGAACCAGGCTGCGATGCCGCCGATCAGGCCGCCGCCGCCGACCGCGACCAGCAGCGTATCGATATCCGGCAGGTCCACCTCGATCTCGAGGCCGAGCGTGCCTTGGCCGAGAAGCGTCTCCTCCTGGTTGAAGGCATGGATCTGCAAGGCGCCGGCTTTGGCGGCAAACTCTTCGCTGGCGGCGAGAGCCTCGGCATAGCGCGCACCGCCGACCACCAGCTCGGCGCCATAGCCGCGGATGCGCTCGATCTTCGCCGGCGGGCTGACCTCGGGCACGAAGATCGATGCCTTGTGACCAAGCTTCATGGCGGCGTAGGCCACCGCGGCGCCGTGATTGCCACCGGAGGCCGCCACCACGCCTGCTTCCGGCACCTGCCGCTCGAGCAGATTGGTGAAGGCGCCGCGCGCCTTGAACGAGCCCGAATGCTGCAGGCATTCGAGCTTCAGATCGACCGGGAAGGATGGCTGTCCGAAATCGGCCATGTCGACACGCATCACCGGCGTGTGACGGACATAGGGCCGGATGCGCGGCTCGACAGCCGCGATGCGTTCGCGCGTGATCGACCTGTTGTTCAGCATGGACTGCTCCTCGGCATTGACTTCAATTAGTAACTTAGCAAAATGGCTAAATGCAAGAGGTCGATATTTTCAAGGCGATCGCCAACGAACGCAGGCTGCAGATCCTCGACTGGCTCAAGGATCCGCGCGCGCATTTCCCACCGCAGTCGGATGGCGACCTGGTCGAGGATGGCGTCTGCGCGCTGCTGATCGCCGAAAAGCTCGGCATCACCCAGGCCACGCTCAGCGAACATATGCGCGTGCTGACCCAGGCGGGCCTGCTGTCCACCAAACGCACCAAGCAATGGATTTTCTACCGTCGCAATGAGGGCAGGATCGCAGAGGCCAAGGCGCTGATCCAGCAGAGGATATAGCGCCTCGTCCCGAGTAGAAGGCTATTTCAGCCAGTCGGGGATCGAATCGAGCCCCAGCAATTCTTCATAAGTCTGACGCGGCCGCACGACATGGAACCGGTCGCCGTCGACCAGAACCTCCGGCACCAGCAGTCTGGTGTTGTAGGTCCCGGCCTGCACCGCGCCATAGGCGCCGGCGGTGGCGACGGCGATCAGGTCGCCGGCCTTCAGCCGCGGCAGGTCGCGGTCGAGGCCGATGAAGTCGCCGGTCTCGCAAACCGGGCCGACGACATCGACCTTCATGCGCGGCGTTGCAGCCGGCGGCTGCACCACCGGCCTGATATCGTGGAACGCGTCGTAGAGCGTCGGCCGGATCAGGTCGTTCATGGCGGCGTCGACGACGAGGAAGCTCTTGGCGTCGCCTTCCTTCACGTAGATGACTTCCGAAACCAGGATGCCCGCATTGCCGACGATAAGGCGTCCTGGCTCGAACATCACCTTCAGACCGAGCTTCGTGACATGCTTCTTGACGATCTCGGCATAGGCGTCGGGCAGGGGCGGCGGGCTGTTGTCGACACGGTAAGGGATGCCGAGGCCGCCGCCGAGATCGACATGCTCGATCGCGTGCCCGTCGGCGCGCAACGTGCCGACCAGTTCGACCAGCAGCGCGAAGGCATCGTCGAAGGGCTGCAATTCGGTGATCTGGCTGCCGATATGGGTGTCGATGCCGGTTATCGTGATGCCCGGCAGTTGCGCCGCGCGGGCATAGACCTGGCGAGCGCGCTGCCACGGGATGCCGAACTTGTTCTCGGCCTTGCCGGTCGAGATCTTCTTATGGGTTTTGGCATCGACATCCGGATTGATGCGCAGCGAAATCGGCGCGACCTTGCCGAGTGCTGTCGCACGCGCGGACAGCAGTTCGAGCTCGGGCTCGGATTCGACGTTGAAGCAGAGGATGCCGGCGTTGAGCGCAAAGTCCATTTCCCGCGCGGTCTTGCCGACGCCGGAAAACAGGATCTTGTTGGCTGCAATGCCGGCGGCCAGAGCCCGGCGCAATTCACCTTCCGAGACCACGTCGGCGCCGGCGCCTTGCTTTGCAAGCGTTCTCAGAACAGCCTGGTTGGAATTCGCCTTCATGGCGTAGCAGACCAGCGCGTCGAGGCCGCTAAAGGCTTCTTTGAAGACGCGAAAGTGCCTGGTCAGCGTCGCCGTCGAATAGCAGTAGAAGGGCGTGCCGACTTCGGCTGCGATATCAGGGATGGCGACGTCCTCGGCATGAAGCACGCCGTCGCGGTAATCGAAATGGTTCACGGGAGTTGGTTCCGGAGATCAAAAGTCAAAGAAGAGGGTCGAGGATGAACTTCCTGTCCTTGACCGGTTTCTCGGGCTCCGGCGGCAGCGGCTGTTTGGCTTTTTCCGCATCCTTGCGCGCCTGCTCGGCGGCTTCATAAGGCGTATCGAGACCGCTCTTGCGGCCGCAAGCCGTGACTGCCGCCATCGCCGCGAGCAGCGTGAGCGTCACCAAAATCCTGCTTCCGGTCATCGATCCATCCGTTCGAAACTGTTTGCTTGTGCTGCCGCTTTTAACCGAGTTTTCGCCGCATTGCACCCCTGGCAATTGCTTGATGCATGTCGTTGTCCCAGAACCGCTGCACACTTCTGGGCGACATGCATCAGGCCTTGGACAAGCGCTTTTTCCAGTAGCGGATCTGCTTCCTCACTTCCGAGGGCGCGGTGCCGCCGAAACTGGTGCGGCTCTTCACCGAATTCTGCACCGCAAGCACCGAGAAGATGTCGCCTGTGATGCCGGCATGGATCGACTGCAGGTCTTCCAGCGAGAGCTTTTCCAGCCCGACCTTCTTCTCCTCGGCGAGCGCCACGGCGCGGCCGGTGACGTGATGGGCTTCGCGGAAGGGCAGGCCGAGATTGCGCACCAGCCAGTCGGCAAGGTCGGTCGCCGTGGCGTGGCCGGCGCCGGCGGCTTTCTTCATGGCGGCGGCGTTGACCGTCATGTCGCGCACCATGCCGGCGGTCGCCGCCAGCATCAGGTCGAGCGTCTCGGCGGCGTCGAAGACGGCTTCCTTGTCTTCCTGCATGTCCTTGCCATAGCTCAGCGGCATGCCTTTCATCACCGTCAGCAGGCCGACGAGATGGCCGTTGACGCGGCCCGTCTTGCCGCGCACCAGCTCGGCCGCGTCCGGGTTCTTCTTCTGCGGCATGATCGAGGAGCCGGTCGAAAACGAGTCCGACAGGCGGATGAAGCCGAATTGCGGCGTCGACCAGATGACGATCTCCTCGGCGAGCCTCGACAGATGCGTGGCGCAGATCGCACCAAGGCTCAGGAACTCGAGCGCGAAGTCGCGGTCCGAAACGCTGTCGAGGGAATTGCGCGTCGGCTCGCGGAAACCAAGCGCCTTCGCCGTCATATGGCGGTCGATGCCGAAACTGGTGCCGGCAAGTGCTGCCGCGCCGAGAGGGTTTTCGTCCATGCGCTCCATGGCATCGCGCGCGCGCGACAGGTCGCGACCGAACATCTCGACATAGGCCATCAGATGATGGCCGAAGGTCACCGGCTGCGCCGCCTGCAGATGCGTGAAGCCCGGCATGACGGTCGCGGCATGCTCTTCGGCGCGTTCGAGGAAGGCGGCGATCAGGTCCTTCAGCGCCTCGGCGACACGCTGGCACTCTTCCTTGACCCAGAGCCTGAGATCGACAGCCACCTGGTCGTTGCGCGAGCGGGCGGTGTGCAGGCGACCCGCCGCCGGGCCGATCAGATCGGCCAGGCGCGCCTCGACATTCATGTGGATGTCTTCCAGCCTGGTCGAGAATTCGAATGTGCCGGCCTCGATCTCTTTCAAAACCGTGTTCAGGCCGTGAGCGATTTTTTCTTGATCGGCCGCCGAAATAATGCCCGTTTGCGCCAGCATCTCGCTATGGGCGATCGAGCCGCGTATGTCCTGTGCGTAGAGTTTGCGGTCGAACGAGATCGATGCGTTGATCGCTTCCATGATCGCGGCCGGACCCGAGGCAAAACGTCCGCCCCACATCTGGTTGCTGGCCTTCTTGTCGCTCATTTATATAACCCGCGTTCCGGAGCAGTTTTAAGATATGGCAGACGGCAATAGATTCTTCCCGGCCCCGCGCCTCATCCTCGCCGCCTTGGTGGCGGGCGTGTTGGCCGGCGCGGTCGCGGTATATGTCAGCGAGAGCCGGTCTGGCAACAATGCCGCGCCCCAGGTGGCCGCCGACAGCAGCCAAGACGATGTCGCCTGCGTGGCGAAAGCCGGGCGGGCAAAGGCAGTTGCCGCAAAAGCCGTCGGCCAGGTCGCGGGGCTGCAGCCCGCCGATCCGCCTCAGTCGCTGAAAAACCTCGCCTTCAACGGTCCCGACGGCAAGCCGATGACGATTGCCGACCATGCCGGCAAGACAATTCTGCTCAATCTGTGGGCGACCTGGTGCGCGCCCTGCCGCGCCGAAATGCCGGCGCTCGACGCGCTGCAGAAGGAAAAGGGCAGCAAGGACTTCGAAGTCATCGCGGTCAATGTCGACACCGGTGACGATACCAAGCCGAAGAAATTCCTCAGCGAGATCGGCGTTCAGACGCTCGGCTTCTACAGGGACCCGACGATCGCGCTGTTCAACGAGGCCAAGACGCGCGGGCTGGCGCTGGGCTTGCCCGTCACCATGCTGATCGACGCAGAAGGCTGCCTGGTCGCGCATATGAACGGTCCGGCCGGATGGTCGAGCGCCGATGCCAAGCGGCTGGTGGACGCAGCACTTGAGCCGTGATGTTTGTTTAGGCTGAGCGCGCGGCCGCGGCGGGCTGCAGCATCAGAATGCTGCCGCCGCCATTGGTCCTGGCGCCGTCATTGGGGGCCGCACCGCCGGTCAGCTCGCCGAAGGCCTCGATGGGGCCGGGCCTGCCCAGATAATATCCCTGGCCTATCTGGCAATCCTCGGCGTCGAGGAAGCGCAATTCGCCCAACGTCTCGACACCCTCGGCCAGCACCGGCAAGCCGAGACCGCGGCCGAGCCCCAGCACGGCGCGAACGATGGTCGCGACCTGGTCGTTCCTGTCGACCGACTTGATGAAGGAGCCGTCGATCTTGATCTTGTCGAAGGGGAAAGCGCGCAGGTTGGACAGCGACGAATAGCCGGTGCCGAAGTCGTCCATCGCCACGCGCACGCCAAGCGCCTTGATCTGGCGCAAGGTCGCCAGCGCCCTCGGCATGTCCTTGACCAGCGCCGTCTCGGTGATCTCGAGCTCGAGCCTGCCGGCGGCGAGGCCCGAGCGCAGCAGCACCTCATGCACCTTGCGGCTGAAATCGGGGCTGTGAAGCTGCACCGCCGAGACATTGACGGCGACCGTCAGCGGGTTCGTCCAGCTCGCGGCTTCCGCACAGGCTGTCGCCAGCACCCACTCGCCGATCTGGGCAATGGCGCCGCTGTCCTCGGCAACGGGGATGAACGTCGACGGCGCGACATCTCCGCGTTCGGGATGATGCCAGCGGATCAAGGCTTCGAAGCCGAGCATTCTGCCGGTCGAGATTTCCTTTTGCGGCTGGTAGACGAGGCTGAACTCGCCGCGCCCCACGGCCTGGCGCAGATCTTGCTCCAGGCTGCGCCGGTCGCGGGCCTCGGCGCCCATCGAGGCCTCGAAATAACGGTAGGTGTCCTTGCCTTCGGCCTTAGCGCGATAGAGCGCGGTATCAGCATGGCTGATCAACGCAGCCTGCTCGTCGGCATCGAGCGGATAAAGCGCGATGCCGATACTGGCCGATACCATGCCGCCGGGCGACAACCGGTTTTCCTGGCGGAGCGCCGAAAGCATTGCTTCGGCGATGCGGCCGGCCGCCTGCGGGTCCGGGAGGTCGGGCGCGATGATAGCGAATTCGTCGCCGCCGAGACGGGCCAGCATCTGGCCGTGGCGCAGAACGCTCGAGGCGCAGTGCGCGACCTTCTGCAGCACGGCGTCGCCGGCGGCATGGCCGAAGAGGTCGTTCACTTCCTTGAACCGGTCGAGATCGAGAAGCATGAGCGCCAGTTGCCCACCCTTGCCGCCCCCTTTGCCGTTTCGGGCGGATGCCGCGATCTCGGCTTCCAGCCGGCCGGTGAAGCTGCGGCGATTGGCAAGGCCGGTCAGCGGGTCGTAATGCGCAAGCCGCATGATTTCCTGCTCGGCCTTCCTGCGCTCGCGTATGTCGCGTACGGCAACGACCAGATGCGGCTTGCCGCAATAGTCGATGCTCCTGGCGATCAGTTCCACCGGGATCGGGCTCTCGCTTCGGCTCTGGATGTCGGCTTCCTGCGCCTGGCCGTTGCCATTGGTGATGCCGGTGGCAATCCGCTCGCCGAACAGGTCACCAAGCGTCATCGTGTTCAGCAGGCCGGCGGGGATGCCGCTTAGCGCGGCGATGCTGTCATTGGCGCTGACGATGCGGTTGCCGTCGCAGACGATGAGGCCTTCGACAGCGGCATTGGCCAGGCCATGCATGCGCTCGGCCTCGGCCCTATGACGGCGAAAACGCAGGTCGATCCACAGCGCGCTGGCCGAAAGCACCAATATGATGAGGCTCACCGCTGCCGCGGCGAAGGCCTGCGACATCGGCTCGATCGTGTATTTCGATATTTCTATCGAGGAATCCGGATAGATCGAGACCGCGGCCATGGCGATGAAATGCAATGTGCAGATGGCAAGCGTGAGCAGGATGGCGCCGGCGATCGTGTTGAAGGTCGAGGGGCGGCGAAGCACAACAAGCAGCGATAGCGCCGCAAGCGTCATGCCCGAGGCCAGCGAGACAGCGACCAGCAACGGGTTCCAGACAATCCTGCCCTCGACCTCGAAAGCCGCCATGCCGGTGTAATGCATCGCCGCGATGCCGGCGCCGAGCACCGCACCGCCGACAAGGTAGTGGTCGAGGCCGCCGCGCACGGTCGCGATCCACATGCCGGCCGCCGTCAGAAGGACGGAAAGCGCCAGTGAAGCCACCGAGAGCTCGGCGTTGTAGGCGTTGGGTATTCCCGGCGTGAAGGCGATCATGGCGATGAAATGCGTCGCCCAGATACCGAACCCGGTCGAGGTCGCCGCGATCGGCAGCCACGTGTAACGATTTCGACTGGTCGATCGCTCGACATGGCGAAGAAGATTGACGGCGGAGAAGGAAGAGATACCGCAAATGAGCGCGGCTAGTGCGACCAGTCTCAGATCGTGCTGGTTCACGATGCAATTATAGACGGTCAGCATCTTTCTTCACCTGATCTTCCCGCATCAATCAAGGCAATGAGATTGATTAGGGCCTGACGGCTGAAGAATCGCTTATGCTGCGCGCAACCCCCGCGTGCGATTGCGGTTGTATTTCCGGCAAATCACCGCCCCGCCGGAGGCGTTCTGCGATGACCCAGGCGGCCGTCACTTCACACGGACGGTGACCACCAGCGCTTCGTGGTCGGCGCTCGGGCTGCCATCCGGCAAGACCGCGGGCAAAGTCGCGGGCGCGCTTGCCGCAAGGCCGCGCGTGAAGAACCAGTCGATGTGCCCTATCGGTGTCGGATCACCCGCCGGGCGCCGCTGCGTCGGCTTGTCGAAAGCGTTGGCGTCGCGCCAGTCGTAACCATGCTCGGCGAAGACCTCGAACAAGGGCTCGTGGCGGTCAGGACGCATCAGCCGGTCCGGTTCGGCGGCGATGCGCGCCTGCCAGGCGGCCGGATCGGCATGACGCTCCAGATAAGTGGCCGTCAGCGTGTTCAGGTCGCCGCCGATCAGAACCGGTGCATCGGCGTCATATCTGTCGATGGCATCGAGCAGATGGCGGGTCTGGTCGGCGCGGCCGGTGGGGGCGGTGCGGTTTTCGAGATGCACCGAAACGACCGTCACCCGGCGATCGCCCATGATCACCTGGCCGCCGATCGCCATGCGGCCGCCGATGCGCGGCTGGCCGTGCTCGGGCAGAAACCAGGCGCCGGCGGCGTCGAAGCGAATGAGGAACGGACGAAGCAGCGGAACGGCGCTGGTCACGGCGTTGCCGTGGAAGCCTTCCGCGTTCTCGGCCTTTGCGTTTGCCGCCTGCTCGGTCTCGTTGCCGGTGCCCAGTTCGAGGAACTCGACGCCGTAGGCGAAGGCATGGCCGAGCTTGTCGGCAAGCCGGCTCAAGAGATGGCTATTGCCGGAGCGCGCCATGCCCTTGTCGACCTCGGACAGCAAAACCACGTCGGGCGCCTGGCCGGCGATCGTCGCAGCGATGGCGTCGACATGGCGCAACCGCTCGACGTTCCAGGCCATGACGGTCAGGCTGTCGCCGATGCTTTGCCGTGATGCCCTGCCGCCGATCTCGATCTCGGCCAGCGCGGGAATAGCGGCCGCATGGCGAAGATGGGTGGCGCTGTCGCGCGGGCCGTCGCGCATTGCGTCGCGTTCGCCAACAGGTACGTGCGTGAGCTTTGAGACCAGCATGTCTTCACAATCCAGTTAGCCGGTTAATCACAGAAGGTCTTTCCATCGCTTCGGGTCGCCCTAGCTTCCTAGAGCGCCGATGTGACGTTTTGATGCCGGCGCGACCGCTGCCGGGGGAGGAGAGACTGGCTGTCCACAGAGCCTTCAGGGTCACAACAGAACTGTCACATACCTTCTCTATGAGAGCGGCAAGGACTTGCGCAAAACCCTTGTCATACTGCCACTCAAGAGGGAAAAACCCATGACCATCATCAAGCGGGGCTTCGCTGCCCTTGCCGCCTGCGCGCTCAGCACCGCGCTTGCGGCGCCTGCTTTTGCAGAGCCGGTTAAGTTCGACTTCTGGTTCGGCCTTTCGGGCGATCTCGCTCGCGTCGTCGACACGCTGTGCAAGAACTTCAACGCATCGCAGTCCGACTACGAGGTCGTGTGCACCAGCCAGGGCAATTACGACGCCACGCTGCAGAACACCATCGCCGCCTTCCGCGCCGGCAAGCAGCCGACCGTCGTCCAGGTCTATGACGTCGGCACCGCCACCATGATGCTGTCGGGCGCTTACAAGCCCGCCGACAAGCTGATGGAAGAGAACGGCTACAAGATCGATTACAGCGACTATTTCCCCGGCATCGCCCGCTACTACGCGACCTCGAAGGGCGAGATGCTCTCGTTCCCGTTCAATTCGTCGACCCCGCTGATGTACTGGAACAAGGACGCCTTCGCCAAGATCGGCAAGACCGAAGCGCCGAAGACCTGGGAAGACGTCGCCGCCGACCTCAAAGCGCTGAAGGACGCCGGCTATGAATGCCCGATGGCCATCAACATCTCGGCCAACGAAAGCTGGCAGCTGATGGAGCAGTTCTCGGCGCTGCACAACCAGCCGGTCGCCACCAAGAACAACGGCTATGACGGCCTCGACGCCCGTCTCGAAGTCAACAAGACCAAGTTCGTCCAGTACGTCACCGATCTCAAGAAGTGGTATGACGCCGGCCTGATCAAGATCAAGTCGAAGGATCTCGGCCAGGATATGGTGCAGGCTTTCGCCACCGGCACCTGCCAGGTCATCCTGACCTCGGTCGGCGACCACGGCACGGTCGCCCGCACCCAGAAGGAAGGCATGAACTGGGATGTCGCCGAACTGCCGGTCTATGCCGGCACCACGCGCATGAACTCGCTGGTCGGCGGTGCTTCGCTGTGGGTCCTCTCGGGCAAGTCGGACGCCGAATACAAGGGCGCGGCCGCTTTCCTCAACTTCATCCACGATCCCAAGACGGCCTTGTTCTGGTCGACCAACACCGGCTATATCCCGGTCACCAAGTCGGGCTTCGATTTCATGAAGGCGCAAGGCTTTTATGACAAGGCGCCCTACAAGGGCCGTGAAGTCGCCATCGCCAGCCTCACCGCATCCGAGCCGAACGACATCACCCGTGGTGTGCGCCTCGGCAACTTCACCCAGATCCGCGCCGAGTTCGGCACCCAGATGCAGGCGATCTTCGCCAACAAGGTCAGCGTCCAGGAAGGCCTCGACGCGCTGGTCAAGAACGGCGACGCGATCCTCGATCGCTTCCAGCAGACCTATCCGGGTAAGACCCTGCCCTGATCCCGGATAGCGGAACGGCCGCCCGCCGAGAATCGACGGGCGGCCATTTCGTAGAGGTTTCGATTTTTACGCATGTCTTTATCCCGAAACCGGTGACCACTTTCGGGAGACATGCTTTAGTCCGCCCCTGAGGGCTGGCGGTTCAACGGCATCGGCGGATCGATGGAAAAACGCGTCACTTTCAGCAAATGGACGATCGGCATCCTGTTCGCGGTGCCGCAGCTGCTGCTGATCTTCACTTTCTTCTACTGGCCAGCCGGGCAAGCGGTGTACTGGTCGTTGACGCTGCAGCAGCCCTGGGGCGGCGGCAACATCTGGGTCGGGCTCGACAATTTCCGCTCCATCCTGGCCAACGCCGATTACTGGAATTCGATCACCGCCAGCCTGATCTTCGCCGGGATCAGCACCGGCCTTGCGATGTTCATCGCGCTTGTGCTCGCCGCCTTGACCGACCGGCAGCTTGCTGGCTCGTGGCTTTATCGCGTGGTGCTGATCTGGCCCTATGGCATCGCCGCGCCGGCGCTGGCGCTGGCATTCCGCTTCATCCTGGCGCCGGAGGCGGGGTTCCTTTCCGTCATCAACCGGATGTGGCCGGGGATCTGGGATCCGGGTCTCGATGGCGCGGATGCCATGGCGTCGATCATCGTCGCCTTCTCGTGGAAATATGTCGGCTACAATTTCATCTTCTTGCTGGCCGCCTTCCAGGCCATACCGCGTTCGCTGATCGAGGCCGCCGCAATGGACGGTTCCGGCGTCATCAGGCGCTTCTGGGACATCCAGTTCCCGCTGATCACGCCGACGATCTTCTTCCTGCTCGTCATCAACATCACCGAAAGCTTCCAGGACTCCTTCGGCATCGTCGACATCATGACCTCGGGCGGTCCGGCCAACGCCACCAATCTGATGGTCTACAAGATCTACTCCGACGGTTTCAAAGGCCTCGACTACTCGGGCGCTGCGGCGCAGAGCATCATCCTGATGCTGTTGATCATCGTGCTCACCATCTTCCAGTTCCGCTTTATCGAGCGGCGCGTGCACTACAGGTGAGATGGCCATGGTAGAGCGCACACCGTTCCTGAATTTATTCACGCATGTGATCTTGTTCGTCGGCTTCGTGTTTTGCATCGCGCCATTCGTCATCGTGGCCATCGCCGCATCGCACAACATCAAGGATGTGAACGACGTACCGATGTCGCTGCTGCCGGGCAGCGACTTCTGGATCAATATCCAGACCGCCTGGACGACGGCCGATCTCGGGCCCAAGCTGCTCAACAGCTTCATCATGGCCTTCGGTGTGGCGGCGGGCAAAGTGATCATCTCGGCGCTGACCGCCTTCTCGATCGTGTATTTCCGCTATCCCGGCCGCACCTTTATCTTCTGGCTGATCTTCGTGACGCTGATGCTGCCGCTGGAAGTGCGCATCGTGCCGACCTACGCGGTCGTCGCAAACGTGCTCGAGCCCTATCAGACGATCATGGATCTGACCGGCCTATCCTGGCTGATCGAGAAGGTTTCGGGCGTGCATGTCGCGCTCAACCTCGGGATGCTCAATTCCTATCCCGGCCTCATCCTGCCGCTGATCGCCACCGCCACCGGCACCTTCCTCTACCGCCAGTTCTTCCTGACCGTGCCGGACGAATTGACGGAGGCCGCGCGCATGGACGGCGCCGGTCCGCTGCGCTTCTTCATCGATGTCCTGTTGCCGCTGTCGCGCAACAATATGGCCGCGCTCGGCACCATCATGTTCCTCTGGGCCTGGAACCAGTATCTGTGGCCGCTGCTCATCACCACCGACCAATCGCATGCGACGGCGGTGACCGAGCTCAAACAGCTGATCCCCAACGTCGGCGGCGCTCCGGAATGGCACATTGCCATGGCCGGCACGCTGATCATCATGCTGCCGCCGATGATCGTCGTGGTGCTGATGCAGCGCTGGTTCGTGCGCGGCCTGATCGCCACCGAGAAATAACAGGAGACAAGAATGGCCTCCATCGCACTACGCGGCGTCAAGAAGAACTATGGCAAGACGCAGGTCGTGCACGGCGTCGACCTCGACTTCGCCTCTGGCGAATTCGTCGTCATCCTGGGGCCGTCGGGCTGCGGCAAGTCCACGCTTTTGCGCATGATCGCCGGGCTGGAGGAGATTTCCGACGGCACGATCGCCATCGACGGCACCGTGGTCAACAAGCTCGAACCGCGCGAGCGCGGCTGCGCCATGGTGTTCCAGAACTACGCGCTCTACCCGCATATGAGCGTGGCCCAGAACATCGGCTATTCGCTCAAGGTCGCAGGCATTCCCGTCGCGGAGCGCACAAAACGGATCCAAGCGGTCGCCCGGACGCTGGAGCTCGAACATCTGCTCGACCGCAAGCCGATGGCGCTTTCGGGCGGTCAGCGCCAGCGCGTCGCCATGGGCCGCGCCATGATCCGCGAGCCGAAAGTGTTCCTGTTCGACGAGCCGCTGTCCAATCTCGACGCCAAGCTGCGCGTGCAGATGCGTTCCGAGATCCGCAAGCTGCACAGGCGGCTCAGCGCCACCTCGGTCTTCGTTACGCACGACCAGGTCGAGGCGATGACGCTGGCCGACCGGCTGGTGGTGATGAATGGCGGCCGCGTCGAGCAGGTCGGCACGCCGGCCGAGGTCTACAGCCGGCCGGCAAGCCGTTTCGTGGCGACCTTCGTCGGCGCGCCGGCCATGAACATGCTTGAGGGAGAGGTCACGCTCGACGGGCTGTCGCTGCTCGGCGGCAGCCGCAAGCTCGGCGTGTCACGCGCCGGCCTGCCGGTCGGCTCGAAGGTCGCCGTCGGCATCCGGCCCGAGGCCGTGCGCCTGGTGGCGCCCAAAACGCCGAGCGCGCTTGAAGCGACGGTCGATCTGGTCGAGGAACTTGGTGCCGGTCGTGTCATCTATGTCGATCTCGACGGGGCGCCGTTTTCGGTGGTGACGTCCGAGACCGTGCATCCCGCGCCGGGCAACACGGTCGGCTTGCAGTTCGCCGAGGGCGATCTGCATTTCTTCTCGTCCGAAACCGGCAGCCGACTTGACGTGTTCAAGGCATCCGTGCCGGAACCGGCACTCTGAGGCAGGCCCTCGTGGCGACGTTGCGAAATTCGATTGAGGTTCATGGCATGAAGATCATCCAGGTCACCGACGTCCATCTCGGTCGCCGGGGCGAGATCCGCTATGGCGCCGATCTGCACGAGCGGCTCGATCGCTGCATCGATCATATCAATGCCCGCCACGCCGACGCGACGCTGTGCGTCTTTACCGGCGATCTGACCGATGCCGGCGACACGCAAGCCTACGCCGATCTGAAAGCGGCGCTCGGCCGCCTTTCCGTGCCCTACCGGCTGCTGCCCGGAAACCACGACCGGCGCGCCAATCTTATCGCTGCCTTTCCGGACAATGGATCGGACGACAAGGGTTTCGTGCAATCGGTGTTCGACACGCCGGAAGGACGTCTCGTCTTCCTCGACAGCCTGGCCGAGGGCCGCGTCCCCGGGGAATTGTGCGACGACCGGCTTGCCTGGCTCGACGCGCGGCTGGGTGAGGCGGCGGGCAAGGCGGCTTATGTCTTCCTGCATCATCCGCCGGTCGAGCTCGGGCTTAGCCTGCTCGATCCGCTTGGCCTCGAACAGCCGCAACGCCTGCTCGATGTGCTCACCCGTCACGGCAATGTCCGCTATATCTTCTTCGGCCATGTCCATCGCGACATCGCCGGCACGGTCGCCGGCATTCCGTTCTCGGTGCAGCGCGGCCTGCATGCCCGCTTCGTGCTCGACCTGGTGGGTGACGAAGTGGTCGAGCAGGCGCCGCCCGCCTATTCGATCATCCTGATCGACGGCCGGAGCGTCGTCATCCACAGCTGCGATTTCCTGGAACAGTGGCCGCTCTGGTCACCGGCGACCGGTCAGCGCGTGCGGTAGCTCTTAAGGAAAAACGTGCGCTTTGCCCGTGACGGTGAGCCGCACGATCTCGCCGATTGCCGGCGCGTCGACGCCGGTCTTGCGCAGGATGAGCGGCGTGTTGCCGATCGCGGCGGCATCCGGCGGGTCCGGGTTGTTGAGCAGGCGCACCGCGATCGTGCAGACCGAGCCGGCGAATTCAGAATCCGTCACTTCGCCGAACAGCATGTCGGGCGTGCCGGACATGCCTTCGCGCGATGTCCGCTTGAGAACGACCTGCTCCGGTCTGAGCATGATGCGGGCAAGGTCGCGACGCTCGCGCGTATCTACCGCGATGCGGCCAAGAGGCGAGACGGCAAAGCCGTCGGCGATCTTGGCTGGCAAGATGATGGCATCGCCGAGGAACTCGGCAACCATCCTGTCCCTGGGCTGGAAATAGAGCTCGCGCGGCGAGCCGACCTGCGAGAACAGCCCGTCGCGCATCACCGCGACCTGGCTGGCGAAGGACAGCGCCTCAGCCTGGTCATGGGTGACCAGGATGGTGGTGATGCCGGCCTCTTCCAGCAATTCCGCAACCGCCTTGCGCATCGAGGCGCGCAGGCCGGTGTCAAGCGCTGAAAACGGTTCGTCGAGCAGCATCAGCCGCGGCTTCATCGCCATGGCGCGGGCGAGCGCGACACGCTGCTGCTGGCCGCCGGAAAGCTCGTGCGGACGGCGCTTCAGGATCGCTTTGTCGAGCCCGACGATATAGGCGAGCTCGACGATATTTTCTGAGCGTTTCGGGGCATTCCGCGCAACGCCGAAACCGATATTGTCGGCGATGCTGAGATGCGGGAACAAGGCGCCGTCCTGCGCCACCACGCCGATGCCGCGACGGTGCGCGGGCACGGCGGCGTGGCCGTTGGCGAGCACCTTGCCGTCGAGCGCGATGCGGCCGCTGTCGGGAGCCTCGAAGCCGGCAATCAGCCTGAGCAAGGTGGTCTTGCCGCAGCCGGACGGGCCGACGATCGCGGTACGGCTGCCGCTCTCGACCGCGAGGTCGACACCGCCGACGGCCGCTACCGGGCCGTAGCGCTTTGCCACGCCGTTGAGTTCGAGCAAGCTCATCGTCCGGCCATCCGTTTCGACTGGACATAAAGCAGCCAGGTCATCGGCAGCGACATCGCCACCATGATCAGCGCGTAAGGGGCGGCCGAGGCGTAGTCGATCTCGCCACTATAGGACCAGAAGGCCATCGCCAGCGTGCGGGTGCCGTTGGGCGCCAGCATCTGGGTGGCGGTGAGTTCGTTGGTGATGCCGAGCGCCACCATCGCCATGCCCGCGGCAGCCCCTGGCGCCGAGAGCCGAATGGTCGTCGACCACAATGCTTTCATCGGCGGACGGCCGAGGCTGGAGGCGGCGCGCTCCAATTCCACGGGCGCCTGCGCGATCGAGGCCCGCAAGCTGACAAGTGCGCGGGGAAGGAACATCAGCGCGTAACCGAACAGGATGGTGAACAGTGTCTGGTAGAGCGGCAGGGCGACGCGCACCGTGATGGTGACCAGCGCCAGCGCGATCACCACGCCGGGCAGCGCGCCGATGATGTAGTTGCAGCTCTCGAGCAGACGCTGCAAGCGCCCCGGCGCGCGGATCGAAATCCACGCCATCGGCATGGCCGCAACGGTCGCCAGCAGTGCGCCGGCAATGGCGAGGAACAGCGTCTGGCCGAGCGCCAGGCTGATCTCGTCCCAGCGCCAGACGTCGGCGCCGCCAGCCACCAGCCAGCGGCTGACGGTGACGAAAGGCACACCAAGCGAAAGCAGCGCGACGACGGCCGGCAACAGCAGGCAAGGCAGCGCGGCGCGGCCAAGCCTTGTCCGCTGCTGCTTTCGCGCCGCGCCCGAGCCGACACGCGCATAGCGCTCCTCGCCGCGCACGATCACCTCGAAGCCGAGCAGCACCAGGCAGCAGACGACCAGCACGGCGGCCAGCATATTGGCCGCAGGCCCGTTGAAGGTCGATTGGAACTGGTCGACGATCGCCGTCGTGAAGGTGTCGAAGCGGATGAAGACGTAGAGGCCGTATTCGGCAAGCAAATGCAGGCCGACCAGCAGCGAGCCGCCGCAGATGGCCAACCTCAGCTGCGGCAGCACGACGCGAGCGAAGACGCGCCACGGGCCAAGGCCAAGTGCCGCCGCCGCATCTTCCAGCGCCGGGTCGAGCCGGCGCAGCGCCGCTGCGATCGGCAGGTAGAGGAACGGGAAATAGGCAATGACCGAGACCAGCACGCCGGCCCAGAGCCCATGCAAGCCGGGCACCAGGCTGATCCAGGCATAGGAGTGCACGAAAGCGGGGATGGCGAGCGGCGCGACGGACAGCCAGGACCAGAGGCGGTTGCCCGGCAGGTCGCTGCGCTCGGTCAGCCAGGCCAGCGCCACCGACAGCACGATGGCGATCGGCACGGTGACGACGACGAGCAGGATCGTGTTGACCAGGAGTTCGCCGACGCGCGCCCGGAAGATCAGCGCCACCACAGTGTCCCAACCGGTCTGGATCGCGACCCAGGCGATGAAGCCGAGCGGCAGCAGCGCAACGAGCGAGACCAGGGCGGCGGCAAGCGTGATCCACGACGCCGGCCGTCGTTTCTTCATCCTGGCAGACGGCACCCTTGAAGGTGTGATGTCGATCGCCGATTGCATCAGGCAGCCCGGTGCCTCGCCACCGCCAAGCGGCGGAAGCGGTCCGATGTGCTGCTGATGCGGCCGGATGCGCGGTCGATCGTCATCGACGAGGCGGTCTCCAAAACAAAAGCGCTCCCGCGGAAAGCGAATTCCCGCGGGAGCACGGTCGTTTGCCCTTTTAGGACGAACAGGGACTAAAGCAAGCCGGCTTGGGTCATCAGATCGATGACCTTCTTGGAATTTAGAGTAGCCGGGTCGACTTTCGGCGCCTGCAGGTCGGCCAGCGGCACCAGCTTGGGGTTGGACTGGGCGTCCTTGCCGATGGCATATTCAAAAGACGTCCCGGTCTTCAGCACCTCCTGGCCGCCTTTGCCGGTCACCCACGTCAGAAAGGCCTGGGCTTCCTTCTGGTGCTTGCTGGACGCCAGCACGCCACCGCCCGAGACCGACACGAAGGCGCCCGGGTCCTGGTTCTTGAAATAGTGCAGCGCGACATTCCGGCTGTTTTCGCCGGTTTTGGCCTGATCGCCGAAATAGTAATAATGGTAGATCACGCCGCCATCGATCTCGCCGGCATTGACGGCCTTCATCACCGTGCCGTTGCCTTTATAAGCGGTGAAATTCTCTTTCATGGCTTTCAGCCAGTCGGCGGTCGCGGCTTCCCCCTTGAGCTGGAGCAGGGCGCTGACGATGGCCTGGAAATCGGCGCCGGAAGGCGAAGCGGCCCAGCGGCCCTTCCAGCTCGGATCGGCAAGGTCGAGCAGCGACTTGGGCAGCTGGTCGTCCTTCAGCTTTTTCGTGTTGTAGGCAAAGACGGTGCTGCGGGCGGCGACACCGACCCATTTGTGGCTCGATGGCTGATACTCCTGCGGCACCTGGGCCAGCGTCTCGGCGTCGACAGGCGCGAACAGGCCCGCGGCCTCGACCAGCGCCATCGCCGGCGAATTCTCGGTCAGGAACACGTCGGCCGGCGAGGCAGCACCCTCGGCAACGATCTGGTTGGAGAAATCGCTGTCGCCGCCGTTGCGCAGTGTCACCTTGATCCCGGTTTCCTTGGTGAAACCTTTCGCCCATTCCTTGGCCAGGCTCTCATGCTGGGCGTTGTAGACGACGATGCCGGCGTCGTCGGCCATTGCAGGGGCGGTCAGGCCGAGCGCCAGCGCGGCGCCGGCGAGCATGGAAAGGGGAAATCTCATAGGTGTCGTCCTCGATCTGGGATTGGGCGAGCCCACCTACCGATACCTGACAAGGTTAGTCAACATTGTTTTCGCAAACGCACAACGTCGTGAGCGGGCAGATAATTCCGCGGGCGTTAGGAAGCAGCGTGGATTTCAAGCGGATGGCTGATCGACCAGTCGGACCATTGGAGCGGTTTGCAGGCCGTGGAAAAGCACCGAGGGCCGCCTTAAAACCCGTGAGATATCCAGACGCCAACCTTTGGCCTGGGTGAACAGGGCCTCCAGCAACACTGCCAGCTCCACCCGGGCAACGTGCTGACCAAGGCAGGCATGAAGTCCGGTGCCGAACGCGAGGGCCGATGAATTGCCGGCGTCCAGATCCAGCCGATCGCCAGCCGGAAAGACTGAAACGTCTCGATTGGCGCTCGCCAGAACGGGCACGACAGCCTGCCCAGCCTTTATCATTGCGCCACCAAACGACAAATCTTCCGCCGCAATGCGCGCTCCGGCATATTGGACCGGCGCGCAGAAGCGAAGCAATTCTTCCGCCGCGGCTGACCAACCGACACTCCCATCTTTGAGCAACGACAGCTGCTCCGGAGAATTTGCCAGCGCAACCAGCGCATTGGCGAACGTGTCCACCACCGTCGCCTGGCCGGCAAAAAGCAGGAACACGATGTTTGCGACGGCATCGTCTTTGCCCCAGCGGCCGGCATCGACCTCTGCCAGCATCTGGGCTGAAATGCCGTTTGGATGGACGGCGCCGCGTTCTATCGTGTGCAATACCCAGGCCTCCAACCGGCGGCAGGCTTCGTTTGCATCCTCGTTGACGCCGCCAGTCCTCATATCCAGGGCATCGGCCATAAGCTTGGCATCATGGCCGATGCGCCAAGGGTCATCTATGCCGATGCCGAGGATCTGCTCCAGACCCGCGAAGGCGAGCGGCAAGCCGATATCGGCGACCGCGTCGAACTGCGGCTTTTGCGCTGCGGATTGCACAAGTTCGGCTGCCCTCGACGCAAGCTGGTCGAACAGTCCCCGGCCGGCGGCAAACGTCATCGAACCAGCCAGTGGGCGGCGCAGGCTCATGTGCCGCGGCGGATCGGACAAAAGCATGGAGTGAGTCAAAAGATCCAAGGCCGGATTGGCGCTGATCTTCTGCCGGATTTCCTGATAGGCGCCCGGTGGCGCTTGCAACAACAACGGGTGTTTCAGGGCCTGCGACACAAGCGCGTGGCTGAATGCGTAAAACGCTTCACCAACTTCCGGGTAAGGAGGTCTGCCCCAAGAGGCGCCCCCCGCATCGCGGCGGCGGGCGAATTCAGGAAACGGATCGCCATCGAGCGCGAACGGATCGAAAAGGTCGGCCTTGCTCGTCATCGCGCCCATCACCGGTCGAGATCAACGGCGAAGATGACGCGAAAGCCACCGGAACTCAGGTCTTCGGGCAGAAACCCGGGCGCCAGATGCAGAAATTCACAGCCTAGAACGCGCCTGTAGAAGCGCAGCAGCGGGTCCTTCGTTATCGACTTGACTGATGGCATCACGCCTGTGCGATGCCAATCGTCGATGGTCTGGCGAAATGCCGGATCCGTTCGGACCTTGTCTGGAAAGTCGTCCTGCGCCCCGGCATAGGACGGGCAACGTCCATCGCCGACCAGCCAACGCGCGCCGACCCGGCGGCCACGGTCGATCAGCTGCGACAAGAGGCGGCGTGCCATGTCGGTGCCGCGAAACTCCGGCCGTATGCCAAGATTATAAACATAGAGCGATCGTGCCGGTTCACTCCTGGCAAGCGAAGAGTAAGCGGCGAAAGTCCGGGGGAACTTTTCCGTCTCGCGAGGGTCCTGGCAGGTTTCCACGAAGCAGATTGCACCCGCAATAGCGTTCTCGACCATGGCCACGATCATTGTATGCCCAAGCGAAAGGCGACGCCGGATCGCCTCTTCGCTGGCGCCAAGCGCCCCAGGTTGCCGTCTCCATGGCAACCATTTCCGGGATCATGTCTTCTGCAAGTTGACGAAATGCTACTGCTATCATCGCAGAGTGGTGCTCGACCTGACCATCAAATGGGTGATTTCCTTATACCCGCCGTTGAGGATACATGAGGGAGGGTGGGTTCTTCATGATCTTCTACATTTGCCATCGCTCACATGCCAACACTCTGGCAAGCCTGCTGCTCTATTTTCGAACCGATCTGCAGGATTTTGTCCGCTTCGTTCCCCATGACGAAAGCGCGCATCTGCTCGGGATATCCCGTGGCTCGGCGATCTGGACGGATTTGGACCGCCTGAGCGATGCCGAGATCGAGGCAAGCGCCAATCTCAGTGAGAGCATGAGACTGAGGCAGCCCGAACTCCTCCAATTCAATCATCCCCGGCAAACCGTCCAGCGTTTCGATCTGCTGCGCATGCTGTTTTCGGATGGTACCAATGATTTCAACGTATACCGGCCGGAAACTCTACCCGAGCGGATGCGGTTCCCTGTTTTTCTACGCGACGAGGCCGGTGCGACGTACAAGACGCCGCGGCTCTTGTCGTCAAGGGCCGAACTCGACCAGGAGCTTTCGAAGCTCGACAAGATGAATTTTGTTCGTCCCATGGTGGTGGAGTTCGGATCGAAAGCGGCGGTCGACGGCAGCTACAGAAAATACGCGGCCTATCGCATCGGCGCGCACAGCTACGCGCAGCACTGCTTCGCCAGCGAGCAGTGGTTCGTTAAAGATCCGGGCAAGGGCATGTCGGGACAACAGCTGGCCGAACACGCCGCCTATGTTCGCGACAATCCGCATGCAGGCGCGTTGATGCCGATCTTCGACAAGGCCAGGATTTCATACGGTCGGATCGATTACACCATTGTCGATGGCTGCATTCAGGTGTTCGAGATCAACACCAATCCGACTGTGCTCAACTATCCGCCGACACCTTTCGATACATATGATTCACAGCCCTACGCGGATATGCATGCGCGGGCATTGGCGCAGCTGCCCCATGCGAAGGACCCCGTGTCAAGTCCGGATATCGACAAGACGCATCTCGAGATCCTGAGCGCCTTGCGGAAAAAATACCGTCGCAAACGCGTGAAGCTGACGGTTCGCAGGGGCTGGAGATGTTTTTGGGGCGCTGCATTCGGCGCCAGGTGAGAACGAGGCCCGCAAACTTTCGTGATTTGCCGTGGTTTTGGCTTGGACATTATTTCGCCGGCCACGTAACAAACCAAGGCCGAGACGCGAACTTCGGGGGTAAACTCTTGTGACCGGCAAGGACGAGGCCGAGCTGTCCGGGCTACTAAGGGCCGCGATCGCGGGAGACGAAAGGGCTTACGCCGACTTTCTGCACCGGATCGCCGCGCTGGTGCGCGGTTTTGTCCGGCGCAAGATCGTTCAGGGCGGGGTCGATCCCGAGGATGTCGTGCAGGAAACCTTGCTGGCCATTCATGTCAAACGTCACACCTGGCGCCAGGACGCGCCGGTGTTGCCGTGGATCTATGCGATCGCTCGTTTCAAGCTGATCGATGCCTTTCGTCGGCGCGGACGGCGCATCGAGATCGAGATCGACGACATCGCCGAAACCTTTGCCGAGCCGGAAACCGAGACCGTCAGCGAGCGCGACATCAACCGGGCGCTCGACGGCCTGCCGCCGGCGCAGCGTTCCGTCGTTTCCTCGATTTCGGTCGACGGCCATTCGATCGGCGAGACGGCTAGCAAGCTCGGCATCACCGAGACGGCGGTGCGGGTGTCGCTGCATCGCGGCCTGGCCGCGATCGCCAAACGGTTCGGACGGCAATGACATGAGAACCGAAGATCTCATCAAAGCGCTCGACGCCGACGCCCGCGACAAGGCGATGCCGCTCGGCAAGGCCTGGTGGCTTGCCGCCGGCGTGGCGGTGGCGATCGCCGCAGTGGTTTTCTTTGCGACCATCGGACCGCGCCCCGACATCATGCCGGCCATGCACACGATGCGCTTCATGTCGAAATTCGTCTTCACACTGGTGCTCGCCGCCAGCGCCTTCGCGCTCATCCGCGTTCTGTCGATGCCGGGCGCCGCGACGAGGCGGGCGATGGCCTGGATGATCGCGGCGCCCGTGCTGGTCATGCTGGCGGTGGCGCTGGAACTCTTTGTGGTGCCGCAAACCGAGTGGAGCCGTCGAATGATCGGCTCCAACATGATGGTCTGCATGAGCTTCATTCCGCTGATCGGCATCGGTCCGCTGGCGATCTTCCTCGGCATGCTGCGCTATGGCGCGCCGACCCGGCCGGTGCTTGCGGGAGCGGCCGCCGGTCTGCTCGCCGGAGGGCTTGCGGCAACATTCTACGCCGCGCATTGCTTCGACGATTCGCCGCTGTTCGTCGCCACCTGGTATACGATCGCCATCGCCTTCCTGGCTCTGCTCGGCGCCATCGGTGGGCGACTTTTCATCCGCTGGTAGCAGTCCCTTAATCATGCCGGCAATTGTTTGCCGGTTACCGGAGTGGCCGCTACCGTCCACGCAACCATTCCTTAAAATCGATCCGCCAGGGTTGTGGCAACGTGCAGTTGCGTGTTGGGGTGGGATCGCATTGTGACGGGGTTGAACTGGAAAAGGCTTCGTGTCGACAGGCACGCCGCGCAGGGATTGCTGGCCGTCGGTGTCCTTGCCGTTGCCCTGTCGATCCTGCTGCCTCGCCTGGAGTTTGGCGCGGACGCGCTGAAGCCTGCCCTGCAGATTTCCGTCGCCATCACGGCCGCCATGCTGTTCCTCTCGGCGCTCTTCATTCATCGCTTGGTCGACGACCGCAGGCAGATCGCGGAGAGCGAGCAGCGCTTCCGCCGCGCCATGGAGGACTCGGCGATCGGCGTTGCCATCGTCGGCCTTGATGGGCGCATCCTGCAGGCCAATCCGGCCTTTGCCGCCATGCTGGGCTACAGCCGCGCGGAGATCGAGGCGCTGACCTTCTTCCAGATCACCCATCCCGAGGATCTGCAGATCGGGCGCGAGACCATGATCAGTCTGAAGGAAGGCAAGATCGATTCCTTCCACTTCGAAAAGCGCTATCTCAAGAAAGACGGAACCCCCGTCTGGTCGCAACTCGCCGGCTCGGTCATTCGCGACGAAGAGACCGGCAAGCCGCTCTATCTCGTGTCGCAAATCGAGGACATCGATGCCCGCAAGCAGGCCGAGGCACGCATCGCCGAGGCCGAAACACGCTGGAATTTCGCGCTCACCAGCGCCGGACAAGGCGTTTGGAGCCTAGACATTCACAAGGGCGGCACGACCTATTCCGAGACCTGGGTGAATATGCTGGGCTATGCGGATGGCGAGCTCGACGGCGACCCGGACCGTTGGCTGACCATGATCCATCCGGACGACCGCGAACGCGTCGCCGAAGCGGACCGGGCGCATCTTGCCGATGAGACGCCTTTCTTCGAAGCCGAATTCCGCATGCAGCACAAGGACGGCCACTGGGTCTGGATCCTCGATCGCGGCAAGGCGATCGAGCGTGACGCCGAAGGGCGGCTGGTCAGGGCCATCGGCAGCTTGACCGACATCACCCAGCGCAAGGAGGCCGAGGCGCGCCTCATGGTTTCGGCGGCGATGCTGGCCGACGAAAAGGAGCGGCTCAGGGTGACGCTGCAGTCGATCGGCGATGCGGTCATCTGCACCGATGCCGCCAACCGCGTCACCTTCATGAACCCGGTCGCCGAAAAGCTTACCGGCATTACCGCCGGCGAGGCGCTGGGCAAGGTGCTCGGCCATGTCTACTGGGCGGTCGATGAGGAAACCGGCCAGCGGATCGGTCTGACACGACCTTTGGCCGGCGACCGCAGTCACAGCGACCAGAACACCCGCGCCGTTCTTGTCCGCCGCGACGACACGCGCTGCAGCATCCGCCAGGTGGTGTCGCCGATCATGAACGACCGCAGCGAATTCTGCGGCCTGGTCATCGTCTTCCAGGACTTCACCGATGCGCGCGCGCTGCAGCGCCAGCTGGCCTATGCCGCCGCCCACGACGCGCTGACCGGGCTTGCCAACCGCTCGAGCTTCATCCGCACCATGGAAGACCTGGTCGATCAGTGCCGGCTCAGTGGCGGCGAGCATCAGTTCATGTTCGTCGATCTCGATCACTTCAAGGCGGTCAACGATACCGGTGGCCACGCCGCGGGCGATGCGCTGCTGAAGCGGGTGGCCGATGCCATCCGCGACGTGCTGGGTCCTGAGGATATCGTGGCGCGGCTCGGCGGCGACGAATTCGCCGTCATCCTGAAGGCGGGCGCGCTTGCCCGCGCGCCGATCGCGGCGCGCTCGATCATCGATGCCATCCGCAACCTGAATTTCAATTGGGACGGCCGCCCGCATTCGATCGGCGCCAGCATCGGGCTTGCGCCGATCCGGGCCGGCTGCGGCGAGGTGGACGAGATCATCGCCCGCGCCGATGCCGCCTGCTATGCCGCCAAGGCGGCCGGGCGAGGCTGCGTTTCGGCGGCACCGGAAGACGATATCAGTGACGAGACAGCGCCGACGCCGCTTGCGGCGGCGTCCTGAGGCAGAGCGATTCCAGGAAAAGTGTGTCGCGGGTTCCGTCCGGAATTGCGTAAAAACAAAGAGTTAGAGCGGTTCTGCGATACCTTAAAACGCTGAACCGCCCTAGAGCGTTTCACCGTTTCATGGAAACGGCGAAGCGCTCTAACTCTTTATTTTGACACAATTCCGGACGGAAAACCGCTCACACTTTTCCTGGAATTGCTCTGCCAGGTTCAGCGCGTCGGCACCGGATGTTCGCCGCGATAGTCGTAGAAGCCGCGGCCGGTCTTGCGGCCGAGCCAGCCGGCCTCGACATATTTCACCAGCAGCGGGCATGGACGGTATTTCGAATCCGACAGGCCCTCATGCAGCACCTGCATGATCGACAGACAGGTGTCGAGGCCGATGAAGTCGGCGAGCTGCAGCGGTCCCATCGGATGGTTGGCGCCGAGCCGCATGGCGGTGTCGATGGCATCGACCGAGCCGACGCCTTCGTAAAGCGTGTAGATCGCCTCGTTGATCATCGGCAAAAGGATGCGGTTGACGATGAAAGCCGGGAAATCCTCGGACACGGTGATCGTCTTGTCGAGGTGCTTCACATAGGACTTGGCCGCCTCGAAGGTCTGGTCCTCGGTGGCGATGCCACGCACCAGCTCGACCAGCTTCATCACCGGCACCGGGTTCATGAAATGAATGCCGATGAAGCGTTCGGGACGGTCGGTCTGCGCGGCGAGCCGGGTGATCGAGATCGATGAGGTGTTGGTCGCCAGGATCGCTTCCGGATTGAGCTGCGGGCAGAGCTGGGCGTAGATCTTGCGCTTGACCGTCTCGTCCTCGGTCGCGGCCTCGATCACCAGATCGGCGGCGGCGAGGTCGGCCATGGTCGGGGCGGCCGAGATGCGCGCCATCGCGTCATTGCGCGCCTTCTCCTCAAGCTTACCGGAGCCAACCTGGCGAGCCATGTTGCCGCTGATGGTGGCAATGCCCTTCTCGATGCGGTCGGGTGACAGATCGTGGATCAGCACCTTGTAGCCACCCAACGCCGAGACATGGGCGATGCCGCCGCCCATCTGACCCGCGCCGACAATACCGATCGTCTCGATCTTGCTCATTACCCCGATCCCGTCCGGAGCATCTCCGCCTCTGGGAGGCGCGAAAACGCTCTCATCTGCTTGTTTAACGCAATTCCCAACGGAAAACCGCGACGCACTTTTCCTGGAACTGCTTTGAGCCTTGGTGGCCCGCATTTTGTGCAGTGCAAACTAAAAGGGCGGGGCGACTTCGTCTACCCCACCCTTCACAATTTAGTACGTCCAGGTAGAACGCGTCAAAGCGCCTTTTGCAGCTCCGGCAGGATGACAAAGAGATCGCCAACCAGGCCGTAATCGGCAACCTGGAAGATCGGCGCTTCCTCGTCCTTGTTGATGGCCACGATGACCTTGGAGTCCTTCATGCCGGCGAGGTGCTGGATGGCGCCGGAGATGCCGACGGCGATGTAGAGGTCGGGCGCGACCACCTTGCCGGTCTGGCCGACCTGCCAGTCGTTCGGCGCGTAGCCGGCATCGACGGCGGCTCGGCTTGCGCCGACGGCGGCGCCGAGCTTGTCGGCAACCGGCAGGATGACCTCCTGGAACTTCTCCGAGGAGCCGAGCGCGCGGCCGCCGGAGATGATGATCTTGGCCGAGGTCAGCTCCGGACGGTCGTTCTCCGAGAGCTTGTTCTCGACGAAAGAGGAGAGGCCCGGATTGGCGGCTGCGCCGACCGTCTCGACCGAGGCTGAACCGCCTTCGGGCGCCGCCGTGAAGGAGGCGGTGCGCACGGTGATGACCTTCTTGGCGTCGGTCGACTGCACGGTCTGGATGGCGTTGCCGGCATAGATCGGGCGCTTGAAGGTGTCGGGCGAGACCACTTCGATGATTTCCGACACCTGCGCGACGTCGAGCAGGGCCGCGACGCGGGGGGCGACATTCTTGCCGGACGAGGTGGCCGGGGCGATGATGGTGTCGTAAGCGCCTGCCAGCGACACAACGAGGGCCGCCGTCGGCTCGGCGAGGCGCTCGGCAAGCTCGTCGGCTTCGGCCAGCAGCACCTTGCGCACGCCCTTCAGCTTGGCGGCGGCGTCGGCGGCGCCCTTGGCGCCCTTGCCGGCGACGAGCACGTCGACATCGGAGCCGATCTGCAGCGCGGTCGTCAGCGTCTTGGCGGTCTGGTCGGAAAGGCTTGCGTTGTCGTGTTCGGCGATGAGGAGAATAGCCATTTTATCTGTTCCTTCCGATCTCAGAGCACGCCGGCTTCGTTCTTCAGCTTGTCGACCAACTCGGCAACGCTCTTGACCTTGACGCCCGCCTTACGGCCGCTCGGCTCCTCGGTCTTGACCACCTTGAGGCGCGGCTTGACGTCGGCGCCGTAGTCGGCCGGGCTCTTCTCGTCGAGCGGCTTCTTCTTGGCCTTCATGATGTTGGGCAAGGACGCATAGCGCGGCTGGTTGAGGCGCAGGTCGGCGGTGACGATCGCCGGCATCTTCAACTCGACGGTCTGCAGGCCGCCGTCGACTTCGCGCGTCACCTTGGCCTTGTCGCCTTCGAGCACGATCTTGGAAGCGAATGTCCCTTGCGCCCAGCCAAGCAGCGCCGCCAGCATTTGGCCGGTCTGGTTCGAATCGTCGTCGATCGCCTGCTTGCCGAGGATGACCAGGCCGGGCTGCTCTGCATCGACCACGCCCTTCAGCACCTTGGCCACACCCAGCGGCTCGGTCTGCTCGTCGGTCTTGACCAGGATGGCGCGATCGGCGCCCATGGCAAGCGCGGTGCGCAGCGTTTCCTGCGCCTGCTGCGGGCCGATCGACACCACGATGATCTCTTCCGCCTTGCCGGCTTCCTTGATCCGGATCGCTTCCTCGACCGCGATCTCGTCAAACGGGTTCATCGCCATCTTGACGTTGGCAAGCTCGACACCCAGTCCGTCGGATTTCACCCGGACCTTGACGTTGGCGTCCACAACCCGCTTCACGGGCACAAGGATCTTCATTTCCTGTCACCTCTTCTGAGATAGATCGGGCGCGCTATAGCAGCACGCATATGCCTAGAGTTGTCGAAAGCCGACATTCCTGACTGAATTCCGGCCAATCGGAATTCTGGCCGGACGGAATTGTGGTCTTCAACAGCCTAATCGGGTGGGGCTTCCGTAGTGGCGGCAGTCCGGCGCGTCAATATCCCACGACGCACTCAATCGGTTCAGTCCCGAGGCGATGTTGCGCCACGGCCCCATTGCGGTGCCTGCTGGGATGCGTCGTCCACGGGCGGCTCGGTCGGAACCGGCGCCTGCTGGACAGTGGGCGTCGGATCCGGCTCGCCGTCGGCGCCGGCAAACAGCGGCACGCCGCGGCTGCGCAGGATCAGCACCAGGATGGACCCGGCGATGATGCCGCCGATATGGCAGGACCAGGAAATCTGGTTTTCGCCACCGGCGGCAAACATCACCACCTGGAACAGGATCCACAGGATCAGCGGGATGAAGGCCGGGATGCGCAACGGAATGCGGGCAAAGGCCAAAACCCAGACTTTGACGCGGGGATAAAGGATCAGATAGGCGGCGACGACACCGGCAATGGCGCCCGAGGCGCCGATCAGCGGCGTCTGCGAATCCCAGGCCATCAACCCCTGGAAGAAGGCGCCGGCGACGGCGCAAAGCAGGTAGAAGATCAGATAGCGGAGATGACCGAGCGCATCCTCGACATTGTCGCCGAACACCCACAGGAACAGCATGTTGCCGCCGAAATGGAAGATGTCGGCATGCAGGAACGAGTAGGTCAGATAGCTGAGGCTCTCGGGAATGACGACGAATTCGGGCGAGAGCTCGACCTTGTCATGGACCACCGAAGGGATGAAACCGAGGCCGAGCACCGCTGCGTTGGTGAAGTTCTCGCCGCCGATCGTGGTTGCCAGAAAGACCAGCGCATTGGCCACGATCAACCCGATCGTCACATATTGCAGGCGAATGTGGCGCAGCCTGTTGGTGTCGTAAAGCGGGATGAACATCGGACCCTCCCGCTTCGAAAATCAGCGGTTCTTGCCGGGCACCCATAGCACGTCGGCATTTCCATTGTCATTGACCGCGCGGGCGGCGACAAACAGAAAGTCCGAGACGCGGTTGATGTATTTCAACGCCTCGCGGTTGACATGCTCGGCCGGATCCTGCGCCAGCGCGACCATGAGACGCTCGGCGCGACGCGCCACGGTGCGGGCGAGATGGAGTGCCGCCGCCGCCGGCGTACCGCCGTTGAGGACGAAGGACTTCAGCGGCCGCAGGTCCTTGTTGATGAGGTCGATATCCTGTTCGACGCGGTGGGTCTGCGCGGCGACGATGCGCAAAGGCTCGTATTCGAGTGGCTCGCCGTCGTCCGGGACCGCAAGGTCGGCGCCGAGATCGAAGAGGTCGTTCTGGATGCGCGACAGCATGGCGTCGATCGCGGGGTGGCCGGCGCCGGTGTGAATGCGCGCCATGCCGATGCAGGCATTGGCCTCGTCGACGGTGCCATAGGCCTCGACGCGCCGGTCTGATTTCAGCCGCCGTTCGCCGGTGCCGAGACCCGTGGTGCCGTCGTCGCCGGTGCGGGTATAGATCTTGTTGAGCTTGACCACACCGTCCCCCTTAAGCGGTTTTTGACGCAATTCCAGGAAAACCTTGTCCCACTTTGCCGGGAACTGCCAGGCCCGTTATTTGCGGGTGAAATAGACGACGAGCAGAAGCAGCGCCAAGGCCACCGCCTGCAGCATCACGCGCGCCTGCATCAGCTTGTTCGAGGTGACGCCGTCGCCACCGCGCATCATGTTGATGAGGCCGCGGACCAGCACGATCAGGACCGCGGCCATGGCCACAACGGCGAGGATTTTGAGGACGGTGACCATCTGGCGGCTCCAGTTCGGTTCGCTCAGGCGCGCCTGGCAAGCACGCGATAAAGCAGGGACGCCGGCAGGATGCGTTTCAGCACCACGCCGATCTTAGCCGGCACCGTTACCACATAGTGCGGGCGCGGGCGCTGTGACAGAAGCGCGTGACGCAGTGCGGCATGCACGATCTCCGGTCCAGGCTTCAGCCGCGACACGCTGCCGCCGGCCCGCAGGCGCGCTAGCTGCGCCTCGTAGTCGGCGCGATGGGCGGAATTTTCGATGTCGATGTTCTTCAGCAGCCAAGGCAGGGCGTTGCTGGCGATCTTCGAGGTCACCGGTCCCGGCTCGATCAGCGACAAATGGATACCGCTGCCGTCGAGTTCCTGGCGCAGGCACAGCATCAGGCCCTCGATGGCGTGCTTGGACGCCGAATAAGCGCCGCGAAAGCGGACCGGCGCCAGTCCGAGGATCGAGGAACAGTGGACGAGGCGGCCGTGCCCCTGGCGGCGCATGACCGGCACGATGCGTCGGGTGAGATCGTGCCAGCCGAAGAAATTGGCCTCGAATTGTTCGCGCAATGCCTCGACAGGCAGGTCCTCGACAGCGCCGGGCTGCGCGTAGGCGCCGTTGTTGAACAGCGCATCGAGCGTGCCGCCGGTCTTGCCCAGCACCGCATCGACCAGGGTGGCGATCGATCCCGGCTCACGATAGTCGAGATAGAAGGCCTCGATGCCGTCCGCCGCGAGGGCGGCGATATCGTCCGGCTTACGGGCCGTGGCGAACACTCGCCAGCCTTCCGCCTTCAGCGCCCGCGCGCAATAAGCGCCGATCCCGGAGGAGGCACCGGTGACAATGATGGTGCGCAACTCTTTCGCTTCTGGAATCGTTGTCTGAGCCGGGGTTGCCATTTGCCGCAATCACTTCCCATATTCGCGGCGTCGACACAATCGAGCGGAGCGAGGGCCCTTGCTGCGAAATATCGTCGCCCTCAAACGCGTGCTCTACGACGCCGTGGGCCATTTCAACACCGATGACGGCTGGGCGATGGCCAGCCATCTGGCGATCACGTCGCTGATGGCGCTGTTTCCGTTCCTGATCTTTGCCACGACGCTCGGCAGCTTCCTTGGCGCGCGCGCCTTTGCCGACACGGCCGTGCATCTGGTCTTCGACACCTGGCCCGAGCAGATCGCCAAGCCGATCGCGCATGAGGTCCAGAACGTGCTGACGGTCAGGCGGACCGACCTTCTGACCTATGGCGTGCTGCTTGCCGCCTATTTCGCCTCGAACGGCATCGAGGCGCTGCGCACCTCGCTCAACCGCGCCTATCGGGTGACCGAGACGCGCGGCATCGTCTACCGCCGGATACAGAGCATCATCTTCGTGCTGATCGCCACGGCAGGTTTCCTGGCGATCAGCGTGCTTCTGGTCTTCGCGCCGCTGCTGGCGCGGCTGGCCGAAGCGCATATCGAAGGGATCCAGCCCTATATGGGCACCATCACGCTGTGGCGGTACATCATTGCCACAACCGTCATCGTCGGCGGGCTGTTTGCCGTGCATATCTGGCTGCCCGCCGGCAAACGCCGGTTCTTCTCGATTATACCGGGCATCATCTTCACGCTGGTGGCCTGGCTGATCGGCTCAACGGTCTTTGCCACCTATCTCGACCACTTCTCGTCCTATGTGACGACCTATGCCGGGCTTGCCTCGATCATGATCGCGGTGGTCTTCCTCTACATGTTGTCGGCAATTTTCATCCTGGGCGGCGAGCTCAACGCCTCGATCAGCCGCTATCTCGAAGCGCGCGCCAGGGTCGGATGAGGCTGAGGAATTGACGAACTGAAGAACTGAAGAACTGAAGAAAAAAGGCGGCCATATCTGGCATATTGTGCTTCTTCCTCAGTTCCTCAGTTCCTCAGTTCCTCAGTTCCTCAGTTCCTCAGTTCCTCAGTTCCTCAGTTCCTCAGTTCCTCAGTTCCCCAGTTCTTCCCTTGGCTGGCCGCGCCGTGGCCAGGCCGACACCAAGCGTGGCGATCGCCATGCCGGCGATCTGCAGCGTGTTGAGCTGTTCGCCGAACAAGGCCCAGGCGATGACGGCGGTGACAGCCGGCACCAGGTAGAATAGCGAAGCCACCTTCGACATTTCGCCGTCCCTGATCATCACCATCAACAGGAAGATGGCACCGATCGATAGCACCAGGACCAACCAGGCAAAAGCGAAGATGAGCTCGCCATTGATGGTGACGGCGCGTGTTTCGAAAGCCAAAGAGCCCAGGATCATCAGGGCCGAGCCACCGACATATTGCCACATGGTCGCCGAAACCAGGTCGCCGCCGGACGCGTAGCGCTTCTGCCAGATGGTGCCGGCGCTCATGCCGAGGACGGAAATCAACGACGCGATCAGCGTCGCCGGCGTGACGCCACCGCCCATCGTTCCAAGCTTCGGCCACAGCACGATGATGACGCCGATGAGCCCGACGGCAAGGCCGGCCCAGTGGCGCGGCAGGATCGCCTCACCGAGGAATTTGCCGGCAAGCACCGCCGTGATCAGGGGCTGCAGGCCGACGATCAATGCCGAAAGTCCGGCCGGCATGCCCCTGTGAATCGCCCAGAAGACGGCACCGAGATAGACGCCATGCATGAGCATGCCCGCGATCGTCGCGTGCAGCGCTTCCGCGCGGGTCGACCGGCGCGAACCGAGCAGGATCGTCAGGCCGGCCAGGATGATGGCCGCGAGCATGAAGCGGATAGCGAGGAAGGTGAAAGGCTCCGCCCAGGGCATGGCATAGCGCGCGCCGATGAAGCCGGTCGCCCACAGGACGACGAAAGAGGCGGGGATGAACCGCTTGATGCTTTGCATTTGTCGGAGCCTGGGTGGGTGAAAGGTTGATGACGGCAATTGCTCTAATGCCGTTCAATCCGGCAAGCAAAGCGAAACGGTTGATCCATAAGCTAAATTGAATTCAACGAACGGTGCCAACGGAGGCATGACGCGTCCCAGCGCCATGGTGGGGAATGTTTTTGCATCTCGATACGACCGAGCTTTCGTGCGCGCTCGCGATCATTGCCGCTTTCGGCTTTCTTTTCGGTGCCGTGCTCGACGCGATCCTGAGAGAGAGCGGTTTCGGCCCGACCGGCAACACCTTGCTTTTTATTGCCGGGTTTTTCATTGCGGTACTGGTCGCGAACAGGCATGGCATCGCCCTCAACGATTTGAGGCTCGCGACCGCCTGTGGCCTGGGCGGCGCCTTCGCGCTCACCGGCGCGGTGGCGCTCCTGAAGGCGGGTCTGGCGCGGCTATAGTCAAAATCCGACAAGCCGCTGGACATCCCGCGGCGACGCGCCGTCATCGCATAGCGCGGCGAGGCCGGTATCCTTGAAACTCTTCGAAAGCTTCCTGCCGTCCGGTCCCAGGATCAGGCGGTGGTGGAAGTAGCGCGGTGGCGCGAGGCCAAGCAGATCCTGCAACAGGCGTTGCACGCCGGTCGCCGAATAGAGGTCGAGGCCGCGCACGACATGGCTGACGCCCTGCAGCGCATCGTCGAGAACGACGGCAAGATGATAGCTGGTCGGGATGTCGCGGCGGGCGACGATGACATCGCCCCATTCGCGTGGGTTGGCCGCGACCGTTCGCGTCGCCGTCATGGTTTCGTCGGTGAATTCGGTCCATGACAGGTCCTTGGAGGTGCGCACCATTGCCCCTTCGACGTCGAGGCGCCAGGCGAACGGCATGCCCTCGGCAATCCGCCGCTTGCGTTCCTTCATCGGCAAGGCCTTGTCGAGCGACGGGTAGAGCGGCACGCCATCAGGGTCGCGCGGCCAGTCGCGGCCGCGTTTTTCGGTGTCGGCGATGAAGGCGCGGATTTCGCCGCGGCTCATGAAGGCGGGATAGACCAGTTCCTCGGCGATCAGACGGTCGAGCACGGCACGATATTCGGCGAAATGCTCGGACTGGCGGCGCACCGGCTGCTCCCACTCGAGCCCCAGCCATTCCAGGTCGCGAACGATGCCGGCTTCGAATTCCGGCGTGCAGCGGCTGATGTCGATATCCTCGATACGCAAGAGCAGCCGGCCAGCGGCTTGCGCCGCCAGGCGCCGATTGAGCAGGGCCGAATAGGCATGGCCGAGATGCAGCTCGCCATTCGGGCTCGGCGCGAAGCGGAATGTCAGGAGCGTCATGTCTGAAGCGGCATTCGGGTTGCCAGGCGATTGATATCTAGCCATCAATTGCCACTTTGCGACGATCCTGGGAACAGCAACGTGCAACGCATCACCTCGCTCGACGACATTGCGACCGGGCTCGACGCGCTCTGCCTCATCGATCCGCGACTGGAGACGGTACGAAGCATGGCCGGCGAGGTGCCGCTCAGGCTGTCGGAACCGGGGTTCAGGAGCCTTGCGTCCATTATGATTTCTCAGCAGGTGTCGCGCGCGAGCGCCGACGCCATTTTCGGGCGGCTGACGAAGCTGGTCGATCCGCTGACGCCGGAAGCGATCCTTGCCGCCGGCGAAGACATTTTCCGCGAGGCCGGGCTGTCGCGGCCGAAGCAGCGCGGGCTGCTTGCGGTGGCTGAAGCCGTGGCCGGCGGGCTCGACCTTTACCATCTCTGCTCGCTCGACGCCGAGGAGGCGATCGCGGCGATGATAGCCGTGCCGGGCATCGGCCCGTGGACGGCGGAAGTCTATCTTCTGTTTGCCGCCGGCCATCCCGACATCTTCCCCGCGCGCGACGTCGCGCTGCAGACAGCGGTCGGCCACGCGCTTGGCATCGACCCACGCCCGCCCGAGAAAATGCTGATTCGTCTCGCCGAATCATGGAACCCCTGGCGAGGGGTCGCGTCGCGGCTTTTTTGGGCTTACTACCGTGAATTGAAGGGCAGGGATGCCGCACCCCCTGCGGAAATCACAAAAAAACCCTGAAAATTATGCATTTTTGCGGGTTTCGGCGAGAGACAATCCGCTTCACATCCCTGTCATGTCGGGCTTACAGTATCCGCGCCGTTCAGTTCTGGATTAAGGAGGCCAAGACGTGACGGTTGCCGTATCTCCGGATGGGCTCCCCGCGCTGGTGCTGAATGCGGACTATCGTCCGCTCAGCTATTACCCTTTGTCGCTCTGGTCCTGGCAGGACGCCATCAAGGCTGTCTTCCTCGACCGGGTCAACATTGTCGCCGAATATGAGCACGCCGTCTCATCGCCGACCTTCTCGATGAAGTTGCCCAGCGTGGTCAGCCTCAAGGCCTATGTGAAGCCGTCGAGGCATCCTGCCTTCACGCGCTTCAACGTGTTTTTGCGCGATCGTTTCCAGTGCCAGTATTGCGGCACGCCGGAGGATCTGACCTTCGACCACGTCATCCCGCGCCATCGCGGCGGGGCGACGACCTGGGAGAATGTCGTTGCCGCGTGTTCGCCCTGCAATCTCAGGAAGGGCGGCATGATGCCGGCCCAAGCCAAGATGTGGCCGCTGCAGAAGCCATTCCAGCCGACGGTGCACGATCTGCACAACAATGGCCGCCTGTTCCCGCCTAACCATCTGCATGAAAGCTGGATGGATTATCTATACTGGGATGTGGAGCTGGAACCTTGAGTCGTTCGAGAATTCGCGAGGCTGGCCGCCTGGCGCGGCTTTCTGCGCTTCCGGTGCTCACGTACGTAAGTACGCTCCGCTCCGGTTCTCGAAACCCACGCCAGTCGACTCAGCCTGCCGAATTCTTTGAACGATCTCGCGCCGGCGCTATCGGGTAACTCAGTCCCGCGCGAGCGCGCTGCGGAAGGCGACGGCGGCGAGCACAAGGCTGGCGATGGCGTTCCAGCCGGCGAGCGACAGGCCGAGGATGCGAAGCGCCGCCTTGTCGCAGGACGGCGGCACGAATTTGTCGAGCGCGTCGAGCACGCCCTTGCCGCCGGTGTCGACCGGGCCGGCGCCTGCCGTGCAGTCGGTCGGGCCGGCCCACCACTGCCATTCGACGCCGGAGTGATAGACGCCGAGACAGAGGCCGTAGAGCATCAGCAAGCCACCGATCGCCAGCAGCCCACGCGTCACCCAGGCCGGCGCGCGCAGCATCGAGGCGATCACCGCCAGTACCATCAGCGGCACGCCGACGTAGTAGGGCGTGCGCTGCTCGAGGCAGAGATGGCAGGGGATGTAGCCGCCGATATACTGGAAGGCGAGCGCCGAGCCGACAGTCGCAGCCATGGCAACAGCGAGAAACAGCGCGGCGCGCGTCCGCTGGCGTCCGGTGTCGTCAGTCATGGTCGCTGTCATCTGGGCTGGTCCCGCTCGGGTTGGTTATCCGTGGGCGTATCTGACGAGGATATAGAGCAAAATAAGGGCAGCGGCGCCGGCGCCGACAATCAATCCCAAACGCTTTTCGATGAACTCCTTGATCTCTTCGCCATAGCGGCGAAGCAGCCAGGCAAGCAGCAGGAAACGGGCGCCGCGCGCCACGATCGCCAGCCCGATGAACAGCAGCAGATTGACGCCGATGACGCCCGAAAGAATCGTCACCACCTTGATCGGCGGCAGGTGCGCGGCGCCCGAGGTGATCAGCATCAGGATGATGAAGCCGACGCCGGACGAGGCGCGCATTGCCTCGAACTCGTCATACTTGCCGTAGAATTCGAGCACCGGCTTGGCCACGGCCTCATAGGCGTAGTGGCCGATGAACCAGCCGAAGATGCCGCCCAGCACCGAAGCGACCGTGGCGATCAGCGCATAGCGGTAGGCGCGCTCCGGCTTAGATAGCGCCATCGGCAGGAATAGCACGTCTGCCGGCACCAGGAAAACGGAGCTTTCGACGAAGGCGATGAAAGCCAGCCACCATTCGGCGGATTTTCGTGCCGCAAGCGACAGCGTCCAGTCGTAAAGTCCGCGAAGCATCGGCTCTCCTAATCCATGGCGCCTCGAACAGCGCAGCGGTTTTCGGCTGGCGGGACGTGCGAAACAAGGGCCCAAAGCGCCGCAGGCGTCCTTTGCGACCGGAGCGGCCTAACTTTGCTTCTCTAGAAAGATTTTCCGCACCGCACAATGGTTGCGCCTTCGCAAAGGCGAAAAGGCCAGCTTTGTGCGCAGTCGGGATCGCCAAATCGGCGACAGGCCAGTTGACGAAGGGCTGTCCAACCGTATAGTCCGCGCCCATCCAGGCCGCCCGGCCTGAACCCCCTATGGCGGAATTGGTAGACGCGCTCGACTGAAAAAGGGGTTTGTCTACCATAGTGAAAACGTCTTGGTTTCAAGGCGTTGATGAAATAGGAGGTTGGGGCTCCGAAACTGGAAATTTGCTCTAGGTGCAGCATAGGTGCAGAGAGCGAAGGATAGTATCGGCGGCAAATGTGCGGGTGTGGTGAAACTGGTAGACGCGCTGGATTCAAAATCCAGTTCCGAAAGGAGTGTCGGTTCGAGCCCGACCACCCGCACCACTTCTCAAATCATGGCGTTCCCGTGTCATGACGTTTGGATCCACTCGGCTCGCTTCGGTAACTTCAGACTGCGACCCTCGGAAGAATGCCCGCGTTCGAATCGCGGCGAGGCGGCAACATTCTTCAGATTCTAACTACGAATCTGAGGGGCCCAGTTGAACGGCCTGGCATTGAAAGAAGCATTGATCGGGTCGTAGTCGGGCAAGCCGAGCGCGCCGATGAACCCCGCAGCCAGGAAGAGGCCGTCGCGCTAGAGCGCTTCACCGTTTCACGGAAACGGCGAACCGCTCTATCTCTTTGTTTTATCGCAATTTCCAGGCGGAAAACCGCTCACACTTTTCCTGAAATTGCTCTAGGTTCGCCGCTGAATGGCCTCCACGAAGAAATCGGTCACTTGCCGAACGCGCGCCGGAACGAAACGGCGTTTCGGCCAGACGAGGCTTATATCTCTGACATCGCTCATAAACTCCCCGAGGATAGTAATGACATCGGGATGGCGGAGTTCATCAGCAAGGGAAACCTCGGCGAACAGGCCAATTCCAACACCGGCCAGAACCGCGGCACGGATCGTTTCGACGCTGTTGGACGACAGGTTTCCGCGAACGGGGACGCTGAATCGTCCGTCCGGACCCGTGAAGGGCCATTTCGCCAATTCCGTCAGGCCGCCGTATAAAAGGCAGTTGTGACCACTCAGCTCGGCGGGGGTCTTCGGTATGCCGTGTTTCTCGAAGTAGCGGCGGGATCCGACGCAGACGAGCGGAGTGCCCACCACCCGCCGGACAACCGCATCCGGGTCTTCGACCGGCCCCACCCGGATTGCCAGGTCGATCCGATCTTCCACCATGTCTCGCACGAAGTCCGAGAGGATGAGGTCCACCTGAAGACCGGGATGGCGGGACAACAAGTCGGGGATCAGAGGGAGGATATGCAGGCGGCCGAATGTAGAGGCTGCAGCGATCCGAATGAGACCGGAGACATTATGCGTGCTGCTCGTCAGTTCGCTGTCGGCATCGTCCATCTCGTCAATGAGCGGCTTTGTCCGGTCATAATATCTCTGCCCTTGATCCGTCAGGGTCACGCTGCGTGTGCTTCGGTTGAACAGCGCCACGCCAAGGCGTTTCTCGAGCGCTGCGATTGCCTTGCTGACGCTGGGCTGTGACTCGCCGGTTCGACGTGCGGCGGCGGAGAAGCCGCCCGATTCGACCACCGCGATGAAGGCGCTCAACTCGTGAAAGCGATCCATTTCATTCTCCAGAAGCATCAATCTTATGGAAAAAAGCGATATTATCAATGATTTTCACATGACCTAGGTGAGGCCATACGCCAACGCTTGAAAGGGAATGTGTCATGCATATCGATCTTACCGGCCGCAACGCGGTGGTCACCGGCTCCACCGCAGGCATCGGTCGGGCCATTGCGGAAGGGCTGGCGCGCGCGGGCGCCTCGGTCGTCATCAACGGCCGCCGCGAGGATAGGGTCGCGGCAACGCTTCGCGAGTTGCGCGCGCTTTTCCCGAAAGGTGAGTTCGCCGGTGTTGTCGCCGACCTTGCGACCCCGGAAGGCGCAGAAGACTTGTTCGCGCGGGCGCCGGATGCGGACATTCTCGTCAATAATGTGGGAACCGGGCGTGCGAAGCCGTTCTTCGAAATTGGCGACAGCGAGTGGACCGATCTCTTCGAGCTCAACGTCATGAGCGGCATTCGCGCCTCGCGTCACTATGTACCGAACATGATGAAGCGCGGCTGGGGTCGCGTCGTCTTCATCAGTAGCGAGTCCGCGCTCGCAATCCCCGTGGACTTGATCGACTACGCCATGACCAAGACTGCTCAGCTTGCCGTTGCAAGGGGCCTGGCCGAGACAGTTGCCGGTACCGGCGTCACCGTCAATTCGGTCCTCCCTGGTCCGACGAATTCGGAGATCATGGGCGGTTGGATGAAGGCGGCAGCGGAGGCGCAAGGCATTACGCAAGAGGAAGCCGAGCAGCAGTTTCTCAAAACGACGCGCCCGTCAACGCTCATCAAGCGCTTCGCAACGACTGAAGAGGTCGCAAACCTGGTCGTCTATGTCTGCTCGGAGCAGGCGTCGGCAACGACAGGCACGTCCCTGCGTGTCGACGGCGGTGTCGTTCGGACAATCGCATAAGCATCTCGGCACGCGTGAGCGGCTCGGCGAAGGACCAAAGCTAATTGGTTCCTTCGCCACGTAGATGCGCGCTTCAAGTCAGATGTGCCTTGCGCCCGCACTGGTATTTCCAATTCAAGCAGCGATCCGGAGGATATCATGAGCTATGCGATTGTAGGATTTGGCGCCATCGGCCAGGCGCTCGCCCGGGCATTCGCCCGTAAGAACATTCCAGTCACCGTTGCGGCCCGGCGGGGGCCCGAGGCGATCGCGCCGCAAGCCAAGGCGATTGGGCCGACGGTGACTGCGAGTTCACTTGAGGACGCGCTCAAGGCTCAGACCGTCATCCTGGCGATCCCTTTTTCGGAAATTGCCGGACTTGCTTCCATGACGAACTGGGACGGGAGAACGGTCGTCGACCCGACAAACGCGATCGACTTTCCCGATTTCACCCCGGCTGACCTGGGCGGAAAATTCTCCTCAAGCATCGTTCAGGAGACCCTAAGTGGAGCGCGGGTGGTCAAGGCCTTCAACACAATACCCGCATCAATTCTGGCGCAGAGCCCCGAAGAAGATGGCGGGCGCCGTGTGGTGTTCCTGTCTGGAGATGATCCTGGAGCCCGCAAGGCAGTCTCCGCCCTGATAGACGATTTGGGCTTCGCACCAATGGACCTCGGATCGCTTCACGACGGCGCGTCCCAGCAGTGCTTCCACCCCCTCTGGGCGAAGAATCTGATCCTGAAAGGTTAGTCCCAACACCTCGACCGCCAGTTTTCCTCGACCCCCGGCGGACCGTACCGGTTCGCAGATAATGGAAAGGCATCAAAATGACTGCGAACAACCCAAAGCGCGCTGCTATCGAGGCAACCATCCTTGCATATTTCCAGGCGCTGAACGATGCCGATATCGACGCTATACTTGACCTTTATTCCAAAGATCCGGTGATGTTGCCTTTTCTCCAACCCGCCGTCATAGGGACCGACGCCGTTCGAGAAAACTACGAAGGCACTTTCCAACTCATCCGCTTCGAGGTGCAGACCACAATCCAGGAACTTGTGGAGATGTCGCCGGAATGGGCCTACGTTCGCACGGATACCAGCGGGATCTTCACACCCAGGAGGACTGGCGAGGGCACCCCGGCTATTTTCCATGAACTCTTTCTTCTGTGCAAGACCGGCGATGAACACTGGCAAATCGCGCGGTACAGCTTTTCCCCAGCCAGCGCCCTCCCACCCGTTTAGCGGATGCGCGGCTCCAGCGACTTAGCTCCGATCCGCTGGCATTATTTCCGGAGAGCTTTGCAGCGCCCAGATTTCCACAGACGGACCGGCATGAGTTCCCCGCAAACGAGTCTGCCCGCCTCGATATCGCCTGCGACAAGAAGCTTCGGAAGCAACGCCGCGCCCGCGCTCGCCAGAACGGCATCGCGCACCATCAGCAGGGAAGAGACGCGCAGGATCGGCCGGGGCTTGAAAAGGACTTCGTCCTCAAAGTGGTTTGTCTGCCAATCCACAGGAAAACACGACGAGTTGAAAACGGCACATCCTTCGCTCGTCGAGCTTCGGATGACAGGCCATTTAAATGACGCTACCGCATATTCCCCGTATGGCCTTGCGAATACCGCCCGGGCTGCGGCCAGACGGTCAGTCCGTGCGGCTCTGCGCCGACCCTGATCCTGGTCACGGCGCCCGATGTCGTGTCGATCATGTAGACCTCGGCGTCAAAGCGGCCGGAGAGCCATAGCTGCCTGCCGTCGGCGCTGACATTGCCCATGTCGGGGCTGCCGCCGCCGGGGATAGGCCATTGTGCGATGACGGAGCGGGTGGCGAAGTCGATCACCGTCACGCTGCCCGGCCCTTTGGCCTTGCCTTGCTCCATTTTGTGCGAGCCGCGGTTCGAGACATAAAGCCGCTTGCCGTCGCGGCTGACGACGAAGCCGTGCGTGCCGATGCCGGTCGGGACGAAGCCGATCTCCTTGAAACTGTCGCCGTCGACAAGGAAGACACCATCATTCATCATGTCGGCGATGTAAAAGACCTTGCCGTCGGGCGACAGGCGGATGTCCTGCGGCATGCCCATCTTCGAGAAGTCGAGATGGCCGAGCACCTTCTGGTTCTTGAGGTCGATCTTGGCCAGGCCGCCATCGCCATATTCGCAGGTGAAGATCGCGTAGGCGCCGTCGGCAGAGAAATCGGCATGGTTGATCCCGGGGCAAGTGGGTGTCGGCAGGCTCGATTTCAGCGCCATGGTGTGGGGATCGCGGAAATCGAGCCGCTCCAGGGCTTCGTCGACGACGATGGCCGCGCTGCCATCCGGCATGAAATACAAGTTGTAGGGATCGTCCACGGCGATTTGCGGGCCGGGCTTGCCGGTCATCGGATCGATCGGCGTCAGGCTGCCGTTCCTGCCGGTGCCATTGTTGGCGACCCAGAGCGTCTTCAGGTCCCACGACGGCACGACGTGCTGTGGTTTGCTGCCGACCGAGAACCTGTCGACTTCCTTCAGCGTTGTGGTGTCGATCACCGAAACGCTGTTCGAGGACCGGTTGGGCACATAGACACGCGGCAGCGCGCCCAGCGTGGCCGGGCCGAGATGGCCGGCGCCGGTATGCCTGTAGATGTTGATGGGCGGCGTGGGCTCGCTGCAATCCTCGGGACAGGTGTCGGCGCTGGCTCGAGCGGGCAGGAGCGCAATCAGCAGGAGAGCCGCACAGGGCCAGGCGTGGCGCAAAAAGGTTCTGATCATCTGATTGCTTGTCGTGAAAGCCGGCCGAAATTGCCGTCGCGACCCATAGCTTGCGTTTTGCCGTTGATCTAGCGCCTTTTCAGCAGGCTCTTCATGCGGTTGCGCAGGATGCGCGCCATGTTGCGGGTCTCGCGATAGAGGTGCAATTGCGAGGCTGCCTGGCGGGCCAGGCGATCGGCGTCCGGGGTCAGCCCGACCACCAGCGTGCCCACCGGCTTGCGCTCGGTCCAAAGCCGGCTCATCACCGGATGATCCGGCACCGCGCAGGAATCCGTCAGGACGATGTTGGGGTCGTCGAGGTGTTGCTTGGTCACCTCGATCATCAACAGAGTGCCTGGCGAATAGGCGGCCAGCGTCTCGTCATAGGCTGTCTTCCAGGTATAGGCGACGCCGGCCTCGACGAAGACGACCAGGCAGGCGATGGTGCGCCCGTCCAGCGTCAGCGAATGGATGCGGCACATGTCCTGCTCGGCCAGCCTGTGGACGGCCTCGCGGGCAAAGGCGGCGCGATAGCGGTCGATCGCCATGGCGGTGCGCTCACGGCCCTTCCAGCCAGCCGCCTCCAGCGTCAGGAAGCTTTCGATTGCGTGGCGGATCTCGTCCGGCCCGCGCGCCACGACATGCTCGAGTTTGCCCTGGTCGCCAAGGCGACGCTTCAGCCGGCGGAACTCGCGGTAATGATGCGCGCGCAAGGAAACCTTGAGATAGTCCTCGCCATCGGCGTCGCTTTGCAGCACCGGGCGTTCCGCCTTGCCGGTGATGACCAAGCTCAGGCCACGGCTGTCGGCAAAGGACGTGAGCAGGCTGGCCACCGGGCCGTCGAGCCGGATATCGGCCAGCACGAAGACCTTGGGCAGCTTGAGGTGCGGCCGCGAGAGCATCGAGAAGAAATCCTCGATGACGCCGATCGGATCGTCGCGGTCGACGAGCGGTGTGCCGAGCGGACCGAACGGGCTCGACCAGGTGCGCATCACCGGAACGCCGAGCGGCATTGCCGGCCGCTCGACCGAGAACGGCACCAGAAGCCGCAGACGGTTGCGGAATTCGTCGCCGTCGCGGATTACCGCCAGCCGCACCTCGCGATCCTCCAGCCGGGGCATGGCAGGCGCCAGGAAGCGCGGGTTGAAGAAGACGTTGGGCTCGATGGTGCGGGCGCACAGGTAATCGAGCTCTTCGACGAGGTCGAAGCCGGCCGAGGCCGGATAGATGGCAAGCTTCCGCTCCGGCCTGTTGTTGGCGAGGATCTCGATATGGGCGGGATCGGCCTCGCGCGCCAGGCCGGCAAGGTTGGAAACCATGGCGCCGGCAGGGCCGCCGCTCGTCTCTTCAAGCAACGGGATGGCTGCCATCAGGCGATTTCCTTGTTTGCAGGCACGAAGATCACCATCACGATGCCGAGCTTGCGCCAGACGGTGAAGGACAGCGCGCTGGCCTCGAACACCATGGCCAGGCTGGTGGCGATCGCCGCGCCCCAAAGGCCGAAATGTGGGATCAAAAACACATTGAGGCCGATGTTGAAGGCAAGCGTCATGGCATAGACGGCGGCGCAGATATTCTGGTTGCCGCTCATCGTCAGCAGGCTTTCGCATGGGCCGACAGCGGCGCGCGCCACGACGCCGAGCACGAGCAGGAACAGCAGCGGATAGCCGGCGGTGAATTCGGGACCGAACAGCACCAGCATCGGTTCGCCGAGCACCAGCACGACGAGCGCCATCAGCAGCGAGGGCCAGAAGGTCCAGGATACCGTTTCGCGGGCGAAGGCGGCAAGCCTCGACGGTTCGCCATGGGTGAACTGCGCGTAACGCTGGGCGACACCGGCCTTGACCGCGAAATAAACGAAATGCACCAGCGCCAGCGTCTTCACCGTCGCGAAATAGACGGCGACATCATTGGGGTCCATATAGGCCCCGACCATCAGCACATCGGCATTGGTGAGCAGGAAGAAAAAGCTCTCGACCAGGAAGATCGGCAGCGAGACCAGGAACCATTGCGGGAAATGCACCGTCATCGGCCCGGCTGGGATTTTCTTTTCCATGCGCGAGGTGACGGCCATCAACTGGCCAAGCGTGGTGACATAGGTGGCGGCGATCGAGGCGAAGATCGCGGTCTTGGCGTCGGGCACGTAGTGCATGGCAAGCATCAGCGCCATGAATGCCAGGATCAGCACCGGCCGCACCAGATAGGTGGGCGAGAGCGCCAGCAGCGCCCAGGAATTCGCGCGCGCCAGGCCCTGCAGGAGATCGCCAAGCGCAATCATCGGCAGGCAGATGACGCCGAGGATGAAGGGGATGACGTAGTAGTTCTCGATCCAGTCCGAGGCGAGCCAGACGCCAAGCGCGCCGAAGCCCGCGATCAGCGTCGAGGCAACGAGCACAAACAGGCGGCTTGCCAGCACGATGCCGCGCAGCTCGGCCAGCATGCCGCGCTCGCGGTATTCAGGAATGAAGCGGATGACCGAGGTGTGGAAGCCGAGGCAGGCAAGGTTGCCGACGATGACCATCGTCACCCAGACCAGCACCGAGATGCCGTATTCGAACGAGCCCATCCAGCGCGCCATCAGCACCTGGCTGACAAAGGCGATGAAGGCGCTGATGATGCGGATCGAAAAGGCGATCAGCGACATGCGCCCGGCTTCGCCGCGCTCGTCGGCGGTGAAGAGCACGGCATCGATGCGGCCAAGCAGCGGCTCGATGCGCAGCGCCCAGCGCTGCGGCAGGAACCGCCCGGCAGTCGTTGCCGCGGAAAAGCGCACCCACAACTCTCCGTTTTCCGCCTCTTTCCAGCGTTTCGGTGTATCCGAAACACCTTAAGAAAGGGTGGGTGGGTAGGGTGCACGGGAGCCAAAGGCAAGGCGCGAAAGGCGAGCGAACGCCAGGGATTGCCCGAAGGCAAGGGGAGCCGCCAGCGTTTCGCTCGCCTCCCCCCGCCAAGGGGAGGGCAGGACGCCAGCCATAAGCCCGGTGTCCGATGTTCCGTGGAAATGGTCCTACATCCCCTTCATCGCATCACAGGACACGTTCGGGTTCATGTCGGCGAAGGCGCCGGTCGGGTTCCGTTTCCAGGCCCAGACATGCAGTTCGTAGAACGGGCCGAGGCCGTAGCGGTTGGGCGCGGTGTTGAAATTGAACAGCTGCCCTTCGAGCGAGGCCGGACCCTTCGAGGTGATGTATTCGACCGCGATCAGCTTCAGCGTGCCGTCGGCCATCGGCTCGTACATCACCGCCTCCGGCTTGGCGACGTCGACGGCGTCGTCCTTCAGATAGGCGGCGTTGACATAGTGGATGCCCATGGCGCCGCCCGTCAGGCCGCTGGCGCATGGGATCGGCGCATAGCCTTCCGCCTTCGCCGCCGCGACGTCCTCGAAGCGGCTGTCGAGCGCACGCACCTTTTCGGCGAGTGGATTGACGGTCTTAGCCGTCGCGGCGCCGGCCATCACCATAAGGGTCGGGGCGGAAATGCCGACGAGACACCATTTGTAAATGTTCATTTTTCTGTCCAATTCCGTTGCGGCGCAAAAAAGCGGCCGGCCGATCGGGCCGGGACGCGGGGCGCCTGTTGTCAATGAATGAAGCACCGATCCGGCCTGTGGATCACCGGTCGTGCCACCAATATTCCCAGTATTCGCGTGGCATCTCGCGCTCGCCCAGCCCGATGTCGCGTCTCAGATAGGGGTCCGGCGGCGGCCGAAGGCGGCGCCGGTTTCGCAGTGGTGAAAGCAGCGCCGACAAAGCCCGCCGCACGAGGCCGCGCCGTGGCGCGAGACGATCCGCGACGGCGGATAGTCTCGCGCTGTCCGGCAGGACATCAGATCCGCCATCGACAGGGATGAACCGGTCATCGCTGTGCCGTTCGCCCGCCGGATCAGCGGTAAAAGTAGGGATCGAGAACGCGCACCTCCGTAATCTTGTCCACCGGCAGCGAATTCTTCTGCGCGGTACTGCGGATCGCCTCGGGCGAGGGGGCGTCATAGATGCAGAAAGTCTTGCCCTTGTCCGGCGTCACGAAGGACTGCACCCAGGTCACGCCTTTCTCGGCATTGCGCATGATGACGCCGCCCAGCGCGTCGGCGCCGGCGTCGTTCATCGGGATGTTGAGGCCGTCGGGAAATGTCCGTTCAATCAGATAGCGAGGCATTGGATTTCCTTTCACGAGCGAAACGCGCCCGGTTTCGAGCGCTGGCGGACAAGACCATGTTGCCAAAGGAGACGCATCGGAGCCTTTCCCCATATATGGCGGGACGATTCCCTATGTTGGCGACGTTTGAATGTGGAGAGCGACACTGCAATGTGTGGAAAGTCACATTATAGGGGCTTTCTTCCGGCCTATCGTGTCGACACCCCGCCGTGGTAAAATCCCAATCCTTGAGAGAGACCGACGAATGTTTCTGGAACGGCAGGCGCAGCTGCGGCAGCTGGAGGATTTGCTGGCTCAAGCCGGGCGCGGCCACGGCCGCGTGGCGGCCCTTTTGGGCGAGGCCGGCGCCGGCAAGACAGCGCTTGTCGAGGCTTTCGCCGGCAGTGTCGGCGGGAATGTCGCCATATTCCGCAGCGCCTGCGAGGATCTCTCGATCCCCGATCCGCTAGGGCCGCTCTACGATCTCGCGCGCGAGGCACAGTGGGAACTGCCGCGGGCGGTCGACGAGAAGCAAGTGCAACGGCTGCCCTTGTTTTGCGACGCGCTCGACGTCTTCGCGGCGAAAGGCCCGAGCCTGCTGATCATCGAGGACCTGCACTGGGCGGATGACGCGACGCTCGATTTTGTCCGCTTCCTCGGCCGGCGGATTGCAAACGTCCACATATTGCTTGTGGTCACGGCCCGCACCGACCGCAGCGAGGGACAGATGCGCGTGCGCCGGGCGCTCGGTGAGATACCAGCCGGCAGCGTCCAGCGCGTCGAGGTGCCGCTGCTCAGCGAAACGGCGGTCAAGTCGCTGGCCGGGGCGGCCGAGCGCGATGGCGGCGCCATCTACCGCGCGACGGCCGGCAATGCTTTCTTCGTCACCGAATTGCTGGCAGCCGAAAGCGATACCGCCTTGCCGGCGAGCGTGCGCGATGCCGTCCTGGCGCGGGCCGAACGCCTGTCGCCGGGCGCCCGCTCGATGCTCGACGCGGTCTCGGTGTTCCCGCGCCGCGCCGATGCCTGGGCGCTGAGCGGCCTATGCGGGATCGCGGCGGCCGGCCAGCTCGCCGAATGCGTCTCGCATGGTCTGCTCGAGGATCTCGGCGACGGCTACGCCTTCCGTCACGAGATCGCCCGCAGCGCCATCGAGATGGCGCTGACGCCGAGCCTGCGGCGCGAATACAACCAGCGCGCGCTTGCCGCGCTGCAGGAAAAACAGGACGTCGCCACGGCAAAGCTGGTGCATCACGCGGTCGAGGCGCAGGACCTGGCGGCGGTGCGCGAACTGGCGCCGCTCGCCGCGCGCGAGGCATCCCGCCTCGGCGCGCACCGCGACGCGGCCGGTTACTACGAGGTCGCCCTGCGCTATTGCGACGGGATGCCGATGGAGAGCCGCGCGGAGCTTCATGAAGGCCACGCCTTCGAATGCCACCTGATCGGCCGCATCGATGCGGCAATCGAAGCCCAGAGCCAGGCGCGCCGGCTGCGACAGGCGCTCGGGGACCGGCTGAAAGAGGGCGACAGCCTCCGATGCCTGTCGCGCTTCTCCTATCTTCTGGGCGACCGCGAGGCGGCCGACCGGTTCGGGGTGCAGGCCGTCGCGCTTCTGGAAACGGCGCCCGACAGCGCCGAGCTGGCGATGGCCTATTCGAACCTCTCGCAACTGGCGATGCTGGCCGAAAGGTTGGACGAAACGGTGTCTTTCGGGGGTAAGGCGGTCGAGCTGGCGGAGCGGTTGAACAGGCGCGACATCCTGTGCCATGCGCTGAACAATCTCGGCGCCGCCGGGCAATGGCTGGACCTTGCCAAGGGCCAGCGCGACCTCGCCCGCAGCCTCGACATCGCGCTGGAGGACAACTTCCAGGAGCACGCGGCGCGCGCCTTCACCAATAGCGCCTGCCTCGAGATGAATCGGCTGGCCCTTGGCGAAGCGCAGTCATTCCTCGAGCGAGGCATCGCCTATTGCGTCGAGAACGATCTGGCGACCTGGCGCGATTACATGCGCGGCGTGCAGGCGCAGCTCTTGTTACGGCGCGGCCTGTGGGACGACGCGGCGACAATCGCGCATGAGGTCATCGACGACGAGGCAGCGACGGCGCTGGTGCGCTATCCGGCGCTGGCGGCGCTGGCGCGGCTGCGCATCAGGCGCGGCGACCCTTCGGCGGAACAAGTGCTCGACGAGATGAAGCGGTTCCTGGACAAGGGCATGGAGGTGCAGCGGCTGGTGTCCTATGCGGCGGTGATGGCGGAACGTGCATGGTTGGAGCAGGGCGAGAGAGACGAGGCGCTACGCCTGATCGATCTCGCCGAGACCCTGTCGCCGACCAGGGCCGTGTTCGGCGAGCTGGCGATATGGCGGCAGATGCTCTTGCCGGGCAGCGATCCCGGGGACACTGCCGGCATGGCGGAGCCACACCGGTTGCAGCTCGCCGGCGACTGGCGCGGCGCCGCCGCACTCTGGGCGGACATGGGCGCGAGCTTCGAGCAGGCGCTCGCCTTGCTGCAGGGCGATGAAGCGGCGCAGCGCAAGGCGCTCGGCATTCTGGAAGGACTTGGCGCAAGACCGATGGCGCAGCATGCGCGCGGCCTTATGCGGCAGAGCGGATTGATCCACATTGCGCGCGGACCAAGGCAGGCGACGCGCTCAAATCAGGCGGGCCTCACGCAACGCCAGATGGAAGTCCTGCAACTTCTGGAGCGGGGCTTTTCCAACAAAAAGATCGCCGCGCATCTGACCATCTCGCCCAAGACGGTCGATCATCATGTTTCGGCGGTGCTGGAGAAGCTGGAAGTCATCTCGCGCGGCGAGGCGGCGGCGGCCGCGCGCGCGTCGGGGCTGTTGTGAGGTGGGCGATCTAACTACAGCAATTCCAGGAAAAGTGTGAGCGGTTTTCCGTCCGGAATTGCGTCAAAACAAAGAGTTAGAGCGCTTCGCCGTTT
>NZ_JBFUPO010000014.1:0-131400 GCF_041355295.1 Mesorhizobium sp. RCC_202
GATTGCATTTCAAAAAACGCCTGTGCGCCATGTGCGCCAGATACCGGCTCCCGTGCAAAGCCCTCCTTGTGGGAGAATGTGGATCGGCGCGCTAGTGCCGAGACGGATGAGGGGTGTTTCAGGGAATGCCAACGCCTCACTCCGCTGGAACACCCCTCATCCGGCCGCTTCGCGGCCACCTTCTCCCACAAGGGGAGAAGGGAAAAAGAGCGAATTTCAATCAATTTTTAATCTTTTTTGGCCGCGCCTCTGGACAAGGCGAATCAGCTTTGATTCTTTACTGACGATTCGGGCGTGCGGCGTAACCGGATCATTTCTGTAAATACGGCAGATCGGGGAGTGCCATTTATGGCCAAGGCGGACGCGTGGGGCGCGCCCGGAGGGAAGGCTTTTGCGCGTCGCAAGGCAAGAAGCGATGGACTTGCCGGCAACACGCGCCTGATCGCCGAACCTGCCTATCAGCGGCTTCTAGCCGCCGAGCCGCTGCTGCGCCGCTCTATCCCGGCGCTGATCATCATTTTCCTCGTCGTCATTGCAGCGCTGCGCTTCCTGTCGCTGATGAACGAGCATGACGAAATCGAACGCGATTCCAAGGCCGTGCTGGCGCTGGCCGCCGGCCAAATGGCGCAGGCGATCACCGCCGACCCGAGTGCTGCCGGCATGAACGCCGTCGACCTGCTGGAAAACACGAGCCGCCAGGGCGCCATGGGCCGCGCCCATGTGCTCATGATTACCGACGCCGCCTTCAAGATCGTCGCCGTCTCGCCGCTGTCGACGGGCTGGCAGGGCCGCACGCTGGACAGCCTGGTGCTTGGCGGCCAGCCGCTGTTCATGTTCGGCGACCGCGCCGGCGTCATGGACGTCACCATCGCCGGACAGGACTGGTATGCGGCGGTAAGCCTTTCGGGCAACCGCAAGAACGCCGCCGCCGTTCTGGTGCCGCAGGCCGCGGTGTTCGACAGCTGGCGCAAGTCGATGTCGCTCAACGTCACGCTGTTCGTGCTGACGGCCGGCGTGCTGATCGTCATCCTCTACGCCTATTTCGGCCAGGCGGCGCGGGCCCAGGCCGCCGACCGCATCTACCTGGAAGCGCATCAGCGCATCGACATGGCGCTGGTGCGCGGCCGCTGCGGCTTGTGGGACTGGGACATGGTGCGCGGCAAGATGTACTGGTCGCGCTCGATGTACGACATGCTGGGCTATGAGCCCTGCGAATCCATGCTCTCCTTCGGTGAGGTCGACGAGATCATCCATCCCGAGGACGACGACCTGTTCGAGCTGGCCAACCGCATCATCGAACGCGAGATCGATCATATCGACCAGGTGTTCCGCATGCGCCACGCCGACGGGCAGTGGGTGTGGATGCGCGCCCGCGCCCAGGTGATCGATCCGGAGGCGCCGGAGATCCAGCTGATCGGCATCGCCGTCGACGTCACCGAGCAGCGGCACCTGGCGCTGCGCTCGGAAGCCGCCGACATGCGGCTGCGGACGGCGATCGAGAACATCAACGAGTCCTTCGTGCTGTGGGACGCGGCTGACCGGCTGATCATGTGCAATTCCAAATTCCAGAAGGACAACGGGCTTTCGGACCGCGACGTGGTGCCGGGCGCGACACGCGATTTCCTGGAGGAGCGCATGTTGGCCTTCGCGTCGGAGCGCAGGCTCGCCAACGCCAACGGGCCGCAAGGCGGCGTCAGCTTCGAGCGGCAATTGGCCGACGGCCGCTGGCTGCAGGTCAACGAATTGACGACCCGCGACGGCGGCATCGTCTCGGTCGGCTCCGACATCACCCAGATCAAGCTGCACCAGGAGAAGCTGGTCGACAGCGAGCGCCGGCTGATGGCGACGATCCACGACCTCAGCCTCGCGCGCCGCGCCGAGGAAGAGCGGGCCAGCGAACTGGTCGAGCTCAACCGCAAATACATGAAGGAAACGGAACGCGCCGAGGCAGCCAACCGGGCGAAATCCGAATTTCTCGCCAACATGTCGCATGAGCTGCGCACGCCGCTCAACGCCATCATCGGCTTCTCCGAGCTGATGGAACAGGGCCTGTTCGGACCGCTCGGCTCGCCGCGCTACGAGGAATACGCAACCGACATCAACGGCAGCGGCAAATACCTGCTCGGCGTCATCAACGACATCCTCGACATGTCGAAGATCGAAGCCGGCCAGTTCTCGCTCGACCGCGAGGAGATCGACCTCTGCCCGCTGATCAAGGAAACGGTGCGCGTGATCTCGCTGCAGGCCGCCGAAAAGTCGATCATGGTGGACACGCGTATCGCCGATTCGATGCGGCTTTTCGCCGATCGACGCGCGATCAAGCAGATCGCCATCAACCTCTTGTCCAACGCGGTGAAATTCACCGGACAGGGCGGCAGGATCACGGTCAGGGCCCGCAACACTTCGGGAGCGCTGGTCCTTACCATCGAGGACAATGGCTGCGGCATCCCCAAGCAGGCACTGACCAAGCTCGGCCGGCCGTTCGAGCAGGTGCAGAACCAGTTTTCCAAGAACCATGCCGGCTCGGGTCTTGGGCTGGCCATCTCACGCTCGCTCGCTGAACTGCAGGGCGGCGCGCTGAAAATCCGCTCGACCGAAGGCGTCGGCACCATCGTGTCGGTGCGCATCCCGCTGAAGAAGTCGCCAGCGGCGGTGAAGGTCGCGGCGTGACGCAACAATCTGCGCGCTAAAGCAACCTTGAAAAGTTATCTATTTTATCTATTTTGGATAAAGAGGTGACTTTTATGCGCGTAACATCGACAGAGTTTCAGCAGAATGTGGGCCGCTTTCAGGACGCTGCTCAACGGAGCCCAGTGGCGATAACGAAGAAGTTGTGACGGTCGTTCCAATCACACACTCGCCTCCAGCAGATCCTAACGATGCAGTAGAGGTCAGCGAAACCAACGATTTCCTCTGGCCTGGTCCCGATCTCAGGTCTATTCCGGGAAGTAATCCATCCCGCTTCCACTACGGCATGTTGCCGCCACGCTTCTACGCCCATCTGCGCGACCGGATTCTGCAGGCGTATGCACGTCGGAGGCTGCATCAAGTCCAACGCACCGAGTAGCCGAGATCTTAGGATTCTGGTCGCGCCTTCTCCAGCGCATCGGCGAGTTCTGCCACCGTCAACCTTCTGCCTTTACCGGCGGCCAACTCTCTCAGCCGCGCCTCCATTGCATCGGAGAATTGGTCGAAGCCGATGGTGCCGCTGGTCGCTTTGCTGAGCCGCGCCGTTGTACCCTTTGGCGCGCGCTCGCCGCCGGCGGCTTTGTTTTCGGCATAAGCAACCGTGCCGACGGCGCCGGCCAGCGCCACGAAGGCAAGGGCAAGCTTGGTGGATTTCTTCATGGGTCTTCTCCTGTTGCATCGTCACCCCCGATGCGGCCGGATGCGCTCTTTCGCGCGCCCGTGCGAAGCAGAAGGTCGAAATCCTTCCTGACCTTCCGCGACGTTTCCTTGAGATGCGCTTCGAGCACGGCGAAATCCGGCAGGTCGGTTACCGCCAGGAGCAGATCCGAAAGCCCCGGCGGGACATCGTCGCGCTGGAACTCGCCGGTAAGGCAAAGCCTGATCATCTGGGTTAGCGCCAGATAGAGCCGATAGGCTTCGCCAAGTTCGTCGCGCACATCCGTGGCGGCGAAGCTCGGCTCCAGCCGCGCCAGGATGTCGGCGGTCGCCGTCGTCCGGCGGCCGGGCTCGACAGCGCCGGTGATGACAGCGACCTGGGCGATGAATTCGAGATCGATGAGGCCGCCCGGGACGAGCTTGATGTCCCAGAGGTCGCGCGGCGGCTTCTCCCTCTCGATCAGCGCCCGCATCTCCGACGCTTCGGCCTTCACCTTGGCGGCATCGCGCGGCTGCGCCAGCACCGCCGTCACCTCCTCTTCCAGTTCGGCGCAGAGCTCGGCATCACCGCCGACGGCGCGTGCCCGCGCCAGCGCCATGTGCTCCCAGGTCCAGGCTTCCTGACGCTGGTATTTCTTGAAAGCGTCGATATGGGTGGCGACCGGACCCTTGTTGCCGGACGGGCGCAGGCGCAGGTCGAGCTCATAGAGCACGCCTTCGGCCGTCGGTGCCGAGACGGCGGCGATCAGGCGCTGCGTCATGCGCGTATAGTAATGCGAGGGCGCCAGCGGCTTGTCGCCGTCGGACTCTTCGGCATCGGCATCATGGTCGTAGAGCAGGATGAGATCGACGTCGGAGCCGGCGGTCAGCTCGCGGCTGCCGAGCTTGCCCATGCCGAGCAGGGCTACCCTGGCGCCTGCTATCCTGCCATGACGCAGCGCGAATTCGGCGATAACAGCGTCGAGCGCCGCCTCGATGGTGAGGTCGGCGAGATCAGAGAAGGCGCGGCCGGCGCGCGGGGGATCGATCGAACCAGCCAGCAGGCGCACGCCGATCAGGAATTTCTGCTCGGAGGCGAAGATGCGCAGGCGATCGAGCACATCCTCATAGGCGCGGTCGCCCTCGATGAAGGCGGCAAGCCGCGCCGAGAGATAGGCGCGGTTGGGCAGCTCGGTCAGCAGCGCCGGGTCGAGCAGGCCATCAAAGACATGCGGCCGGCGCGTGATGATGGTCGCCAGCCGGGGCGCCGCACCCATGATCGTCGCCATCAGCTTCAAGAGCGCCGGGTTCGACTGCAGCAGCGAGAAGAGCTGGATGCCTGCCGGCAGGCCGGTGAGGAATTCGTCGAAGCGCATCAGCGCCTCGTCGGCGCGGCGCGTCTGGCCGAAGGCCTTAAGCAGCGCCGGCGTCAGTTCCGTCAGTCGCTCGCGGGCTTCCGCCGACTGGGTGACGCGATAACGGCCGAAATGCCAGCCACGGATGACGCGGCAAATATCGCTCGCCCGCTGGAAACCGAGGCCGTGCAAGGTCTGCAACGTATCGGGGTCGTCGACATCGCCGGTAAAGACCAGATTGCCGACGCCGGCCGAGAGCTCGGGCGCGGTCTCGAACAGCGCCGCATAATGGCGCTCGACCTCCTGCAGCGAGGCGCGGAAGGCCTTGGCGAATTCCGCCTCGCCTGCAAAGTCCAGCATCAAGGCGATACGCCGAAGCTCCTCGTCGCTGTCCGGCAGGATATGCGTCTGCTCGTCGGCGACCATCTGGATAGCGTGCTCGACACGGCGCAGGAACCAGTACTGGCGGGCAAGCGCATCGCGCGCTTCGGCGGTGATCCAGCCACGCGCGGCGAGCGCGGCGAGCATCGGCACCGTCTCGCGGCCGCGCAGCTCCGGGAAGCGGCCGCCGGCGATGAGCTGCTGGGTCTGGACGAAGAATTCGATCTCGCGGATGCCGCCGCGGCCGACCTTCACGTTGTGGCCCTTCACCGCGATCTCGCCATGGCCCTTGTGGGCATGGATCTGGCGCTTGATCGAATGGACGTCGGCGATCGCCGCATAGTCCATGTATTTGCGCCAGACATAGGGCTGCAATTCCTTGAGGAAGGCCGCGCCCGCGGCGAGATCGCCCGCCACCGGCCGCGCCTTGATCATGGCCGCGCGCTCCCAATTCTGGCCGCGCGCCTCGTAATAGCGAAGCGCTGCCTCGACCGGGATCGCCAGCGGCGTCGAGCCGGGATCGGGACGCAGCCTCAGATCGGTGCGGAAGACATAACCGTGCTCGGTGCGGTCCTGCAGGATGCGCACCAGACGGCGCGTGAGGCGCGAAAACAGCTCCGTCGCGTCGAGCTGATCGACGATGGCTGGCGCTGCCGGATCGAAGAAAACGACCAGGTCGATGTCGGAGGAAAAATTCAGCTCATGCGCGCCGAGCTTACCCATGCCGAGCAGGATCCAGCCCGAGCCGCGCGCCGGACGTTTTTTATCGGGCAGCTTGAGCTTGCCCTGGCGGTGCGCGTCGAGCAGCAGGAAATCGACGGCGGCGCCAGTACAGGCGTCGGCCAGGTCGCTGAGACGGCGCACGGAAACCGAGGCTTCCGCCTCGCCTGAAAGATCGGCCAGCGCGATCAGGAAATGCGCCTCGGTTTTCCATTGCCTGAGCTGCATCATCAGCGCCGATTCCGAGACGTCCTCTGCGCTCGCGGCACTTGCGATCGCTTCGCCGATGGCGAGCAGTCGTTTTTCAATGGTCTGGTCGAACAGCGTGTCGAGAATGGCCGGCCGACGACGCGCCAGATCGCGCAGGAAAGGCGACAGATCGAAGATGGCGGCAAGCAGGTCCTGCGAAGGTCCCTCGCCGGCCAGGAAACCTGCAAGACGTAAAAGACCTTCCTCTTCGGCGGCGTCGGCGATTTCAGAGAGCTCGCGCCGGGCATGGTCCCTGTCCAGCGGCTGAAGCGCCAGCCTCGGACCAAGCCGCCACTCGGGTTCGACCTTTTTCTTCGTCATCCTCACCGCCATCAATGCATCTCCCGCGCCGGGAAACTCATGACCACGGACAATCCGGGATTGGCCGGGGCAAGATCAAGCCTGCCATTGTGGAAAGTCATGATCGCCTTGGCGAGGCTGAGGCCGAGGCCTGAGCCCGGCTGCGAGCGGCTCTTCTCCAGCCGCACGAAGCGCTCGGTGGCACGCGCGCGGTCGCCATCGTCGGGAATGCCGTGGCCATTGTCGGCGACGGCAAGCTTGATCTCGTTGCCGACGCGCGCCAGCGTGAGCCGCACCTTCGGGCCCTCGGTGGCGTCCGTCGAATATTTGATGGCGTTGTCGACAATGTTGGAGAGCGCCTGGCCGATCAGCTCGCGGTTGCCGTTGACGACAAGGGCATCCGGCGCCGAGGCTTCCAGCGCGACGCCCACCTCCTCCGCCACCGGCTCGTAGAGCTCGACGACATCGCTCACCGTGGCGGCGAGATCGACGGGGCTAGTCGTCTCCGACGAATAGCCCGCCTCCAGGCGCGAGATCATCAGGATGGCGTTGAAGGTTTTTATCAGCTGGTCGGATTCGGCGATCGTGCCCTCGAGCGCCTGGCGATAGGCGTCCGTCTTGTGCTTCCCGGCAAGCGTGGCCTCGGCGCGGTTGCGTAGCCTGGTCAACGGCGTCTTGAGGTCGTGGGCGATGTTGTCGGAAACCTGCTTCAGGCCTTCGTTCAGCATGGCGATGCGCGCAAGCATCGTGTTGAGGCTTTCCGACAGGCGGTCGAACTCGTCGCCTGCGCCGGTCACCGGCAGCCGCCCGGACAGGTCGCCGCCCAAGATGCGGCGGCTCGCCTCCGAGACGTTGTCGATGCGCTTCAAGGCGGCATGACCGACGAAGAACCAGATCAGCAGCCCGCCGAGCCCCATCATGCCGAGCGCCAGCATCAAGGCGCGTTTGATGACGGCGCGGAAGCGCTCAGGCTCGCCGAGGTCGCGGCCGACCAGCATGATCATCTGGTTGGGCAGCCGCAGCACCAGGGCAATGGCGTTGTGGCCCTTCTCGCCCTCGGCTTGCGCCCCGCTCGTGCCGGTCGAAGGCGCGCTCTGATCTCCGCCGCGCAGCCGGTCGAGCTCGCCCTCGCCGAAACGCTGGTAGGAAAAGGGTTCGGTGGTCCAGCCTTCGGTCTCGATCACGCCAGGTTCAAGGCTTTGCACGTTGCCGGTCAGGATCTGGCCGTTGGCGTCGGCGATGAGATAGAGATTGGCGCCGGGCTGGCGGGAGCGATTTTCGACCACGCGCACCAGCACCGGCAGGCCGCCGCGCTGATAGGCACGCGCCAGGCCCAATACCTCGTCGTTGATGGTATCCTGGGTCTGCGCCATCAGCATGCGCGCCGACAGCGAGGTCATGTAGAAGACCAAAAGCACGGCGCAGAGCGCGAAAAGCAGAAGATAAAGCGCCGAAAGCCGCGCCGCCGTCGTCTTCATGATGGCCGGCAGGGATAATGCCATGTTGGGCTCTAGCCGCCCTTCAGCATGTAGCCGGCGCCGCGGATGGTGTGCAGGATCGGCTTGTCGAAGCCTTTCTCGATCTTGCCGCGCAGGCGCGAGACATGGACGTCTATGACGTTGGTCTGCGGATCGAAATGATAATCCCAGACATTTTCGAGCAGCATGGTGCGCGTCACCACCTGGCCGGCATGGCGCATCAGATATTCAAGCAGACGGAACTCGCGCGGCTGCAGCGTGATCTCGCGCCCGGCGCGCTTGACCGAATGCGACAGCCGGTCGAGCTCGAGATCGCCGACCCGATAGACCGTCTCGGATTCCCTTGCACTGGCGCGGCGGTTCAGCACCTCGACACGGGCAAGCAGCTCGGAAAAGGCGTAAGGCTTGGTGAGATAGTCGTCGCTGCCGGCGCGCAAGCCGGTGACGCGATCGTCGACCTCGCCCAGCGCCGACAGGATCAGCACCGGCGTGGTGTTGCCGCGCGAGCGAAGTGCCGCGATCACCGACAGGCCGTCGCGGCGTGGCATCAGGCGGTCGACCACCATCACGTCATAGTCGCCGGCATCGGCCAGCGCGAAACCGGTCTCGCCGTCGCCGGCGACATGGGCGGTGTGGCCAGCCTCGGCGAAGGCTTTCTGCAGATAGTCCGCCGCCTCGCGATCGTCTTCCATGACGAGAATCTTCATGGATCCGTTATACGCGATTTCACTGGAAGGTTGAGGGGCAGTCATGGCTCTTTGCCTTATCAAAGCCGCATGTCGTCATCCCAAGACCGGTGCCCGCTTTTGGGCGACATGCGCTTTTTTGCTTCGCATGTCGTCATCCCAAAACCGGTGCCCACTTTTGGGCGACATGCGCTTTTTTGCTTCGCATGTCGTCATCCCAAAACCGGTGCCCACTTTTGGGCGACATGCTCCAAGTTAAAGCGGCAGCGGGGATGGGAACCCGCTGCCGCCAGGAGCGAAACACGGTGACTGACTGACGTGTTCGGCCCCATGTTTTCCCGGCGGCGGCTCGGGGGTGTTGATACCGCCGCAGGGAAAAGTCGAAAGCGTTTGCTATCAGCCCTTGCCGACCGGCAGCGCGACGAAGCGGTTCGAATCGTCGCGAGTGATCTGCATCAGCACGGCCTTACGGCCGGCCTTGGCGGCATCAACCATCGCCTTGGAGACGTCATCGGTGGTGTTCACATCGTTCGAATTGATCGAGGTGATGACGTCGCCGGGCTGAATGCCGCGATCGGCCGCGTCGCTGTCGGGATCGACATCGGTGACCACGAGGCCCTTGCCGCTCTCAGCCTTGGTGACGGTCAGGCCGAGGTCGGCCAGCGTGTCGGCCTTGGCGGCGGGCGCCTGTTGCTTGCCGTCGTCGTTCGAGGCCTGCTTGTCGCTGGCGGGCAGCGTGCCGAGGTCGACCTTAACGGACTGGGACTTGCCACCGCGCCAGACCGTGACATCGACCGACTTGCCCGGCGCATAGGCGCCGATGGTGCGGGCGAGATCCTTCGGCGAGTCGACGTCCTTGCCGTCGATCTGGGTGATGACGTCGCCGGCGGCGATGCCTGCCTTCTTGCCCGGACCGGCATCCTGGGCGCTCGAGACCAGCGCGCCCTTGTCCGACTTCAGGCCGAGCGATTCGGCGATGTCGGAGGTGACCGGCTGGATCTCGACGCCGAGCCAGCCGCGCTGGACGGAGCCGCTCTTCATCAGGTCCTGGACGATCTGCTTGGCGGTCGAGGCCGGGATGTCGAAGGCGATGCCGACACTGCCGCCCGACGGCGAGAAGATGGCCGTGTTGATGCCGATCACCTGGCCGTTGAGGTTGAAGGTCGGGCCACCCGAATTGCCGCGGTTGACCGAAGCGTCGATCTGGATGAAGTCGTCATAGGGGCCGGCGCCGATGTCACGGCCACGGGCCGATACGATGCCTGCGGTAACCGTGCCGCCGAGGCCGAACGGATTGCCGACGGCCACCACCCAGTCACCGATGCGGATCTTGGAATCGTCGGCGAAGTCGACATAGGTGAACTTGCTGCCACCATCGACCTTCAACACGGCGAGGTCGGTGCGCGGGTCGGTGCCAACCAGCTTGGCGTCGAGTTCCTTGCCGTCATTGGTGACGACCGTATAGTCCGAGCCTTCCGAAACGACGTGGTTGTTGGTGACGAGATAGCCGTCTTCGGAGATGAAGAAGCCCGACCCTTGCGCCACCGGACGCGGCTGGCCGTTACCGGGATTGCGATGATCGAAGTGCCGTTGGCCGAACTGGCCGCCCTGACCCTGGTCGCCGAAGCCGCGGAACTGCTTGAAGAACTGACGCAGCTGCGGATTGTCGGGCAGGTTGTCGAAACCGTTCTGATCGTCGGAGCCGTCATCGGCGGTGGGCTGAATCTTGGACTTGACCTTGACGCTGACGACAGCCGGCGAGACGTGCTCGACGACATCGGCGAAGCTCGGCATCTGCGGGGCTTCGACACGCACGGCATCGGCCAGCACGGGGGCGGTGCCGGTTGCGAGCATGCCGGCGCCGACCGTGCCGATAAGGGCGAGCGAAGCGACGGCAGCCAACAGGCGCTTGCGGGTGCTGGCGGAATATGAATTGGGGGCAATATTCATGGGGTTCTATCCTCTATGTAGACAGGGATGCGCTCAGGCAATGCATCCTCGGGCAAGAGGATTAGAGAGCCGCACATTACGGCGCCATTTCCGCGACATGAAAGTTTTGTAATGTTGGCGCTTGGCTCCATCGGTGCGGTTGACGCCGCGATACATCGCCCTTTGGCTTGGTGTCGCTTAAGACTTGTGCTACCTTGTACACAACTCAACACAGGGCTTTCACAATGACTGCAAGCACCACCATGACAATCCGAGTTTCGTCGGAAACACGGCAAAAACTCGAGCGCATCGCCACCGATACCCGACGCAGCAAGTCCTTCCTCGCAGCGGAGGCTGTTTCAGCCTATGTCGACCGAGAGCTCGGAATTATCGACGGCATAAAGCGCGGCATGGCCGATGCGGAGGCTGGTCGTCTGGTATCTCACGACGAAGCCATGGCGGAAATCGACGCTGTAATCGAAGCAGCGGAAGCTGAGCGCGCAGGCAAGGCGTGAAGCGGTTCGTCACCTGGTCGCGGGAAGCGCTAGACGATGTCAAGCAGCAGATAGCCTATGTCGCTCTGGATAATCCTGCGGCCGCCAGACGGCTCGCGGATCGTATTCGTGAAGCTGGGCAGCGCCTAGGTGACATGGCGACGGGCAGGTCTGGTAGGGTGACGGGCACTTACGAAAAACCCGTCGGCCGTTTGCCCTACATCATTACCTACCAATTGCGCGCGATCGCCGGCCGGGAAAGCGTCGTTATCTTACACGTTATCCATACGTCACGAGATTGGCCGCCGGGAGAGTGGCCTTCTTAGTCGCGCAACATCTTTTCCAGCGCCGCCTGCTCTTCGGCTGAAAGCGCCGACGCGGATGGACGGCGCGAACGGGCGCCGATCACGATAAAAGCCCCGCCAATAAGCAGCAGCAGCACCGGCGTGCCCCACAAAAGCGCGGTGCGCAGGCTGAAGCGCGGCTTGAGCAGAACGAACTCGCCGTAACGCGAGACGATGTAGTCCATCACCTGCTGGTCGGTGTCGCCGGCAACGAGGCGCTGGCGCACCAGGATGCGCAGGTCGCGGGCGAGATCGGCGTCGGATTCGTCGATCGACTGGTTCTGGCAGACCATGCAGCGCAGGCCCTCGGACAGCGCGCGCGCCCTCGCCTCAAGCGCCGGATTCTGCAGCACCTCGTCGGGCTTCACCGCGTGGGCGGCGCCGGCAAAAAGCAAGGCCAGCAGCAGGACCAGCGAGGCGAACGAAAACCTCGCCTTCATGTCGGGCTCGCGGTTGCCGCCGCCGTCGCCAATTTGCGCCGCTTTGCCGGCGCGCCGACACGCAGGCGGCGGTCGAGCAGCGACATCGCCGCGCCCGCCATCATCACCAGGCCACCGCCCCAGATCAGCGTTACCAGCGGCTTCCACCACAGGCGCACGACCACCGAGCCGTCCTTCGCCTCGTCGCCGAGCGACAGATAGAGTTGGCTGAAGCCCAGCGTCCTGATGCCGGACTCGGTCGTCACCGTCTGGCGGACCGGATAGAAGCGCTTGGCCGAGGTGATCTCGCCATCCTCAAATCCGTTCGAGATCAGCACAAAGCGGCCGCGATCCTCGGTGAAGTTCGGCCCTTTCTGCGGGACGAGGCCTTCGAAGCGAACGCTGTGGCCCGACAGTTCCACCGTCTCGCCCGGTTTCATGGTGAGGATCTTCTCGGTGCCGAAGCAAAGCGTGCCGACGATGCCGAGCAGCGTCAGCCCGAGGCCAAGATGAGCAAGCGCCGTGCCGAAGACCGAACGCGGCAAGCCGATGAAGCGCCTGAACATGACCGTCGGCGCTACCGAGCCGACACCCGCCTTGACCGCAAGGTCGGTCAGCGCGCCGGCCATCAGCCAGACGGCAAGGCCGACGCCGAGCGCGGCAAAGACCGAAGCATCGTTGATGAAGAGGCCGGTGACCAACATGGTGGCGAGCGCCAGCGCGAAGGCCGCCATCAGGCGCTGCGAAGCGGCAAGGATGTCGCCGCGCTTCCAGGCAAGCAGCGGGCCGAAAGGTACGATCGCCAGCAGCGGCAGCATTAGCGGGCCGAAGGTCAGGTCGAAGAACGGCGCGCCGACCGAGATCTTGCCGCCGGTCAGCGCTTCCAGCGCCAGCGGGTAGAGCGTGCCGACGAGCACGGTGGCGGTTGCCGTGGTGAGGAACAGGTTGTTCAAGACCAGCGCGCCCTCGCGCGAGATCGGCTGGAACAGGCCGCCTGCCGTCAGCCGCGAGGCGCGCAGCGCAAACAACGCCAGCGAGCCGCCGATGAACAGCGTCAGGATGCAGAGGATAAACACGCCGCGCGTCGGGTCGGTGGCGAACGCATGGACCGAGGTCAGCACGCCGGAGCGCACCAGGAAGGTGCCGAGCAGCGACAGCGAGAAGGTCAGGATGGCAAGCAGCAGCGTCCAGATCTTCAGCGCCGAGCGCTTTTCCATGACGATCGCCGAATGCAGCAGCGCCGTGCCGGCAAGCCACGGCATGAAGGAGGCGTTCTCGACCGGGTCCCAGAACCAGAAGCCACCCCAGCCGAGCTCGTAATAGGCCCAGTAGGAGCCCATCGCGATGCCGCCGGTCAGGAACATCCAGGCGACCAGCGTCCACGGCCGCACCCAGCGCGCCCAGGAGGCGTCGATGCGGCCCTCGATGAGCGCCGCGACCGAGAACGAGAAGCAGATCGAGAAGCCGACATAGCCGAGATAGAGCATCGGCGGATGGATGGCGAGGCCGAGATCCTGCAGGATCGGGTTCAAGTCGCGGCCTTCGATCGGCGCCGGATTCAAGCGGACAAACGGGTTGGACGTCGCCAGGATGAACAGGAAGAAGGCGGCGCCGATCATGCCCTGCACGGCAAGCACATTGGCCTTGAGGGTCGAAGGCAGATTGGTGCCGAAGACGGCGACCAGCGCGCCGAAGAAGGTCAGGATCAGCACCCACAGCAGCATCGAGCCTTCGTGGTTTCCCCAGGTGCCGGTGATCTTGTAGATCATCGGCTGCAGCGAATGCGAGTTTTCCCACACGCTCGCCACCGAGAAATCGGAACTGGCATAGGCGCTCGCCAGCGCCGCGAAAGACAGCGCCGTCAGCGCGAAGCCGGTGACCGTGACCGGACCGCCGACCGCCATCAGCCGCTGATTGCCGGTGCGGGCACCGATCAGCGGCACCAGCATCTGCACCAGCGACAGCGCGAAGGCGAGGACGAGGGCGAAATGTCCAGTCTCGACCATTGTTTACCCGTTTTCTCGCAGGTTCTGATCGCAAAACCGCGTGGCACTTTTGCGGAACCTGCGATCTTCCTTTTGGCGCAGGTTCTGATCGCAAAACCGCGTGGCACTTTTGCGGAACCTGCTCATCAGTTGGTGCTTTCCTGCCAGACGCCCTTGGCCTTCAGCCCGTCGGCGACTTCCTTAGGCATGTAGCGCTCGTCGTGCTTGGCCAGCACGCTGTCGGCGACAAAGACGCCGTCCGGGCCGAACGCGCCCTCGGTGATGACGCCCTGCTCCTCGCGGAAGAGGTCGGGCAGGATGCCGGTATAGGTGACCTTGACCGACTTCAGCTTGTCGGTGACCGAGAAGACAACGGTGGCGCCCTGGCCGCGCGCGACGGTTCCCTTCTCGACAAGGCCGCCGAGGCGAATGCGCTGCCCGGGCGGCACGCTCGCGGTGGCAAGATCGGCCGGCATGTAGAAATAGGAAGCCTTCTGGCCGAGCGCGTAGAAGGTGAGGCCGGCGGCGGCGCCGAGAAAGGCCAGCCCGGCAAGGATCACCGACAATCGCTTCTGTTTGCGCGTCATTCCTCTACTCCGTCGCCGTCACGCCGAGGGAGGCGGCGAAGGCGGTGAATTTCCTGGCCTGCTCGCTGCCGGCGCCAAAGACGGCGACGGCACGGCCGAGCGCGTCGCGCGCCTGGTCGGCCTTGCCAAGCACGACATAGGAACGAATGAGCCGCATCCATCCTTCCTCGTCACGCGGATTCTGCTTCAATTTGTCGTCGAGGCCGGCAACCATGGTCTCGATCATCGCCTGCCGGTCCTGCGGCGCCATCTGCTGGGCCGCTTCGACCTGCTGCGCATCCGGGCCATTGGTCGTGGTGCCGGCCGCGTCCGCAGGCGCCACCGCTTCGGCCAGCGCCTGCTGGACAGCGTTGCGCCATGGCGAATCCGGCGCCAGCTGGCCGAGCATCTTCTGCCAGGCCGCGATTGCTTCGGTCTTCTTGCCCTCCTGGGCAAGGCCGACCGCCAGGTAGAAACTCGCCTTGGCGTTGGCCGGATCGAGCTTCAGCGCCGCCTCGAAGGCCTCTTGGGCGTCGGCCGAGACGATGCCGCCGGCCGCACTGGCGATCGCCTCGCCCAGCCCCGCCCGGCGAGCAGCGCTGTCGCCGTCGAGCCGGATGGCGTTGCGATAGGCGGTTACCGCGTCCGCATAGCGCTGCAGGCGCAGATAGACCGGCGCCAGCACGTCCCAGCCCTTGCCGTCCTGCGGATTGGCGGCAAGATGCGCCTCCGCCCGGGCAACGAGCTCATCGACGGAGGAATCGGCCGGGTTCTTGGCGAGGCGTTCGGCCAGCGGCTGCGAAGGCAGGTCGGGCGAGCCGAGCACGCCGTAGAGCCCCCAGCTCAGCAGCGGCACGGCAAGCACCGCCGCGCTGGCGACCAGCCTGGCGCCGCGCGCTGGGCTGGCGGTTGCGGCGCCCGGTTCGGCGGCCGCGCCGAGGCGCAGGATGCGGCGGCCGATCTCGGCGCGCGCCTCTTGCGCTTCGCCCGGCTGGATCAGGCCACGCGCCATGTCGCGGTCGAGCTCGGAAAGCTGGTCGCGGTAGACTTCGAGGTCATGATCGCCTGCCGGCGACGCGCCTCGCAAGCCGCCGGTGAGCGGCAAAAGCACCGCCAGGCTGGCGCCCAGCGTGAGGATTGCGGCTATGACCCAGAACAGCATGGCTCTTCCAATAAAGGCAGAGCCCTGCCCTGCCAACACGCATGTCCTGCGACGCTTTGGCGGCAGATCGACCGTCTGACCTTGATCGACGTCAATCCCGCCGACTTGTCAGCTCAGCGGCGTCCAGCTGCCGTCGGTGTTGCGACAAGCGGTGCCGCGCGCGGTGACGCCCGCGCCGTTGGTATAAACGGTATGGGTGTACTGGCGGCAATCCTGCGAGCCGACCCGGTAAGGCTGGGCGGCGACGACCTCGCCATAGCGGGTCGAGTTGTCGCTCTTCCACGTCACCTTCTGGCCGCTGGTGTTGTATTCCAGCGCCTTGTACTCCGCCTCCAGCCCCTTGCGCTTTTCGCCATCGCTCAGGCCCGAGCCGATCGATCCGCCGATCAGCCCGCCATTCATGGCCGAAACGATGCTGGTCGACACCTTGCCGCCGGACGGCGGCGTGGACACGGGCGTGGCCGGAGAGGTGGGACCACCCCTACCCAGCGTCGTGCATCCGGAAACGGCGAGCAGGACGGAAACGAGCGCGACGCGAATCTTCATGCCAGCAATCGGTTCTCTTGAGCGAGATGGACGTCTTGATGGACTTCGTGACTGGGAATGATCGGGGGCCGCGCCATCGAGATGGTGGCCATAGTATTGATATTTGTCGGAAATTTGGCCGCGCCCGGCCGCCCGAAAATCGATAAAGAACATTATTGGAGGCTCCGCAATCTTACCACCACCTTCAAGCCGCCCATGCCGGACCGTTCCAGCGCCAAGGCGCCTCCATACTCGTTGACGAGGTCAGCGACAATGGCAAGGCCAAGCCCCGTCCCCGGCTTCGTCTCGTCCAGTCTCTTGCCACGCTTCAACACGTCCCGCGCGCTGTCTTCGGGAATTCCCGGACCGTCATCCTCTATAACGATTTCAAACAGGTTGATGTTTCCCGGCACGGCGGCGACAGACACCATCGCGGCGCTCTTTGCCCATTTCACGGCATTATCCAGCAGATTTCCGAGTAATTCCTCCAGATCCTCGCGCTCACCGGCAAAGACGATCTCGATCGGCGGCAGCGACAGCGTAAGCCTGGTTTGCGGGTTGAGCTTCCGCAGCACGCGCACCATGCGCTCGACCAGCGGCGAAACCGGGGTGCGGAAGACGACGCTGTCGCGCTGGGCGGCAACACGGGCGCGCTGCAGGTAATGGTCGACCTGCTTCTGCATCGAGGCAGCCTGTTCGGCGATAAGCTGGCCCTTCGGCCCACCGAGCGCGCGGCCTTCGTTGATCAGCACGGCAAGCGGCGTCTTCAGCGAATGGGCGAGATTGCCGACCTGCGTGCGCGAGCGCTCGACGATGCGCCTGTTGTTCTCGATCAGCGCGTTGGTCTCGTTGGCCAGAGGCTCGATCTCGGCCGGAAAGCTGCCGTCGAGCCGCTGCGCGGTGCCTTCACGGACCATCGCCAGCGCATTGCGCACGCGGCGCAAGGGCTGCAAACCCAAAAGGATGGCGATGGCATTGATGGCGATCATGCCGATACCGAACAGCGACAGGTAGGTAAGCAGGCGGCGCTGGAAGCTGCCGATCTCCTGCTCCAGCTCGCTGTGATTGCCCATGACGCGGAAACGCGCGGCGCGGTTCTTGGCATCGAGCACGAACTCGCTCTCGAAGACTTCCAATTGCTCGCCCTTTATGCCTGCCATCGAATAGCTGCGCTGGAAGTTCGAGTTGAAGGGCACGTCGGCGACGGTCGGCGACAGGATCGAGGTCGTCATCGAGGAGGAGTGAATTTCGCCATGGACGCCCTCGGAAGCCGGCTCGACCGACCAGTACCAGCCCGAGTTCGGCTCGGAAAAGCGCAAGTCGCCCAGATCGGGCGTGCCGGTCAGCGCGCCATTGTCGGAAATGCCGACTGAGCCGATCAGGTTGAACAGATGCGCCGACAGCAAGCTGTCGAAGCCGCGCTCGCTGGCCTGGCGGTAGAGCGTGGTGATCAGGGTGAAGATGACGACCAGCGTCAGGATCGCCCAGATGGTGGAAAAGGCGATGACGCGGAAGGTCAGCGAGCGCGGCCAGAACCGCAGCCGCGAAAGCCGCGTCGTCATGGTTGGCTGCAGCGGTTCCGCGTCACGCCTCCGGTTCACGCATGCGATAGCCCATGCCGCGTACGGTTTCGATCATGTCGATGCCCATCTTCTTGCGAAGCCGGCCGACGAACACCTCGATGGTGTTGGAATCACGGTCGAAATCTTGGTCGTAGAGATGCTCGACCAGTTCGGTGCGCGACACCACCTCGCCCATATGGTGCATCAGATAGGCGAGCAGCCGGAACTCGTGCGAGGTGAGCTTCAGCGGCACGCCGTTGACATCGGCCTTGGAGGCCTTGGTGTCCAGGCGCAGCGGCCCGCAAGTCAGCTCCGACGAGGCGTGACCGGCGGCTCGGCGGATCAGCGCCCTGACTCTCGCCAGAACCTCCTCGATGTGAAACGGCTTTGTCACGTAATCGTCGGCGCCGGCATCGATGCCGGACACCTTGTCGCTCCAGCGGTCGCGCGCGGTGAGGATCAGCACCGGCATCTTGCGGCCATTGCGGCGCCAGCGCTCGACGACGCTGATACCGTCCATCTGCGGCAGGCCGATGTCGAGCACGACGGCGTCGTAAGGCTCGGTATCGCCGAGAAAGTGCCCTTCCTCGCCATCATAGGCGCGGTCGACGACGTAGCCGGCGTCGACCAGCGCATCGGCCAGCTGCCGGTTGAGATCCTTGTCATCCTCGACGACGAGCACGCGCATGATTTCCAAGCCTGTTGAGGGTAAAGCTATAGGCCGATTCCGATGGCCTGGGAATCGCGAGCGTCAGCCTGCCGGAACCACGATCTCCGAGCGGCGCGGACGCTGGCCATCCTTACCGGGCACCAGCACGACGATGACGCAGACCTGCTGGCCGCCTCGGTTGGCCTGGGATGCCTTGGCCAAGGTGCCGCCATTCTGCTCCGCCACCTGCTGGCCGATCGCATAGCAGTCGCCTGCGGCCAGCACGATCGCCTGATCGACCGACGGCTCCATGACCGGCACGGCTGTCGCCTGCGACGCAAAGAGGCCGGCTGCTGCAAGCGCCAGCCCTGCTGTCCGGAGATGGGGACCAAGGTTTTTCATGATCACGGTTCTAACGCATGTGTGCTGAACATGAAATGAACGGTGAGTGACCCGAAACCCATGCCCGCCATACCCCCCTTTAACGCGAGACGAATGAATGTGATCCTGCCGCCTGGCTCCCTCAAGCCGGGCAGCGAATCATAACCGGAAAATCGATGCTCCGGCTACGCTTTTCGGATACGGGGAATGCCCGGTTCGGCAGCCTCCGGTGATCACCAATGGCCATTTCCGTCGAACGAAGCAGGGAGACCCTTTTAATGTCGCTCGAACTCATCAATCCACATGATCTGCCAATCCCAGAGATGTACACGCAGGTTGTCGTCGCGACGGGATCCAAGCTGGTATTCGTTTCAGGTCAGCAGCCCGAAGACATACACGGCAAGCTCGTTGGGCATGGAGATTTTTGCGCACAAGCGCGCCTGGCGTTCGGCAATCTCGGCCGAGCGCTCAGTGCGGCAGGTGCGCGACCTGAGCAGGTCTGCAAAATCACAATCTACATCGTCGATTATAAGCGCGATGAACACGTGCCTATCCTCGAAGAGGCGCAGATTTCGCTGTTTGGAGATCACAAACCAGCGAATGTGGTGGTCGGGGTAGCGATAATGTCCCCAGGCTACCTTATAGAAGTCGATGCGATAGCGGTCATTTGACCCTGTCGTCAGAAGCTAGTTCTCGAAAAGTCGGAGGGCACCGTGGCGGACCATCAGCTCACCCATGTCTACCGGGGCTACATCGCGTGCCTGAACGACCAGGATTGGGACAATCTCGGCCGATTCGTCGGAGATGCCGTGCAATATAATGGCGAGACGATCGGGCTGGAGGGGTACCGGGGCATGCTGGAAAGCGATTTCACAGCAATCCCCGATCTGCGTTTCAATATCGAGTTCCTCGTTTGCGAGCCGCCACGGGTGGCGGTCCGCCTGCATTTCGACTGCCATCCCAAGGGCGTGCTGTTCGGCCTGCCGGTCCACGGTAAGCGTGTCACCTTTGCCGAAAACGTCTTCTACGAATTCCGGGATGGCCGTATCCGCGAGGTCTGGTCGGTCATCGACAAGGCCGCAATCCAGGCGCAGCTTTGACTCTTTGTTGGAGCATGATCTTTTCCGAAAACCGGTTCCCGCTTTTCGGGATCATGCTCGGTCAGGCACTTTCCTGCGTCAGCGCGCGAAAACGCAGCAGCCCATGGTGGACGGCCAGGTCCTCGTCGTAGCGGGCCTCGGCGAATTCCAGCGACAGGCGCGTCTGGGCACGCGAGCCTATGGAAAAAGCCGCGCTGTCGAGGCGTGTGCGGATACTGTCCATGATCAGGCGCGTTTCGGCTTCCCCTTGCGTCTTCGACCAGACATGGAAGGTGACGAGCTGATCATTGTCGTTGTCGGCGCCGGTTTCCAGATTGAAAGCGCTGGTGCGGCCATAGGTGACGTGCGGAAAAGCCGCCTTGTCGTTCGCGCGCTCGAGCAGCCCGGTGCCGCCGAGCAGCGCCGAGAGCGAGCGATCGCTCTTCAACCTCAGGAACAAGGCTTGCATCAAATCCCCAGGCGCCGTCATTTCCCGTCCATTGCCAACAAACCACCTTCAAGCTGCCGCGCCCGGTCACGAGACCTCAGCGATCAGCCACTCTCAGGACACCGTCTACATCTGTCGGGTAGCGCGCGGCAACCAAAAGACGCCGTGATCCCATTCAGGCGAAATCGGCGGCGGTCAGCACATATATGCTCTTGCGCGTGCGGGCGTAGGCCTTGCTGGCGACGTCATGAATTGGGCCGGAAGCCGAGTCGAAGGCCGCCAGATAGGTGGCTTCGGCGGTCGCCGTTCCCGCTGGCGCATTGGAAATGGCATCGGCGGCGACAGAGAAGGAAATCTGGAACATGCCGTCATGACCGACGAAGCGAATTCGTCTGCCGGCCTCGTCATAGCTGCGGCTACGGTTTGGAAATGTAAGGCTCATGACTTCGCTCCCTTCGGTACCGCGACGGCTTTCTTGACTGCCGCCCGCTTCTTCTTCGGGGTCGGGTTCAAGGCTTCCGCCACCCGGTCGGCCTCTTCCTTGGCCAGTCGCAGCTCCCTGAGCCTTGCCGTCTTGATCTCCCTGGCTTTCGCCTCGGATACGTAATCGGCGGTCGCCTTGCTGCGCTCGGCCGTCTTCTTCTGTTTGTCCATGAAACGGGCCTCAGCTTTTTCCATGATAGTCTGATTGCCTTCGGCCATCGCTTAGACCTCCTTCGTGCCTGAAATTGTGGAATCGAACTTACGCGTTAAATAGTCACTTTCGCCTTGAAATTCAATTTTTTGAAATATTTAGGCGCTTCCCGACATTTCGAAACCAGATAGCGGCATAATACTTTTCAATATTTAATTTTGAGCACGAATAATTTTTGGCACTCCTATCTATCGAGTGCCAACGGGTCTATAAGAGCGGCAGCGGCCGGCTATGACGGCCCCAGAAAGAAGCTCCCATGAAATTCCGGCCACTCCACGACCGCGTCGTCATCCGGCGCGCGGAAGGCGATATCAAATCCAAGGGCGGCATCATCATTCCCGACAATGCCAAGGAAAAGCCGCAGCAAGGCGAAGTCATCGCCGTTGGGCCTGGCGCACGCGACGAAAACGGCGCGCTCGTGCCGCTCGACGTCAAGGCCGGCGACTTGATCCTGTTCGGCAAATGGTCGGGCACAGAGGTCAAGATCGATGGCGAGGACCTGCTGATCATGAAGGAAGCCGACATCATGGGTGTCATCGACAAAGGCGAGGCAGCCACCGGGAAGACTGTCGCCACCAAGACTGTCGCCGCCAAGACCGCGGCCGCCAAGAAGGCTGCCTGATCAGCGCCGCGTGTCCTTCGGGACGCGCAAGGACGCTGCAGGCCTTTACAGACAACGGCGCTGCGCGTTCCGCGCGGCGACTGATCCACTCCAAATACGAACTGGATGAAAACCATGTCCGCCAAGGAAATCAAATTCTCCACCGATGCCCGCGACCGCATGCTGCGCGGCGTCGAGCTCCTCAACAACGCGGTCAAGGTGACGCTTGGCCCCAAGGGCCGCAACGTGATCATCGACAAAGCCTATGGCGCGCCGCGCGTCACCAAGGACGGCGTCACCGTCGCCAAGGAAATCGAACTCACCGACAAGTTCGAGAACATGGGCGCGCAGATGGTGCGCGAAGTGGCCTCGAAGACCAACGACCTTGCCGGTGACGGCACCACCACGGCAACCGTGCTCGCCGCCTCGATCCTGCGCGAAGGCGCCAAGCTGGTCGCCGCCGGCATGAACCCGATGGATTTGAAGCGCGGCATCGACCAGGCCGTCGCGGCCGTCGTCGTCGAGATCAAGGCGAAGGCCAAGAAGGTCAAGTCGTCGGCCGAGATCGCCCAGGTCGGCACCATCGCCGCCAATGGCGACGCAACCGTCGGCGAGATGATCGCCAAGGCGATGGACAAGGTCGGCAATGACGGCGTCATCACTGTCGAGGAAGCCAAGACCGCCGAAACCGAACTCGACGTCGTCGAAGGCATGCAGTTCGATCGCGGCTATCTCAGCCCGTATTTCGTCACCAATGCCGACAAGATGCGCGTCGAGCTGGAAGAGCCCTACATCCTCATCCACGAGAAGAAGCTCGGCAATCTGCAGGCGATGCTGCCGATCCTCGAAGCGGTGGTGCAGGGCGGCCGGCCGCTGCTGATCATCTCGGAGGACGTCGAAGGCGAGGCGCTTGCCACGCTGGTGGTCAACAAATTGCGCGGCGGCCTCAAGGTCGCGGCCGTCAAGGCGCCCGGCTTCGGCGATCGCCGCAAGGCGATGCTGGAAGACATTGCGGTGCTGACATCGGGCCAGATGATTTCCGAAGATCTCGGCATCAAGCTCGAGAACGTCACCCTCGAGATGCTCGGCCGCGCCAAGCGCGTGCTGATCGAGAAGGACACCACCACGATCATCGACGGCGCCGGCACCAAAGCGACCATCCAGGCGCGCATCGCCCAGATCAAGGGGCAGATCGAGGAAACGACCTCCGACTACGACAAGGAAAAGCTGCAGGAGCGGCTGGCGAAACTGGCCGGCGGCGTTGCCGTCATCCGCGTCGGCGGCGCCACCGAATCGGAAGTCAAGGAAAAGAAGGACCGCATCGACGACGCGCTGAACGCGACGCGCGCGGCGGTCGAGGAAGGCATCGTGCCCGGCGGTGGCGTGGCACTTCTGCGCGCCAGGTCGGCACTTGCCGGTTTGAACGGCGCCAATGACGACGTGACCGCGGGCATTTCGATCGTGCTCAGGGCCCTCGAAGCGCCGATCCGCCAGATCGCCGAGAATTCCGGTGTGGAAGGCTCGATCGTCGTCGGCAAGCTCTCCGACAGCAAGGACCACAATCAGGGCTTCGATGCCCAGAACGAGGTCTATGTCGACATGATCAAGGCCGGCATTGTCGATCCGGCGAAAGTGGTGCGCACGGCCCTGCAGGATGCCGGCTCGATCGCTGCCCTCTTGATCACCGCCGAAGCGATGATCACCGACATCCCGGCCAAGGATGCAGCACCCGCGGGCGCTGGCGGCGGCATGGGCGGCTACTGAACCACCGGCTAAGATGCCCGCCCTAGAAAGCCGGACGGGCATAACCGGAACAATGGCTGCCGGGGGTTCCCGGCGCGCCCCAAGGATTTCCGTCAGTCAGAAAGACCAGTCAGCAACGACAGGGAGATCGACAAATGATCACGTTCGGGCCGAAGCCAAATGGCGTTCCGCAGACCAAGCCGGCCGAAGAAAGCCCCTTCGACCGCATCCGCAGGATTGCTGCCGACAAGCACAAACTGACTGATACTGGTAAAATACGCCAGGACCCGCAAAAGGCGGGCGACAAGCGCCCGATGTAATGCGTCACGAGACCGGTGCCGCGCCGCCCTCTTCGGTGCGCCTGGCGATGAACTCGTCGAGAACACCGGCGGTGGCGGCCGCGGATGGCGGCGCCTTGAAATCGGCAAGGATGCGTTTCCAGACGCCGGTGGCGCGTTCCGTGGCGCTCTTCGAACCACTTTGCGTCCAGTTGCCGAAATTCGACCAGTCGGCCACCAGCGGCTCGTAGAAGGCGGTTCGATAGCGCGCCATCGTGTGGCCGGCCGAGAAGAAATGGCCGCCCGGCTGCACCTCGGCGATGGCTTCGAAGCCGATCGCATCTTCATCCCCAGGAGTGACAGCGCAGAATTCGGCGACGGTCTGCAGCGCCTCGATATCGGTGATCAGCTTCTCGTAGGAGACGCTCAAGCCGCCTTCCAGCCAGCCGGCGGCGTGGATGCAGACGGTGGCGCCGGCAAGCACCGAACCCCACAGCGCGAACTGCGTCTCGTGCGCTGCCTGCACATCGGAGATGTTGGCGGCGCTGCCGCCGCCGGAACGCCAGGGCAGGCCGGTGAAGCGCGCCAGCTGGCCGGCGCCAAGCGTCGCCTTGACGTGTTCGGGCGTGCCGAAGGCCGGCGCGCCGGACTTCATGTCGACATTGGAGGAGAACGAGCCGTACACCACCGGCGCGCCTGGACGCACGATCTGGGCCAGGGCCAATCCAGCCAGCGCCTCGGCATGCTGCAAGGTCAGCGCCCCGGCGACGGTGATCGGCGCCATGGCGCCGGCCAGGCAGAAGGGCGTGATGATCGAGACCTGGCCCGCTTTGGCGAAGTCGATGATGCCTTGCGCCATCGGGATATCGAGCTGGCGCGGCGAGTTGGTGTTGATGACCGTGTAGCAATAGGCGCCGTTGCGGAACTCGTCTTGCGACAGGCCGCGCGCCAGGCGGATCATCTCGAAACTGTCGTCCACCTGCGGTGTGCCGCGCGCGAAGACGAAGGGAAATTTATCCGACAGCGTCAGCTGCGCCCGGTTGGCGGCATAGTGGCGGAAGCGGGTGTCGATATCCTGCGGCTCGACGGAAGGACAAAGCATGTGCAGCACGTCGAAATGCTGCACCAGCTTGGTCAGTTCCTCGAAGGCGGCGAACGTGCCTGGACGCCGGCCGCGTTCGAGATCGGTGACATTGGGCGCGCCGGCCCCAGCAAGGAACGTCATGGAGCCGAGTTCGAGCGTCAGGTCGCGCAGGCCGGCGCCGGCGCGGGCATGAATGGAGCGCGGCGCCGAGGCAAGGGCGGCCTCGACGATGTCGCGGCCGATCTTCACCATCTGGCTGTCCTCGTCGACCAGCGCGCCGGCCCTCGCGTAGATCGCACGCGCCTCGGGCAGGAGCACCTTAATGCCGAGTTCCTCCAGCACGCGTAGCGCCGTTTCGTGAATGGCGGCGACCTGATCTTGTGAAAAGATCGGCTGCGGCAGGAACGGGTTTTTCAGCGCGCGGTAATTCGGATGGCGGCTCGACTCCGAGCCTGCCTCGCCGGTGCGTCCCCGCCGGCGTTCGCGCCTCACATCGCGTGCGGCCTCGTCAACCATGGTCGTCCCTCCTGGGAACGGGATGACTTTTCTTCGAAACGTCATCCCGTTCCATCTTATCCTCTTGTTTGAGCATGATCTTTTCCGAAAACCGGTTTCCACTTTTCGGGATCATGCTCATTGCCGCATCGCCTTGCCTTGCGCGTCATAGGGCGAGGCCGGAATAACGCGCGCCGACCGCTCGACCCCGACAATGTGGACGGAAAGCTCCGTACCCTCCCCTGTGAATTCGTCGTCGAGCAACGCCAGGGCGACACTCCGGCCGATCGTATAGCCGTAGCCGCCCGAGGTGACGAAACCGACGCGCCGGCCTTGATGCCAGATCGGCTCGAAGCCGCTGGCGTCGGCATCGACAGCATCGATCTCCAGCGTCGCGATCCGCCGCCGGGCACCCGCCTCGCGCTCTTTCAGCGCCGCCTCACGGCCGATGAAGTCGCCCTTGTCGAAGGCGATGAAGCGGTCGAGCCCGGTCTGGCCGGGCGTGTAGCCCTGGGTGAATTCGCGCGACCAGATGCCGAAACTCTTTTCCAGCCGCAGCGCGTTCAGCGCGTAATAACCGATCTCGGCCAAGCCAAGATCGTCGCCGGCCGCGAGCAGGGTTTCGCGCAAGGTCGAATGCATGGTGGCGGAACAGTTGATCTCGAAGCCAAGCTCGCCGGCTATGGAGAGCCGCGCGACGCGGGCCCGCACCATGCCGATATCGAATTCGCCGCAGGCCATGAACGGCAAGGCTTTGGCCGAGACGTCCCGGTGCGTGGTGCGTTCGATGATCGTCCTGGCGTTGGGGCCGGTGACGAGGAAGCCGGACATCGCATCGGAGATATCGGTGACCGTCACGCCGTCGGCCATATGGGTTTCGAACCAGCGCATATGGAATTCGCGCAGGTAGTATGAACCCATGATCCAGTATTCGCCGCCGCCCCAGTTGATAAGGGTGAGATCGCCCTTCAGGCGCCCGTCGACCCCGAGCATCGGCGCCAGCTTCGCGCGTCCGGGCTTCGGCAAGCCGCAGGCGAGCAGCCGGTCGAGCCAGGCCTCGGCGCCGGGGCCGGACACGGCGTAGCGCGAGAACGCGGTGGTATCGACCAGCCCGGCGGCGCGGCGGACCTGCCGGACTTCGTCGCCGACGATGTCGAAAGCGTTGGAGCGCTTCAGCGTCGTCTCCTCGCGGAACCCCATCGGCGCGAAATAGGCCGGGATCTCCAGCCCCCAGGAAGCGGTCCACTCGGCGCCGGCGGCGGTCATGCCGTCATAGGCGCCGGGCCGCTTCAGCGGCCGGCCTGCCGGCAGCCGCTCGTTGGGGAAGGTCATGACGAAGCGGCGGGCGTAGAACTGGCGCGTGGTTTGTCCGAGATATTCCCGGTTGGCGGCGAAGGCGCCGTAGCGGGCGATGTCCATGCCGAAGATGTCGGCCTGCGGCTCGCCGTAGATCATCCATTCGGCCAGCGACTTGCCGACGCCGCCGCCCTGGCTGAAGCCGGCCATGACGCCGCAGGCGACCCAGTAATTCTTCAGGCCGCGCACCGGGCCGACCAGCGGATTGCCGTCCGGCGTGAAAGTGAAGGCGCCGTTGACCCATTTGCGGATGCCGGCATTGGCCAGGCACGGAAAGCGCTCATAGGCCTTCGACAGCTCCGGGCTGATGCGATCGATATCCTCGGGGATCAATTCGATGCCGTAATCCCAGGGCGCGCCGTCCATGTTCCAGTGTTTCGGGTTCTGCTCGTAGACGCCGAGCAGCACGCCCTTTCGTTCCTGCCGCAGGTAGGAGAAACCGTCGAGATCGACGGCAAGGCCAAGTTCCTTGTCGAGCGCTGCCACCTCCGGGATGTCCTCGGTGACGAAGTAATGGTGCTCCATCGGCGTCACCGGCAGGTCGACGCCGGCCATCTTTCCGACCTGCTTGGCCCACAGGCCGCCGGCATTGACGACGTGCTCGGCGACGATCGTGCCCTTTTCGGTGACGACATCCCAACCGCCATCGGCACGCGCTTTCAGCTCGACGACGCGGTTGCGCAAGATGACATCGGCGCCGCGTTTCCTGGCGGCGCCGGCATAGGCATGCGTGGTGCCATAGGGGTCGAGATGGCCCTCGTTGGAATCGTAGAGGCCGCCGAGCACGCCGTTGACATCGACGATCGGGCAGATTTCCTTGATTTCTTCCGGCGTCACCAGCCGCGCGGTCTCGATGCCGACCGACTGGAACACCGCCCAGGCCGATTTCAGCCATTCCCAGCGTTGCGGGTCGCTCGCCATGTTGACGCCGCCGGTCATGTGCAGGCCGGCATTCTGGCCGGACTCGGCCTCGATCTCGCGGTAGAGTTTTATCGTGTAGTCCTGAAGTGCTGCGACGTTGGGATCGGCGTTGAGCGCATGAAAGCCGGCGGCCGCATGCCACGTCGAGCCCGCCGTCAGTTCGGCGCGCTCGATGAGCGCGACGTCGCTCCAGCCGAACCGCGTCAGGTGATAGAGCACCGAGGCGCCGACCACGCCACCCCCGATAACGACAGCGCGATAGTGTGACTTCACGAGCCTCTCCCTCTCGTTGGAGGCTCGCACCATACAGTTCCTGTACATATGTGTCTAGACACTTGTGTACGGAGCGCTTGCACGCCGCTTCGCGCCATGCCACTTGTGACGTCATGACCGCCTCACAGGCCGAAGCGCCCGGCAACATCAAGGTGACCCGCGCGGACTGGATCGACATCGCGTTGAAGACGCTGATTGCCGAGGGCATCGAAAGCGTGCGCATCCTGTCGCTCGGCCAGAAGCTCGGCGTGTCGCGCTCGAGCTTCTACTGGTATTTCGAAAGCCGGCAGGACCTGTTGGAGCAGTTGCTCAACCATTGGCACGACACCAACACCAACGCGATCGTCGAACGTGCGCTGCGCCCGGCTGAAACCATCATCATGGGCGTCATGAACGTCTTCGAATGCTGGGCAGACGAGCGCCTGTTCGATCCCCGGCTCGATTTTGCCGTCCGCGAATGGGCGCGGCGTTCGGACGACGTGCGACGCATGATCGACCGGGCCGACGACGAGCGCCTGCTGGCCATCCGCGACATGTACCGCCGCCACGGTTATGACGGCGAGGACGCCTTCATCCGGGCCCGCGTGCTCTATTACATGCAGATCGGCTACTATGTGCTCGACCTCAAGGAACCGGTCGAGGCGCGCGTCAGCCATCTCGCCGCCTATCTGCGCTCCTTCACCGGCCTCGAGCCCAGCGAGGCGGATGTAGCGCATTTCATGCGCTTCATCGCCGCCAGGTGACATCATTGGCCGTTCACGGCCGTGGCAATCCCGATCAACAACTCTTGTGGTGTGGCTTCGCCGCCCTTGTGAGCGGGCTCGAAATGGATGAATAGTCGCTCGAGACGGTCCTGAAACGCCCGTGGAGGCAGCCGGGGACGTCCAGGGTGGAATTCCGCAATGGCAAGTCCTTCGAAACCACGCAAGAGAAGAGGCCGGATCGCTTCTGCGCTGCTCGCCGTCGACGCGTGGCTCGATTCAACGCTCTATGAGATCAGCTTCAAAGCGCGCGAATTCTGGGAAGCTGCGACCATCTTTTCGCGCCGTTTCCGCCTGCATGGCTGGCGCCGCGCCATCGTCGAGGTGCTGAGCGAAGGTTTCACAATGGGCGCCGGCGGTTTCGTGGTGCTGCTCGCACTCGCCATGCCGGCGTTCGATATCACCACCGGCGACTGGCGCAACCAGGGGGACTTCGCCGTCACCTTCCTCGACCGCTACGGCAACGAGATCGGCCAGCGCGGCATCATCCAGCGCGATTCCGTGCCGGTCGACGAGATGCCCGACATCGTCATCAAGGCGGTGCTGGCGACCGAGGACCGGCGCTTCTTCGACCATTACGGCATCGATGTGCTCGGCCTGTCGCGGGCCATCTTCGAGAATGTGCGCGCCAATTCCGTGGTCCAGGGCGGCTCCAGCATCACCCAGCAGCTCGCCAAGAACCTGTTTCTGTCGAATGAGCGCACCTTCGAGCGCAAGATCAAGGAAGCGTTCCTGTCGCTGTGGCTGGAGGCCAATCTCTCCAAGAAGGAGATCCTGCAGCTCTATCTCGACCGCGCCTATATGGGCGGCGGCACCTTCGGCATCGAAGCGGCGGCGGACTTCTATTTCGGCAAGAGCGTGAAGGATTTGAACCTTGCCGAGGCGGCGATGCTGGCCGGCCTGTTCAAGGCGCCGACCAAATACGCCCCGCACATCAACCTGCCGGCCGCTCGCGCCCGCGCCAACGTCGTGCTTTCCAACCTGGTCGATTCCGGTTTCATGACCGAAGGCCAGGTGCTGCAGGCGCGCCTGCACCCGGCCGATGTCGTCGACCGCGGCGAGCAGAAGAGCCCCGACTATTTCCTCGACTGGGCCTTCGACGAGGTCAAGAAGATCGCCAAGCCGGGCCAGCATTCGCTGGTCGCCCACACCACGTTCGACGCCAACATCCAGAAGGCCGCGGAAGAGTCGGTCGAGTTCCACCTTCGCCAGTTCGGCAAGGAATACAACGTCACCGAGGGCGCGGTGGTGGTGATCGAGACCAATGGCGCGGTGCGCGCCATCGTCGGCGGCCGCGACTATGGCGCCAGCCAGTTCAACCGCGCCACCAAGGCGCTGCGTCAGGCCGGCTCGTCGTTCAAACCCTACGTCTACGCAACGGCGATGGAGCATGGTTTCACGCCGAATACGATCATTTCCGGCGGGCCGATCAGCTGGGGCAACTGGTCGCCGCACAATTACAACGGCGAATCGGCGGGCAACATCCCGCTGATCGTGGCGATGGCCAAATCGATCAACACGGTGCCGGTGCGGCTGGCCAAGGACCATCTGGGTATCGGGCCGATCAAGGCGATGGCGGAGTCGTTCGGCGTCGAATCGCCGCTGGAAGCGCACAAGACCATGGTGCTCGGCACATCGGGCATGACGGTGATGGACCAGGCGACAGGTTACAGCGTGTTTGCCCAGAACGGCTTCGTCGGCTCCCGTCATGGCATCACGCAGCTCGTCACGCGCACCGGCGACGTCGTCTATGACTGGACCAAGGACGCGCCGCCGCCGCATCGCGTGCTGTCCGAGCAGGCGTTGAAGTCGATGAACACGATGCTTGCCGCCGTGCCGGTGATGGGCACGGCCAGGCGCGCGCAGATCCCGAACATCGTGGTTGCCGGCAAGACCGGCACGACGCAATCCTACCGCGATGCCTGGTTCGTCGGCTTCACCGGCAATTACACGGCAGCCGTGTGGCTCGGCAATGACGACTTCACCCCGACCCGCAACATGACCGGCGGCACGCTGCCGGCAATGGTCTGGCAGCGGCTGATGGTCTACGCGCACCAGAACATCGACCTGAAGCCGATCCCCGGCATCGATCATCCGTTCGTCGACCCCGAGGTTGCGGCAAAGGCGGAAGAGGCGGCGAAGAAAGAGGCCGACGCCGCGGCCGCGCAAGAAGCGGCCGAACGGCCGCCGGTGCTTTCGGCCCGCACCACGCAGACGCTACGGGACATGACAAAGGTGTTCCAAGCGGCACCGATGCTTGACGCCGCGGCGCCACCGGAGACACTGTCGGCGCTCTAACGCGTGTCGCCCAAAAAGTGACGACGCGCATCAAGGTCTTTGTTTTGATGCATGTCGTTGCCCCGGAACCGCTGCACACTTCTGGGCGACGTGCATTAGGCCGGCAAGCCGGCTTGCCACGGCACCCCGCGCCGCGATATCCCGAGCAACCTTCTTCTGTTTCCGGCCTTCATGCTCAAGACCGCCCTCCTCACGCTCATCTCGCTTGCCATAGCCATCGGCCTTGGCGGCTACAGCGTATGGTACGCGCTCAATGCGCAGGACGGCGTCGGCGCCATCCGTATCGGGCAATGGACAGCCTTTCCGGATGTGGGCTCGCTGGCCGCCGACCCCTATTCGAAGGCGCGTGTGGCGCGCGAGGGTGTCCTGGCGCTCGGCCGGGCCGAAGGGCTTGCCTTCGTCGCCGAGCGCGACGAGGCCGGCGAGCCGTTGAAGCGCGAATGCGCCTATACGATCGAAGGCAGCTATCCGACCGCCCGGTTCTGGACGCTCTATGCGGCCGATCAGTCGCTCGGCGTCATTGGTACCGGCAAGCCAAGGCAGGCCGCCTTGCAATCCTACGAGGTGCTGCGCCAGGCCGACAATGCGGTCGTCATTTCCGTCGGCAACCGCCCCGCCCCCGGCAACTGGCTCATCACCAACGGCTTCGGCAAGATGTATTTCGTGCTCACCTTCTACGACACGCCGATCGCTTCGAGCACCGGCCTGTCCGACGTGACGCTGCCGCGCATCCTGAAGGCGGGCTGCAATGCGTAGGCTGCTGCACGCACTCATCCTCGGACTGCTCGGCGCCGGCATCGTGCACATCGCCGTGCTGTTTTTGGTGCCGGAATTTTCCGAGCGCGATGCCTGGTCGCGGCTGGCGATGGCCTCGGACCTCTACAGGATGACCCGGCTGGACGCCGAAGCCGGCGGCGCGCCGGTGGTGAAGTCCGTCGATCCGATGTTTTATGCCGCCGCCTGCCGGTTCGACCTTGCCGACGGGCTGGTGCGGATCAAGGCGCCGGGCGACGTGCCGTTCTGGTCGGCCTCGGTCTACGACCGCAACGGCCACAACATCTATTCCTTCAACGACCACAACGCCAATGGCGAGAAGCTCGATACGGTGGTGCTGACGCCGGCGCAGATGATCGACGTGCGGCGCGATCTGCCGGAGGATCTGCAGGGCGCGATCTTCGTCGAGGCGCCGATCGAGGAAGGCATATTCGTTGTGCGCGCCTTCGTTCCGGACGAAAGCTGGAAGCCGATCGTGTCACGCTTCCTCGAGCAGAGCGCCTGCGAATTACAGGATTACTGATCCCAAAAAGAAGGCGAGCCGATCAGTGATGCGGCGTGGAAGGTGGCGGCGAGCCCGGCTTGTCCGCACCGCTGCCGCTAGGCTGGGCTTCGCTGGTATGCGGGCGCAGCTCATAGCGGACGCCGGGGAAAATGATGACCGCCGCCGCCGTGGTGGTGTCGTGACTTGCCCGATTTACTGGTGCCGCGCGCGGCACAAATGACAGGACCATGCCCATGGTTCGCGCATTCCTCTCTCGGTTTTCCCGGAGCACAACGCAACGCCTCCAATATTCATTAAGGAACCTAGAGGGTTAACGGAGCGCTAACGGATCGCGGCTAATTTGATGTTTGTTTTTCCTGGAGACGCGAAACCGGCCAGCCGGATTGAGCGGTTCGGGATTGTGTCGAGTGTCGGGCGTATCCTCCGTGTCATCTTCGGATTTCAGGCAAATCGCTATCCGGACCGAGGCTGGAAAAGCTGAAAGGCTGTTCCGCGCCGCCGTGTCGGCATTCTGCTGCCTGACGCGCCCCTCACGCCGCGAGATCGCCCAGCTCGAGGATCTGACGCTGCCGCTGTTCGACGACGTCTCGGTCGAGTCCCGCCGCTATGTCGCGGCGGCTCTGTCCGAATGCGAATACGCGCCGACCGCCCTGGTGCGACGGCTGGCGGAAGAGCCGGTCGAGATCGCAGCACCCCTGCTCACCCGCTCGAAGGCGTTGAGCGACATCGACCTGATCGCGCTGATCGGCCGCCACGGGCTGCCGCATGCGCGCGCGATCGCGCGCCGCAAGCAGCTCAACCCGACCATCGCCGACCTGATCCGGGTGCTGGAGAAGCCGACACTTGTGCGCACCAAGCCGCCGGAGACGGTCGCCAAGCTGCAACCGGCCAAGCCGAAGCCCGCCGCGAAGCCGGAGCCCACGGCAACGGTCGAGCAAACCCGTCCGGCGCCGGGCGAAGCGGCCGACAATGCACGGCGCCGGCTGCGTTCGATGATGCGGCCGGCCGAAGACGGCGCCGCCATCAACAGGTTCCTTGGCCAGCCGGCCTTTGTGAAGTTGCGCGAGACGGCGCTGACCGGCAACGCCGCCTTCTTCCAGACGGCTCTTGCCGACACTCTGGAAATCGACTTCGCGACGGCACGCTCGGTAACCGAGCAGTCAAGCTACGCCGGTCTGCTTGCGGCGCTGAGAGCGCTCGACCTCAGCGAGGACAGGGCCTTTCTGATCGCGGTCGCCGTCTATCCCGGCGAGTTCCCGCACCCGCAGGCGATCCGGCTGTTCCTCGACCGGTACCGGCTGCTGCATCATGAGGCGGCGCAGGAGAAGGTGCGGGCCTGGAAGGCCGAGACCCTGGCGCGGGCGATCCGCAGCAAGGCATCCAGCACGGCCGACGCCGAACGCGAGGCCTCGAATAGCGACAGCGCGACCGCTAGCCTCAAGGCGTCCTGACCGGTTTAGTCGCTCGCCACGGTAAGCAGTTCCTCGACCGGAACGGTGCCAGCCTCGATCTCGACCACCCAGATGTCGGGATCGAATTTCTTTTCCCGCTCCAGCCGCGAGTCGAAGGCCGCGCCATCCTCGCTGGTATCGAGAAGCGTGAAAAAACGGTCGTCCGGCTTGGCGGAATCGTAGCTGGTCTGGGGAGCCGGGCCGTAAAGAGCGACCTCGCCCGACCGGCCGCGCGACAAAACGAAAACCGCGCCCGCCTCGGTGGCGCCGCGCTTGACCACGGCGGCGAAACCGCCGGCGCCGAAGACGCGGCGCACAAGGGCCGAAACCCAGAGATCGGTGGTCACGCGCATGGGAAGGTTCCGGACGGCATCTCCGGTCCTTACAGCATCGACAAGGGGACCGGAATGGCCGGCGGCAACGAGCGCTAGTTCGTCAGCCCGATCTGGCGCATCTTGACGTAGACGGCCTCGTCCGGCTCGCCGGTCTCGGGCAGGCCGAACAGGGCCTGGAATTCCTTGATCGCGGACTTGGTGCGGGCGCCGACCTTCCCGTCGAGCTGCATGTCGTCATTGCCGAAGGCCTTGAGGCCGGCCTGGATCTTGACGATGCGGGCGTCGGGCGACTGGGTCGCGCCATCGGCGGGAGCGGAGACCGCATTGATCGCCGGCTTGGCGGATGCGGTAACAGTGGCGTCGGCCGGCCGTGGCGCCGGATGCGGGATGGCGGCCGTCGTCTGCCTGGCGCCGAGCTGGTCGAGCAGCGCGTTGTCGATCTCGCCCGAACCCGGCAAGCCGACCTTGAGCTGATAGGCCTGGATCGCCTTGCGGGTTGCCGGCCCGGTAAGGCCATCGACGGTGCCGTCGTAGAAACTGAGGTCCTTCAGGATGCCTTGCACCTGCTGGACGACCGGATCCGGCTTGACGGTGGGCTGCGCCGGCGCCTGGCGTACGATGTTGATGGTGGTTTCGGGTTCGTCCGACACCGTGTGCGGAAAATTCTCGATGCTGCGGGTGGCGAAGAACGCGCCCGCATGCGGAAAGGGCTGATACCACAGCGCGTTGGCCGAGACGTAGAACAGCGTCACCAGGAAAGCGGTCGAGCCGCCGACCAGAACCGGATTGCTGGCGATCATCTGCCCGACAGCGACCGCGCCCTCGGCAAGGACGCCGCGCTCGGGTTCGACCACCTTAGGCCGTTTTGCGGAGCGAGCCATTTCTCTCCCCATCTGTGTCCCCCTTCGGCTTCGTAGCAGGCATGGCCAGCACGCCGACCGGTGCGCCGGAGCGCCGCTTGGGCCCGTTCACCGGCAGGCCGATCGTCACCGTGGTGCCCTCGCCCGGCGCGCTCTCGATCGACATCGTGCCCTCGTGCAGCGCCACCAACCCCTTGACCAGCGACAGTCCAAGCCCGGTTCCCTCGAAACGGCGGGTGTAGTCGTTCTGGATCTGCATGAATGGCTTGCCGAGATTGGCGAAATCCTCCTCGGCGATGCCGATGCCGGTATCGCTCACCCAGAAATGCAGCCTCGAGCCGACGCGCTTGGCGCCGATCACGACGCTGCCGCCGTCGGGGGTGAACTTGACCGCGTTGGAGACAAGATTGATCAGGATCTGCTGCACGGCGCGGCGGTCGGCGTTGATCTCGCCGGTATCGGCCGCGATCTGCGTGGCAAGCACGATGCTCTTTGCGTCGGCCAGCGGGCGCATCATCGAGCGGCACATGTCGACCGCCTCGACGAAGCGGAACGGCTCCAGCTCGGTCGCGTAAGCGCCTGCCTCGATGCGCGAGACATCGAGGATCGAGGTGACGACCGACAGCAGATGCTGGCCGGATTCCCGCACCAGGCCGACATATTCCTTCTGGCGCGGATCCTTGAAGCCGCCGAACATCTCATGCAGCAGCATGTCGGAAAAACCGATGATGGCGTTGAGCGGCGTGCGCAGTTCGTGGCTGACCACCGCTAGGAACCGGCCCTTGGCCACTTCGGCGGCGGCAGCCGCATCCCTGGCTTGCGTAAGCTCATCGCGCAGTGCCGCGACATCGTCATTTTCGCGCAGGACGAGGGTCACGACGTCGCGATCCAGTTCGCCGCGCATCAGGTCCAGACTGAAAGGCCGGAAATTGTCGGCGTTGCCGGCGTTCTCGCGCGGCAGGCGGATACGCAGATCGAGACGGCGCTTCGGCGCGCCCTCGCGCATATCGGCCAAAGCGGTGAGATAGGCGACGCGGTCGGAAAGATGGACGCGGTCGAACAGGCCCGTGCCGAGCAGAAGCTCCGGCGCCAGTTTGAGCAGCGAACGCGCCTTGACTGAGGCGTCCAGCACCTCGCCCTGCAGGCTGACGCGCAGCACGACCGCGTCGATGACATCCTCGAGGCGATCGCTGGAAACCTCTGCCGGACGGCGCACCATCATATTGGTCAAGGCGGCGGCGCGCGGCAGAAGCGTCAATGCCCAGCCGAGCGGCAGCAGCCAGTGCCATGTCGCGACGCCGGTCGAACCGAGCGGCAGGACCTCGCCGGCAAAGGGCTGCACCAGAATGGCTGCAAGTGCTGCGAGCGCGCCGGACAAGACAGCGCGCCGCGATCCGGCGATCCACCAGGCCTCGACAGGCAAGGCGATGGCAAGCAACGCGACCGGCGAGGCCAACCCGCCCGCCGCCGCGATGGCTCCGGCCAGCGCCACGCCGCCCAGCACGATCGCCACCCGGCCGGCGAACGTCACATGGCCGGTCGCCGCGACCAGAAGTGCTGCAAACCAGCAGAGGCCGAAAGCGGCGAAGATGGCGGCGACCGTGACGGCCGCGCCCAGGCTCGAGGTGACCAGCGTGACCGCGGCGCCCGCGGCAAGGAAGGGGGCGGCCAGCATGACGCCGATGAAGCGGCGTTGGCGCAAGCGCTCGGCCTCACCCGTGACAGTCGGGTGAACCATGCGCTCGCAGCCGGCGGCGACCGCGCCAGGCAATTGAACGTATCTGGCCGTAATCGAACTCAACGCACGCGTACCCGGTCGTGAAAACGCCCTGCTTCGCAGGTGACTCATTAATTGGCTTGAAACTCGCATCCAGCGTTTAAGGAATGGATAAGGCTAACCAGCTCAACGCCCCGCCCCCGCCAAATATTGTCGCGCCGGCCCGCCAATGCACGCCGAGTTGGCGGCATGGTAAACGGCGGGTTAGCCGCAAGCCTGTGCCGAGATGGGTCAGAGACGAACGCCGGCTATCCCAGCTTTCTTGAAAAATCATTCAATAACAGTGGGATATATGGTTATCATAAAGTTAATGCAGTCGATGAGACTTGAGGCAAACCGAAACCAAAACCCGTTCCTTTCCAATTTGCCTAAAATTTGAGGAAAATTCGCGGCTTCCGCGCAAGCCGTCCTTTGCGCGGCCGTGCCATTATCGTGCCCATAAAAGAGGTCATGCCGGTGGATGCATGATCCATTGCGGATGGATGCATATCCGTCCCAGATGAGAGGCAAGTAAGATGGGCTTTCTGATCAGGATGGCTTTCTGGTTTTCGCTGGTGCTTCTGGCGCTGCCGCTCGGGGTCGGCCCCGGCGAGGACGGCCAGCAGAGCGTCGGACCGCTCCAGGCACTGTTTGCGGCACGCGAAGCGGTGGGCGACATCGCCGGCCTGTGCGAGCGCAAGCCCGACGTCTGCGAGACCGGCAAATCAGCCATGTACACCATTACCGTTCGCGCCAAGGAAACGGCCAAGATCGCCGCCGCCATGATCGACGACAAGTCCGAGCAGGCAGGCGCGGTCGAGACGAAGGTTGCCGATATGGCCAAGATGACCACCGGCAGCGTCGCCGTCGAGGACATCGTGCTGCCCGCCAAGGTCAACATCCCGGTGCTGTTGACCGCCAAGAACTAAGACGTTTCCAGCCACTCACTTGGCTCTTTGGTTTTGGCGCAATTCCGGACGGAAAACCGCTAGGCACTTTTCCTGGAATTGCTCTACGCCGCGGGCCCGTCCGACCTCTCGACGCCCGCGGCGTTTCTTTTTTCCGTGACGCGGAAACGCCGCGCCACTATATGCGGGACAATGACCGCCTCGATCGAAACCATCCGCGACGACTTTTCCCTGCTCGACGAGTGGGAAGACCGCTATCGCTATGTGATCGAGCTCGGCGAGAGCCTGCCGCCGTTTCCCGACGAGGAGCGCACCGCGGCCAACAAGGTGCCGGGTTGCGTCAGCCAGGTTTGGCTCACCACGGAACAGGCCGCCGGCGCCGACCCGGTGATCAACTTCAAAGGCGATTCCGACGCTCATATCGTGCGCGGCCTCGTCGCCATCATGCTGGCACTGTTTTCCGGCCGGCCGGCAAGCGAGATCCAGAAGACGGATGCCGAAGCGACGCTGAAGGAGCTCGGCCTCGACGAGCACCTGTCGCCGCAGCGCGCCAACGGCCTGCGCTCGATGGTCAAGCGCATCAAGCGCGATGCGGAAGCCGCGTTGAAGCAGACGGCCTGATCCGGGGCCAACATATCCAGGACATCCCAAAGCAAAACGGCGCCACAAGGGCGCCGTCGAACTGCTTGATGCGCTGACTTGTCAGCGAGGCGCTGATCTGTCAGCGAGGCGCTGACTTTGTCAGTGCAAACGCACTGACTTTCTCAGCGGCCCTTGCGCTTGCGGCCGAGACCCATTTTCTTGGCGAGCTGCGAGCGGGCAGCCGCATAATTGGGAGCGACCATCGGGTAGTTAGCGTCGAGGCCCCACTTCTCACGGTATTCCTCCGGCGTGAGGTTGTAATGGGTCATCAGGTGACGCTTCAGCGACTTGAACTTCTTGCCGTCCTCGAGACAGACAATATAGTCGTCATGCACGGAACGCTTCGGGTTGACGGCCGGCTTCTGCTTCTCGGCCGACGGCTGCTCCGGCGCGCCACCGACACGGCCGAGCGCGGCATGGACATCGGCAATCAGGTTCGGCAGTTCGCCAACCGGTACCGGGTTGTTGCTGACATAAGCGGCGACGACATCGGCGGTCAGCTCGATCAGTGCATCACCGTTTTTCGAAGGTGTTTCGACGATTTCCATAGTTCTAAAGCCCCAACGAGAGTTGTTTCTAAAAACTGCGCCCTTTTTCTGGGAACGGGCATCGCGCGAATTTCATCAGGAAAGGCCCGACGATTCGCGTCGGTTATCTTCATGGCGCTGAGTTGCAAGTAAGTCAATTCGCTTATTGACTTCTATTCACCGATATTCATCAAATATTGCTGATTCAGCTTCAAAAATTCGTGCACCCTGTAACTTCGCGAGATTTCTCCCGCCAGAAAGGCATACCCTGACGTTGCGTCAGTCGCGCTTTAGACATCCGGGCGCAACAGCACGCTGTACTCAATGCTTGGCCAATGCTTGCACCCCCATTTTATGCCAGCCCGGAATCCTGCCGTGCATGGCGCGCATGAATATCTGTGTCAGCCCAACCGCAAGGCAATAGAAATCCTCAATAGGGTGCGATGTATTTGCCGTAGACCCAGCCGGTGACGAAATGGTCGTTCTGGGCCGGGCCATGCCAGACCTCGCACCAGCGATAGCGGATCGTCTGGCGCTGTTTCTCCTTCGGCTGGCCGGCGATGTCGAGCAGGTTCACGCCGCCGGTGCAGCGTCCGGTCATCTGCAGCACCGTGCCGTTCGGATAGGCTGCCTGCTTCTGCGATGCATTGGAAGGGTATTTGCGGGCATTGAGCGTGTCGCCGAAGGGCACGCCCGCCACTTGCCAGGCGGCGAATGCGGTTGCATGAGACTGGGCTGAAAACGCCAGGGGCGTCGCCGCAACAGCGATGGCCACGCCTATATGAGCACAGGATTTCATCTATTCCCCCTTGAACTTAGCTTCTGTAGACCACTTCGCATCCACCCCTTGAACGACCGCTGAGCGGCGCGTTCATTCGCCATTCAAGCAAATTCCGCAGCGAGACGTAATGACCCGAGCTTCAGCCTTCCCGATCGCGAGCCCGCCGGCCCCTGAGAAACACCCGGTCTCCGATACGCATCACGGCATCACGCGAAGCGACGACTACGCCTGGATGCGAGCCGACAACTGGCAGGCGGTGTTCCGGGACCCCTCCCTGCTCGACAGCCGGATCCGCGCCCATCTCGAAGCCGAGAATGCCTATCAGGCGACACTGATGGCCGACACGGCGGAGCTGCGCGGCAAGGTGTTTGCCGAGATGAAGGGCCGCATCAAGGAAGACGACTCGACCGTGCCGATGAAGGACGGCCCTTACGCCTATGGTTCGTCGTTCCGGCAAGGCGGCGAGCAACCGCGCTACTTCCGCACGCCGCGCGACGGCGGCGCGGACGAGATCCTGCTCGACGGCGACGCGGAAGCCGAGGGCCAGGCCTATTTCCGGCTCGGCGGCGTCGATCATTCGGCCGACCACAAGAAGCTGCTCTGGGCCTTCGACGACAAGGGTTCGGAGTTCTTCACTTTGCGCGTGCGCGATGTTGCCAGCGGCAAGGAACTCGCCGACCAGATACCCGATACCGGTGGCGGCGGCGTGTGGAACGCCGGCGATGACGGCTTCTTCTACACACGGCTCGACGACAACCACCGACCGTCGAAAGTGTTCTTCCACGCGCTCGGCGACAGCCACGAAAACGACCGGCTGATCTATGAAGAGACCGATCACGGCTTCTTCATGGACGTCGGCGGCACGCGCGCCAATGACTGGATCATGATCGGCATCAACGACCATGAGACGTCGGAGTACCGGCTGCTGCCCGCCAACGATCCAACCGCACAGCCGAGGCTGGTGGCGGTGCGCGAAACCGGGCTGCAATACGATCTCGAAGAGGGCGGCGACGTCTTCTTCATCCTGACCAATGCCGACGGCGCCAAGGATTTCAAGATCATGACCGCGCCGGTCGAAAACCCGGTGCGCGCCAACTGGCAGGAGTTGGTACCGCACGAGCCGGGACGGTTGATCCTGTCGGTGCTCGGCTTCAAGCATCACATGGTCAGGCTGGAGCGCAAGGACGGTCTGCCGCGCATTGTCGTGCGCGAGCGTTCAAGCGGCGAAGAACACTTCATCTCGTTCGACGAGGAAGCCTTCTCGCTCGGCCTGTCCGGTTCTTACGAATACGATACCGAAGCGATGCGCTTCACCTATTCGTCGATGACGACGCCGGCGCAGATCTTCGACTACAACATGCGCACGCGCGAGCGTGTGCTTCTGAAGACGCAGGAAGTGCCCTCCGGCCACGATGCGGACCACTACATCACCCGCCGTTTGATGGCGCCGGCGGCCGACGGCGAACTGGTGCCGATCTCGCTTCTGCACCACCGCGACACGCCGCTCGACGGCTCGGCGCCCTGCCTGCTCTATGGCTACGGCTCCTACGGCATCACCGTGCCGGCGGCGTTCAACACCAATTGTTTATCGCTGGTCGATCGCGGCTTCGTCTACGCCATCGCGCATGTGCGCGGCGGCAAGGACAAGGGCTATGGCTGGTACGACGACGGCAAGCGCGCGCACAAGATGAACACGTTTACCGATTTCATCGCCTGCGGACGCCATCTCGTCGCCGAGCGCTACACGCAACACGACCGCATCGTGGCGCAAGGCGGCTCGGCCGGCGGCATGCTGATGGGCGCGGTCGCCAATATGGCGCCGGGCGATTTCGGCGGCATCGTCGCCGAAGTGCCGTTCGTCGACGTGCTGACCACCATGCTCGACGCCAGCCTGCCGCTGACGCCGCCGGAATGGCCGGAATGGGGCAATCCGATCGCGTCCGCCGCCGACTACAACACCATTGCCGCCTATTCGCCCTACGACAATGTCGCCGCGCTCGACTACCCGCCGATCCTGGCTCTGGCCGGGCTGACCGATCCACGCGTCACCTATTGGGAACCGGCGAAATGGGTGGCCAAGCTGCGCGAGCGCCAGGCGGGCGACAAGCCGGTGCTGTTCAAGATCAACATGGACTCCGGCCATGCCGGCGCATCGGGCCGGTTCTCGCGCCTGGAGGAGATCGCCTACATTTACGCCTATGCCTTGAAAGTGACCGGCAAGGCCTGATTTTCCACTCGCAATTGCCAGGCGCGCGCGTTACGCAATGCGCCGTCCATTTGGGCGCCGTCCATTTGGGCGCCGTCCATTTGGGCGCCGTCGTTTTGGGCCCGGCCTGTTTTCAAGGCCGGGCCGTCCATTCATTTACAAGGTCTCTCATGCTGCTCGTCGACACTTATCTCGACAAATCCGCGATCCAGGGCATCGGCGTCTTCGCCAAGAACCGCATCGCCAAGGGCACCTTGGTCTGGAAGCTCGACGCACGGTTCGACCGGCGCATTCCGGTCGACACCTATGAGAGCCAGACGGGTCCGGTGAAATCCTATCTCGACCGCTACTCCTACCCGGACCGGCGCGACCCGAGCTTCATCGTCTTCGAGGCCGACGACGCGCGCTACATGAACCACGACGACGATCCGAACTGCGACGTGTCCACGCCAGAGGAAACCTATGCGCTGCGCGACATCGAGGCAGGCGAGGAACTGACCTGCAATTACAACCATTTCTTCAACGAAGGCTTCGATTTCCTCGGCGACCGCCATCTGTAGACAGGGGCGGCCAAAGCCGTTGAGCCGAGCTAATTAGCCGGCTTGCGCGCCGGATAACCGTTCGGATGCGGCGGCACCGCCTTGAGATAGGCGGCGATCGCGGCGCGGTCGTCGGCGGTGAGTTGCGCCATGTTTTTCTGCACCTCGACCATGGCGCCGCCGACGGAATCGAATTCGGGCGTGAAGCCGGTTTCGAGATAATTGGCGATGTCGGCGTCCGACCAGCTCTTGATGGTCTTCCCGTCGGGCGTGATGTTGGGCACAACGCCCGAGCCCTCGGCGGCCACGGCGCCCGCCAGCCACTCGGCCTTCTTGACGCCGCCGGCAAAGTCGCGCGGCGTATGGCACTCGCCGCAATGCCCTGGGCCTTCGACAAGGTAACGGCCGGCGATGACGTTGTCCGGCGTGCCGGTGGGCAGCGCGATCACCGGCTCGGGGCTGAGATAGAGAAGCTTCCACAGGCCGATGCCGCGGCGGATGTTGAAGGGGAAGGAAAGCTTGTGATCCGGCGCCTTGCCGGCGACGGCCGGCAACGTCTTCAGGAAGGCATAGAGGTCGGCGATATCGGCCGGCTTCATGCGGGCGTAGGAGGCGTAGGGAAAAGCCGGATAGAAATGCTGGCCGGACGGCGAGACGCCTCTCAGCATGGCGTTGGCGAAATCCTCCTCGCTCCAGGCGCCGATGCCGTCCTTCTGGTCCTGCGAGATGTTGGGCGGCACGAAGGTGCCGAACGGCGTCTTGAGTTCAAGACCGCCGACCAGTTCCAGCCGGGCGTCGCCTTCGGCGCCGGGCTTGGAGTGGCAGGAGGTGCAGCCGCCGGCATAGAAGATGCGCTTGCCCTTGGCCGCATCGCCGGGGCCGAGCTGTGCGACGGTGGCGGCATCGAGCCTGACCGGCGCCGACAGGACCCAGCCGGCAACGGCTCCAGCGCCGCCGAGCACGATGACGGCGCCGACAAGCTTCTTCAGCCAGGCCATATCGGCGATCAGCTCTTCTTGATTCTGTAGGTCTGATGGCAGGTGCCGCAGTCGCCACCGAGCGTGTTGAGCTGTGCCTTCAGAGCATCGGCATCGGCCGGCGCGGCAGCGACGGCAGCCTTGGTGTCGGCCAGGAACTTATCCTCTGTGGCCTTGAAGCCCGCCATGTCTTCCCAGATCTTCGGCGCGGCGGTCGTCTTTCCCTGGTCGGAGCCGGCCGGGAACAGCGTGTCGACGTCGAACTTCTCGGCATTGGCCTGCATCGCCTTCAGCGCGTCCAATGCGGCGGCGCCGTCGAAAGGCGTCTTACCCTTGACCATGTCGGAAATCTGGCCGGCAAGCTTGCCACGCTCTTTCATCAGGTCCTGGCGGTCCTTGATCGGATCGGCATAGGCGGCCGTGCCGGCAAAGGCGAGCATAGAGATGGCGATGACAAGCTTTCTCATTCAATTGGCTCCATGATGAAGAGAGTTCGCGACTAAGGCATTTCACCGTTCCACGGTGAAATGCTTATTTCCTTGTGTGGCGCAATTCCGAACGGAAAACCGTTCCACACTTTCCTGGAATTGCTCTGCAGGTTAACGGGTGTCGCGGCAGCATTATTCCCTGTCGATGTGACGATTTTACCGGCCGCCTCGGGGTTCCTGGCTGAAAAAGAAAAGCCCCGGCATGCCGGGGCTTTCGGGGATTTTGTCAACCCTTTGCTTTCTCGTACAGCTCCAGGACGTGGTCCCAGTTGATCAGGCTGTCGACGAAGGCCTCGAGGTATTTCGGCCGCGCGTTGCGGTAGTCGATGTAATAGGAGTGCTCCCACACGTCGACGCCGAGGATCGGCGCACCGCCATGAACCAGCGGGTTCTCGCCGTTCGGGGTCTTCGAAATCTCGAGCTTGCCGTTCTTGACCGAAACCCAGGCCCAGCCGGAGCCGAACTGGGTGGTGCCGGCGGCGATGAAGTCGGCCTTGAACTTGTCGTAGCCGCCGAGATCGCTGTCGACCGCCTTCTGCAGCGCGCCGGGCAATTTGCTGCCGCCGCCGCCCTTCTTCATCCACTTCCAGAAATGGATGTGGTTGTAATGCTGGGCTGCGTTGTTGAAGAGCCCGGCATTCTTGCCGAAGGACTGCTTCACAACCTCTTCGACCGACAGGTCGCCCAGTCCAGCCTCGGCGGCGAGCTTGTTGCCGTTGTCGACATAGGCCTTGTGGTGCTTGTCGTGGTGATACTCCAGCGTCTCCTTCGACATGTAGGGCTGAAGCGCCTCGTAGTCGTAAGGCAAAGCGGGCAACTCAAAAGCCATGGATGGTACTCCCTCGAGGAAAATCCGGTGAAACTACCGGACTTAGATAGGACTTGAATGGGTTGGGGCAACTCCGGAATGAAGCGCCAAGCGACTTTAGAGCAATTCGAGGAAAAGTGTGAAAGGGTTTTCCGTTCGGAATTGCCTCAAACAAGAGAAAGAGTGGTTCGCCATAGCGTGAAACGCGAAACTCCAGCCTTCACGCGGCGGACGTCGAATGCGCCCATTCCCAATAGAGTTCGCGTGCTTTCTTGGCCACCGGCCCGGGCTGCAGATCACGGTTTTCGATGCGCGTGATCGGCACCACCTTGGAATGATTGCCGGTCGAGAAAATCTCGTCGGCTTCGAGGAAGTCGCGGATCGACAAGGCCTTTTCGGTGGTCTTGAACCCGTAATCGCCAAGCAGGTTGATGGTGCGGGCGCGGGTGATGCCGGACAGGAACGTGCCGTTGGCCGCCGGCGTCATCACGTGACCGTCCTTGACCAGGAAGATGTTGGACGTCCCCGTCTCGGCGACATTGCCCAGCATGTCGAGCACCAGCGCATTGTCGAAGCCGCGGTTCTTGGCCTCGAGGATGGCGCGGCCGTTGTTGGGATAGAGGCAGCCGGCTTTGGCGTTGGTCGGCATGGTTTCGAAGGTCGGGCGCCGGAACGGCGAGACGCCGACCGAGAAGCCGGAGGGCGGGATCATCGGCGATTCATAGAGGCAGAGGCAAAAGCGGGTCGAGGCAGGATCCGCCGGCACGCCCATATAGCCGCCATGCTCGGCCCAATACATCGGCCTGATGTAGACGGCGGTCTTGCCATCGAACTTCTTCAAGCCGTCCCAGGTCAGACCGACGATCTCTTCGGTCGTCATCGACGGTTGCAAGCCAAGCGCGATGGCCGAAGCGTTGACGCGCGCGGCATGCAGATCAAGGTCGGGCGCCACGCCCTCGAACCAGCGGCCACCGTCGAAGACGCTGGTGCCGAGCCACATGGCGTGGCTGCGCGGCCCCAGTATGGCGACGTTGCCCTCGTACCAGTCGCCGTCCACATAGGTCCAAGTCGCGGTTAGCGCCGCTGCCGCCAGTGTCATCGTTTATCTTCCCGTGGGTGGTTGCAGGCCGTCATAGGACGATGCTTTGGCGGCTTGCGTCAACCGACATGGGCGAAATTCGTTGAGGCCAGAGGCACTTGGCCTGCAATCGGCGCTTGCGCGACGGGCCGGCACACCGCAAAACTCCATGCATGCACCATGCAGCCTATGTCTTCGACGCTTACGGCACGTTATTCGACGTGCACGCAGCCGTGCGCCGCCATGCCGGCGAGATCGGGCCGGACGGGCAATTGCTGTCGGACATCTGGCGCGCCAAGCAGCTTGAATATTCCTGGGTCAGGACGCTGATGGGCTCCTACAGCGATTTCTGGCAGCTGACCGAGCAGGCGCTCGACTTCGCGCTCCGCAAGGTGCCTTCGGCCGACCCGGCGCTCCGGGCCAAACTGCTCGAAGCCTATTGGCGGCTCGACTGCTACCCGGAAGTGCCGGCGGTGCTGAAGGCGCTTAAAGGGTCGGGCGCCAAGCTCGCGATCCTGTCCAACGGCTCGCCGGAGATGCTCAACGCCGCAGTCAAATCGGCGGCACTCGACCAGATCCTCGACGACGTCTTTTCGGTCGACCGGGTCAAGCGCTTCAAGACCGATCCGTCGGTCTACGACATGGTCGTCACCGGTTGGCGGCTCTACCCGGACGCGGTGTCGTTCCAGTCGTCCAATCGCTGGGATATTGCGGGCGCTGCCAAATTCGGCTTCCGCACCGTCTGGATCAACCGCGCCAACCATCCGGACGAATACCGGGATTTCCCGCCCGGGCTGATCCTGCCATCGCTGGAAGGGCTGTTGGCCGGTATCTGATCCTCTGTTGCTGCGGTGCAACAGCTGTGGCGCGATCACAGCTTCGCCTTTTTCTGTCCACTGTCAGGCCTGAATTGGAACCGCCTATCACCGCCGATTGTTATGGATGCCACCGGCGCCGTGCCCTCGGATTCATGCTTTCTTGCGAATTAAGACCTAGAAAAGGCAACCATGTCAGACGCTTCCTTCCGCCTCAGCCGCCGTGGCTTCCTCAATTTCACAGCCCTTGGCGCTGCATCGGTCGCGGTCTCCGCCTGCACCACCACCAGCGATCAGGGCCCCGCCCCCATCCAAACGCCGCCGCCGCAGGCCTATGTCGAGCCGCCGCTCGGTGACTATGAGACGATGTATGGGCCGATGTCGGACAATGGCTTCGATCTGCCGGCCATTCCGATCAAGAAGATCGATCACCAATTCTTGCGCCAGATCGTGCCCGATCCGACCGGACAGCGTCCGGGCACCATCGTCGTCGATACCACCAACCACTTCCTCTATCTGGTGCGCGAAGGCGGCCAGGCGATCCGTTACGGCGTCGGCCTCGGCCGCGCCGGCTTCGAATGGTCGGGCGACGCGGTCGTGCAGTGGAAGCAGAAATGGCCGAAATGGACCCCGCCGGACGAGATGGTCGCGCGCCAGCCGGAACTGACGCAATACAGCTCCAAGAATGGCGGCATGCCCGGCGGCTTGAAGAACCCGCTCGGCGCGCGTGCGCTCTACCTTTTCCAGGGCAATCAGGACACGCTCTATCGCCTGCACGGATCGCCGGAATGGTTCTCGATCGGCAAGTCGGTGTCGTCGGGCTGCGTGCGCCTGATGAACCAGGACATCATCGATCTCTACGACCGTGTGCCCACCAAGAGCCCAGTCATCGTGACGGCCAATGTCGGCGCGCCGGAGGCCGACACGCCGGCCCGGCAAGCGATCCCGATCGATAATGGCGTGCCGACGGGTTCGGTCCTGCTCGGCCCGGTGAAGCGGCTCACCAACGCGATCCTCTAGAACTAGAGCGGCGCGGAACGGCGGACCACCGCCCTCCGCGCATCAGCGCCGCCGCTTGGAATTGCGTGAAAACAAAGAGATAGAGCGTTTCGGTGAAACGCTCTATCTCTTTGTTTTTACGCAATTCCGGACGGAAAACCGATCACACTTTTCCTGGAATTGCTCTAAGTGCAGACCCACTCGCGGATCTTGCACTGCTTTTGCTCGCCGCCGCATTGCGCCGTGGCCTTGTCCTCGGCCTCGTGGCGGGTCGTGGCCGACGCGGCGCCCCAGAACGGCGTTGCCGGGCCACGGCTTTTGCCGACCGAGAGCGCCGCGCAATGCTCATAGGGAAAACCGGTGCCGTCGTCATCGTCCCAATGGCGATGGTTGCGGAACACTTCGACCACCCGGCAGCCCTTGCCGTCCGCATTCTCACAGTGTTTGAGCGCGATGTCTTCTGCTTCCTGCCGTTTGTCGGCGCCCCAGAAGAAGCCATGCCGGCCGTCGTCCGGCGAATAGGCGATCGCGCCCCAGATGCCTTTTTCCTCACCCGTCTGCGCCGGCGGCGGCGACACGAGGTCGGCCGCATGGCTGGCGATCGTAAGCCCGGCGAGGGCCGCAAGCAGCAGGAAAGAGAGGCGACGGTCGATCAGCATTTTTCCTAGCTCCCGATTAACGGCTGTTCAAGATTGGTGACTGTGCCCGGCGCCCTAGCCGCCCATGCGCGCGACCGAGACGACGATGCAGGTGTTGCCGGTGGGGACCAGCAGCGCCTGGCCGCCATTGTCGGCCAGGTTGAAGAGCATCGTGTTCGAAAGATTGTCCGCCAGCAGGCTGCCCTTCGGAAGCGTTCCCGCGACCTCCTGACAGGAGCGCTGGAACGGCGCCACGCGCACGAAGCCGCCCTCGCAGGTCTGGCCGACGGGCGAGGCAAAGACGACGCCGGCTGCCTGCATCTTGTAGTCCGGCAGGTTGTAGCTCATCCCGGCGACGGCCTGCACGGCATGGGTATCGGGCGAGGTGTTGTCCCATTGCGTCTGGACCGCATAGGTCGATCCGGCGGTCAGAGCTTGTCCGAGCGTGGCGAAGAGATTGGCGCAGGTGCGCACGCCCGCCTGAGCGACATGCGCCTGAAACGGGTCCTTGGCCGCGGCAGCATCCGCCGGCGCCGGCGCTGCTTGCGCCGGCTTGCCCTGGGCGGGCGCCTGTGCTTGCGCGGAAGCCGTGCCTGCGACGAACGCCCCGAGCGCGGGTGAGAGCCGGAACGACACGATGACCGCCGCCGCGACCACGATCGCGAATGCGCCGAGCAACGCCGTGTTTCGCAGCAGGCGCCCGACAGACGAACGCTTCGGCGGCGAGCCGGCCGGCTGCTCCGGCAGCGCAACGGGCTCGGAGCGCGTCAGGATTCTGTCCTCGATCGATTGGCGTGTCATCTCAAAGTCTTTCTAGTTGATGGCCGACAGAGCGGTCTTGAGCCCCATGAAGGGGGCATCGAGGCTGACGGTCGCTCCCGACGGCAGGGAATAGGAAACCTGGACGGTGGTCTCCTTGCCGATCTGCTCGCGGAGCACCGGGCCGACGGGCAGATAGCCGACGCAGACCGACGCATCGCAGCCCTGCAGCTGAACATCGACCGCCTGTTTGCGGCCGGCAAATCTCAGCGAAAGCTTGCTTCCCGCACCCGCCGCGCTCGGGGTTCGCAAGATCATGAAGGGCTTGCCTTTCTCGTCGGCCGCCAGCGACCAGCTGAAGACCAGCGCCTGGTCCTGGTCGATGAAGGACTGGCTGATGTTGCAGACCTTCTTCCTGGCCTGCAGGTTCTCGTCGCAGATCAGCGTCCAGTTCTCGAAAGGACGCGTGGTCCGTTGATATTGGCCAAGCTTGACGTCCGCAGGCACCGCGACATCGGACGGCTTGATCCGATAGGCGGACGACGCCTGCTCCTGCCCGACCGCCAATGGGCCGGACAGGAGCAGGCAAGTCACGCACGCCGCGAACAGAGAGACCGCATGCCTGGCCATGAACACGCTCAGTTCAAGGTAAAGCTGACACCGGCGCCGACGCCCCAATGTCCGCCCGCTGTCGTGCCGGAGACGTTCGCCCTGGCTCTTCCGTCCTCGCTGGTGTAGCCGGCGCCGAACGCGACAGCCCCCTCGCCGCGCCAGTAGCCGCCGCCGGCCGCCACGCTCAGCTTGCCGGGACGGTCGTCATAGCGCAGCGAAGCGGCCGCCAGGCCGATCGCGGCCGCCTGCCGTGCCTCGCCGCGAGCCTCGTCCATATCCATGTTGAGCTGGCTGAGCTTGGAGTCGGTATAGGCATTGGCTTGCTGGAGCGTGGTTGTCGCCACCTGGTTGGTATAGGCCTTGGAGTTGTCGAACGTGGTCGCCAGCCCCAGATTGAGCTGCTGCACGTTGACCGCGTCGGTATCAGCGGTACCGGCGCCGACATTGTGGATGACGACAGGGGCATTCACGTCGCCGCCGACCAATGTCAGCGAGTTCGATTTGGTGCCGTCGCCGTTCTTGTCGTACTGGACGGCGAACTCGTTGAGATCGCCGACACTCCCCTTCACAGCTTCGACAGCCTGGTTGGTGGCGTAAAGCTGGCTGCCGTTGATGGCGTCAGTGGAGGTGCCGCTGATCCGGCCCGCCGCCACATTGGTGACGGTACGCTCCTTGCCCACGTCGCCGACGCTCACGGTGCTCGTCGGATTGGTGCCGGCGAAGGCGTAGGCGACGCCGTTGATCGTGGTGCCGGTGGTCGCGACCGCAGCCGCCGTCGTCGAGCCCGCGCCGAGCGCGACGCTGCCCGGCTCGTTGGCCGTGGCGCCGGCGCCAAGCGCCATCGACTGCGCGCCGTTGGCGGTTGATTTGGTGCCTAGCGCGATGCTGTCGGCCTGGTTGACGGTGGCTGTCTGTCCGATCGCGATGCCGCCCGGCGCCGTCTGCTGCACGATGGCGCCGTTGCCCATGCCGATGCCGTTGTCGCCGTTGACCGTCGTGCGCGGACCGATCGCGACCGAGTCGACCCCGACCGCAAGGGAGTCGGAGGCGGTCGAATTGGCGTGGAAGTACTTGGTCCCCGTCACCGCGAAGGAACTCAGCGCCCCCTTCAACTGGCGCAGCGTCACCGCGTCCTGGTCCTCGGTGCCGTCGGCCACGTTGATGATCTGGCGATAGGAGGTGGAAGTGCCGACCGAGACGGCGCCGAGCAGGCTCATATCCGTGGTGTTGTAGGGAATGAGGCCGGTGCCGGAGAGGATCGATCCCGATACGGGCGCGACCGCGCGGTCCGAGACCGAGCCGGCGCCAAGCGCTACGCCGCCTGCGATACTGGCCGCGGTACCGCGGCCGAGCGCCAGCGCATCGGCAGCGGACGCCGTCGCCTGGTAGCCGAGGGCGGAGGAGCCGACCCCTTGAGCGAAGGCATCGGTGACCGGCAGGGTGCTGTCATTGGTGCGCACATAGCGGATGCCCTCGCCATTGGCGTCGGTATAGGCGGTCGAGGTGTCGCCGGCGATGTTGCTGATGGCATTGCCGAGATTGGTGATGTCAACCGTGTTGGCCGCGATATCGGCGGTGTTGGCGGCGATGTCGGTGGTGTTCTTCGTCACCTGCTGGTTGGTGGCGAAGAGCTGCGAGCCGTTGACGGCGTCGGTCGAGGAGCCGTTCAACTGCCCGGCCGCGACGTTCTGGATCTGGCGCTCGGCGCCCACCGAGCCGACCGAGAAGGCACCGGCCGGCGTCCCACCCGCAAAGGTGTAGGTCGTGCCGCCGATGACCGTGCTGCCGACCGCCGTCGTGGTGCCGGACGCGGAATTCAATCCGATCGCCACGTCGCCTGCATTGTTGGCCACCGCGTTCGGGCCGACCGCGACGGAGTCTGTCCCGAGCGCCTGGGAATCCGCCAGCGTGGAATTGGCATGGAAGTACTTGATGCCGCCGCCGGTGCTGATGCTGTTGATCGTATTGCCCAGAGTGGTGATGTCGGCCGTGTTGGCGGCGATATCGGTGGTGTTCTGCGTCACCTGCTGATTGGTCGCAAACAGCTGCGATCCATTGACGGCATCCGTCGAGGAGCCGTTCAACTGCCCGGCCGCGACGTTCTGAATCTGGCGCTCGGCGCCCACGGCGCCGACCGAGAACGCACCCGCTGGCGCTCCGCCGGCAAAGGTGTAATTCACCCCGCCGATCGTCGTGCCGCCGGTCGCGGTCGTGGTGCGGGATGCGGAATTCAATCCGATCGCCACATCGCCGGCATTGTTGGCCACGGCGTTGGGGCCGACCGCGACCGAATCCGTCCCCAGCGCCTGCGAATCCGGCAGCGTCGAGTTAGCGTGGAAGTACTTGATGCCGCCGCCGGTATTGATGTTGGTGATCGTGTTGCCGAGATTGGTGATGTCGGCGGTGTTGGCGGCGATATCGGTCGTGTTCTGCGTCACCTGCTGATTGGTCGCGAAGAGCTGCGAGCCGTTGATCGCGTCGGTTGAGCCGTTGCTGAGACGGCCCGCCGCGAGGTTGGTGAGAGTGCGCTCGGCGCCGGGCGCGCCGATGCTGACGGTCGACGTCGGCGCCGTGCCGGCGAATGTGTATGCGGTACTGCCGATCGTCGTGCCGCTGGTGCCGACGGCAGTCGTCGTGACCGAGCCGGAACCCAGAGCCACGTCGCCGGAGCTTGCCGCCGCGGTCGCGCCGTTGCCGAGCGCGACATTGCCAGCGAGGCCGGCCGCGCCTGCGGTCGAGCCGTTGCCCAGCGCCACCGAGCCCTGCCCGATAGCCTTGTTGTTGTTGCCGATGGCGACGGCGCCGTTGGCCATATTGGCGGCGGTGGCGGTTGCGGTGCCGTCGCTGTTGGCGATGTTGTTGGCGCCGCCGGTGAAGGCGCCGGTGCCGCTGGCGTAGCTCGGATCGCCGATCGAAACCGCGCCGTTGCCGTAAGCTGTGTTGCCGGAGCCGATGGAGACCGCCTTGCCGCCGGTCGCGACTGCATTCGTGCCCATGGCTACCGCTTCGGCGGAATCGGCCTTGGCATTGTTGCCGACGGCGATGGCGCTCGTCGCCGACGCATTGGCGCCGATGCCGAGTGCGGTGCTGCCGGCACCGCCGGCGTTGGCGCTGACACCGGCGGCGAGAGAATTGTCTCCTGCCGCAGTTGCTCCCGACCCGAATGAGGAGGCGTTTGTGCCGCTGGCAACAGCCTGGCGTCCCATGGCAGTGGAATTGTCGCCGCTGGCGTTCGCACTGGCGCCTGCGGCAATCGATAAAACACCACCGGAATTTGCATTGTTGCCGAGCGCGACGCCTGAGGTCGCGGTGCTGGCAACGATTGCACCCGAGCCTATCGCAACACCACCACCGGCAGAGAGCGCCTGAGCCTGATTACCCAAGGCAACGCCGAAGGCTCCCGAAGCAACGGTGCTGGAACCGACAGCGACCGAGTTGATGCCGGATGCACCGGCTTGCTTGCCGAGTGCAAGGGAACTGTCCCCACTGGCGACGGACGCCCAGCCACCGGCAAAGGCATAAGCGTTGCTGGCTGTGGAACTGACGCCGACCGCCGTCGAGTTCCCTCCCGAAGCCGAGGCAAAGGTGCCCAAGGCGCTGGCGCCAGCGTTGATGGCGCTTGAATTAACGCCGATCGCGACCGTATTGACATTGCTTGAGACCGCGCTGCCGCCAATCGCCACCGCGCCGCCGGGACCCGTGGCCTTCGCACTCAGACCGAGGGCCACACTATATTGCCCCGACGCAACGGACGAACGCCCCACCGCGATGGCGTCGACCTGGGATGCCGTCACATCGGTGCCGATGCCGATGGCGCTTTGGGCCGTGACACCTGTCCCGGGGGCGGTGCGCGAGCCAAGATAGATAGAGTTTATCGCGGAGGCGATCGTTCCAAAGCCGATCGCGACGGCGTTTTGGCTGCCCGCGCTGGCATTGGTGCCCTCGGCTATCGAGTCGGCCCCGTTTTGCACGGCTCCGGATCCAAACGCGATACCGCGCACGCCGTTTGCCGTGCCGCCACCGCCGAAAACCTGTGCCGATGCCGGCGTGGCGATACCGCCCAGCGCAATCGCACCCAGCGCCGCCGCGAGGATGTTGCCGGTGCCAAGCGTCCCCAGCCCGAGCCTATTGCGCTTCAGGCCGAGCACACGATGCGCGTTGCGCAGCGCCGCCATCAGGCGGCGACGGAGCGAGCGGCTGTCGGCAGCGCCGGAAACCCAGTTGCTTGCGAAGCGGGCCGATCCGCGCCGGATGGTTCGTCCTTGCCTAAAGTTCATCGCGAGAATGCCTCCTTGGGTGGGTCGCGCTCGATGACGACAGGTTCCGCCGACCCTGCCGCCGAAGCGTTTCTGCTCGAAAATGGAATGATCACGTCGGCGCCGCGCGCAAGCAGCGCATGGCCCTGCTTTTCGCCGATCGCCTCGACGCGAGCGAGCGTGTTTTCGAGCCAAGCGTCGCCCGGCTCGGGTACAGCCTGGAGCGCAGCCGCGACCCGTTCCGCCGGAATCAGCCGTTCGAGGTAGGATCGCATAGCCGCCAAATGGATGGCAGGGGCATCGCCCGCATGAACCACTGCGGTGAGGCCATAGAGATAATGGGCCAACAAGACATCCTGCTTGGCGAGCGGCACGCTGTTTCCGTAGCGTTTCTCGAGCGTCTTCGAGGCCGACTCCAGCCAATAGCCGATCTCCTCGGAAAGGCTTCGGGCGATAGCCGTGTGGTCGCTCATGTGCCCCCGCGGCCGGCTCAGAATCCAGAATGGCCGGACTTGCCGCAGGAAGACATGTTTTCCGAATCCCGTATTCCAATAAATTGCTGTTTATCTGAAAATATACAGCCGATATTCTAGAGGTTAACGGGAAATTACTTTAAACCTACCTTATATTAGCGGGTGCATAAATAAACCTGCCGACAAATTAGGCAATTAGCCATCGCCTTACTCACTAGCCCGCGATCGGACCTGCCTCTCCCGTACCTGCTGTGGAGTGGCGTTGCGGTACTTCTTCATCATGGTGGTGAGGTGGCTTTGGCTCGAGAACCCGCTCAGATCGGCAATGTCGGTGATCGATATGCGCCTGTCGGCAAGCAGCTTTTCGGCATAGTCCAGACGAAGGGTGAGGACGTATTGATGCGGCGAAACGCCGAACGTTTTGGAGAAGGCCCGGGCGAAATGATAGGGGGACAAATCGCATACCGCTGCCATCTCCGCGAGGGAGAGCTTGCGCGAAAAGTTCCTGTTCAAGAATTGCTGCGCCAGCCGGGTGCAGCTGATCGACAGCCCGCCCTTTGCGTTGAGCAGCGGCCGTTTCTCAGCAGGGATTTCCGAAAACCAGGCTGGCAGATCATCATCACGCCGCAACTCGGACTCCTGATGCTCAGCCCTCCGCAGCCTTGGCCCAACCTTAGAGGGCGTTTTTGGTTCCCTGGTCACAATAATTCGTGATCGCACGTGCTGTCGGCGCTATCGAGTTTGCCCCCCGGCAACAGCACGTCAAAGGCCATGATTTGGCGCGTTCGGTATTTCATGAAATTGCGGTTCAGCAATGAAAAAGTTCCGTTGCGAAAACTTTGGTAGCCGCCGAAGCGATCCAGTCGTCGCGAGGTAAGATTCAGTCGTCGAACGGTAACAGCGACAGACCCGTCGCAGGTCGGGGACTGACTGAACGCGCAAGCACGTCGGCAGCGATGGCGACCAAGCCGCCGCTGGGAACATGCCGTCGCGCATCTCGATTCCCGTCAATCACGGATCGGCAACAGAGAGCAGCCGCCGGAACGGCCATCGAGGCATGATGGAACCGATCGGCTGTGGCTCGGTCAGCGTCCCCGGGCGAGACTCCCCAGGATGCCGCGCACGATGGCGCGGCCGACGGAGGAGCCGACCGAGCGCACCACCGACTTGATGGCGGCTTCGGCAACGGTCTGGCGATTGGAAGAGCGCCGGTTGCCTGTTCCGAGGACATCGTCGAAGCCGGGGATCGTCCAGCGCGAGCCGCCGCTGTTCTGCTGCGGCGCCTGCGCCTCGGCGTCCTGTGCTTCTTTCGCCTTCTTCTGCAGCATCTCGAAGGCCGATTCGCGATCGATCACTTGGTCGTATTGGCCGGCGACCGGGCTCTCGGCGATGATCTTGCGGCGCTCGTCCGGCGTGATCGGCCCAAGCCGCGAGGATGGCGGACGGATCAGCGTGCGCTGGACCATCGCCGGCACGCCTTTGTCTTCCAGCATCGAGACCAGCGCCTCGCCGGTGGCGAGCTGGGTGATGGCGGTGGCGCAGTCGAAATCGGGATTGGGCCGGAATGTATCGGCCGCCGTGCGCACCGCCTGCTGTTCGCGCGGCGTATAGGCGCGCAGCGCGTGCTGGACGCGATTGCCGAGCTGGGCCAGCACCTTTTCCGGGATATCCAGCGGGTTTTGGGTGACGAAATAGACGCCGACGCCCTTGGAACGGATCAGCCGCACCACCTGCTCGACGCGGTCGATCAGCACTTTCGGCGCGTCCTCGAACAACAGATGCGCCTCGTCGAAGAAGAAGACCAGCTTTGGCTGGTCGAGGTCGCCGACCTCGGGCAGTTCCTCGAACAGCTCCGACATCAGCCAGAGCAGGAAGGTGGCGTAGAGCCTGGGGTTCATCATCAGCTTGTCGGCGGCCAGAACGCTGACCGCGCCGCGGCCATCGCGCGTCGTGCGCATGATATCGGCAATGCGCAGCGCCGGCTCGCCGAAGAAATTGGCGGCGCCCTGCTGCTCGAGCACCAGCAGCGTGCGCTGGATGGCGCCCACGGAAGGCTTCGTAACGTTGCCGTAGCGGGCGCTGAGCTCGTCGGAGCGCGCGGCGATGTTGGCAAGCAGCGCCTGCAAATCCTTGAGGTCGAGCAGCAGCAGGCCTTCCTCGTCGGCGATGCGGAAGGCGATGTTCATGACGCCTTCCTGAGCGTCGGTGAGGTTCATCAACCGTGACAGCAACAGCGGTCCCATCTCGGAGATGGCGGCGCGAATCGGATGACCCTGTTCGCCGAACAGGTCCCAGAAGATGACCGGGAATTCCTGGAACTGGTAGGGGTCGAGCTTGACCTCAGCGGCGCGTTTGACCAGGAAATCCTTGGTCTCGCCCATCATGGCGATGCCGGAAAGGTCGCCCTTGATGTCGGCGCAGAAGACCGGCACGCCGGCATTGGAAAAGCCCTCGGCCAGGACCTGCAGGCTGACCGTCTTGCCGGTTCCGGTCGCGCCGGTGACAAGGCCGTGGCGGTTGCCGTAACGCAGCAAGAGCTCTTCGGCCCGCTGGTAGGTATCGTCCGGCTTGCGGCTGGCGCCGATGAAGATGCTGGTCTCGTCAGCCATATATCCGGTCTCCGCAATCAGTTCCGTCGAAAAGCCTTTTGCGAGGTATAGTCAGGCGAGGCCCAAGCGACAATGCCAGAACGGTAGCTGCCGAAATTGGGGCGACTGCCAAAATCGGCCTTTGGCGCTTGCGCATTTTGCCCATGTTTGGCAATCGGTTGACGTACCGCACCGGAACATGGCCGGGTGGCACATTGTGATATCCGCCCGGGGACCCTAGATTGACCCTACGGGCTGATGTGGTTGGCCGATGCGGCCAACAGACGAGGAGAGCGATGGGCGCCGGCGCCACGACCAGGGATGTCGACCTTCCGAACCCGGATGCCAAGCGCTGGCTGGCGCTGGCCGAGAAGGCGCTTGCCGACGGCTCTTTCGAAGACAAGCTCGTTTCCCATACCGATGACGGCATCCGCATAGAACCGCTCAGCCAACGCTCTGCGACCGCCGAACCCTTGCTGCGCACCAATCCGACCGCGCCATGGATCATCAGCCAGCGTGTCGACGATCCGGATATCGCGCGGGCCAGCGCTCAGGCGCTGGAAGACATCGCACAGGGCGCCACCGGCCTGTCGCTGGTCTTCGAAGGCGCGCCGAACGCCTTCGGCTATGGCCTGCCGCGCACCGCCGAAGCGCTGGAGGCCGTGCTCGACGGCGTGCCGCTCAACCGCGTGCAGGTGCGCATCGATGCGCACCCCTGGAGCCGCGCGGTGGCCGACTGGCTGCTCGCCTTCCTGAGCAAGCGCCGCTCCGATCCGACCAAGCTCAATCTGTCCTTCGGCATCGACCCGGCCGCGATCTTCGCCGGCACCGGCCGGCTGCGCACCTCGATCGAGGCGCTACAGGAATCGATGCCGCAGTCGCTGGCGCATTTCTTCGCCATGGGCGTGCCCGGCGTGCTGCTCGAAGCCGACGGCCGCGTGTTCCACAATGCCGGCGCCACCGAGGCGCAGGAACTCGGCACCATGATGGCCTCTGCGGTCTCTTATCTGAGGATGTTCGAGAAGGCGCGCCAGCCGCTGCTCTACGCGGCGCCGCATATCGGCTTCGCGCTCAGCGTCGACCAGGATCAGTTCCTGTCGATCGCCAAGGTGCGGGCACTGCGCAAGCTCTGGGCGCGCATCCAGGAGACCTGCTCGATCCCGGCCTCGACGGCAAGCGTGCATGCCGAGACCTCCTATCGCATGATGACGATGGCCGATGCCGAGACCAACATCCTGCGCACCGCGATCGCGGCCTTCGCCGCGGCGACCGGTGGCGCGGATTCGATCTCCATCCTGCCGCACACCATCGCGCATGGCTTACCGGCTGGCTTTGCCCGCCGCGTTGCCCGCAACGCGCAGCTGGTGATGGCGCATGAAAGCCACCTCTATCATGTCGCCGATCCGGTCAGCGGCTCCGGCGCGGTCGAGACGCTGACCGATGAGCTTTGCGCCAAAGCCTGGGAGGAATTCCAGCGCATCGAAGCCGAAGGCGGCGTGCTCGACAGCCTGCAGCAGGGCTATATCCAGAACCGCGTACAGATGGCCGCTGCCAAGCGCTACGCCACCTATCGGGCAGGCGAACGCGGCATCGTCGGCACAACGCTGTTCCGTGCGCTGAATGAACGCCCGGTCGAGACACTGCCGGCGGAACGGCGGCCGGCGCTGACCGAAGGCGTTGCCACGTGCGAGCCGCTGTTTGCGGTGCGCATCGATCAGTCGATCGGGGCCGGCTCATGATCCCGGATTTCAGCGGGATCGGCTGGTCGGCGCCCAGGCGCGCGCCGGTCGAGCTCAAGGGCCAGCGGATGACGCCGGAAGGCATCGCGGTCAAGCATCTCTACGGCCAGGGCGACCTCAAGGGTCTGGCCAATCTCGACACCTATCCGGGCTTGCCGCCCTTCGTGCGCGGCCCCTACCCGACCATGTATGTCCAGCAGCCCTGGACAATTCGTCAGTATGCCGGCTTCTCGACGGCGGAAGAATCCAACGCCTTCTACCGGCGCAATCTCGCCGCCGGCCAGAAGGGACTGTCGGTCGCCTTCGACCTTGCCACCCATCGCGGCTATGACAGCGACCATCCGCGCGTTGCCGGCGATGTCGGCATGGCCGGCGTCGCGATCGATTCCATCCTCGACATGCGCCAGTTGTTCGACGGTATCCCGCTGAACGAAATGACGGTGTCGATGACCATGAACGGCGCCGTGCTGCCGATCATGGCCTTATACATCGTGGCGGCGGAGGAACAGGGCGTCGCGCAGAAGGATCTGGCCGGAACCATTCAGAACGACATCCTGAAGGAGTTCATGGTCCGCAACACCTACATCTATCCGCCGAAGCCATCGATGCGGATCGTGTCGGACATCTTCGCCTATACTTCCAGGCATATGCCGAAGTTCAACTCGATCTCGATTTCCGGCTACCACATGCAGGAAGCCGGCGCGACGGCGGACCTCGAACTCGCCTACACCATTGCCGACGGCATCGAATATGCCCGCGCCGGCGTCGCCGCGGGCCTTGATATCGACCGCTTCGCGCCGCGGCTGTCGTTCTTCTGGGCGATCGGAATGAACTTCTTCATGGAGGTTGCCAAGCTCAGGGCCGCGCGGCTTTTGTGGTCGAGCCTGATGAAGAAGAATTTCGCGCCGAAGGACGAGCGCTCGCTGTCGCTGCGCACCCATTGCCAGACCTCCGGCTGGTCGCTGACGGCGCAGGACCCCTACAACAACATCACCCGCACCATGATCGAGGCGATGGCGGCGACGCAGGGCCATACGCAGTCGCTGCACACCAATTCCTTCGACGAGGCGATGGCGCTGCCGACCGACCATTCGGCGCGTATCGCCCGCAACACGCAGCTTATCCTGCAAAAGGAATCCGGCACCACGCGCCTGATCGATCCGTGGGGCGGCTCGGCCTATGTCGAGCGGCTGACGCATGACCTGGCGGCGCGGGCGCTTGCCCATATCGAGGAGGTCGAAAGCCTCGGCGGGATGGCGGCGGCGATCGAGCAAGGCATCCCCAAGCTGCGCATTGAGGAAGCGGCGGCGCGGACCCAGGCGCGCATCGATTCCGGCGAGCAGATTCTGGTCGGCGTCAACGCGCACCGGCCGCAGACCGACATCGAAGTCGACGTGCTGAAGATTGACAATGCCGAGGTGAAGGCCAGGCAGTTGGCGAAGCTGCAGCGGCTGAAGGGCACGCGCGACGTCGGCGCGCTCGAGGATGCGCTGGCCGCGCTCGGCCGCGCCGCCGAAAGCGGTGAGAACCTGCTTGAAGTCGCGATCCGCGCCGCGCGCGCCAACGCCACGGTCGGCGAAATCTCACTGGCGCTGGAAAAGGTCTTCGGCCGCCACGCGGCCACCGTGCAGACGATCTCCGGCGTCTATCGCGACGCGCTCGGCGACAATCCGACGGTCGACCGGCTGCAGGAAAAGATCGAGGCGTTCGAGAAGAAAAACGGCGGCAAGCCGCGCATCCTGGTCGCCAAGATGGGCCAGGATGGTCACGACCGCGGTCAGAAGGTCATTGCCAGCGCCTTTGCCGATCTTGGCTTCGACGTCACCGTCGGGCCGATGTTCCAGACGCCGGACGAAATCGCGAGGCTGGCCGTCCAGCACAATGTCGACATCATCGGCGCCTCGTCCTTGGCCGCCGGGCATCTGACGCTGATACCGGAGCTCAAGGACGCGCTGAAGAAGCTCGGCCACGGCGACATGCTGATCGTCGCCGGCGGCGTCATCCCGCCGCAGGATTTTGACGCGGTGCTGGCGGCGGGAGCTGCCGAGATTTTTCCACCGGGGACGGTGATCCCGGAGGCGGCGGATAGGTTGATGGATCGGCTGCTGGCGGATAGCTAACGCCGTTATAATCTCTGTTGCAACATTTAGAGCTTGATGTTATAATTGGCGTTGCAACAGGACAATCCGGTCATGAACACCACCATTCGAAAGATTGGTAACTCCGAAGGTCTGATTTTGCCAAAAGAGCTTCTCGATCGTTTGAATTTGAAGGCGGGCGACAACGTGGTCGTGGTTCAAGAGGGCCAAGAGCTTCGCTTGCGCCGCTTAGAAGACTCTGCCGAAGAATTCGAGCGCAAGATGAAGATCGCGCGCGAGCGGATGAAGAAGTACGAGGTCGCCTACCGCGCTCTCGCGAAATGACGGAACATCATTCGCGAGAGTTCGTGGAGGCGATGCATGCCGAGCAGTTACGCCTCCACGGTGGCGCATCGGGCATCCGCGACGAAGGTATGTTGGAATCGGCACTCGCTCGTCCGCAGCAGAAAGAGGCATATGGGGGGCCGGATCTTTGCGAACTCGCCGCCGCCTACCTCTTCGGTATCGCAAAAAACCATCCGTTCGTGGACGGTAACAAGCGCACCGCCTTTGCCGCAGCCGATCTCTTTCTGTATTTCAACGGGCTAAGCGTCGAAGCCGAGCAGCAGGAAATCATCCAACTGGTAATGATGGTCGCCGCTGGCGAGATCGACGAGGCTGGGGCCGCGGCATTCTTCCGCGACCACACGGTCAAGCTCGAAGGCTAACCCTAGCCCTTGTCCGAGAGCTTGACGATTTCCCATTCCTTACCGTTGACGGTGGCGACGTCGCCGACTTTCTTGCCGAACAGCGCAACCGCCAGCGGCGAGACGTGGGAAATGCTGCCCTTCGTCGGGTCGGCCTCGTCCTCGCCGACGATCTTCCAGTGCACCTTCTTACCGTCGTCGGCTTCCAGCGTGACGCCCATGCCGAAGCGGACCACGTCGCTGCCGGGCTCCGGCACGGAGAGTTCGGCGCTCTCTCGCCGCGCGGTCCAGTAGCGCAGGTCGCGCGACACCACAGCCAGGCGCTCGCGGTCGCCCTGGCGTTCGGCCTTGGCAAGGATGTCGCGCAGATCGGCGAGATTGTCCTCGATCATCGCCAGGCCGCGCTCCGTCACCAGGTTGCGGTGCGTGCTGACCGGACGTTCGCCGACGCCGGCAATGGCGTTTTCGCTGTCTTCTTCGCGTGTAAAAGCTCTGCTCATGCGATGAACTTAGGGCGGGCGCGGGCGCTGTACAAGCGATTTGGCGGCGAGTCCGGCCTTGGCACGATTCCTGCGACCGACAGGCAAAGCCTGGGCCGATGCCGGGCGAAACGCCTGGACCTGTGCCGATGTTGAACAGACGCGCCCTGCTCACCCAGACCGCCGGCTTCGCCGTCGCCGGGCTTTGCCTCGGCAAGGCATCGGCCAAGACGCTGCCCGGCATCGAGATGGCCGCCATGCGCGGCTCGATCAATGCAACCGAGCTTGGCGTGCAGCCGGGCGCCTTGGACGACCAGAGCAAGGCTTTCACCAAGATGCTGGCCGAGGCCAGCGCGCGCGACGCGCCGATCGCGCTGCCACCCGGCACCTATCTCGTCTCCAACCTGAAGCTGCCGGCCCGCGTGCGGCTGTCGGGTGTGCCCGGCGCGACGCGCATCGTCTATGGCGGCAACGGCCATCTGATGATGGCCGAGCAGGCCGAGCATATCGAACTCACCGGCCTGGTCTTCGACGGCAGCAATCGGTGGCTGGGCGACTATACGCAAGGCCTGCTGGACCTGCGCCGCGTCGCTCATCTGGTCATCGACAATTGCCAGGTCACCGGCAGCGGCAAGAGCGGCCTTGCCTTGGAGCACGTCGCCGGCCGTGTCGGCCGCTCCGATATCTCGGGCGCGGCGGATGCCGGCATCTATTCGGTCGAGGCCGGCGGGCTGGAGGTCTCCGGCAATACGGTTTCGGACTGCGCAAATGGCGGCATCCTGGTGCATCGCTGGCAAGCGGCGGAAGACGGCACCATCGTCAGCGGCAACCGCGTGCAGCGGATCGGCGCCAAGAGCGGCGGCACCGGCCAGAACGGCAACGGCATCAATGCTTTCCGCGCCGGCAATGTCATCATTTCGGGCAATGTCGTCTCCGATTGCGCGTTTACAGCGATCCGCGCGAACAGCGCCAGCAACCTGCAGATCACCGGCAACACCTGCTCGCGCTCGGGCGAGACCGGCATCTATTCGGAGTTTTCCTTCGAAGGCGCGATCCTCAGCAACAATCTGGTCGACGGCGCCGCCAATGGCATCTCGATCGTCAACTTCAACGAAGGCGGCCGCATGGCGGTGTGCGCCAACAACATCGTGCGCAACCTGACGACCGTCGGCCCCTACGCCGCCGACCCGCCCGGTTTCGGCGTCGGCATCAGCGCCGAGGCCGACACCACGGTGTCGGGCAATGTCGTTGAGGGCGCGCCGCTCTACGGCATGCAACTCGGCTGGGGTCCCTATCTGCGCAATGTCGTGGCCACCGGCAACATCATCCGCAAAGCGGGAACCGGCATCGTCGTCAGCGTCGTCGAGGGCTCCGGCAGCGCCGTCATCTCGGACAATGTGATCGACGGCGTGAAGAATGGCGCCATCATCGGCCAGCGCTGGGCCGAGCCGGTGACCGGCGACCTCGCCAAATCAAGCGACAGCGGCTACGCGCATCTGACCGTCGAGCGCAACAAGGTCAGCTAGCAAGCGCGCTTGCACGACGCGTATGTCCTAATTCGAAGCCACGATAATATGCGCCTGGATCTTGGCGGCCACCTCGCCATGGCCATGCCTTTCGGCAAGCGCGGCGGCGGCATAGTCGGTCGCGGCTTCAAGTTTTTCCGGATCCCTGGCTTCGATTTCGGTACGCAGAACCGTGCCCCGACAATAAGCAACGGCCGGAACGCGCGGCGACGAGGCGCGGCTCTGCTCGGCCCTCGTCTCGATCGCCACATCGGCGAAACCCGCGGCCCGCAGATCGCCGCGGATCAGGTCCTTGTCGTGGTAGCCATGCGGCGTGCGCGCCAGGAAGCGCGGCGGATCGTCCGGGAAAATCCTGGCGAGAGCGTTCGTGACATCGTTGGCGAATATGTTCTCCTCGATGCGGTCCCATACATTGAACAAGAAGCGTCCGCCCGGTTTCAGGACCCGCTTTGCCTCGCGATAGGCTGCCGGCCGGTCGGGAAAGAACATCGCGCCGAACTGGCAACAGACGAGGTCGAATGCAGCGTCTTCGAACGGCAGCTTCATGGCGTCCGCCTGGCGCCATGTGAGGCGGCTGTCGGCGCCCTGGCGCGAGGCAGCGTAGTCGAGCATCGGCTGATTGAGGTCGGTCACGACATAGCGTGCTTCGGGCGAGAGCTTCGTTGCCAGGGCGCGGGTGACGACCCCGGTGCCCGCGGCTATTTCCAGAACGGCCAAGGGTGAGAAGGCCGCCGCCCGTCGCGCAATATCCGTGGCATACGGTTCGAAAATCAGCGGCACCATATGGCGATCGTAGTTTTCCGGGATCGACCCGGCAAACACCTTGTCCGCTTCCAGCATGGTCAGCACCCGCCGTTTGATTGGTGAAAGACGCTAGCAAAAATATGGACACGTTGCTGTACGGTTTCGTCGCAGAACCGGCGTTTTCCGAGTCGTCGGCGGCCAAAATAGGGGATTCCAGAATTAGATACACGTTGTGTATGCAAAGATGCTATCTTGGTAACGGAAGGATTTTGCCATGGCCGCCAAGAACCAGGACACCCACGCCAAGCCCGTCAATCTGCGCATCCGCGAGGATGTTCGCACGCTGATCGACCGCGCCGCAAAGATACGTGGGAAGACCCGCTCCGACTTCATGATCGACGCCGCTTACCGCGCAGCCGAAGACACGTTGCTCGACCAGACGCTCGTCAAGGTCGATGCCGAGAGCTATCAGCACTACCTCGATATCCTCGATCGGCCACCGAGCGGCGAGGGATTTGCCCGCCTGATGAACGCGCCCAAACCCTGGCTGGACTAATGCTTTCGGCGCCAATCCTTCTTGCCGACAGCCACGAACTCGATCTTTTTCAAAGCGGAGCCGACAGCCTAGATCAATGGCTTCGAAGGCGGGCGCGCGCCAATCAAGTGAGCGGCGCGTCCAGAACCTATGTGATTGCGGAAAGCACGCGCGTCGTCGGTTATTATTGCCTTTCGTCAGGCGCGCTCGACCTGGCGGACGCGCCCGGTTCGATCCGCCGCAATATGCCCGATCCCGTGCCCATAGCCGTACTTGGCCGCCTGGCTGTCGATGCAAGCTGGCAAGGCAAGGGCTTGGGCGTCGCTCTGCTACAGGACGCGGTGCTGCGGACAAGTCAAGCGGCGGCCATTCTTGGCATTCGCGGTCTGTTGGTTCATGCCATATCGGAAGAGGCCAAAGCGTTTTATGAACATTATAGCTTCCAGGATTCGCCAAAAAATCCGATGACTTTGGTGCTATCGCTTAAGGTGGCTCCCAAGGAGTAATATCATCGTCTGTTGCGGCTCACCCGAGATACGGCCAGCGACTGTTCGTGTGCGGAGATCCACGCGCCAAAACGCGTCGCGCTGAAACGGATTCAGGCGACGCGCTTTAAGCCTTTGCTTGATGCATGTCGTTGTCCCAGAACCGCTGCACACTTCTGGGCGACATGCATCAGTTCCGCGCCGCTGTCGGCCGCAACAACCCGACCTTGGCGCCGATGCGGCTTTCTATCGGCGGGCGGGCAAATTCGCTGAGCTTTGCGGCCAGGGCCTCGTCCGCCCGCAGCAGCTTTGCCAGCACGGAAGCGACCATGACCTCGGCGGCGCGGGCGGCGCCGTCATCGCATTTCAGCGCGATGCCGAGGCCAAGCTCCGGTACCGCCGCGCAATAGACCCCCTCGGCGCCGGTCTTGACGAAGATGCGGCCCGGTGCCGCCTGCATCAGCGCGACATCGGCCTTGCCCGTGCCGGCGACCAGGAAGGGCTCGGCCATGCAGGCCGACAAAAGCCGGTTCGCCGCCTTGGCGCGCTCAGGCGCAAAGCCCCTGCCCGTCGCCATGCGGGCAAAACCCAGCGCAAGGTTTTTCAGCGGCACGGCATAGGTCGGGATTGAGCAGCCGTCGGTCGCGCTGTTGTCGGCGTCGTGGGCAACGCCGGTCACCGACTGCATAGCGTCGCGCACCATCTCCTGAAAGGCGTGGCCGGCCTTGACGTAGCCCTGATGGGCGATGCCGGAGTGGACGCAGGTGCAGAGAAAACCGGAATGCTTGCCGGAGCAGTTGTTGTGCAAGGCGTTCGGCGAGCCGCCGGCACGCGCCAACGCGATCGTGGCGTCATGGCTCGACGGCCAATGCGCACCGCATTCGAGCGCAGTCCGGTCGAGACCAGCCTTGGCGAGCATGGCCGTAGCCAGTTCGACGTGCACGGGTTCGCCGGAATGCGAGGCGCAGGCCAGCGCCAGTTCGCGGTCGCCGAAGCCATAGGCGTCGGCAGTACCCGATTCGACCAACGGCAGCGCCTGGATCGCCTTCACCGCCGAGCGCGGGAACACCGGGCGCGTTGCGTCGCCGATTTCCAGGAAGGGCTTGCCGTCGGCATCGAAGACCGCAACGGCGCCGCGATGGGCGCTCTCGACAATTGCCCCGCGCAGAACTTCGACCAGAACCGGATTTGTCATGGATCCCCCGAAAAATCGGGCAGGTTCTACCTGATCCGGTCGAGAATGGAAACGTAGTTGGCGACCGCCGCGCCGCCCATGTTGAAGATACCGCCGAGCTTGGCGCCCGGCACCTGGATGCCGCCGGCCTCGCCAGTCAACTGCATGGCGGTGAGCACATGCATCGACACGCCGGTGGCGCCGATCGGGTGGCCCTTGGCCTTCAACCCGCCGGATGGGTTGACCGGCAGGCGTCCATCCCTGGCCGTCGTCCCGTCCAGCGCCAGCTTGGCGCCCTCACCCGGCTTGGCCAGGCCCATCGCCTCGTATTCGATCAGCTCGGCGATGGTGAAGCAGTCATGCGTCTCGACAAAGGAAAGATCGTCGAGCGTGACGCCCGCCTTCTTCAGCGCCTGGTTCCAGGCCTGCTCGCATCCCTCGAAGGAAAGGATGTCGCGCTTCGACATAGGCAGGAAATCCTGGACATGCTCATTGGCGCGGAAGGTGACGGCGCGACGCATCCTCAGCGCCGTTGCGGTGTCGGTGAGCACGAGTGCCGCGGCACCGTCAGACACCAGCGAGCAGTCGGTGCGCTTCAACGGACCGGCGACAAAGGGATTCTTCTCGCTTTCCTGACGGCAAAATTCGTAGCCGAAATCCTTGCGCATCTGGGCATAAGGATTGTCGACGCCGTTTTTGTGGTTCTTGGCGGCAATCATTGCCAGCGCATCGGACTGGTCGCCGTAGCGCTGGAAATAGGCCTGAGCGATCTTGCCGAAGACGCCGGCAAAACCCGCCGGCGTCTCGCCATCCTCGGGCAGGTAGGAAGCCTTGAGCAGGTTCTTGCCGATCTCAGGTCCTGGCGTCGTCGTCATCTGCTCGGCGCCAACGACCAGCACGATGCGGGCGGCGTTGGCGTCGATGGCGCGGATGCCCTGCCGGACGGCGGCCGATCCGGTGGCGCAGGCGTTCTCGACCCGCGTCGCCGGCTTGAAGCGCAGCCGGTCGTCGGCCTGCAGCACGAGGCTGGCGGTGAAATCCTGCGGCGAGAAACCGGCGTTGAAATGGCCAAGCACGATCTCGTCGACATCGTCCGGGCCGATGCCGGCATGGTCGAGCGCCTCGACGGCGACCTTGGTGATCAGGCTCTCCAGCGTCTCGCCTTCAAGCTTGCCGAAGCGCGAATGCGCCCAGCCGACGATGCATGCGGTCATGGCGGTCTCCATCCTTGGGCGCCAGCCTAGCATATGGGCCCGTGGCGCAATTCGCCTTTATTGTTCAAATATAAACAATCGTCCCCATCTCGAAAAGAGCCGGAAGCAGACAATCGCTTGGTGCAGGTACCATTGGCGCGATTTTTTGTTGATTGACGCGTCAATAAAAAATAATCTCTCCGCAAAAGCCGGAAACAGCATGCCGAAAATCGGAATGGAGCCATTGCGTCGCAAGGCGCTGATCGACGCGACGATCTCCGCGATCGGCGAGCGCGGTTCGCTGGATGTCACCATGTCGGAGATCGCTGGCCGCGCCGGCGTATCGTCGGCGCTGGCGCATCACTATTTCGGCGCCAAGGACGAATTGCTGTTTGCAACGATGCGTCACATCCTGGCCGAGCTCAACGCCGATACGCGGCGTGCGTTTCGTTCTGCCGTCTTGCCGCGCCGGCGCGTCTCGGCAGTGGTCGCGGTCAGCTTCTCCGACGAGCAGTTCCAGTCCGAGATCATAGCCGCTTGGCTCGCCTTCTATGTCGAGGCGCAAAAATCAACCGAGCTGCGCCGCCTGCTGCGCATCTATGCCCGGCGGCTGCATTCCAACCTGATGAGCGGGCTGACCGGCATCCTGCCGCGGGCCGAGGCCGATCGCGTCGCGGAGGCGACCGCGGCGTTGATAGACGGCCTTTACATCCGGCGGGCGCTGAAAGCTGGCGTGCCTGATGCTGCGACCGCGATCGCGCTCATCGAAGACTATCTCGAAACCAAGCTCAGCGGACGGAGCCTGCCTTGACGACCAGACGACCGAATTTCCTGATCGTCATGGTCGATCAGCTCAACGGCACGTTCTTTCCGAACGGGCCGGCCGATTTCCTGCATGCGCCGCATCTGAAGGCACTGGCGGCCCACTCGGCGCGATTTGCCAACAACTACACCGCATCGCCGCTCTGCGCGCCGGGCCGCGCCTCGTTCATGAGCGGACAATTGCCGTCGCGCACGCAAGTCTACGACAACGCGGCCGAGTTCGCGTCTTCGATCCCGACCTATGCGCATCATCTGCGCGGCGCCGGCTACCACACGGTGCTGTCGGGCAAGATGCATTTCGTCGGGCCTGACCAGTTGCACGGTTTCGAGGAGCGCCTCACCACCGACATCTATCCCGCCGATTTCGGCTGGACGCCGGATTACCGCAAGCCCGGTGAACGCATCGACTGGTGGTACCACAATCTGGGTTCGGTCACCGGCGCCGGCATCGCCGAGATCACCAACCAGATGGAGTATGACGACGAGGTCGCCTTCCATGCCGTGCAGAGGCTCTACGATTTCTCCCGCACGTCGGATGACGCGACGCGCCGGCCCTGGTGCCTGACGGTCTCCTTCACCCACCCGCACGACCCCTATGTCGCGCGGCGCAAATACTGGGACCTTTATGAGGATTGCCCGGCACTGGAGCCGGAAGTCGGCTTCATTCCCTACGACAGACAGGATCCGCATTCGAAGCGGCTCTATAAGGCTTCGGACTACGACAGTTTCGACATCACGCCGGAGCAGGTCCGCCGTTCGCGGCGCGGCTATTTCGCCAACATCTCCTATCTCGACGATAAGGTCGGCGAGTTGCTGTCGGTGCTTGAACGCACCCGCATGCTCGATGACACGATCGTGCTGTTCTGCTCCGACCACGGTGACATGCTTGGCGAGCGCGGCCTGTGGTTCAAGATGAACTTCTATGAAGGCTCGGCGCGAGTGCCGCTGATGATGGCCGGCAAGGGCATCGAGGCCGGGCTGATCGGCGCGCCCGTCTCCAACCTCGATGTCGCGCCGACGCTGTGCGACCTCGCCGGTATCGATATGAGCGCGATCGCGCCGTGGACCGATGGCCAGTCGTTGTTGCCGCTCCTCGACGGCAAGGAACGTTCCGAGCCGGTGCTGATGGAATATGCCGCCGAGGGCTCCTACGCGCCGATGGTGGCGATCCGCGAGGGCAAATACAAATTCGTCCATTGCGAGATCGATCCGTCACAACTGTTTGATATCGAATCCGACCCACGGGAATTGAACAACCTCGCCAACGACCCGGCGCATGCGGAGGTGGTGGCGGGCTTCATGGAAAAGGTCCGGGCGCGCTGGGACATGGCGAGCTTCGACGCCGCCGTGCGCGAAAGCCAGGCGCGCCGCTGGGTGATCTATCCGGCGCTGCGCAACGGCGCCTACTACCCATGGGAGTTCCAGCCGCTGCAAAAGGCGTCGGAACGCTACATGCGCAATCATATGAACCTCGACAACCTCGAAGACAGCAAACGGTATCCGCGAGGCGAATGATGGCTGATATTCTCGTTCCCACCATCGACCATCTGAAACAGGCCTATGCCGTCACCTCGATGGCGACGCAGGTGACGCCGCTGCTGGAGTCGGCCGCGCTGGCCAAAGAAACCGGCGCTGCGCGTGTCTTCGTCAAGCCGGAATCGCTGCAATGGGCCGGCTCCTTCAAGGTGCGCGGCGCCTATTGGCGGCTGAAGCGGCTGTCGCCCGACGAGGCGAGCCAAGGCGTCGTCGCCTACTCCTCCGGCAATTTCGCGCAGGGGCTGGCTGCCGCCGGCCAGGCGCTCGGCATTCCCGTCACCATCGTCATGCCGATCGATGCGCCGGCCGCCAAGCGCGATGCCACCGCCGGCTATGGCGCGCGCGTGGTGCTGACCGACCATGGCGAGCGCGCCCGCGAAGAGGTCGCGGCTGCCAAGGCGCGCGAGATCGCCGAGACCGAGCACATCACCTTGCTCCACCCTTTCGATGATCCCGAGATCGTCGCCGGCCAGGCAGGCGCCGGGCTGGAGGCGCTCGACCAGTTGGCGGCGAAGAGCGCGCATGCCGACCTTGTGTTCTGCTCGGTCGGCGGCGGCGGGCTGATCGGCGGCGTCTCGCTTGCCTTCCATTATCTGTCGCCCAAGACCGAGATCATCGCGGTCGAGCCGGAAGGCTTCAACGGCATGGGCTCCTCGCTGGCGCATGGCGCGATCGAGACCATGCCGATCGGACCGAAATCGATCTGCGACGGGCTGATGTCGCGACGTCCAGGCGACGCGCCGTTCGCGGCGGTCAAGGCTGCCGGCGTGCGCGGCATTACCGTAGACGACGCCTCGGTGCGGCGGGCCATGAAGATTGCCTTCGAGCGGATGAAGCTGGTGTTGGAGCCGTCGGGCGCGGCATCGCTCGCCGCCCTTCTCGGCGGCAAGGTGGATGTGGCGGGCAAGACCGTCCTCGTTGTGGCTACCGGCGGCAATGTCTCGCTCGCCGATTTTATGGCGCATATGAACAATGCTTGAAGCGGATTTCGTCATCATCGGCTCCGGCTCGGCAGGCTCGGCCATGGCCTACAGGCTGTCGGAGGACGGCAAGAACTCGGTAATCGTCATCGAGTTCGGCGGCACCGATATTGGGCCGCTGATCCAGATGCCGTCGGCGCTGTCTATTCCGCTCAACATGAGCCTTTACGACTGGGGTTTCGCCAGCGAGCCGGAACCGCATCTGGGCGGCCGCGTGCTCGCCACACCGCGCGGCAAGGTGATCGGTGGTTCGTCCTCGATCAACGGCATGGTCTATGTGCGCGGACATGCGCATGACTTCGACCATTGGGCCGACCAGGGGGCTGCCGGTTGGGGCTTCGCCGACGTGCTTCCCTATTTCAAGCGCATGGAAGATTCCGACGGCGGCGAGGACGGCTGGCGCGGTCACGGTGGGCCGCTGCATGTGCAACGCGGCACGCGCAACAATCCGCTCTACGGCGCTTTCGTCGAGGCCGGCCGCCAGGCCGGGTTCGAGCTGACCGACGACTACAACGGCTCCAAGCAGGAAGGATTCGGAGCCATGGAACAGACCATCCTGGGCGGTCGTCGCTGGTCGGCGGCGAACGCTTATCTCAAGCCGGCTCTCAAGCGTGGAAATGTCCGCGTGGTCAAGGGTTTCGCCCGGCGCGTGGTGATCGAGAATCAACGCGCCGTCGGCGTCGAGATCGAAGCTCACAAACAGATTCAGGTCGTTAAGGCGCGGCGTGAGGTGATCGTCGCCGCCTCATCGATCAACTCGCCGAAGATCCTGATGCTGTCCGGCATCGGCCCGGGCGCGCATCTGCAGGAAAACGGCATCGCGGTGGTCGCCGATCGTCCAGGCGTCGGAGCCAATCTGCAGGACCATCTGGAGCTCTATATCCAGCAGGAAGCGACCAAGCCGATTACGCTGAACTCGGTGCTCAACCCGTTCTCCAAGGCGCTGATCGGCGCCCAGTGGCTGTTCTTCAAGACCGGACTTGGCGCCACCAACCATTTCGAAGCCGCCGCCTTCGTGCGCTCGCAAGCCGGGGTCGACTATCCCGATATCCAATATCACTTCATTCCGGCGGCGGTGCGCTATGACGGCAAGGCGGCGGCGAAGTCGCATGGCTTCCAGGCGCATGTCGGACCGATGCGTTCGAAGTCGCGCGGTTCGGTAACATTGCGCTCGCCCGACCCGAAGGCGAAGCCGGTGATCCGCTTCAACTACATGTCGCATCCCGACGACTGGAGCGAGTTCCGCCACTGCATCCGGCTGACGCGCGAGATCTTCGGTCAGAAAGCCTTCGATGCCTTCCGCGGCAAGGAGATTTCGCCGGGCAGCCACGTGCAGAGCGACGATCAGCTCGACGCCTTCATCCGCGAGCACGCCGAGAGCGCCTACCACCCCTGCGGCACCTGCAGGATGGGCCGCGCCGACGATCTGACCAGCGTCGTCGATCCGGAATGCCGGGTCATCGGCGTCGAAGGCCTGCGGGTGGCGGACTCCTCGATCTTCCCGCGCGTGACCAACGGCAATCTCAACGCGCCGTCGATCATGACCGGCGAGAAGGCGTCGGACCATATCCTTGGCCGCACGCCGCTGGCGCCATCCAACCAGGAACCCTGGATCAATCCGCGCTGGCAGGTGGCGGACCGATAGGGCATTGTCCGACAAAACGCTCCGCCACAGCGACTAGATTTTGGAGAAGCCCATGCGCGCTCAGCCAACGGCATCGCACTATGTCAACGGCCGCTACATCGAGGACGAAGGCGGCGCGCCCTTGCCGGTGATCTATCCGGCGACCGGCGAGGTCATCGCCACGCTGCATTCGGCGACGCCGAACGTGCTGGAGTTGGCTATCGAAGCCGCCCGTGCCGCGCAGCCGGCCTGGGCGCGGATGAAGCCGGTCGAGCGCGGCCGCATCCTGCGTCGCGCCGCCGACATTTTGCGCGCACGCAATGCCGATTTGGCGCGCATCGAGACACTCGACACCGGCAAGGCGATCCAGGAGACACTGGTGGCGGACGCGCCTTCGGCCGCCGATTGCCTTGAATATTTCGCCGGCGCGGTTGCGACCTTCAACGGCGAGATGATCGATCTCGGCGGACCCTTCGCCTATACGCGCCGTGAAGCGCTTGGCGTCTGCGTCGGCATCGGCGCCTGGAACTATCCGATCCAGATCGCCGGCTGGAAGTCGGCGCCGGCGCTCGCCATGGGCAATGCCATGGTGTTCAAGCCGTCGGAAAACACGCCGCTGTCGGCGCTGGCGCTGGCCGAGATCTACTCGGAGGCCGGCCTGCCGGACGGGCTGTTCAACGTCGTACAAGGCTATGGCGATGTCGGCGCCGGCCTCGTCGGCCATGATGTCGTGGCGAAGGTCTCGGTGACCGGCTCGGTGCCGACGGGCCGCAAGGTGCTGTCGCTCGCCGGCTCGAAGATGAAGCATGCCACGATGGAGCTCGGCGGCAAGTCGCCGCTGATCGTCTTCGACGACGCCGACCTTGAGAACGCCATCAGCGGCGCCATGCTCGGCAATTTCTATTCGACTGGCCAGATCTGCTCGAACGGCACACGCGTCTTCGTGCAGGCGGGCCTGCATGACCGCTTCGTCGACCGGCTGGTCGAGCGGACGAAAAAGATCCGCATTGGCGATCCGCTCGACCCCGAAACGCAGATGGGGCCGCTGGTCAACAAGGCGCAGCAGGACAAGATCGTCTCCTACATCGAAGCCGGCAAGCAGGGCGGGGCGACGCTCGCCTGCGGCGGGAACGTGCCGGCGCTGCAGGGCTTTGATGGCGGCTTCTTCATCGAGCCGACGGTGTTCACCGGCGTGACGGACACCATGCGCATCGCGCGTGAAGAAATCTTCGGGCCGGTGATGAGCGTGCTGAAGTTCGACAGCGAGGACGAAGTGATCGATCGCGCCAACGATACCGAATTCGGCCTTGCCGCCGGCGTGTTCACGCGCGACCTGCCGCGCGCCCACCGCGTGATCGCCGAGCTGCAGGCCGGCACCTGCTGGATCAACGCCTACAATCTGACGCCGGTGGAAATGCCCTTCGGCGGCGTCAAGCAATCCGGCATCGGCCGCGAGAACTCGCTGGCCGCGCTGGCGCACTATTCGCAGATCAAGGCCGTGTATGTCGAGACCGGGGACGTGGCGAGCCCCTATTGAGGTCACGAGCCGCCGCGGCAGGCCGATACCACTATTCGCCCCGCCGCGATTTGCCGTAGGCTTCCCGGTGCGCGAGAATTAGGGAGGCCTGCATGACGGGCGAAGCCAAGCGAACCACCGTTTTGCCGCTGCTGCTCGGCTTCAACGGCGGCTATGTCGATACGATGGGTTTCCTGGCGCTCCAGGGGCTGTTTACGGCGCATGTCACCGGCAATTTCGTAACGCTTGGCGCCTCTCTGGCGCTCGGCACATCGGGCGCGCTGTCGAAGCTGCTTGCGCTGCCGGTGTTTTGCGTGGTGGTGGTGCTCAGCCGGCTGTTGTCGCACGCGCTTAGAAGCAGGGAGCTTCCGGTTTTTCGCTCGCTGCTGGCGATCAAGCTCGTCTTGCTGGTCGCAGCCGCCGTCCTGGCGGTTCGACTGGGGCCTTTCCCGGATGGCGACCATTGGGCGGCCATCGTCACGGGGATGACATTGGTCTCGGCGATGGCCGTTCAGAACGCCGCGCAGCGCGTCCATCTCGCCAGCCTGCCGCCATCGACGCTGATGACTGGCACCACAACGCAGATCATGCTCGATCTGGCCGACCTGATCCACGGGTCGTCCGCGCAGGATACGGCCGCATCACGAGCGCGCCTCAAGCGAATGTCGGTCATGGTGGCCGTCTTCGCGCTCGGATGCGGGGTCGCCGCGCTGCTCCACGTACAGATCGGGGTCTGGTCATTCGCGCTGCCGCCGATCGTGGCGCTTGCATCGCTGGCTGTGCGAGAGAGCGCATCTGGGGCAACACCGTGACTGAACAGCGGCAAACGAAGCTAGTCGTTTTGCGTGATGATATCCGCAAAGGACAGGAAAGCGGACTTGGCATTCCGGTGTCGGAGGTTCTTGACCGGCTGGAAGCAAAGTACCGCGAGCCACAGCCGAAAGAAGAGTCCAAGCCCTTGTAGGCTGGCGCGAGGGAACGAGACGTATGGTCCCTTCCTCACCCCTTTCCCGCCGTCCCATCCAGATATTGCGTCAGCGCATAGACCAGATGGTAGAAGATGCTGGCCGGCACGTCGGTCGCCAGCGAGCGGCCGCGTTCGTCGATGCGGTCGATCCACAGGCCGAGCGGCGCCGGATCGATGTGCCAGCGGAACAGCCGGCCGACACGCGCCTCGATCTCCGGCTTGAGATCCGGGCCTCCCGACCCGTCTAGCGCGATCGCGGCCTTGATCGCCTCTGCCTGCGGCCAGCTGCGCGAGACCGTGTCGAGCGGCAGGCCCTGACGCGAGACGGCGCCATAGGCCAACCCGGTGGCGCGGTTGAGGCCGTTGGCGATGGCGGAAGCATAAAGCTTGCGGGCAAAAGCGGTGAGCTCGCTCTGGCCGCTGCGGCCGGCGAAGTCGACAACAAGCGAGGCCCATTCGAAATGATGGCCGGGCTCGGTCCAGTTGCCTTTGTCGCCTATGGCTGGCTTCCAGCCTTCATCGAAATATTCGCCCAGCGTCCAGCTTTCGGCGTCGAAGAAATGGCTGCGGAAAAGATCCACGATGCGCGCGGCGCGGCGCAGATAAGCGCGATCGCCGGTCGCCTGGTGCCAGGCGAGAAAAGCCTCCAGGAAATGCATATGCGGGTTGGAGCGTCGCTCGCCGGCGCCGTCCGAGGTTTCGAGGAAGCCGGTCATGCGGCTGTCCTCAAGATGCGCATCGAGGAAGGCGAACGTCTCCTCGCCGAGCCGCAGCGCGTCGGGGTGGCCCGAAATGTGGGCGTGCGCCAGGGCCAGAAGCACACAGGAATGGTCGTAGGCGTCCTCGACGGGATCGGCGACCGAACCGTCGATGTTGAGCGTACGCACCCAGCCGCCACGTTCGGTACGGCCCTTGCCGGCCATGAAGTCGATGCCGTGAGCGATCAGCCGATCGGCCGGGCCATCCCAGCCACGCTCCTTGGCGACCGCGAAGGCATAGACCTGACGCGCCTGCGTGCGCATGCGCTTGAGCTTCATCAATGGCGAGGCATCGAAAGCGAGAGCCTCGTGAAAGCCGCCATAATGCTCGTCGACGCCCGACGTCGACCACAGCGGCAGCGTCTCGTCGAACAGCCAGTGATGCACACGCCGTTGCCAGGCGCCGCTCTCGATGACGCGGTCCGGCGCCGGCGTAAAGCGGGTCTCCAGCCGGCCGGATTTCTCCAGCTGCTCGACGATCTTCTTGACGTGCTGGCTATGGCTGACCGGGGCGACAAACGTGGCATCGGCCGTCGACACGATGGCCACATCCTTCATGCCGATCGCCGACAGCAGGCGGCCCTCGCTGCGGATATAGGAGTTCTCGCAATCGATGGCGACGACATCGCCTACGATGACATTGCCTTGGCTGTCGGACGGACCGACATCGAGCAGCGACTGCCAGGAACCGAGATCGTTCCAGCGAAAGCCGGCAGGCACCATGGCGATGCCGCTCGCCCGCTCCATGACGGCGTAGTCGATCGAGGTCGACGGGATCGCCGTATAAAGATCCAGCGGCATGTAAAGGCCGGACAGATCGCTGATCGCCGCTTTGTAAGCCGCTTCGGTCGTCTGCCAGATATCGGGCGCAAAAGCCGCGAAAGCATCGCGCATCGCGCCGGCGCGAAACAGGAAGATGCCAGTGTTCCAATAAAATGTCCCGGCCGCGAGATAGCTTTGCGCCGTGGCGAGATCGGGCTTCTCGACGAAGCGCGAAACGTCGAACACGCCGTCTCTGTCCGCCGCGACCTCGATATAACCGTAGCCGGTCTCGGGCTGGGTCGGCTTGAGGCCGAACACCACGAGACGGCCGGCATTTGCGGCCGCCGCGCCCACCTCGATGCTCTGCCAGAACTTGCGCGGCGTCGATATCTCATGGTCGGAGGGCACGACCAGCACCAGTTCGTCGCCGAACTCCGAGAGCGTGCGCAGGCTGGCCAGCGCCACGGCGGCTGCCGTGTTGCGCCCCGTTGGCTCGAACAGCGGACCGCCGCCGGAAAGATCGAGGCCGGCGAGGTCGGCATGGACGCGCTCGGCGTGACGCTCGGCGGCGATCAGGAAAATCGGCGTTTCGCCATCCGGCCGCGCCTTGAGCCGGCGCAAGGTCTTGGCCAGCATCGAGCCGTCGCCGGAAAAGTCATGGAACTGCTTGGGATTGTCCTCGCGCGACAGCGGCCAGAGCCGCGAGCCGACGCCGCCGCTCATGACAAAACTGACAATGCGTTGAGGCAAGACTCAGGAACTCCAGGCAGCCGGGGCTCGTTTTAGAGCAAATTCCAGGACAAGTGTGAAACGGTTTTCCATCCGCGGTTGCATGGAAAACAAAGAGCTAAAGGTTCGCCGTTTCCGTGAGACGGCGAACCGCCTAAGCGGGTTCAAGGTTGGTTACACAGACTGGAAGTGGTCGCTCGCGGACTGCCTGAATTTCCTGCCATCCGGACCATCGCGACGAAAGCCGGCGAAATGCGACAGAAGTGCTGCCATTGGCGCTTGCAGGATCGGAAGGCGGCGGCTATAAGCCCGCGGTCTGGTCACGGAGTGTAGCGCAGTCTGGTAGCGCACCTCGTTCGGGACGAGGGGGTCGCAGGTTCAAATCCTGCCACTCCGACCAGTCCGAAGTTTTCCCGCAATCGATGATTTTTGCAGTTGGTTCAGATGCTTGGCCGCATCTGCCGAAGAGAACGATTTAGGAACATGCGACGGCCGTGAGACCGTCTGACGTTTCAAATGAGACTTTCGCCATTCAGTGATGTCCAAGCGGCCTTGCAGGCGGCCTTTGAATGACGGAGTTAAGGCGCTGGAATGTCCTAGATCCTCGGCAGTTGGCATTTAACATTGGAGGTTGAGGTGCTATCTGTTTGAGTATGAGCATAGTTCGACATCAAGAAGGTCTCTAGCGTCATGTCAGCCAAAGCACCGGCAAAGGCAATTGCGAAACCAGCGATGAAGGCAGCCGGTAAACCAGCTGCGAAAGCAGCCGCTAAACCAGTGGCGAAAACTGCCGCTAAACCAGCGGCGAAGGCTGCCGCCAAACCGGCCGCGAAGGCTGCTGCCAGATCGGCTTCGTACAGCTTCGCTCAAAAGCCAGTTACAAAACCTGGCAGGATATCCGACCGCCAAGCGCTGGATGTGGTCAGTAACTATGTACGCAAGTACTCTCACTGACTATGGCATCGCGTGACGTCTTCATAAATTGCCCATTTGACGCCGCGTTTTCACCAGCCTTTCACGCCTTGATATTTGCAGTATTGGCCTGCGGGTTCCGCGCAAGATGTGCCCGAGAAATGGACGACGGTGCGGAAACTCGTATCGACAAATTATACAGAATTGTCGAACAAAGCCGCTATGGCATACATGATCTATCCCGGACCGAGAGTGACCCGGTCAGCGGCTTACCGCGTTTCAATATGCCACTGGAGTTAGGGATGTTTCTCGGAGCCAAGCGATATGGCGATGACAATCAGAAAAAGAAACGTTGTCTCATATTGGACGTAGCTCCTTTTCGATATCAACAATTCATCTCGGACCTCGCCGGAATGGATATCTCTGCTCATCAGGGAGAGCCAAGAACGATGGTTTCACGGGTGCGGGATTGGCTTGCAACGGTTTCGCGGCGGACCGCTATTCCCCCGCCAAATTTGGTTCTGGACAGCTTCGATAGATTCATTGCTGCGTTACCCAATCTGGCGGCACAGGCCGGGATAGATGCGGTTAATATTTTGTTCGCAGATTACGAGCGGCTCGTCTTAGCTTGGGTTCAAGCCGATCATGGTCGAGCTGCCTAGGGCCACTCGCCTTATTCCGGGCTCCGCTATCCATGCGCTCGACAGTGAGCCCTCACTTCGGCCTAATGGCTAGCCGTCCTAATTCAAGGGGTATGCGAAACCATTGGAACGAGGCCAGGTAGAAAATGAAGTTCGCGCCGACTGTCGCCTTACCGTTTAGTTTGACCGCCATGCTTCTCGTCGCAGCCGGCTGCTCTTCGACGGCTGGCAGCGCCAACCAGGCCAAATACGACAAGATGAGCTGCAGCGAACTCAACGTCGCGCTCGGCGACACCGCCACCGAGATATCGCGGACCGCGATTGGCCGCGGCAAGGTCGCCAAGACCAGCGTGCCGAGCTGGCTGTTGGGCGGCGAGCGCGTCAAGACGGTGGTGGCCGACCGCGAAACCGCCCGGATCGAGCGGCTGCAGCAACAGCAGCAGGCGATTATCGCGACACGAAAGCGTCAGTGCCCGTCCGCGCAGTGATGGCGCGCCGAGTGCCCGGCTCTCGCCTCAGGCACTGATCCTGAATCGGGTGACGTCGATCGCGGCGTTCATCAGCGTCTGCGTGTAGGCGGCTTGCGGGTTGCTGAAGATTTCTTCCGTCGGCCCTTCCTCGACGATCTTGCCCTGCTTCATGACGATGATGTAGTCGGCCATCGCACGCACCACGGCGAGGTCGTGGCTGATGAACAGATAAGACAGCTCGTGGTCGGCCTGCAGCTTGCGCAGCAGTTCGACGATCTGCTTTTGCACCGACCGGTCGAGCGCCGAGGTCGGCTCGTCGAGCACCACCACTTTCGGCTTCAGGATCATGGCGCGGGCAATGGCGATGCGCTGGCGCTGGCCGCCGGAGAATTCGTGCGCGTAGCGGTTGCGCGCATTAGGGTCGAGCCCGACCTCGCGCAGCGCCTCGACGGCGCGCTGGTCGCGCTGCTTGCCGCTCAACGAAGGCTCGTGCACCAAAAGCCCCTCGGTGATGACCTGGCCGACGGTCATGCGCGGCGACAGCGAGCCGAACGGATCCTGGAAGACGAGCTGCAATTCGCGCCGGAGCGGCCGCATCGCCTGCTTGTCGGCTTGCGAAATATCGCGGTCGCCAAAGCGGATGACGCCGTCGCTGGGCAACAGCCTGAGCAGCGCGCGGCCAAGCGTCGACTTGCCCGAGCCGGATTCGCCGACGATGCCGATGGTCTGGTTGCGCTTCAGCCGGATCGAGATCTTGTCCACGGCATGCAGCATCAGCGGCTCGCCGCCGAGGAAGCCGCCGCCGATCTTGAAGGTGACCTCGACATTCCTGCCTTCGAGCAGCACCGGCGCGTTGGCCGGCGGCGCCGCTTTGGTGCCGGTCGGCTCGGCCGCGAGCAGCATCTTGGTATAGGGGTGCTGCGGCTTGGCAAAGAGCGCCTCGGCGTCGCCCTCCTCCACCACCTCGCCCTGGCGCATGACATAGACGCGGTCGGCGAAGCGACGCACGATGCCGAGATCGTGGGTGATGAAGACGATGGCCATGCCGAGCTTGCGCTGCAGCTCGGCAAGCAGCACCAGGATCTGCGCCTGGATGGTCACGTCGAGCGCCGTCGTCGGCTCGTCGGCGATCAATATGTCGGGATCGTTGGCCAAGGCCATGGCGATCATGACGCGCTGGCGCTGGCCGCCCGACATTTCGTGCGGGTAGGATTTCATCCGCCGCTCGGGGTCGGGAATGTGCACCAGTCGCAAAAGCTTCAACGCCTCTTCCCTGGCCGCCGGCCCGTTCAGCCCACGATGGCGGCGGATCGGCTCGATCAGCTGGTTGCCGATGGTGTAGAGCGGATCGAGCGAGGTCATCGGCTCCTGGAAGATCATGCTGATCTTGCGGCCGCGCACCTTGTTGAGCTCGCTCTTCGACATCGTCAAAAGGTTCTGGCCGCGATAGTCGACATGGCCGGTCGCCTCGCCATTGGAGGACAGCAGGCTCATCGCCGCCATCATCGTCTGGCTCTTGCCGGAGCCGGATTCGCCGACGACGGCGACCGTCTCGCCGGCGTTGACCTTGATGTTGATGCCTTTGACCGCCTCGACGGTGCCGTCGAGGGTCTGGAAGCGGACGCGCAGGTCCTTGACGCTGAGGATCGTTTCGGCGGCCATCTCAGCGATCCTTCGGGTCTAAAGCGTCGCGCAGTCCGTCGCCGACGAAGTTCAGCGCGAACAGTGTCGAGACGAGGAAGAAGGCCGGGAACAGCAGCAGCCAGTTGGCATAGCCGATGTTCTTGGCGCCGACCGAGATCAGCACGCCCCAGCTGGTCATCGGCTCCTGCACGCCGAGACCGAGGAAGGAGAGGAAGCTCTCCAGGATGATGACCTGCGGCACCAGCAGCGTCATGTAGATGACGACCGGCCCGAGCAGGTTAGGGATGACGTGGCGCAGCAGAATGCCGCGCTGGCCGACGCCCATCGCCTCGGCCGCCTGGACATATTCCTGGCGGCGGATGGACAGCGCCTGGCCGCGCACGATGCGCGCCATGTCGAGCCACAGCACCGCGCCGACAGCCAGAAACATCAGCACGAAATTACGGCCGAAGAACACCACCAGCATGATGACGAAGAAGATGAAGGGCAGCGAATAAAGCACATCGACGATGCGCATCATCACCTCGTCGACCCTGCCGCCGGCAAAGCCGGCCGTCGCGCCATAGATGACGCCGATGACGCCGGCGACGACGCCGGCAAGAAGGCCGATGGCCAGCGAGATGCGGCCGGCCATCAGCGTGCGCGATAAGAGGTCGCGCCCGGTGTTGTCGGTGCCGAAGTAGAAATATTGCTGCTTGACGGCCGAGCTCATCGTCACTTCGAGCCCGTCCGGCGACTTGCTCTCGATCCTGGTGTCGTCGAAGGCGTCGGAGCGGTCGAGATAACGCACGTTGCGGTCGTCGACCGGCTTCGTGGACTTTACGGTGACGATGACCCGATTGCCCTCCTGATGCCATTCCTTGAAGTCGACACGCATGCGCTTGACGGCGTCGGTCAACGCGCCCTGGATCATCTCCGGTTTAGGGTAGGCCGACAGGCTCGGCGGCATGCGGACATAGTCGCCATAGATGGTCGTGTATTCATGCGGCACGACCCACGGGCCGAAGATGCTGATGATTGCGATCAGCATCAGGTAATAGAGGCTGAACATGGCGGCGCGGTTGCGCTTCAGCCGCGCCCAGGCATTGCCCCAGGCCGAGCGGCCGACGATCGGTTCGGGAACGACGACAGCAAGATCAGTCATAACGCACCCTCGGATCGACGACCGCGTAGAGGACATCGACGATCAGGTTGAAGACGATGGTGAAGAGCGCGATCACCACCACAGTGCCCATGACCAGCGTGTAGTCGCGGTTGAGCGCGGCGTCGACGAAGTAGCGGCCGACGCCGGGAATGGAAAAGATCGTCTCGACGATGATCGATCCGGTTAGCAGGGCCGCGGCCGCCGGACCGGTGAAGGAGACGATCGGCAGGATGGCGCCGCGCAGCGCGTGCTTGACCACAACCGACCAGTCCGACAGCCCGAGCGCGCGGGCGGTGCGGATGTGGTGCGAGCGCAGGCTCTCGATCATCGAGCCACGCATCAGCCGGGCGACGATGGCGATCTGCGGCAGGGCCAGCGTCAGCACCGGGCCGACTTTGTTGATCAGCGCGCCGTCGCCCCAGCCGCCGATCGGCAGCAGCTTCCAGGAGAGACCGAAGACGAGCTGGATTACCGGCGCGATGACGAAAGTGGGGATGGTGCTGCCGGCAGTGGCGAGCGCAATCACCGAATAGTCGCCCAGTTTGTTCTGGTTGAGCGCGGCGATCGTGCCCAGGATGCTGCCAAGCAGCAGCGCCAATATCAGCGCCGAAGTACCGATCTGGATCGAGATCGGCAGGCCCTTGGCGAACAGCTCGGTGACGGTGAAATCCGGCAAGTTGTAGCTCGGCCCGAAACTGCCGCGCAAAAGATTGCCGAGATAGTGGACATATTGCAGCCAGAGCGGATCGTTGAGGCCGAACTGGGCTTCGAGATTGGCCTTGATCTCGGGGCTCAAGCCCCGCTCCTGGTTGAACGGGCCGCCTGGCGCGACGCGGATCAGGAAGAACGCCACCGTCACGATGACGAACAGCGTCGGGATGGCGGTCAACAGCCGCCGGAAGACATAACGCAGCATCGGCGCCCCGCTTCAGCCAGGGCGACGGCTCTCCAGACGAAGATCCGCGGCGCTGGCATCTCTGATCTTCGCACCCGGCCCGCCGGAATCAAATCCGACTTTCGGCCCGGTACGCCGACAAACCGCGCCGCCGCCCCCCAAATGGAGCGGCGGCACGGCCAAGGTTTCTTGTCAGTCCTTGGAGATGAAGCGGGACGGATGGATGTCCATGACATTGTCGTCGAAGCCATGCACCTTCGAGGAAACGATGTCGTGGAAGCTGTAGTAGAGCAGAGGGATCTCGCCGACATCGTCGACGAGGATGCGCTCGGCCTCGGCGAGGTCCTTCATGCGCTCCTCCGGCTTGCCGCCGGCGGCTGCCGCCTTGTCCATCGCGGCCTCAAAGGCCTTGCTGTCGTAGCTCGAGTAGTTGTTGCCGCTCGCCTTGCGCGAGATGCCGAGGAAGGTCTCCGGGTCCTTGTAGTCGGCGATCCAGGCGGCGCGGGCAACGTCGTAGTTGCCCTTCTGCTCGAGGAAGCTGTAGTGGGTCTTGGTGTCGGTGTTGAGCAGCGTCACCTCGACGCCGAGCGGCTTAAGCTGTTCCTGGATGGCGACAGCGGTGTTCTTGTGGTTCTCCGAGGTGTTGTAGCGGATCTCCATCTTCAACGGATGCTCGGGCGTGTAGCCGAGTTTCTCAAGGATCTTCTTGGCCGCGTCCTCGCGGTCGATTTGCGGCATGTCGGCATATTTGGCCACTGCCGGCGTGTAGCCCTCAATGCCCGGAGGCACCATCGAATAGCCGGGCAGCATCGAATTTTGCCAGACTTTTTCCGCCAGGAAGTCGCGATCTATCGCCATCGAGATGGCGTTGCGCAGCTCGACATTGTCCCACGGCGCCTTGTCGGTCTTGATCGCAAAATAGTAGGTGCCGAGATACGGCCCGACGCGGACCTGGTCGCCGAATTTGGTTTTGAGATCGGCAAGCTGTTCGGTCGGCAGGTCACCGTAGCTGTCGAGTTCGCCAGCCTCGAAGCGCTTCATCGCCGACGAGCGATCCTCGGTCGGGATGTAGTTGACCACGTCGAGCTTGACGCTCGCGGCGTCCCAGAATTTCGGATTCTTGGCCAATTTCATATGGTCGTTGGGAACCCACTCCGCCAGCGTGTAGGCGCCGTTGGAGACCAGTTTGCCCGGCTTGATCCAGTCGGCGCCGAGTTTGTCTATGGAAGCCTTGCTGACCGGATAGGTCGCCTGGTGGGTCAACATCTCCAGGAAATAGGGCGTCGGAGCCTTCAGCGTGACTTCAAGCGTGTTGGCGTCGACCGCCTTGACGCCCATATCCTCGGCCTTGCCTTTCTTGGTGTTGAAGTCCTCGGCGCCCTTCACCGGATAGAGCATCGAAGCGTATTCCGCGGCGGTGGCCGGATCTTCCAGCCGATGGAACGAATAGACGAAGTCGTCCGCCGTCACCGGGCTGCCATCCGACCAGAGGCCGTCCTTGCGCAGCTTGAAAGTGTAGACAGTGCCGTCGTCGGACACCGTCCAGCTTTCGGCGGCGCCGGGGATGAGGTTCGTCTTCTGGTCATGCATGACGAGGCCCTGGAACAGGTCGCGTATGATATCGGCTTCGTAGGTCGTCGACGTCTTGTGCGGATCGACCGTCTCCGCCTCGGCGGCGCTACCGCGGTTGTAGACGGTTTCGGCGTAAGCGTGCGTGTAGAAGGCACCCGTGGCCAGAGCCATGGTGGCGGCGAACACCGTCGCCTTCAGCATGTTTTTCAGCATGAAGTTTCTCCCTGTCGGCGCGGCCCCTCAGCCACGCCTTTTTGAGTGTTGACGCATTGGAACCGTTAAACGGCCCCTTTCAAGCGTGCCGCCGGTCCCTTCCGGCAGCTGGTGGCAGGAGACTAGACAGAGGAGTATTTTATTTCAACCATTGCCTGCTTGACGCTAAGTGAGCGCACCTTTGCTAAAACAGCGAAATCTAACGCTCACAGCTTCAATTCAACTTGCTGCACCTGCCGGTTGTTCAATGCGTTTTCTGTTTTTGCAGCCAGGTCTTGGCATTCTCAGCTCATGCTGAAAAACCGGAAAACCCTCGTTTCTTGGTCTCGTTTCCGAGCCGATACGGCGGCCACGTCGGCGGTCGAATTCGCCATGCTGGCGCCGATCTTCATCGTGCTTCTGCTCGGAATGGTTGCATACGGCATCTATTTCGGCGCCAGCCATTCGGTGCAGCAGATCGCCGCCGATGCGGCGCGGACGGCGATCGCCGGGCTGAACCAGACGGAACGGCAAGCGCTGGTGACCGACTTTGTCACAAATGACGTCGCGGGCTACCCGTTCGTCGATCCCACCAAGCTGACAATCAGCGCGCAGGACAGCGCCGTCGACGGCAGCCAGTTCGTCGTCTCGGTCACTTACGATGCGCGCAACCTGCCGATCTGGAACCTGTTCCGGAACCTGCCGCTGCCGGGCACGACGATCCAGCGCCAGTCGACGATCCGTGTCGGAGGAATTTGATGCGTATCAAGGGGGGATTTATGGGGGCAACCCGGCGGCTGCTTGCCGACCGGAGCGCCAATTTCGCCGTCATGACAGCGTTGTGCACGCCTGTGGCGCTGGCCCTGACTGCTTTCGCGGTCGACGAAGGCGCGCTTTATAACGAGCGCCGCGCCGCGCAGTCGATCGTCGACATCGCCGCGATCACCGCGGCGAACAACATCAGCAACGCCCAGCAAGCGGTGCTGACCGCGCTGAGCGACAATGGCATCAACTCCGTCGCCGTCCAGCAATCGGGCACGACGATCGCGCCGACCGCAACCAAGGCCGTCGTCCAGGTCACACCAGGGCGCTATACCGGTCTGACAACCGTCGCCACCGGCAGCCGCTTCCAGGCGGGGCAGTTGCCCTACAACGCCGTCCAGGTGTCGCTGAAGAAGCAAGGCACGCTCTATTTCGCTGCCTCCATGATGAGCCCGCCGACGATCGGCACAAGCGCCATCGCCAGCGCGCAGCCACAAGCGGCCTTTTCGGTCGGCTCGCGGCTCGCCAGCCTCAATGGCGGCATTCTCAACGCGCTTCTCGGCGGCCTTCTGGGCGGCAACATCTCGCTGAGCGTGATGGACTATAATTCGCTGATCTCAGCCGATATCGACGTTCTTTCCTTCACCGATGCGTTGGCGACGCAATTGCATCTGACCGGGGTTTCCTACAACGACGTGCTCGCCTCGAAGGCAACGGTCGGGCAGATCGCCACGGCCATGGCCAATGTTCCCGGGCTTGGCAACACGGCCAAGGTAGCCTTGCAGACCATGGCCTCCAGCGCCACCAACACCGTCAAGATTCCGCTCAGCACCCTTGTCGACCTCGGGTCGGTCGGCAATCTCGGCATCGGGCAGAAGCCGCCGGGGCTCACCGTGGCGGCGAGCGCGCTCAGCATGCTGACGGCGGCCGCCGGTCTTGCCAATGGCACCAATCAGGTCGCCGTCAACCTCGGCGCCACGATACCGGGGCTGTTGTCGACAACGGTTTCGATCGCCATCGGCGAGCCGCCACAATCCACGCCCTGGCTGGCAGTGGGGGAATTGGGAACTGTGGTTCGCACCGCGCAGACGCGCATCAAGATCAATGCCAGCGTCGGGCTCGGCAATTCCAATCTCGGCGGCGGCATCAGCCTGCTCGCGGTCAACCTGCCGCTCAACATCGAGATCGCCTACGCCGAGGCCAAGCTGACCGACATCACCTGTCCGACCGGCCCATCCAGCATCCAGGTTACGATCGCCGCTCAACCGGGCGTGGTCGCGGCGCATCTGGCCAACAGCAACGCCACCGGTTTCGCCGACTTCACCAAGCCGCAATCCTTCTCCGATGCGGAAATCGCGGATGTCAGCCTGAAGCTGCTGCTGATCAACCTCAGTCTCATACAGATCAACGGTTCGTCTTACTTCAACATCACCAACATGACGCCCACCAACCTGACCTTCAACGCCACCGATATCGCCAACAAGGCGATCAAGACGGTGTCGACCAAAAACCTGACGCAGTCGCTCACCACCTCGCTGGTCAACAATTTGTCGCTGACGGTCACGGCGCTGGGTCTCGGCATCGATCTCACCGCGCTTCTGGGGACCGTGAAGCCGGCGGTGGTTACCGTGCTCGACGGTGTGACCGCGCCGGTCGACAGCCTCGTCTACAACCTGCTCGGCGCGCTTGGCGTGCGTGTCGGCGAGGCCGACGTGCGGGTGACAGGCGCGACCTGCGGACGCTCGGTCCTCGTCCAATAAGCCCGGCCGCCGACGAGGTTAGGCAACCCTTCCGATGAAGCAGCCCAAGGGCGGCAGCGCTAGCGTGGCCTCTTCGAGGACACCGGCAAGGACGCCGGAGCTATCGATCTCAAGCGCGACCAGCTCGACATCGGCAAGCTCCGGCGGCAGCGTCCAGGCCGCCTGATCGCCGGCGAAGTTGAAGACGCAGACCAGCTTCTCGCCATCACCCTCGCGAATGAAGGCCAGCACGTCGCCCTCCGCCTCGAGAAACCGGATGGAGCCGATGGTCAGCGCCGGATGGCGCTTGCGCAAGGCCAGCACCGAGCGATAGGCCGACAGCACCGAATGGTCCTCGCCATTCTCGACATCGACGGCGCGGTCGCGATGCGCCTGCGGCACCGGCAGCCACGGTTTGCCGGTGGAGAAGCCGGCATTCTCAGCCTCCGCCTCCCAGACCATCGGCGTGCGGCAACCATCCCTGCCCTTCACGCCCGGCCAGAAGCGGATGCCGACGGGATCGCGCAGATCCTCATAGGCGAGTTCAGCCTCTTCGAGGCCAAGTTCCTCGCCCTGGTAAAGGCAGATCGAGCCGCGCAGGCAGGCAAGCAGCGCAATCGAGAATTTCGCCACCGCGACCGGATCGCCGCCCGGCCATGTCCAGCGGCTGACATGGCGCACGACGTCGTGGTTGGAAAAGGCCCAGCAGACCCAGCCTTGCGGTGCAGTGCTTTCGAACGCCTCGACGCAGCCGCGCACATGAGCGGCCGAGAATTGCGGGCTGAGCAGGTCGAAAGTGTAGCACATCTGCAATTTGTCGCCGCCGGATACATAGGCGGCGAGCGTCTGCAGCGAACGCTCCTCGTCGCCCACCTCGCCGACCGCGGCACGGTCCGGATATTCATTGAGCAGCGCTCGAAACCGCTTCAGAAAATCGAGGTTCTCCGGCCGCGTCTTGTCGAAGAGATGCTCCTGGAAACCGTAGGTGCTGGTCGAGCCATTGGTGCCGGCGACGCTCGCCGCCAAGGGCGGGTTGTCGCGCAGCCAGCGGTCGTGAACATAGTAGTTGACGGTGTCGAGGCGAAAGCCGTCGACGCCGCGTTCCAGCCAGAAGCGCACGGTGTCGAGCAACGCATCCTGCACCTCCATAGTGTGGAAGTTCAGGTCCGGCTGCGCGGCGAGGAAATTGTGCATGTAATACTGCCGGCGCGTGGCGTCCCATTCCCAGGACGGCCCGCCGAAGACGGACAGCCAGTTGTTGGGCGCGTTGCCGTCCGGCTTGGCGTCGGCCCAGACATACCAATCGGCCTTGGCACTGTCGCGGGCCGCGCGGCTTTCGATGAACCATTCATGCTTGTCGGAGGAGTGCGAGATCACCTGGTCGATGATGAGCTTCAGGCCGAGCCGATGCGCTTCGGCGATCAGCGCGTCGAAATCCTCCAGCGTGCCGAACATCGGATCGACGTCGCGATAGTCCGAGACGTCGTAGCCCATGTCGGCCATCGGCGACTTGAAGAAGGGCGACAGCCAGATGGCGTCGACGCCGAGCGAGGCGACATGGCCGAGCCGCGCGGTGATGCCCTTCAAATCGCCGCTGCCGTCGCCGGTCGTATCCTGAAAGGAACGCGGATAGATCTGGTAGATGACGCAGCCGCGCCACCATTCGGCGCCTTGTTCCGCATTCTCGCCAGCCATCACGAACCCTTCCCGGCTCGGGTCTTTGTCACCCGGCGCTCGATCATGAAATTGACGCTGCGGCCTGAGAGTGGCCGCGCCTGGTCGATCGGCTGCGCCTCTATTGCTGGACGCCACTCCAATCCGTCTCGCACCGGCAAGGAGAAGACGCATTGGCGGCGGTCGCCATTGATCAGGACGGCAAGGCGATTGCCCTCGCTATCGCCAAGCAGCATGACGAGGCGATGTCGGGCAGGATCGTTCCAGTCGGCTTGGCCCAGAGGCGCGCCGGTCTCGGTCAGCCAGGCGACATCGGCGACGTCCGCGTCCGCCGCCGGCTGACCGGTCAGGAAGCGGGTGTCGGTTAATGCCGGAAAAGCGCGGCGCAGCGCTGAGAGCGCCGTCGCGTAACTCTCCAGCGCCTTATCGCGGCCGGCCCAGTCGAGCCAGGTGATGGCATTGTCCTGCGCATAGGCGTTGTTGTTGCCTTTTTGGGTGCGGCCGAACTCATCGCCAGCGGTCAGCATGATCATGCCGCGCGAGGCAAACAGCGTTGCGAGCAACGCGCATCGATCGCCGAAGCGGGCGTCGGCGATCGATGCATCGTCCGTCTCGCCCTCGACGCCGTTATTCCAGGACAGATTGTCGTTGTGGCCGTCGCGATTCTGCTCGCCATTGGCGGCATTGTGCTTGCGCTCATAGGCGACGATGTCGGCCAGCGTCATGCCGTCATGCGCGGCGATGAAATTGACGCTGCGGCTGGCAAGCTGCCCTTCCCTCCTGAACACGTCGGACGAGCCTGCAAGCCGCGTGGCCAGCGCGCCGAGCGCGCCCGCGTCACCACGCCAGAAGCGCCTGATGTCGTCGCGGCAGCGGTCGTTCCATTCCAGATAGGGCGGGCGGAAATTGCCGAGCTGATAGCCGTTCGGGCCGATGTCCCAGGGCTCGGCGATCAACGCCCGGTCGGCCAGTATCGGATCACTTGCGATCGCCTGCAGCAGTGGCGCGTCGGGCTCGAAAGTGCCATCGACGCGGCCGAGCACGGGTGCAAGATCGAAGCGGAAACCGTCGACGCCGGCTTGCCGGACGAAATGGCGCAGCGTGTCCAGCACCATCTTGCGGACCACCGGATGATCGCAGGCAACGGTGTTGCCGGTGCCGGTGTCGTTGGCCAGGCGCCCGTCCGGCAATTGCCGGTAATAGGCCTGCGCGTCGAGGCCGCGCAGCGACAAGGTCGGGCCAAGCCGGTCGCTCTCGCCGGTGTGGTTGAAGACGAGATCGAGGATGGTGCCGATGCCTGCCTTGCGCAGTACCGCCACGGTGTCGCGCAGTTCCGCCAGCCCGCCGGGCGCCAGGCGCGGATCGAGCGCCATGAAGGTGACGGGATTATAGCCCCAGGCGTTGGTCAGACCCAGTGGCGGCAGATGGCGCTCGTCGATCGATGCCGTGACCGGCATCAGCTCGACGGCCGAGACGCCGAGGCGCTTCAGATGATCGATGACGGCCGGATGGGCGAGCGCAGCAATGGTGCCGCGCTGGGCTTCCGGCACGTCCGGATGCAGCTTGGTGAAGGAGCGGACATTGAGCTCGTAGATCAGGCCGCCGGGCTGGAATAAAGGTAGCTTGCTTGGCAGCGGTTGCGGCAAGGCACGCGCGACTGTCTTCGGCATCAGCGAGGCGGTGTCGGCGCCCTCACTACGCTTGGCGGCAAGGCGCCAGTGATATTGATAGGCCCGGTCGATCTCGACGGCATAGGGATCGATGAGCAGCTTGTCGGGATCGAACCAGAGGCCGCGTTCAGGCGCATAATCGCCATCGGCGCGAAACCCGTAGCGCGTGCCCTCGGCAAGGCCGGGGATGAACAGCGCATGAGTGCCCTCGCCTTCCGATTTCAGCTCCAACCGATCGGTTTCGCGCGTGCCGCTGTCGTCGAAGAGCGAGACCCACAGGCGCCGCGCCGATGACGACCAGACGGCGAAGCGGATGCCTTCGGAAGTGATGGTTGCGCCGAGCCGTGTCATGCGGGCCGGCCTTGCGTACTGCAAACGTTGGAGATTTGCCGAAGCCTCCGTGACGTCGTCATCCCAGGGCGAAGCGGGAGCGAAGCTCCGTCGCGTAGACCCTGGGATCCATGCCGTGACCTCGACCGAAGGACGCAGCGGAGCAGAATTCTGAACCGCAGCGCCGCCTCAGCGTCACGGCATGGCTCCTCGGGTCTGCGCCGCGTCGCTCCGCTCCTTGCTCCGCCCGTGGATGACGAAGCGATGGACGTTTTGGCCAATCGCCAGGGCACCACTCTCAAGTAATCACGCTCGGCTTGTCGCGGCCGGTGTGGCTCTTGATGCCGGCGATGTCGTCGGCGGCGGCGATGAGGTCGGCGAGCGCTGCCTGCGTGTCGAGGTCGTGTCTTGCCGTGTCCGGCTCGTAGCGCTCGATATAGACGCGCAGGGTGGCGCCGGACGTGCCGGTGCCGGAGAGGCGGAGCACGACGCGCGAGCCGCCCTCGAACAATATCCTGATGCCTTGATGCTCGCTCACCGAGCCGTCGACCGGATCGTGGTAGGCAAAATCGTCGGCCTTGGTGATCTTCAAGCCGCGCACGCTGGTGCCGGGCAGCGAGCCGAGCTTGGCGCGCAATTCGTCGACCAGCGCGTTGGCGCGGTCGCTCTCGACTTCCTCGTAATCGTGACGCGAATAGTAGTTGCGCCCATAGGTCGCCCAATGCTCGGTGACGATCTCTTTGCAGCTCTCGCCGCGCACCGCCAGGATGTTGAGCCACAAAAGCACGGCCCACAGCCCGTCCTTCTCGCGCACATGGTTGGAGCCGGTGCCGGCACTTTCCTCGCCGCAGATCGTCGCCATGCCGGCGTCGAGCAGATTGCCGAAGAACTTCCAGCCGGTCGGTGTCTCGTAGATGCCGATGCCGAGCTTTTCGGCGACGCGGTCGGCCGCGCCACTGGTCGGCATCGAACGCGCGATGCCCTTCAGGCCATCCTTGTAGCCGGGCGCCAGCTTCGCATTGGCGGCAAGCATCGCAACCGAGTCCGACGGCGTGACGAAGATGCCGCGGCCGATGATCAGATTGCGGTCGCCATCGCCATCCGAGGCGGCGCCGAAGTCGGGCGCGTCGGCTCCCATCATCTCGTCGTAGAGATGTTTTGCGTGGACCAGGTTCGGGTCGGGGTGATGGCCGCCGAAATCGGGCAGCGGCTTGAAGTTGCGGCAGGTGCCGTTCGGCGCGCCGAGCCGATGCTCGAAGATCTCCTTGGCGTAGGGACCGGTCACCGCGTGCATGGCGTCGAAGCGCAGGCGGAAGCCCGACTTGAACAGCTTCTTCAGCGCGTCGAAGTCGAACAGGCTTTCCATCAGCTCGGCGTAATCCTTGACCGAGTCGAAAATCTCGACGGTCATGTCGCCCGCCTTGACGGTGCCGATGGTGTCGATGTCGATCGTGCCGATATCGGCGATCTTGAAGCTGTTGATCTCCTTCGACTTGGCGAAGATCGCGTCGGTGATTTTCTCCGGCGCCGGGCCGCCATTGCCGGCATTGTACTTGATGCCGAAATCCTCATGCGGGCCACCCGGATTGTGGCTGGCCGACAGGATGATGCCGCCGAAGGTCTTGTATTTGCGGATGATGTTGGAAGCCGCCGGTGTCGACAATATGCCGCCCTGCCCGACCATCACCTTGCCGAAGCCGTTGCCGGCGGCAATGGCGATCGCCTTCTGGATGACCTCTCGATTGTAGAATCGGCCGTCGCCGCCAATCACCAGCGTCTTGCCTTGAAAACCTTCCAGCGCGTCGAAGATCGACTGGATGAAGTTCTCTGCATAGTGCTCCTGCTGGAACTCGGGCACCTTCTTGCGCAAACCGGACGTGCCGGGCTTCTGGTCGGTGAAGGGTTTGGTGGGGACGGTTCTGATCATGCCTCAGGCAGTCCTTTTTGAAAGCAGCAAGCGATAAAGTTCGACATATCTTTCGGCGCTCTTGTCCCAGGAGACATCGGCCTTCATGCCCTGGCGCTGGATCGAGGCCCAAATCGCCGGCCTGGCATGCTGCTCGACCAGCCGCTGGATCGCATGAACCATGGCGCCGCCATTGTTGGGCGTGAACTGGAAGCCGGTGGCGACACCGGCCGACAATGCCGCTTCGTTGGCGTCGATGATGGTGTCGGCGAGGCCGCCTGTCCTAGCGACGATCGGCACGCAGCCATAGCGCAAGCCGTAGAGCTGGGTCAGGCCGCAAGGCTCGAAGCGCGACGGGATGACGATGGCGTCGCAGCCGCCCTGCATGGTGTGGGAAAGGCCCTCGTCATAGCCGACGACGACGCCGACCCGGCCGCGATGGCGGGCGGCGGCGGCAAGCAACGTGCCTTCCAGGCCGGCATCGCCCGAGCCCAGGATGGCAAGGCGCGCGCCGGCGGCGACGATACCGTCGACAACCGCCGCCAGGATATCCATGCCCTTCTGCCAGGTCAGCCGGCTGATGACGCAGACGATCGGGCTGCCGTCGGCTGCGAGGCCGAAGCGCTCCTCGACCGCCTTGCGGTTCTTGGCGCGGGCCTCGAGCGTGTCGGCCGAGTAATTCGCCACCAGGTGCTTGTCGGTTTCGGGATTCCAGATATCGACATCGATGCCGTTGACGATGCCGTAGAGGTCGGTGGCGCGCATGTTGATCAGGCCATCGAGGCCCATGCCGAATTCCGGCAAGCGAATTTCCTGCGCATAGGTCGGGCTCACCGTGGTGATCGCCCAGGCGGCCTGCAGGCCGGCCTTGAGATAGCCGACGCCGCCGTAATATTCGACGCCGTCGAGCTGCATGGCGACAGCCGGCAGGCCGAGCTCGCCGAAGATGCCGGCGCCGAACTGGCCCTGGAAAGCCAGATTGTGCACGGTGATCAGCGACGGCACTCCGACCGCCTTGCCGTAGCGCATATAGGCAAGCGTCATCGCCGACTGCCAGTCATGGGCGTGCACCAGATCGGGCTGGTAGCCGGAAATGGCGCCGCCGGCGATGTCGCCGCCGACCTGGCTCAGTGCCGCGAAGCGCCGCCAATTGTCGGGCCAATCGGCGCCCGAAGCGGTGCCGTAAGGGCCGCCCTGGCGGTCGAACAGATGCGGCGCGTCGAGCACGAAGAGGTCGAGATCGCCGATCTTGACCGCATGGACCGAGGCCTTGCCGCCTTGCAGCAGCGGATATTGGTAGACTGCCTTCTTCTTGGTGAAGGCGGCCATCACCACAGGATAGCCGGGGATCAGCGTGCGCATCGCAACGCCTTTGGCGGCCAGCGCGATCGGCAAGGCGCCGGTCACGTCGGCAAGCCCGCCGGTCTTGATCAGCGGGAAGATTTCGGGCGTGACCGACAGAACCTGCATGCGCCTCACATTCCGATCTTAACGTGACAGGTCAAAGTGACAACTTGTTGATCGACCTAAGTCAGGTCGACAGCTTGTTGATCGACCTAGTCAGGTCGACAGCTTGTTGATCATCTCCTGCGTGATCAGGCAGATGCCCTTTTCCGACACGCGAAAACGCTTGGCGTCGAGCACCGGGTCCTCGCCGACCACCAGCCCTTCCGGAACGTGAACGCCATGGTCGATGACGACGCGCTTGAGGCGGGCGTTGCGGCCGACATGGACGTCGGGCAGCATCACCACCTCTTCCAGCGTCGAATAGGAATTGATGCGCGCGCCGGTGAAGATCAGGCTTCTCTTCAGCGAAGCACCCGAGACGATGCAATCGCCCGACACCAGCGACGAAACGGCCGAGCCGCGCCTGCCATCCTCGTCATGGACGAACTTTGCCGGCGGCTTCAACTCGGCATAGGTCCAGATCGGCCAGTCGCGGTCGTATAGGTCGAGTTCTGGGGTAATGTCGGTGAGGTCGATATTGGCCTCCCAATAGGCGTCCACGGTGCCGACGTCGCGCCAATAGGCCTCGTTCTCGGCGGTCGAGCGCACGCAGGATTTGGCGAAGCGGTGGGCGATCGCCTTACCGTGCTGGACGATATAGGGGATGATGTCCTTGCCGAAGTCGCGGCTGGAGCCGGGCTCGGCGGCGTCGCGGCGCAATTGCTCCATCAGGAATTTGGTCTTGAAGACATAGATGCCCATCGAGGCCAGGGCAAACTCCGGCTTGTCGGGAATGCCGGGCGGATCGGCCGGTTTTTCGACGAAGGCGATGATGTTGTCCTTGCCGTCGACATGCATGACGCCGAAGCCGGTGGCTTCCATGCGCGGCACTTCCAGGCAGCCGACGGTGACGTCGGCATTGGCGTCGACGTGCTGACGCAGCATCAGCTCGTAGTCCATCTTGTAGACGTGGTCGCCGGCCAGGATGACCATGTATTCGGGTCCGTAGGCCTCGATGATGTCGATGTTCTGGTAGACGGCGTCGGCCGTGCCTTCATACCACTGCGTCTCGGAAACACGCTGCGACGCCGGCAGGATATCGAAGCTCTCGTTTCGCTCGGGCCTAAGGAAGTTCCAGCCGCGCTGCAGGTGGCGGATCAGCGAATGCGCCTTGTACTGGGTGGCGACGCCGAGGCGGCGGATGCCGGAGTTCAGCGCGTTGGAGAGCGCGAAATCGATGATGCGCGTCTTGCCGCCGAAATAGACGGCGGGCTTGGCGCGCCGGTCGGTCAGCTCCTTGAGGCGGCTGCCACGGCCGCCGGCCAGCACATAGGCCATGGCGTCGCGCGCCAGCGGCTGGGTTCTTTTGAGTTCTGCCATTGTTACCCTCCCAAGTAAGCTTCCCGGATCATTTGCCTTGATCCGCGACGAATTCCAGCATGATCGTCGACAGCGGCGGCAACAGCATCGTCGCCGATGTGCCGCCCCCTTCCCCGCGTGCCTCGACCGAGCCGCCATTGCCCATGCCGGTGCCGCCATAGTCGGCGGCATCCGTGTTGATGATCTCGCGCCATTTGCCCGCCTTCGGCAGCGGCACGCGATAGTTCTCGCGCGGCACCGGCGTGAAATTGGAGATGACGGCGATCGGATTGCCGTCCGGCGCGCTGCGCAGCCAGGCAAAGACCGAGTTCTCCTTGTCGTCGACGATCAGCCAGGAAAAGCCTTCCGGCTCGCAATCGCGCGCATGCAGCGCCGGCCGCGAACGATAGAGGTAGTTCAAGTCGCGCACCGTCTGCCAGACGCCGCGATGCGGCGCGAATTCGAGCAGATTCCAGTCGAGCGCGCGCGCCTCGCTCCATTCGCGGCGCTGGGCGAATTCCTGGCCCATGAACAAGAGCTTCTTGCCGGGATAGCCCCACATGAAGGCGTAGTAGGCGCGCAATGTCGCGAATTTCTGCCAGTCGTCGCCGGCGATCTTGCCCAGCAGCGTGCCTTTGCCGTGCACGACCTCGTCGTGGGAGATCGGCAGCACGAAATTTTCCGAGAAGGCGTAGGTCAGGCCGAAGGTGATGTCGTTGTGGTGGTGCTTGCGGAAGATCGGCTCCTTGGAGAGATACTCCAGCGTGTCATGCATGAAGCCCATGTTCCACTTGAAGCCGAAGCCGAGCCCGCCTTCATGGACGGGGCGCGAGACCTTCGGCCATGAGGTCGATTCCTCGGCGATCGTCACCACGCCGGGATGGTGGCCGTAGAGCTCCTTGTTCATCTTCTGCAGGAAACTGACGGCCTGCAAATTCTCGCGACCGCCCTTTTCGTTGGGGATCCACTCGCCGGCCTTGCGCGAATAGTCGAGGTAGAGCATCGAGGCGACCGCATCGACGCGCAGACCGTCGACATGGTATTTTTCGGCCCAGAACAGCGCGTTGTTGACCAGGAACGACACCACTTCGCGGCGGCCGAAATTGTAGATCGCGGTGTTCCAGTCGGGATGGAAGCCCTGGCGCGGATCGGCATGCTCGTAGAGCGCCGTGCCGTCGAAATGGACGAGCCCGTGCTCGTCGACCGGGAAATGCGCCGGCACCCAGTCGAGGATGACGCCGACGCCGGCGCGGTGGGCGCCGTCGACGAAACGGGCAAAGCCGTCGGGATCGCCGAAGCGCGCGGTCGGCGCATAAAGTCCGGTTGTCTGATAACCCCAGGACGGGTCGTAGGGATGCTCCGAGATCGGCAGGAACTCGATATGGGTGAAGCCGGTTTCGACCACATAAGGGATCAGCCGCGCGGCAAGCTCGTCCCAGGACAGGAACGTGCCGTCGTCGTGGAGCTGCCATGAACCGGCATGGACCTCGTAGATCGACATCGCCTCGCGCCGCGGATCGGCCTTGCGCCAATAGTTGCGATGCGCTTCGTCGCCCCATTTATGCGCGATCGGCGGCGCCGTCACCGAGGCGGTCGCCGGGCGCAGTTCGGATTCGAAAGCGAACGGATCGGCCTTGAGCGGCAGCCGCACGCCATCGGGACCGATGATCTCGAACTTGTAGGGCTGGCCGGCGCCGATGTCGGGGATGAACAACTCCCAGATGCCGGTGTCGCGGCGGTCGCGCATGGTGTGGCGGCGGCCGTCCCAGTCGTTGAATGCGCCGACAACCGAAACGCGCCTGGCATTGGGCGCCCAGACGGCGAAATGCACGCCGGTCGCGCCCTCATGGTCGATGATGTGGGCGCCGAGCTTGTCGAAGAGCCGCAGATGCGAGCCTTGCGCGATGTAATAGTCGTCGAGCGGGCCGAGCACCGGGCCGAAGGAATAGGGATCGGTCAGCCACCAGTCGCCGGCGGCATTTCTTGCGTGATAGCGCAGCGGCTGGCGCTTACGGATCGAAACCTTGCCTTCGAAGAAGCCGGCATCGTCGCGGCGCGAAAGCTCGCCGACTTCCTTGCCGGCCAGCGTGTGCGCCGTAACGAACTCGGCATTCGGCACGAAGCAGCGAGCGACAAAGCCGTTGCCGGCCGCCTGCACGCCAAGGACGGCAAAGGGATCGCCATGCGTTCCGGCAACAATCGCCGCGACATCACCGGCTGGCGCCAGTCCGTCCGGCCCGCTTGTCGCAGCGGTCACGCGCGGCTTCCTCATCAGGCGGTCGCCCTCCCCGGGCACCAGTCTTGTTATGGTGCATGAACGACATGCACCTTTTTGTTCGGTTCACGTCGTCACCCCAAAACCGCTGCGCACTTTTGGGCGACATGCACCTGGCCACATTGCTTGTGACCTCATGCAATCACATCAGACGGGCACGTTCCAGATTTCTTTCGCATATTGGCGGATCGTGCGATCGGAAGAGAACCAGCCGGCGCGGGCGACGTTGCGGATAGCGCGCGCGTACCAGTCGGGACTGTTGCGCCACACGGCGTCGACGTCGCGCTGGCGGTCGGCGTAGGAATCGAAGTCGGCGGCCACCATGAACCAGTCGTTCTGGTAGAGGCCGTTCATGAGATCGCGGTAACGATCGGGGTCGTCGGGCGAGAAGACGCCGGACGAAATTGCCGCCACCGCCTGCGCCAGTTCCGGCGACGCCTCGATAACCGCACGCGGATTGTAGCCATTGTTGCGGCGCTCCGCGACTTCAGCGGTGGTCAGGCCGAAAATGAAGATGTTGTCGTCGCCGACATGCTCCTTCATCTCGACATTGGCGCCGTCGAGCGTGCCGATGGTCAAGGCGCCATTCATCATGAACTTCATGTTGCCGGTACCGGACGCTTCCATGCCGGCGGTCGAAATCTGCTCGGAAAGGTCGGCGGCCGGCATCAGCACCTCGGCCAGGCTGACATTGTAGTTCGGCACGAACACCACTTTGAGCAGGCCGCGTACCGACGGATCGCCGTTGATGACCTTGGCGACGTCGTTGGCCAGTTTGATGATCAGCTTGGCGTTGTGGTAGCTGGGCGCCGCCTTGCCGCCGAAGATCTTCACGCGCGGCATCCAGTCCCGCTCGGGGTGCGAGCGGATCTGGTCGTAAAGCGCGATGGCTTCCAGGATGTTGAGTAGCTGGCGCTTGTATTCATGGATGCGCTTGACCTGGATGTCGAACAGCGCCGACGGATCGATCCTGATGCCGAGCCGGTCGGCGATGAGGTTGGCGAGCCTTACCTTGTTCTGCCGCTTGACGCCGGCGAACTTCTCGCGGAAGGCCGCGTCGTCGGCAAAAGGATCGAGCGCCTTGATGGCCTCGATGTTGTCCAGGAAGCGTTCGCCGATCGCCTCGCGGGCAAGGCCGGTCAGCCCCGGATTGCACTGGATCAGCCAGCGGCGGGGCGTGATGCCGTTGGTCTTGTTGTTGATACGGTCGGGGTAGAGCTTGTGGAGGTCGGCGAACACCGTCTCCTTCATCAGCTCGGTGTGCAGGGCAGAGACGCCGTTGATCGAATGCGAGCCGACGAAGGCGAGATTGCCCATGCGCACGCGGCGGTCGCCATTTTCCTGGATCAGCGAGATCCGGGCGATCTGCTCGTTCGAAAACCTGTCAGTCGCGCGGGCTTCGAGCAGCACCTGCGCGTTGATGGCGTAGACGATCTGCATGTGGCGCGGCAGCAAGCGCTCGAACAGCGGCACCGGCCAGCTTTCCAGCGCCTCGGGCAGCAGCGTGTGGTTGGTGTAGCCGAAGGTGCGCTTGGTGATGTCCCAGGCAAGGTCGAAGTCCATGCCGTGGACATCCATCAGGAGCCGCATCAGCTCCGCCACGGCGACCGCCGGATGGGTGTCATTCAAGTGGATCGCCGCCTTGTCGGGCAGCGATTTCAGGTCGCCATACTGGCTCAAATGCCGCTGCACGATGTCCTGCAGCGAGGCGGTCGAGAAGAAATATTCCTGGCGCAGCCGAAGCTCCTGTCCGGCCATATGGGAATCGGCCGGATAAAGCACCCGCGACAGCGCGTCGGCCTTGTTGCTTTCGGCAAGGGCGCCGATGTGGTCGCCGGCATTGAACTTGTCGAGCAGGATCGGGTCGATCGGCATGCCGGACCACAGCCGCAGCGTGTTGACGCGCTTGGCGCGCCAGCCGGCGACCGGCGTGTCGTAGGCGACGGCCAGCACATGCTCGGTCGGCTTCCAGACATGGCGTTCGAGCCTGCCGTCCTTGGAGGTGATCGATTCCACGGAGCCGCCGAAGCCGACCTCGAAAGACCGTTCGCGCCGTTCGAATTCCCACGGATTGCCATGGTCGAGCCAGTTCTCCGGCAATTCGACCTGCCAGCCGCCCTGAATTTCCTGGCGGAACATGCCGTTGGCATAGCGGATGCCATAGCCGTGGGCAGGGATGTCGACAGTCGCCATGCTTTCCATGAAGCAGGCGGCGAGCCGGCCGAGGCCGCCATTGCCAAGGGCCGCGTCCGGCTCCAGCGCCGCGATCACGTCGAGGTCGACGCCGAGCGAGGACAGCGCCTCGCGCATATTCTCCATCAGGCCGAGATTGGAGAAGGCGTCGCGCATCAGGCGCCCGATGAGGAATTCGAGCGACAGATAATAGACCCGCTTTTCCTGCCGGTCGTAGGCTTCCTTGGTCGCCTCCATCCAGTGATCGATGATGCGGTCTCGCACCACCTTGATCGAGGCCGTCAGCCAGTCATAGGGCGTGGCGACGGTGGTATCCTTGCCGACCCGGTATTTGAGCGACATCAAGACCTCTTCGGCGAGCGTCTTGGGGTCGGGATTGTCGAGAACAGGGACTTCGATCGTCATGGCGGATGTCATTTCGCCTCTCGTTCAATTGGCCTGATCATACCGGCTTTCACCGTTCGTCCCAGCCCATCTTAGTGCGTTGCAGCATAGTTTCAATCGATTTAGGCAATTGCGCGTCGGATTGCGCCCGCGACATTGCGGCGCGATCACGCCGCCAGCACTTCCGGCGGCGCCTTGGCGCCGGTCATGAAGGCGACGGCGTCGGACATCGTATATTGCTTGGGATCGATGACGGCGAGGCGACGTCCAAGGCGGTGGATGTGGATGCGGTCGGCCACCTCGAAGACATGCGGCATGTTGTGCGAGATCAGCACGATCGGCAGGCCGCGCTTCTTGACGTCGAGCATCAGCTCCAGCACGCGGCGGCTTTCCTTGACGCCGAGGGCGGCCGTCGGTTCGTCCATGATGACGACGCGGCTGCCGAAGGCGGCCGCGCGAGCCACGGCAACGCCCTGGCGCTGGCCGCCGGAGAGCGTTTCGACCGACTGGTTGATGTTCTGGATGGTCATCAGCCCGAGTTCGGAGAGCTTTTCGCGGGCAATGCGCGCCATCGCCGCGCGATCCAGCCTTCTCAGCCATTGGCCGACAAAGCCCGGTTTGCGCAGCTCGCGGCCGAGGAACATGTTGTCGGCGATCGACAGCGCCGGTGACAGGGCCAGGTTCTGGTAGACGGTCTCGATGCCGGCCAGGCGGGCCTCGATCGGCGAGCGGAAATGCACCGGCTCGCCGTTGAGCTCGATCGTGCCGGAGTCCGGGATGACCGCGCCGCAGAGCGCCTTGACCATCGTCGACTTGCCGGCGCCGTTGTCGCCGATGACGGCGAGGATCTCGCCCGGCATCAGGTCGAAATCGGCATTGTCGAGCGCCACGACCCGCCCGTAGCGCTTGTTGAGGCCTTTCGCTTGAAGGATGGGTGTCGTGCTCATGCCGAAATCTTCCTGATCCACTGATCGATGGTGACGGCGAGGATGATGAGGATGCCGACGGTGAACTCCTGCCAGAGCGAATCGACGCCGGCGAGCGCCAGACCGTTGCGGAAGACACCGACGATCAACGCGCCGAACAGCGTGCCGACGATCGACCCTCGGCCGCCGAACAGCGAGGTGCCGCCGATCACCACGGCGGTGATGGCATCGAGATTGGCGGTCTGGTTGCCGAGCGGGCTTGCCGCGCCGATGCGGCCAATGAGCGCCCAGGCGGCAATGGCGCAGATGAAGCCGGCCAGCGTGTACACGGCGATGAACACGCCGCGCGTGTTGATACCGGCAAGGCGAGCAGCCTCGTCGTCATCGCCGGTGGCGTAAACATGGCGACCGAAGGCAGTGCGATTCAGCACGTACCAGATGACGATAGCCGTCAGGATCATGGCGATGGCGCCGTAGGTCAGCACCGCGCCGCCACCAAGCCTGATCGTGTGGCCCAGCCATTGGAGCAGCGGTCCCGCCGCCTCAATGTCCTGAGCCCGCACCGTCTCGGAATGCGAGACGTAGATGACCATCGCGCCATAAACGCTCCAGCTGCCGAGCGTGACGATGAAAGGCGGCAGCTTGACCACCGCCACCAGAACCCCATTGATCAAGCCACAGACAAGACCGGTGAGCAGGCCCAGCGCAAAACTCAATTCGACCGGTACGCCGTAGGTAACGGTCAGCCTGCCCATGACAATGGACGACAGAACCATCATGGCGCCTACCGAAAGATCGATGCCGGCGGTCAGAATAACCAGCGTCTGGGCGATGCCGAGAAACGCAATGATCGTGACCTGCTGCAGCACGAGCGAAAGATTGAATGGCGCAAAGAAGCGACCTCCCGCGGCGAAGGAGAAGATCAGCACGCCGACAAGCAGCACGATGAACGGGATGGCCGTGGGATATTCGTGCAGGAAGCGCTGCAGAGTTTTGAGAAGCGAACCCCCGTCCTCGTCGAAACTCGCTACGGACTGGTCGCTGCCCTTAAGGCCGCGCTCGGCTGTTACCGAGCCGGTTGCGTCGTCGCTCATTTATCCCCTCCCAAAGGATCCCGTGTTTCGGGAAAGGGCGGCCGGAGCCGCCCTTTCGGTGAGTTTAGTCTGCGATTGCGGGTCTTAGGAAGGCGTCAGCCCCAGCAAAGTTCCGCGCCCTTCTTGCTGTCGATCGATTCGACACCGTTGACGGGCTTGTCGGTGATCAGCGTGGCCCCGGTGTCGAAGAACTGCTTGCCGGGGGTCGGCTTCGGCTTCTCGCCCGTCTTGGCGAACTTCTCGATGGCTTCCATCGCCATCGCCGCCATCTTCAGCGGATATTGCTGCGAAGTCGCGCCGATGACGCCGGCCGCGACGTTCTTGACGCCCGGGCAGCCGCCGTCGATCGAGACGACGAGCACCGAGCCGTCATCCTTGCCGGCTGCCTTGAGCGCCTGGTAACCGCCGGCCGCGGCCGGTTCGTTGATCGTGTACATCACGCTCACGTCGGGGCACTTTTGCAGCAGGGTTTCCATGGCGGTGCGGCCGCCATCCTCGGCGCCGCCAGTCATTTCGTGGCCGCAGATGCGTGCGTCGGACTCGTCGCCGTATTTTTTCGGATCCTTAACGTCGATGCCGAAGCCCTGCATGAAGCCCTGGTCGCGCAGATAGTCGACCGTCGGCTGGTTGGTGGCGAGGTCGAGGAAGGCGATCTTGGCGCTCGCGGCCTTGTCGCCCAGCGTGCCCTTGGCCCACTGGCCGATCAGCTCGCCGGCCTTGAAATTGTCGGTGGCGAAGGTTGCGTCGGCGGCGTCGATCGGATCGAGCGGCGTGTCGAGCACGATGACCAGAAGGCCAGCGTCACGCGCCTTCTTGATGGTCGGCACAATCGCGCTGGAATCGCTCGGCACAATGGCGAAGCCCTTGGCGCCGGCCGAGATCAGGTTCTCGATGGCAGCGACCTGGCTGTCATTGTCACCATCGAACTTGCCGGCAAAGGTCTGCAGCGTGAGGCCGAGTTCCTTGGCCTTGGCCTGCGCGCCTTCGCGCATCTTGACGAAGAACGGATTGCCTTCGGTCTTGGTGATCAGGCCGACGATGTCGGCCGCATGCGAGGCCGTGGCCATCGCGCCGTAGAAGGCAAGGCCAGCGACGGCCGCCTTCAGTATAGTCCATTTACCCATGATTTCCTCCCAGTGAACCACCTTGGGCGCCGGCCAACCGGCGCTTGCGGAGCGCCCACCGAAGTTCTCCCAGTGTGAGCGCAATGTCAAAAAGACACCAGTCCAGAACGGCTGTCAATAATTAAATCACTCTTATTTATTATTGACACTCTTGCGCTGTTCACACATTCTGAACGAAAAGCACAAAGGGTAAAACGACGGGAGGATCAGGGTGGAGACCGGCACTGCCAGGCACGGTTCGCCCGAGGCTTTAGAAAGCCGGCTGCATCGCGGCACCAACCAGAGCGGCATGCGCGACCACAATGAACGGCTCGTGCTTTCCCTGGTGCGCCAGCATGGCAGCCTGGCCAAATCCGACATTGCGCGCATGACCGGTCTCTCGGCGCAGACCGTGTCGGTGATCATGCGCGAACTCGAGGAAGACAAGCTGCTGGTGCGCCAGGCGCCGATGCGCGGCAAGATCGGCCAGCCCTCGATCCCCATGGCGCTCAACCCGGAAGGCGCCTTCTTCATCGGCCTCAAGATCGGCCGGCGCTCGGCCGAGCTGGTGCTGATCGACTTCCTCGGCAATGTGCGCGCCATGCTGCAGAACTCCTACCGTTATCCGGCGCCCCGCGAGACGGTCGAATTCGTCACCGACGGCATCAAGACGATGCGCGCCGAGCTGACGCCGGCGCAGGACAAGCGCATCGCCGGCCTCGGCATCGCCATGCCGTTCGAATTGTGGAACTGGGCCGATACGGCGGGCGCGCCACGCGACATCATGGATGAATGGCGCCACCGCGACATCCGCGCCAACATCCAGGCGCAATGCGACTTCCCGGTCTATCTGCAGAACGACGCGACGTCGGCCTGCGGGGCCGAGCTCGTCTTCGGCCGCGCCGGCGGCGCGCGCGATTTCGTCTATTTCTACATCGGCGCCTTCGCCGGCGGCGGTATCGTGCTCAACGGCCGGCTCTACAGCGGGCCGAACGGCAATGCCGGCGCGCTGGGCTCGATGCCGGTGCCGGGACCCGACGGCAAGCCCGCGCAGCTCATCGACGTCGCCTCGATCGCCATGCTGGAAAAGGCCCTGTCGGCCAAAGGCATCGACGGCTCCTATCTTTGGACCTCGCCGCAGGAATGGGGCGAGATCGGCGCCGAGCTCGACGACTGGATCGCCAGCGCGGCGCGCGCGCTCGCCTACGCCATCGTCGCCGCCTGCTCGGTCATCGATTTCGAGGCCGCGGTGATCGACGGCTGGATGCCGCTGACCGTCCGCCGCCGGCTGGTCGACGCCGTCACCGAAGCGATCGCGCGCATCGACGCGGAAGGATTGAAGCTGCCCATCGTGCGCGAGGGAACCGTCGGCATCCACGCACGCGCGCTGGGCGGCGCCAGCCTGCCGCTTTCCGAGCGTTTTCTCATCGGGCCGAACACGTCCGGGGGTGCCTGACCATGCTGATCGGCATTCCGTCGCTGCTCGGGCCCGAGTTCCTGGCGACGCTGCGGGCTATGGGCCATGGCGACGAGATCGCCATCGTCGACGGCAACTACCCGGCCGAGGAGCAGGCGCGGCGGCTGATCCGCGCCGACGGCCACCATATCATCGCGGTGCTCGACGCCGTGCTTGCCGTCCTGCCGGTGGACGAGGCGGTGCCGCAGGCGCTGTTCCGCGCCTCGGTGAAGGGCGACCCCACACTCGCCGATCCCGTGCATCATGAGATGGAAGATGTGTGCGCCAAGCGTGCGCCAGGCCACAAGGTGGTTGCGCTGGCCGGACCCGACTTCTATGCACGCGTCAAGGCCGCGCACGCCATCGTGGCGACCTCAGAACCCAGGCTTTTTGCCAACATCATCATCCGCAAGGGCGTGATCCATCCGCCGGAGACCGACAAGACATGATCCTTTGCTGTGGCGAAGCCCTGATCGACATGCTGCCGCGCATAACGACCGAGGGCGAAGCCGCCTTCGCGCCCTATGTCGGCGGCGCGGTGTTCAACTCGGCGATCGCGCTCGGACGCCTGGGCGCGCCGGCGGGCTTCTTCTCCGGCCTCTCCTCGGATCTGTTCGGCGGCCAGTTCCGCGACGCGCTGGGGGCGAGCAAGGTAAGCTCGACCTACGCGCACACCTCGCCCCGGCCGACGACGCTCGCCTTCGTGCGGCTCACCAACGGCCAGGCGACCTATACCTTCTATGACGAGAACACCGCCGGCCGCATGCTGACCATCGAGGATCTGCCGAAGCTCGGCACCGAGATCGAGGCGATGTTGTTCGGCGCCATCAGCCTGATCTCGGAGCCGGCCGGATCGGCCTATGAGGAGTTCATGCGGCGCGAGCACGAAGCCCGTGTGATGATGCTCGATCCTAACATCCGGCCGAACTTCATTCCGGACAAGGCCAAGCATCTCAGGCGCATCCGCGAGATGATGGCGATGGCCGACATCGTCAAGCTCTCGGACGAGGACCTCAAATGGTTCGACGAGGCCGGCTCGCATGAGGACGTGGTGCGCAACTGGCTGGACCGCGGGCCGAAGCTGATCGTCGTCACCCATGGCAGCGAAGGCGCCGTCGGCTACAGCAAGGCGCACAGGGTCACGGTGATGCCGCAGAAGGTGAAGGTGGTCGACACGGTCGGCGCCGGCGACACGTTCAACGCCGGCATCCTGGCTTCGCTGCACGAGCAGGGCCTGCTGACCAAGGCGGCTATCGGCGACCTGCCGGAGGACGCGATCCGCAAGGCGCTGGAGCTTGGCGCCAGGGCCGCGGCCGTGACGGTTTCGCGGGCCGGAGCCAACCCACCCTGGCGCCACGAGATCGGCTGAACGGAGGCCGAGAGGCCCACGACACCCGATCACTTTATGTTTCCAAAGGCCCGAGCGACGCGATATAAAGCGTTGAAAATGCTCGCGGAAGCTTGGATTTCCGGCCTCCCAGGGCGATATGCCGGCAAACAGCGGTAACAGGCTGCGACACTGACGCAATTCGGCCTGGCCGTGGCCGGCTTTCTCAGCCGCGCCAAGTCTGGTACCAGCGGGCGGTTTTATTGGCATTTGAGGCCGACATGCAATTCATCGATCTTGGCGCGCAGCGCGAACGAATCCGCGACCGGCTCAAGGCCGCCATCGACAAAGTCGTCGAGGAAGGCCGCTATATCCTCGGACCGCAGGTCACCGAATTCGAGAACAAGCTTGCGGCCTATATCGGCGTCAAGCATGTCGTGGCCTGCGCCAACGGCACCGACGCACTGCTCCTGCCGCTGTTTGCCGCCGGCATCGGCCCGGGCGACGCGGTGTTCGTGCCGAGCTTCACCTTCGCCGCCACGGCCGAAGTGGTGGCGCTGGCCAAGGCCGAGCCGGTCTTTGTCGACGTCGACCGCACCAGCTACAACATCGACATCGCCAGCCTCGAGGCGGCGATCGAGATGGTCAAGAAGGAAGGCCGGCTGAAGCCGAAGGCGATCATCCCGGTCGACCTGTTCGGGCTTTCCGCCGACTATGAGGCGATCATGGCGATCGCCAATCGCGAGAACCTTCTGGTGATCGAGGACGCCGCCCAGTCGATGGGCGGTTCCGCCGACACCAAGATGTGCGGCGCCTTCGGCCATGTCGGCGCGACCAGCTTCTATCCGGCGAAGCCTCTCGGATGCTACGGCGACGGCGGCGCGATGTTCACCAATGACGGCGCGCTGGCCGACAAGCTTAGGTCCTTCGCGTTCCACGGCAAGGGCGAGACGCAGTACGACAATGTCCGCGTCGGCATCAATTCGCGCCTCGACACGCTGCAGGCGGCAATCCTGATCGAGAAGCTCGCCATCCTCGAGGACGAGATGGTCGCCCGCCAGGTCGTTGCCGACCGCTATGCGGCGGGTCTCGGCGACATCGTCAAGGCATCGCGCAATCTGGGCCATGGCCGCTCGGCCTGGGCGCAATACGCCATCGAGACGCCGAAGCGCGACGGGCTGAAGGCGCATCTCGGCGAAAAGGGCATTCCGTCGGTGATCTATTACGTGAAGCCGCTGCACGAGCAGGTGGCTTACAAGAACTACCCGCGCACCCCGACCGGGTTGGCTGTGTCGGAAGAGCTGCCGAAGCAGATCCTCTGCCTGCCGATGCACGCCTATCTCAGCGAAGCCGACCAGGATCGGATCATCGAGACGATCAGGAATTATATCGGCTCGAATTCGGCGCATGTCGCGGCGGCTTAAGGAGCCCGTCGCACCTTCCGTTCGTCATCCTCGGGCTTGACTCGAGGATCCATGCCGTGACCTTCGACGTCGATCGCAACGGTGCGGAATTCTGTAACCGCTGCAACGCTTTAGCGTAACGGCATCGATCCCAGGGTCTGCGCGCGTCGCTTCGCTCCTTGCTTCGCCCTAGGAGACGAAGCGATGACTGGCGGCCACCAATCGCTGACGTTTAAGCCGCGCTCTTCCCCGTCGCGATAAAATGTGGATTCGCGAAATCGCTGTCGCTCGCCTGGTTTCGCTTGCCGTAGGTGAGCGGCGCGCCGTCAAGCGTGCGCGTCATGCCACCGGCGGCGCGCAGCACGGCGTCACCTGCTGCCGTGTCCCATTCCATGGTGCGGCCGAAGCGCGGGTAGACATCGGCTTCCGCCGCGGCGAGCAGGCAGAATTTCAGCGATGAGCCGACCGAGACGATCTCGGCAGCCCCAAGATCACGGATAAAGGCATCGGTTTCCGGCGTGTTGTGCGAGCGGCTGGCGACGACGGCGAGCGGCGTGACCCCTGCCCGCACGGTGATCGGCCGGCGGCCGACTATGCGATAATCGGCGTCGACCTCCAGGGCCTCGGCGTTGCCCGGTCGTCCGGTGAAAAAACGCCCTGTGCAAGGCGCGTAGACGACGCCCACTTCCGGTACGCCGTGGCGCACCAACGCGATGTTGACGGTGAAGTCGGTGCGCCGGTTGACGAATTCCTTGGTGCCGTCGAGCGGATCGATCAGGAAGAAGGCGCCGTCGAGATCGGGCGTGGCGACGCCCGCCGCAACCTCCTCTTCGGCCACGCAAGGGATATCCGGATAGGCGGCACGCAGGCCGGCAAGGATGATCTTCTCGCTTTCGCGATCGGCTTCGGTGACCGGCGAAGAATCGGCCTTGCTGTCGACCGCGCAGCCTTCATGGAAGACGCGCATCACCTCGCGCCCGGCATCGAGCGCCAGGCGCTCGAACACGCCGAGCATGGCTTGGTCGTCAGATACCGCCGCCATTGTCGTACTGGTCCTCGGCAATGTCGCGCTCATCCAGCCAATGCTCCAGGGCTTCCGCCATCTCTTCCGGCTTCTTGCCGAGCGTCTTCAGATGGATTTCCGGGTTCAGCGGCGCCTCGTAAGGCGAATCGACGCCGGTGAAGTTCTTGATCTCGCCGCTCAAGGCGCGCGCGTAAAGGCCCTTCGGATCGCGGCGGGCGCATTCCTCGAAGGGCGTGTCGACGAACACCTCGACGAACTCACCCTCCGCCATCAGCTCACGCGCCACGCGCCGCTCGGCGGCGAAGGGCGAGATGAAGGAGACGATGACGATCAGGCCTGCATCGGCCATCAGCTTGGCCACCTCGGCGACGCGGCGGATGTTTTCCACGCGATCGGCGTCGGTGAAGCCGAGATCACGGTTGAGGCCGTGACGGACATTGTCGCCATCGAGGATGTAGGTATGGCGTCCCGACGCGAACAGCTTCTTTTCGAACAGGTTGGCGATGGTCGACTTGCCGGAGCCGGAGAGCCCGGTGAACCAGAACACGGCAGGGCGCTGGTTCTTCAAGTCGGAACGGCCGCGCTTGCCGACGTCGAGCGATTGCCAGTGGATGTTTTCGGCGCGGCGCAGCGAATGCAGGATCATGCCGGCGCCGACGGTGGCGTTGGTGATGCGATCGATCAGGATGAAGGCGCCGGTGGTGCGGTTCTCGCCAAAGGCATCGAACGCGATCGGCGCACGCGTCGAGATGTTGCAGATGCCGACTTCGTTCATCTCGAGCGACTTCGCCGCCTCGCGGGCGAAATCGTTGACATTGACGCGGTATTTCAGATCGGTGACGGTGGCGCTGGTTTGGTCTGTCTCGGTGCGCAGAATGTAGGAGCGGCCAGGCAGCAACGCCGCCTCGTCGAACCAAACGATGTTGGCGGCGAACTGGTCGGCGACCTGCGGTCGCGCCGCCGGCGACACCAGCATGTTGCCTCTGGAAACCTCGACCTCGTCATCGAGCACGAGCGTGATGGCCTGACCGGCGACCGCCTGGGCGAGATCGCCGTCCTGGGAGACAATGCGCTTGATCCGCGAGGCCTTGCCGGACTTGGCGACGACGACCTCGTCGCCCTGCGCGACGGAACCGGACGCGATCGTGCCGGCAAAACCGCGGAAGTCGAGATTGGGCCGGTTGACATATTGCACCGGAAAACGGAACGGCAGCTCCGCCGCGGCTTCGTCGACCGAGACGGTTTCGAGATGCTCGATCAGCGACGGGCCGGAGTACCACGCCGTCTTGTCCGAGCGGCTGGTGACATTGTCGCCATAGCGGGCCGACATCGGGATCGGCGCGATCGTCTGGAAGCCAAGCTCTTGCGAGAACTGGCGGTAATCCTCAACGATGCGGTCGAACACCGCCTGGTCGAAATCGACTAGATCGATCTTGTTGACGGCCAGCACGATGTGGCGGATGCCGAGCAGCGAGGCGATGATCGAATGGCGCCGGGTCTGGCGCAACACGCCCTGGCGCGCGTCGATCAGCACGATGGCGAGATCGGCGGTCGAAGCACCGGTCGCCATGTTGCGCGTATACTGCTCATGGCCAGGGGTGTCGGCGACGATGAACTTGCGCTTGGGCGTGGCAAAGAAGCGATAGGCGACGTCGATGGTGATGCCCTGCTCGCGCTCCGCCTCCAGTCCGTCGACCAGCAGCGCGAAATCGATATCGTCGCCGGTGGTGCCGTGCTTGCGCGAGTCCTTCTCGAGCGCGGCAAGCTGGTCCTCGAAGATCTGCTTGGTGTCGGAGAGCAGGCGGCCGATCAGCGTGGACTTTCCGTCGTCGACCGAACCGCAGGTGAGGAAGCGCAGCAGCGACTTTTTCTCCTGCGCGGCCATGTAGTCGCGGATCTGATCGGTCGGGGCGAGGCTCTTGGCCATGATGTGGCGCATTCTCAGAAATAACCCTCGCGCTTCTTCTTTTCCATCGAGCCCGCCTCGTCGCGGTCGATGAGGCGGCCCTGGCGCTCGGAGGTCCGCGCCGTCAGCATCTCGCCGACGATCGCTTCCAGCGTGTCGGCTTCGGATTCGATGGCGCCGGTCAGCGGATAGCAGCCCAGCGTGCGGAAGCGCACCAGGCGGTTCTCGATCGTCTCGCCGGGACGCAACTGCATGCGATCGTCGTCCTTCATGATCAGCATGCCGTCGCGCTCGACCACGGGGCGCTCCTTGGCGAAATAGAGCGGCACGATCGGAATGCTTTCCTGCAGGATGTACTGCCAGATATCGAGCTCGGTCCAGTTGGACAGCGGGAAGACGCGGATCGATTCGCCCGGCGCGATGCGGGTGTTGAAGATCTTCCACATTTCCGGCCGCTGGTTCTTCGGATCCCAGGCGTGCTGGGCGTTGCGGAAGGAGAAGATGCGCTCCTTGGCGCGCGATTTCTCCTCGTCGCGGCGCGCGCCGCCGAAGGCGGCGTCGAAGCCGTATTTGTCGAGCGCCTGGCGCAGCGCCACCGTCTTCATCACATGGGTGTGGGTGTTGGAGCCGTGGTCGAAGGGATTGATGCCGTCGCGCACGCCGTCTTCGTTGACATGGACCAGCAGGTCGAAGCCGAGCTTCTGCGCCATCTGATCGCGAAAGGCGATCATCTCGCGGAACTTCCAGGTTGTATCGACATGCAGGAACGGAAAAGGCGGCTTGGCGGGATAGAACGCCTTCATCGCCAGATGCATCAGCACCGAGGAATCCTTGCCGACCGAATAGAGCATCACCGGCTTGGAAAAAGAGGCGGCGACCTCCCGGAAGATGTGGATGGATTCGGCCTCGAGCCGCTGCAGATGCGTAAGCGCGATGTTCATGGACTGTTGAGCATTCTCTCGTGCCGCCGAACGAAATCTTGCGTTTTGGGGCGAAAGCCGTACGCCGGGCCAGGTTCGATCGGGACAATCTGTTTCGTGCAGGCGTTCTAACAGATCGGCACCGCCGATAACAATGCAAGACGCGTGTGGAGCACCCTGGTTCGGGAACGAATTTTCCAGCCAAGCCCGGCCCGGCGAAAAATCTTACCTATGGATCGAAATATCTGCCAACCGGGGAAAGCCGTTGCCCCCCGCGGGTCAAAGGATTTCCGCGGCACCGGTTTTTTACCTGAACATCCACCCGCCGGCCTATCGCGGACCGACGCCAACCGCTAATAGGGCTTTGGGGAACGGGGCAAGGCAGGATCGACGGAAACCATGAAGCGGCATTGGCTGGCTTCGTGGATTGCGGACAACCTGGAAGATTGCGAAGCAAGGCATTGAACCCGCTTACATCGCTCCGGCGCTATCTCACGCCCGCACAAATCAACATCTATTTCTCGATCGTCTGTTTCTTCTCACCGCCTGTGCTCGGCTCGCTGGTGAGCGTCGCGTTCAATGCCGGCGCGGTATGGTCGGCGCTGCTCCTGGCCGCAAAACGGCGACGTTTCAACATCGACCGGCCGATGCTCGCGCTGACCATAGCAATCTATGCCTATTGCGCGGCCATGGTGCTGGCCTCGATCGTCAACGGCACGGTGAAGGACGATCTGCGGTTGTTCCTGCCGCTGATCACTCTGGTCTTCTTCCCGATCTCCTATTCGACCTGGACCATTACGGACAAGACCACGCTGGCGCGCATCGCCGTGCTGGCGAGTGCCGCGGCCTGCTTCGGCGCGCTGGCGCTTGCGGTCGTCCAGCATTACTGGTTTGGCACCAGGCCCGAAGGCGGCGCCGGAAATGCGATCGTGTTCGCGACGGTTGCCTGCCTTGCCGTCATGATGTGCCTGGCGGGCGCGCTGGTCGGGATCGAAAAGCGTTGGAAGCCGCTGGCTGTCGCGGCCTTCGCCGGAGCCACCTCCGTCATCCTTTCGGGATCGCGCACCATCTGGGTGGCCATGCTGATCGCCGGTGTCGCCGTCCTACTCGTCAACCGCCGAGGGCTCACGCGCGCCCAGTTGGTGCGGATCGTGGTGATTGTCGGCGCGGTCTGCCTGGTGATCGCGGCAATCGGTTTCCCGGTCATCATAAACCGCACCGACTTCATGATCAGCGACCTGGAAGCGCTGAACGCCACCGGCGACCACTCGACGGCGATCGGCTTTCGCGTGGCGATGTGGGATATCGGCCTTAGCGCTTTTCGCGAGGCGCCGATTTTCGGTCATGGCATCTCCGCCAGCCGGGACCTGATGAAGCAGGGATTTCACGACCGGTTCGGCCTCGACTCCGGCTTCAGTCATTTCCATAACGGCTTTATCACCGCGCTGGTGGAGGCCGGCCTGCTGGGGGCACTTGCCCTGGCCGCGATCTTCATCGTTGCCGCCTGGAACGCGGCAAGGGTGCTGCGGCTCAGCACCGCTCCGGTGGAGCGGTTCGGTGCGACGATGATCCTTGTCACTGTCATGACCTACCTCGTCGGCGGAATGACCGGCATTGTTGTCGGCCATGATATCCTCGACGCGACACTGATGGTGTTCCTGATTTCGGGCACCTACCTTGCATCCGGGCGCACTGTGGCGCCGACCGGGAAAAGCGCGCCCGCGACAATCCCCGGCGCCAACCGGCAATCATGAAGGTCCTGATCACCGGCGCTACGGGCTTCATCGGGCGCCAGGTGGTCAGCCGGCTGTGCGCGGCCGGCTTTGACATACGGATCGCCTCTCGACAGCAGCAACGACTGGCGGACGCAGTCGATGCCGTCACGTTGCCCGGGGTCGATGCGCCGGACCCCGCCTTCCTGGCGCTGATGCAGGACGTTTCGCATGTCGTTCACTGCGCCGCCCTCAACAGCGACCGGCGCGCCAGCGACGCGGATTACATGGCGGCAAACGCAACCCTGACCGGGAGGCTGGCCCAAGCAGCGGCAGCCGGCAGCGGCGGGCGCTTCGTTTATCTGTCTTCGATCCGCGCCGTCGCAGGCCCCGGCTTCAGCGGCACCATCGACGAGGCCACGCCCGCTGTGCCGCAGGACGCCTATGGGCGCTCCAAGCGCGAGGGCGAGATCAGGATGCTGGCGGCCTATGCCGCCGCCGGACGCGCCGATGCAACGGCGCTGCGGCTGCCGCCGGTCTATGGCAAAGGCATGAAGGGCAACATGAAGGCGCTCATGCGGCTTGCCGACACGGCCTTGCCGTTGCCCAGCAGCGCGCTGACCGGCGTCCGCTCGCTGATCTCGGCCGACGCGGTGGCGGACGCGGTGTTGCATATACTGACGACGTCGACGCCGCTCCGCCCGGTCTACATCGCGAGCGATTCCTTGCCAATCGCGATGTCCGAGATCGTCATCGCGTTCCGGCAAGGTTTTGGTCGTCCGCCGCGCCTCTTTCCCACGTTGCCGCTGCCACTTCGGCTGGCGGCGACGCTGCTCGGCAAGCGAGCGTCATGGCAGGGCCTCGCCGCAAACCAGATTTGCGATGCGTCTCTGCTGGCATCGGAAGGCTGGATGCCCGAAGCCGATACGCTCGGCCGGCTCCGCCAGTTGGCGCGCAGATTAAAGCGCGGTGCGCTTTTAAGTCTTCTTTGATGGATGTCGTTGTCCCCAAACCGCTGCACACTTTTGGGCGACACGCATCAGTTGCGATAGAACGTGCCAAGCAGGATCTTGAGGTCCAGGCCGACGGAAGCCGCCTTGAGGTAGGCGGCGTCGGTCTCGGCGCAAAGCTTCGGATCCGACATGTCGATGCCCTTGATCTGCGCAAGCCCGGTGATGCCCGGAAGTGCGGTGAGCACACCTAACTGCCTGCGCCGCTCGATCAGTTCGGTCTGCGTCGGCAGGCAGGGGCGCGGGCCGACAAGGCTCATCTCGCCCTTGAGCACGTTCCAAAGCTGCGGCAGCTCGTCGATCTTGGTTGCGCGCAACATCTTGCCGATCGCGGTGACCGAATTGGCCGGCGCCTCGTGGGTGGGCAGGGACGGCGTTTCGCGACGCATCGTGCGCAATTTGCGGCAGGCAAACAAAGCCCCTTCCCGGCCGACGCGGATCTGGGAGAAGATGGCGGGGCCGGGAGATGTCGCCCGGATCGCCAGCATCACGACGAACAGGATCGGAGCCGCCAGCAGCAGCATAGGAGCCGCGACCGCCAGGTCGAGGGCACGCTTGACCGCCATGATCAGATCCAGCGCCGCAGGACGGCGAGATAGAGGCCCAGTGTGCCGAGCAAGGTCTGCCGGTAGACGCCGCTTTGGCGCAGCAGGCTGAAGCGCTTCAAAAGGCTGGCTTCCCGCGCGCCGGTGAACAAAGAGAGACAACGCTGCGCGTCGCTCGTCAGCAGGTCGCGGTTGAGGGCGAGACCGCGCAGATTGGCATCGGTCCAGGCGACGAACTGGCCGTTGCGCAGCCGATCGATCCTGGAAAGCCTGGCCTTCCACGAGACATTGGCGCCGACAAGATTTGTCTCGTGCTGGCGGTATCTCACCAGCGGCCTCGGCTCGTAGCGGATCTTCCCGCCGCTGGCGGCGACGATGAGATAGGCCCACCAGTCGTGGCTGATGAAATCGGTTCTGGCCGACGCTTTTGCCAGAAGGTCGCGCGCTGCGCGGTTGAGCAGCATGGTGTTGGCGCCGGCAATGCTCTGCACCAGCGCGTTGCGGAACGAAGGCGGATGCGGGAAGAGCGGCGAGCAACCGGCTGCCCGACCGGTCTCGGAAATGGTCGTTGTGCGCGAGCAGAACAAAAGCGGCATATCCGTGTCCTGTGCCTCCATCCAACTGACAGCGCTCTCTAGCCTGTCGGGCTCCCAGACATCATCCTGGTCGCAAAAGGCATAGTAGTCGGCTTCGATGCGCGGATCGATGATCATGGAACGGAAATTGGCGGCGAAACCCTGTCGCGGGCCGTCAACCAATGTAACGCGCCCCTTGTTCCAGCGGCTCCGCCATGCCTCGACGATGGATATTGTGCCATCGGTCGAACCATCATCGGAAATCCACAGGTCGATCCGGGGCCAGGACTGCGCGGCCAAGGACTCCAACTGCTCATTGATGAATGCCGCGCCGTCCTTCGTCCCCAGAAGAACGGACACGCGCTGGTCTTGTCTGCTCACAATCCGGATACGCCCACTGCCCGATATGCAAGCAGGCTAAAATAATGGCTACGCCTGGGCAAGACAGGCTGGAGCGGCAAACCGTTTCGTGACGGTGGTAAACTGCTCCGACTCCTTGTTTTGGTGCGGTTTCGAACGGAAAATCGTTCATGACTTTTTCTGGGATCGTTCTAAGCCGTCTGGCTTGCCGCCTTCGGCAGAATTCGATCCGGCGTGTTCAGAGCGTCATGCAGCTCCGCCAGCACCGCGAGAGCCGTCGCCTTGTCCTGGTCGCGCATGGCGGCCTGCAGCGCCGTCAGCCCGACCTGGATCCTCGACCAGCCCACCACCTCGCTCCTGAGACCGAAAATCTTGGCGATGTCGAGCTTGACGACCTCCTCGTTCTCGCCGTGCAGCGTCTCGTGCAGTTTCTCGCCCGGCCTGACGCCGGTGAAGCGGATCGGGATGTCGGTGTAGGGGCTTTTTCCGGCCATGCGGATCATCGTTTCCGCGACCTCGAGGATCGGCACGGGCTTGCCCATGTCGAGCATGTAGATGGCGTAGTCGTCCTTGCCGGGCCGCCGCTCTGCATCGGCGGCCGACATGATGACGAGGTCGACGGCCTCGGCAACGGTCATGAAATAGCGGGTCATGCGCCGGTCGGTGATGGTGACCGGGCCGCCAGCCTCGATCTGGGCCTGGAAGACGGTTGCCACCGAGCCGTTGGAACCAAAGACGTTGCCGAAGCGCACCGCGATGAATTTGGTGCCGGGATGACGGTTGCCATTGTCGTGGCCATTCGGCCCGCCGCCATTCGATCCCGGTGCTGCATGCACCTCATGCAACGCCGCGACGATCTGCTCGGCTGCCCGCTTGGTGATGCCCAGCACTGACGTCGGATCCACGGCCTTGTCGCTGGAGATGAGCAGGAACTGGGGAACGCCACATTTGGCGGCGACCTCGGCGCAAGCCAGCGTGCCGAAAACGTTGGTCTCGATCGCCGCTTCCCAGTTCTCTTCCAGGATCGGCACATGCTTCAGCGCCGCGGCGTGGAAAATGAGGGCCGGCTTGAACTCCTCGACGAGACGCGTCATCTGGCGGCGATCGGTGACGTCGACGATACGGCTGGTCAGCCGGTTGCGTTCCTTGTCGTCGACCAACTGGTCGAGCTGGAAAATGCCGAACTCGGAATTGTCGGCCACCAACACCGCTTCGGCGCCGAGCTCGAGCGAACGTTTGACAAGCACGCGGCCGATGGAGCCGGCGCCGCCGGTCACCAGCACGCGCTTGCCGTCGACGAAAGCGCCAATGCGAGCGAGATCGGTGGAAACGGCCGAGCGGCGCATGATCGTTTCCATCTCGACCGCGTCGAGAACCAGCTTGCCGCCCTGCCCCAGCTCGGAAAGCCCGGAAAACTGGACGACCGTGATGCCGCTGTGACGGGCGACACGCACCAGCTCGGCATAGTCCTCGATATCGCGCTCGGCGCCCTTGCCGAAAATCACAAGGTCGAGGTTCTTCGTTCCCCTGACATACTCTTCCAGTACCTCGACCAGGCGTGGCCGCACCGCCACCACGGGAACGCCGTGGATCTGCGTGCCGAGCGGCGCATCGCTTTCGGTCGCCATGATGCCGGCAATGGCATATTCCGCCGGGACCGCCGCACGGGTGAAGCGGACGATCACGTCAGCCTCGCTCAACAGACCGACGAACAGTGCCTCCCTGATCGGCGCCTCGCCAGGACCACGGCGCAGGATGCGCCAGCTCGCGCCGTCGCGCAGGAACCGGTAGTAAAGCCTCGGCGCGGAAATGATGGTGAAGGAGACGAGGAAAAAGACGATGAACTGGCGCTCGTTGAGGCCGGCGACGGGCTGGAAGAAGATCCGGAAGGCGAGCGAGGTCAAATAGAGGACCACGGTAAGTATGCCGCAACCCTTCAGGATGTTGAAGAAGTCGGGCGTGGAAGCAAAGCGCCAAACGGTGTTGTAGAGGCCGCAAGAACGGAACAGCAGATGGGCGACGAGGACAATGATCGCCCAGCAGGCCAGCCCACCGTTGGAGAAAGCATCGAATGAGAGGTGTGATTGCGACAGAAGCAGGCTAAGCGCAACGGCTATCAGGACCATGACGAGATCCTGGATCATGATGATGGCGCGCCGCATCTTCGGTCGGAGTCCCGATACGGCTTCTACATAGGACGTCATAGGGCGGCACTGAACTCCAGGCGTAGGATTTTGACCACCAGAAAAGTGCCGGATCAAATATTGACCGCCACCACTCTAGATTGCAAATCCCCGATCCCCTTGCCCCGCAACCGCAATAGCGCGGAGTCGGGCGTATCGCCAGAGGTTTTTGTATCTGCCCCGTCATATGACGGTGATTTCTTCGACGGCGGGTAATGCCGCACTCATCCATTTGCCGCATCAAGAAGGGCGCCGCTGCGCCGTCGACGTATCTCGCTTTACGGTTGGGGTTGCCATAAGCTCGCTGCACGGTAGGACGAACTTGATGATCCCGAAGCGGACGACGGCCTCGATGGGGGTTGAAAATTCGGACGCACGGCGCTTTGACCACTCCGGCAACAGGATAAGCTGCCAATATGCCGCCTAACGATATCGGTGTCCTGGCTGCCATTTTTCTTTTGTTCCGTGCGACCCTCCTATCAACGTCCGATGTCAAATATCATCGAAGCGCCTTAGTCCTTGCTTTGGCGTCCTATAGCGCCGTCATCCTTCTCAGGGCACCGTCGCTCTTGAGCATGTACCGGCTTTGGGCGGAGAGCGGCACGCTTTACTTCAACTAGCCGCGGTTCTCCTTGTGCTCGATGGTATGGATTCCGAGACCCTTGGCGATTTCCGACGTGCTGTCCGACGATTTGTCGTCGGTCAGGATGATGTCGTCGACGAGTTCCTTCGGCAGAGCGTCGTAGGTGACCTTCAAGGTCTTGCCAGCATTGTAGGCCGGCATGATCACTGTGACCTTGAGGCCATTCAGCATGTGCAATACCAATCCATGTATCTGATGGCCGACCTACTCAAAGTCACCTCGCGACAAGTGGCTCAAGCCCGCCATTTCCGAAGAATGCCTGCTCTACTATTCCAGCCTGGGCTTCCGGCGCATAGATCGCCTTCGCGCTGACGCATGCCCGCTTGGCTGTTTCGATAACCAGCGTGTCATTCACGATCAGTGTCTCCAGACACTCCTCCCACTCGTGAGCGAGCGCCAGGTAACCGTTGTCGCCATGCCTGATTGCGCTGGCGTATGAATGTATAGGCGTCGCGACAGTGGCTGTGCCCACGATTGCTGCCTCAAAATACTTGAGCTCGGACTTGCAGTTCGTGAAAATATTGTCCTGAAGCGGGACGAGATTTACCTCGGAAAATGCCTTTATTCTTTGCAGATTTACAAAGTCGTGAAGTGGATATTGCTCGACCCGGCCTCTGAACCTGCGAAACAGCTCCCTGTCTCCAAGGTACCCGACCACTCTCAAGCTGAGCTGGGAGTGCCTATTCATCAGTCCGGCGAGCGCCGTCTCTATGAGCTGGAAATCCTTCTCGTGACTTGGTGTTCCGCTGAAGTAACCGAGCTGAAAATTTCCAGACCGGGCGAACCCATTGCGCAATTTCGCTTCGTAGATTCGCTCGGAAGCATCGAGTTGGCGCACATTCAACGCATTCGGAATGACCACCGTGGGCAGGTCAAAGTCAGCCGAAATCCGCGTTTGCAGGTAGCTGTTCGTGACGATGACACCATCGCAGAGCCGGATCGCCTCCCTCATCCGGGACGTGTAGGCATGCCAGAAGTCCCAGATGCCCGGGTGGCTCAGATCCTGCGCCAAGGTGTTGACCAGAAGATGCACATGGGGCGGGCTGAAGACGAAGTCGTCGACATCGAAATAGACCCGCGCGCCGCGCGCGCGCTGCGCGGACAGGAAGTCGACCAGGCTATGCGAGTAGCGACAACGGCAGACCACCACGATGTCCGCTGCGACGGGCGATTTCAACAGGTCGGCGAGCTCGTGATAGAAAAAGTAGGATGAGGATATTCCGGCCTGTTTCCTCCAGATCTCGTGCATGTTGAAAACACGGTAGCGAAACGTGCTGCTGTCGGCCGCCTCATAAAGATAAAGGATGCGCGTCGAAGACCGTGTCAGCTCCGCAATTCTATCTTCGACCGGCCTAAGCCATGGGTCGGAATATGCAAAAACCGGGATATCGAGCTGGAACATCAGGGGTAGGATCGGGCGATGCGTTCGATCACCGGCTCGAGAACCAGGTTCCAGTCCCGCTGAATTTTGTTCGCCTTGTAATTCGCTTTTCGCCGCTCTTCGTCAGCCACCAGTTGAATGGCCGAGCGCAGAGCTTCGACGAGACGACCAACTTCCGGCTCGGCAACGATAATGTTGCGGCTGTAGCCGGCGAGATCGGTCTTCAGACCCGAACTGTTCGTCACCACGACGGCCCCCGAGGCGGCAAGATCCAGAGGCGGATAGCTTGGGTGCGGCGTGAGCATCAGAGACAGTCCGAGATCGCTGCCGCGAACAATGGCGGCGTATTCGTCCCAACGCAGGTTCTCCTCAAAGTTCACCTCGATCGGAAGCGAGAAAGAGATCCTCGGTATGTCCTTGCCGCACAAGACGATGCGCCATTCGTTCGGCCGCAGCAGGCCTTGATCGACCGCCCGCTGGAGGACCTCGCAACCCAGATAGAAGAGGTTCCTGGGGTTGTTGGGACGTGCGTAGAAAAGCAGCGTGCGTTTCACACCAGGTCGGTTCTTTTGCTGAAAGAAATGCTTTTCCGGAAAAGCCGGCTCGAAATAGCTGGCTCGATTGGGCAGGTCTTCTATGCCTAGCGCCAGGTGATCGAACAGAAGTTTCGAGTTGACGATCAGCGGCAGATCCTGATCCCTCAACAAAGCATCGCAGCGCAGAAGATCGTCCCCGGCCGGGTAGAACATCCGCTCGTCCTCCTGAAGGAGGTAGAAGATGGAACGACGCGGCAGCCTGGTGGCCGCTGCCGTGGTCCACCATGATGTGGTGATGAACCGATCGAGCTCGTGGACCGGCAATTGATCCGGGGTTTCAGGCGGCAGGAACTGGAATTCGGTGCGGCCATCAAACGTGACCCCGCTCACAGCAAGCAGCGGCTTCAGCGCGGCAGTATCCGCCGGCTCGGTTCGCGTCACCACCCGCAGCCTGGCCTGTAGCTTTTGGGCCGCAGCCGCAGCGAGGATAAGCGATGTGCCCACGCCGCCGAACAAACTGCCCCTGCTGATGCTGTCGGTGATTACCGTAATGCGCCGGGCATCTGCATCCGTGTTGAAAAATGAAATCGGCGCCAGGGATCGAAATCGGCTTTCAAGCAGGCTGGCCACGGCCGATGTGTCAGGCTTCGAGGCCGCGATAGTACGCTGTGAGGCCGCCTGTATCCTGCGATACTCCGCCACCCTTTGAAGCAGAGCGGCTGTGCCCGCGACACGCCAATAGTGATAGGCTTTTGCGGCCAGTGCGCTAAATCGTTGCTGCTGCATCATGCCCAAGCCCGTTTCAGTCCGACGGCGCAATGCCATCGGGCTCTCTGGCACTTTTTGGGTTTCTTTCCGATCACCTGCTCTTCCCCTCACCGCCCGGGCAGCATGCACGATGCTTCGCATGGGACCGGTCGCGCGCCAAGAGGTGCTGGCGTAAACGGCGCTCAGGACTCCGTTCAACCGGCTCGCTTCAAAATTCGCAGCGTCGCGATCGGTCTGCAAAAGCGAAACCTGACTTTCCAGCGCCGTGGTTCGGTCGCGAAACGCCGCTGCAGCCACGTCGCGCTGTTCAATCGACAGATGTGCGGCCGACAACGCAGCACCAAGCGCTTCGTTCTCCTTGGAAAGCGTCTCCAGGCGCGCCGCCTGCCTTACGATTGCTTGCCGATTGACCACGGCTTCCTCGTCGGAAACTGCCTGCGGCCACGAATACGGATTGTCGGTTTGATCGGTCACCACATTGACCGTCGCATCCAGCGCCATCATATCTCCGGCGACAGGCGCCGTTCCGCCGACCACCCGACGCTTGCCGAGTTCATTCTCGCCTGCGGACTTCCTGGTGACGATACAAAGCGAATTGAGGAACCGGACTTCGTGAATCGACGGCAGTAAGGCATCATCGAACGCTGTCCCGCTGTTGTCGGCGAATGGCACCAAGGCCTGAACGGCGGAGAAATCCGTTCCCCAGTGCTCATGGTTGACCACATCGACCAGACGCTTGAAAAACGACAGGGACGAGAGCGGTTGGAAAAGCCCACCTCCATACTCCTGCCAGTAGCTGCAATGCAAATCTTCGGCGATGTACGTGCCGCCTTCGGCAAGAAGCGGGAAGTATTTTGAAAAATTGCGTATGATGTCGTCGGAGCGATGTGACCCATCATCGATTATTATATCGAACTGACCGGATACCTTCGCGATCTTGCGACTCGTTTCGTCACTGCCGGCATCGCCGATAACGATCTTTATTCTGCGGTCATCGAATTTGAGCTTCTTGCATTCTGGATTCGCATCGCAGCCAAGGATCAACGTGGCCTGCGGAAAATACCTGCTCCAAACTTCAAGCGAGCCGCCGTTCTGCACGCCGATTTCGAGCAGGCGAACCGGCGCATTCCTATATCTTGAAAAAATCCGGTCGTACTCGCTCAGATAGAGCGACCATTTGTCGGACACTTTGCCGTGGTGGTCGTCGTAAAGCTGGTTAAGCGGCTGAAGCAGCACCGGCGCCTTGATCCGTTTCGAAACGCCGGTGTTTGCCAGGCGCCCTGGCTTTCTACCGTCAATCCGGTTCTTTCACCAGACGGGCAACGACCACCTCGGTCGCCGCCCGCCAGTCCGGCGCGGTCCAGCCGAAGGCGGCGGCGAATTTGGCGCTCGACAGCCGTGAATTGGCCGGGCGCCTCGCTTTGGTCGGGTAATCGGCGGTCGCGATGTCGCGGACCCTGGCGTGTGGTCCGCCAAGTGCCCGGCTGGTATCCAGGATGTGCCGGGCAAAGCCGCTCCAATTGGTCTCGCCCGTGCCGGCCAGGTGATGGACACCGAAGGCGTTGCGCTTGTGCCCGACCAGCATGGCGGCCGCGTGCAGGATCGCATCGGCGATGTCGAGCGCCGATGTCGGATTGCCCCATTGGTCGGCGACGATCGACAGCTCGTCGCGGTCTGCGGCAAGCCTCAGCATGGTCTTGACGAAATTCCTGCCGAACGGGCTGTAGACCCAGGCGGTGCGCAGGATGAGGTGGCGCGGATTGGCTGCCGCAACCGCCGCTTCGCCGGCGAGCTTGGAGGCGCCATAAACGCCGAGCGGCGCTGTCGGGTCGCTCTCGACATAGGCGCTGTCCTTGGCGCCGTTGAAGACATAGTCGGTCGACAGATGAATGACCGGGACTCCTAGCCGCGTGGCGGCCTCGGCGACCTTGCCCGCGCCGACGGCGTTGACGGCAAAAGCCAGTTCCTTCTCGTCCTCGGCCTGGTCGACGGCGGTATAGGCGGCGGCCGAAACGACGATGTCGGGATTTGCCGCCGCGAGCGCGGCGAGCACCGTCCCGGGCCGCGTCAAGTCGAACGCCGGGCGGCCGACGGCAACGATCTCGAGATCGCGGCGGTTCAGCCCCAATTCCAGCAGACTGGCGGCAACCTGCCCTTCGCGTCCGGTGACGGCAAGCCTCACGCGGCCCCCTTGCGGCCTTCCCTCGAGGCGCCGCCCAACCGTTCGCCGGCATAGCGCTGCTCGCGGATCGGACCCCACCACCATTTGTTGTCGAGGTACCAGTCGACGGTCTTTGCCAGGCCGCTGTCGAAATTCTCGCGCGGCGCCCAGCCGAGCTCGCGCGCGATCTTGGACGCATCGATCGCGTAGCGGCGGTCGTGGCCGGGACGGTCGGTGACAAAGGCGATCAACTCGCGATGGCTTTTGCCGCCGGCGCGCGGCCGCCTCCGGTCGAGCAGATCGCAGATCGTCTCGACGACGCCAAGATTGGTGCGCTCGGAATTGCCGCCGACATTGTAGCTCTCGCCCGGCTGCCCTTTCGTGGCGACGAGTTCCAAGGCCCGCGCGTGATCCTCGACGAACAGCCAGTCGCGAACATTGGCGCCGGCGCCATAAATCGGCAGCGGCTTCTCGTCGAGCGCATTGAGGATGACCAGCGGGATCAGCTTTTCGGGAAAATGGTAGGGCCCGTAATTGTTAGAGCAGTTGGAGAGCACCACGGGCAGGCCGTAGGTCTCGTGCCAGGCCCGCACCAGATGGTCGGATGCCGCCTTCGAGGCCGAATAGGGCGAGGACGGCGCATAGGGCGTTTCCTCGACGAACATGCCGCCGTCGAAAGGCAGATCGCCGAACACCTCGTCCGTCGAGACATGGTGGAAGCGGAAGCTGCCTTGGCGAGCATCCGGCAGGCCGCGCCAGTATTCCAGCGCGGCGTTCAAGATGCGGTAGGTGCCGACGATGTTGGTCTCGATGAAGGCGCCCGGACCGTCGATCGAACGGTCGACATGGCTCTCGGCGGCGAGGTTCATGACGACATCGATGTCGTCCCGGCGCAGGATTTCGAGCACTGTGCGCTCGTCGCAGATATCGGCCTGCTCGAAACGGTAATTGTGCGCGTTCTCGATCGGCCGCAGCGAGGCAAGATTGCCGGCATAGGTGAGCTTGTCGAGATTGGTGACGCGATAGGCCGGATTGGCGCACAGATGCCGGCACACGGCCGACCCGATGAAGCCTGCTCCCCCCGTCACCAGAAAATTCAAACGGCCCTCTTCCCTCACGCGAAAACCTCCGCCGCGGCGAGCAACGGCGCCTTGCTATCCTTGTCGGAAAGCTGAAAGTCGCCGGTTAGCCATGGCCAGGCAATGCCGATGGCGGGATCGTCGAAGCGGATCGACCGGTCATGCTCCGGCGAATAGGTATCGGTGACCTTGTACAGAATCTCGGTGTCCGGCACGAGCGTCACGAAGCCGTGCGCGAAACCCTTCGGCACCAGGATCTGGTTGCCCTTTTCTGCCGATATCTCGAGCGATGCCCATTTGCGGAAGGTCGGCGACGAACGGCGGATATCGACGACGACATCGAAGACGCTGCCGCGCAGGACCCGCAGCAACTTGGCCTGGGCGCGCGGCGGCAGCTGATAGTGCAGACCGCGCAGGACGCCGGCTGCGGCGGAGTAGGAATGGTTGTCCTGCACAAATATCAGGTCGATGCCGGCTTCGGCAAAACGCTCGGCGTTCCAAGTCTCGCTGAAATAGCCGCGCGCGTCGCCGTGCCGCTTCGGCACGATCTCCAGCAGGCCCTCCAGCGCGAGTTTTCTGACGTCAAGCACCCTGATCCTCCGTCAGATCGGCGACGCGCCTGCGCAGATAGGCGGCGTATTCGTTCTTGCCCAGGCGCGCGGCGCGTTGCAGGACCTCGTCGGCGCCGAGCCAGCCTTGCTCGAAGGCGATTTCCTCCGGGCAAGCGACCTTGATGCCCTGGCGATGCTCGATGGTGCGCACGAAGAACGACGCTTCGTGCAGACTGTCATGCGTGCCGGTGTCGAGCCAGGCATAGCCACGGCCGAGACGGTGGACATGCAGTTCCCCAAGCTCGAGATAAGCGTTGTTGACCGCCGTGATCTCGAGTTCGCCACGCGCCGAGGGCCGGATGGTCGAGGCGATGTCGACGACCCTGTTGTCGTAGAAATAAAGCCCGGTGACGGCCCAGCTCGATTTCGGCTTGACCGGCTTCTCCTCGATGCTCAGCGCCTTGCCGGTGGCCTTGTCGAAGGAGACCACGCCGTAGCGCTCGGGATCCTCGACATGATAGGCGAAGACCGAGGCGCCGCTTTCGCGCTCGGCCGCCGTCCGGCAAAGCTTCGACAGGCCGTCGCCGAAGTAGATGTTGTCGCCCAGGATCATCGACACATTGTCCTTGCCGATGAAATCGCGACCGATGATGAAAGCCTCGGCGAGGCCGTTGGGCTGCGCTTGCTCGGCATAGCAAAGCTCAAGACCGAATTCCGAGCCGTCGCCGAGCAGGGCCTGGAAAACCGGCAAATCACGCGGCGTCGAGATGACCATGATCTGGCGTATTCCCGCCAGCATCAGCACGCTCAGCGGGTAATAGATCATCGGCTTGTCATAGATCGGCAGGATCTGCTTGGAGACCGCTATCGTGAGCGGATAAAGGCGTGTTCCACTGCCCCCCGCAAGAATTATTCCCTTCAACAAGCTCTCCGTTGAACTGCCGGGGCATGCCCTGATCGAGCTGCCCGCGGTCGGGTTTCGCGTGTCTGCTCGTTCGATTATGCCCTAGTAGGTCCTAATATCGGATTTACTGCTTTCGCCTGCAGATACAATTACTTGCAACCTATAGGCTACTTGCAACCTAGGCGATTGGCCGGATCTCCGATCGGTCAGTGAAGCCGGACACAAAAAAGCCGGCGGATTTCAGCCCGCCGGCCCGCTGTCGCGTTGTTCTATCTCAGCCGCGCTTGAGCAGCGCCCAGACGGCCGGCACCAGGCTGGCGGCCAAAGCCACCTTGATCAGGTCGCCGACGATGAACGGCAGGACGCCGAACTGCCACGACTTTTCCGGCCCGATGAGCACCGCAAGCCAGGCAAAGCCCATCGCCATCATGACGATTTCGCCGGTCAGCATGGCGCCGAACAGCTTGAACGGATTGCGGTCCCAACCGCGATCGGCGGCCCAGCCGGCGATTGCCGCCATCGCCACGAAGCCGGCGAGATAGCCGCCGGTCGAGCCCAGCATGTAGGCGATGCCGACGCCCTTTTCCGGCGTGCCCTGGAAGACGGGAAAGCCCATGGCGCCTTCGACGAGATAGAGGACGAGCGTCGCGACGGCGAGGCGCAGGCCAAAAGCCGAAGCGATCAACAGGACGGCAAGCGTCTGCAGCGAGATGTCGACCGGGCCGAGCACCACTTTCGTCTTGGCTGAAAGCGTGAGCAGCAGGGTTCCGGCAAGCGCCAGAAAGAGCTGCGTGGCGAGCCGGGCGGCGCCGCGATCGGGCAAAGTAAGAGAAACAAGCGGACGCATCGTGGTTGCAGTTGCCATGGTCTTCCCCGTTGGTGGCTGATTTGCTGGCTTTGAAGCGCGTAGCCTGGGAACGATTTCAGGCGACGCGCTTCGAACTTTTGTCTTGATGCATGTCGTTATCCCAAAACCGCTGCGCACTTTTGGGCGACATGCATTTGTTTTCCTATATTGGCTTCCGTATCAGGCGGCAATCGTTTTGCCGCATCGCAACGGAGCCCGGCATGGCAGTTGAATTCGATACCAGCTTCGATCCAGCCTACGGCAAGGCGGTCACGGTCGCGCCGGATGTGCTGCGCATCACCGCCAGGAACCCGAGCCCGTTCACCTTCCATGGCACCAACAGCTATGTCATCGGCCGCGACACGCTGGCCGTGATCGATCCGGGGCCGGATGACGACTCCCATCTGGAAACGCTGCTGGCCGCGATCGCTGGCCGCACGGTCAGTCACATCTTCGTCAGCCACACCCATCGTGATCACTCGCCTTTGGCGGCGCGGTTGAAGGAACGCACTGGAGCGCCCTTGCTTGCCGAGGGGCCGCACCGGCCGGCGCGGCCTTTGCGCATCGGCGAGGTCAATCCGCTCGATGCCAGTGCCGACCTCGATTTCATCCCCGATGTCGTGCTGGCCGACAATGCGCTCACCCACGGCGACGGCTGGACCATCCGGACGGTGCTGACGCCCGGGCACACCGCCAACCACGCTGTATTCGCCCTGGACGGGACCGGGCTGCTGTTTTCGGCCGACCATGTCATGGCCTGGTCGACATCGATCGTCGCGCCTCCGGACGGCGCCATGGCCGACTATATAGCTTCCCTCGACAAGTTGCTCACACGCGACGACCGGCTGATGCTGCCGGGCCATGGCGGACCGGTGACCGAGCCGCGCCGGTTCATGCGCGGCCTGAAGACGCACCGCAAGATGCGCGAAGCGGCCATCCTGGAGCGCATCCGCGCCGGAGATAGGACGATCCAGGAGATGGTGGCGGCCATCTATCGCGACACCGACCCGCGGCTGCACGGCGCCGCCGGCCTGTCGGTTCTTGCCCATCTCGAGGATCTGGTGGCACGCGGCCTGGTTATCACCGACGGCGATCCGGCGATCGACGGTGTCTTCAGGCCTGCCGCGTAGGCCTATTCGGCCGGCGCCGGGCCAACCTGGCCGGCGACCTCCTGGTCGAGTTCGGTCAGGAAATCGGTGATGCGGGCGGCATTGTCGCCGAGGTCGTAGCGGCCGTAGCGCGAGGCCGAACGCATGTCGACGATCACCGAATCGCCGTCGTCGGTGACGCGGATGGCGACGTCGGCCGGCAGGCCGAGCACAAAACCCTTGGCCAGCGCGTTGATCGTCGCCTGGCTCTGACCGTTGATGTCGGGATAGGGCGCGGTCAATTGCCAGTTGCGGCGGTCGAGCACGGTTTCGACCGCATCGACGATCGTCTCGAACGGCAGGTTGTAGCTGCGCCCGGTGACCAGCGGATAGGCGTCGGCCTGCAGGCTCTGCTCGCCCGGTGTCGGCGGCGAAAGCGTGTTCATGTCGCTGGTGCGGTCGCTGGTGTCGAGCACCGGCGGATCGTCGAGATCTGTCGAGATGTCGCGCAGCGGCGGATAGATCGTCGCCCAGTAGACGGCGACGCCAAAGGGCGCCAGCACCAGAATGGCCAGCAGCGCGCCGACGCTGAGATCGCGCCCGCCGCGATCGCCAAAGCTCCAGACCCGCGACAAGGCAAGTCCGGCGAGCAGCAGCGCGAACGCCGCCAGCAGCGCCACGACCGCCAGCACCCACAGGAAAGGCGGCGTCTCGACGAGGTCGAGCCGATAGCTGGCGGCAACCGTCAGCAAAAGGACGAGGGAAAATGCCGCGATCCGCCGCGACCAGCCGGCCGCTCTCGACGTCTGCCGTTCAGGAGGAGATGCCATTCTTTACCGTATTGTCCCAGCCCGGGCCGAGCTTTAGCGCAGTTCGGCGTTTCATGAAATCGCTGAACTGGGCTAACTGTCTGTTTTCGCGCAATTCCGGACGGAAAACCGCCGCGCACTTTTCCTGGAATTGCCGCAGAGGTTCTGGGTCCGGGCTTGAAGCTGAAAGATGGAAGTTTTTCATCAATCCGTCGGCAGGCGGTAATCCCTGAACTGGTCGCGCAAGGTGGTCTTCTGGATCTTGCCGGTGGCGGTATGCGGGATTTCGCCGACGAAGGCGACGTCGTCGGGCATCCACCACTTGGCCACCTTGCCGCTCATGAAGGTCAGGATATCGCTCTTGCTCGGCTCCTTGCCGGGCTTGCGCACGACGACCAGCAAAGGCCGCTCGCCCCATTTTGAATGGGCGATGCCGATGGCCGCGGCTTCGGCCACATCGGGATGGCCGACGGCAAGATTCTCCAGATCGATCGTCGATATCCACTCGCCGCCCGATTTGATGACGTCCTTGGCGCGGTCGGTGATCTGCATGTAGCCATTCGGATCGATGTGGGCGACATCGCCGGTGTCGAACCAGCCCTCGGCGTCGAACTGCTCGGCTCCGGCGCCGCCGTAATAGGCGCGAGCCACGGCCGGGCCGCGCACCTTGAGATGCCCGAAGGTCTTGCCGTCCCAGGGCAGCGCGTTGTCGTCGTCGTCCGTCACCTTCATCTCGACGCCGAAAGGCGGGAACCCCTGCTTGCCCTGGACATCGAGCCGGGCCTCGCCGGTCAGCACCTCATATTGCGGTTTGAGCGTGCACAGCGTGCCGAGCGGCGACATCTCGGTCATGCCCCAGGCATGCACGACCTGGACATCGTAGTTGTCCTGGAACTTGGCGGTGATGGCACGCGGGCAGGATGCGCCGCCGATGACGACCTTCTTCAGATGCGGCAGCTTCTTGCCTGTCTCCTCCAGATATTGCAGCAGCATCATCCATACCGTCGGCACGGCGGCGCTGAACGTCACCTTTTCGGTGTCGAGCAGTTCGTAGATCGAGGCGCCGCCCATCTTGCAGCCGGGCATGACCAGCTTGGCGCCGATCATCGGTCCGCTCTGGCCCAATCCCCAGGCATTGGCGTGAAACATCGGCACCACGGGAAGGATCACGTCGCGCGTCGACATGCCCATGGCATCGGGCATGGCGGCCAGCATGGCGTGAAGGACATTGGAGCGGTGGCTGTAAAGCACACCTTTCGGGTCGCCCGTGGTGCCGGACGTGTAGCACATGCCGGCGGCGGTGTTCTCGTCGAAGACCTTCCAGGCGAAGGCGCCGTCCGCCTCGGCCAGCCATTCCTCGTAGGCGACAACATTGGGCAGCGAGGTTTGCGGCATGTGCGCCCGGTCGGTCAGCACGATCACCTGCCGCAACGACCGGACCGCGCCGGCGATCTTTTCGAGAAGCGGCACGAAGGTCAGGTCGACGAAGATCGCCTTGTCCTCGGCATTGTTCATGATCCAGGCGATCTGCTCGGGGAACAGCCGCGGGTTGAGCGTGTGGTAGATCGCGCCGATGCCCATGATGCCATACCAGGCCTCGATATGACGGGCCGTATTCCAGGCAAGGGTGGCGATGCGGTCGCCGAGACCGAAGCCGTCACGCTCCAGCCGTTGCGCAACCTTCAGCGCCCGGTGATGGATCTCGGCATAGGTGGTGCGCACGATCGGCCCCTCGATCGACCGCGAGACGATCTCGCGGCTGCCGTGCTGGCGTTCGGCGTGGTCGATCAGCTTGTGGCAGAGCAGCGGCCATGGCTGCATCAGTCCGAGCATTCTTCTCCTCCCTCGTTGCGCTTCGGCATTTTTGTTTCACGCATTGTGAAACGATCGGACGGATTGTCCAGCGTCATCCGTGCAAGGGCGGTGGACGAACCGAAAAGCCCGGGAAAACCGCCACAATCCGGCCATCGTCGGCGTTAATGTTCATTAACGGGCTGGGTAGGATTGGCGAATGGAGTGTTCGCATGGACGCGCAGCTCGACGACAAAACCCTTGAAAGCACGCTTGCCGAAAGTCTGGACGATCTGACGCCGGACAGCAAAGCCGTATCCGATGACGAATTTGCCGAAGTGGTCGGCGGCGCGCTCGAGGCCGTCGGCGGAACCCTGCTGTTCAAGATGCGCGTTGAAAACGGCGCCGAGGGCGAGCATGTCGCGGCCGCCTGCATCGGCGAGGCCAACAACCGCCAGTTCCTGCTGCTCACGCTGCCAACCGCCGGCGGCGCGCTGAAGGTCGAGACCGCGGCAAGAAGCGCCAATCCGGTCGCGGGCATCGCCGCCGCCTATGCCAGCCTCATGGATGCCTTCAAGACGGCCGCCTGACCGCTGGAGCAATTCCAGGAAAAGTGTGTAGCGTTCAGGCTCGGCGCCTTCGCCGTAGCCCTCCGTCAGGAATTGCGTCAGACAAAGGCGTTGGAAACAAATTTCGGTTACGCAGGGTCTGGCGCAACTGCTTGACCTTGCGGGAGGCGGTTGTCTGACCCACCTTCTGCCCGAGAAGGAGACCATTCATGGACAAGCTCGCCAACCCCGCCCCCGGCTTCCAGCGCAATCCGGACAAAGTCATCACCATCGAACCCTATCGCGGCAGCGTCACGGTACGCGCCGGCGACACCGTCATCGCCAGATCGACCAGGGCCAAGGTGCTCTCGGAGCCACCTTATCCGGCCGCCTTCTATATCCCGTTCGACGATATCGATTTCAGCAAGCTCGCCGGCACCGAGCACTCGACGCATTGTCCCTATAAGGGCGATGCCAGCTACTGGAGCGTCCGGCCTGCCGGGGAAGCCGGCGAGAATGCGATGTGGGCCTATGAACACCCGTTCGACGAAACAGCCGAAATCCGCAACCACGGCGCATTCTACACAAGCAAGGTGACGGTCGAAGCCATTCCGGACTGAGCTCTCGATTGGCCGGGCCGTCGCTGCAACCCGAGGCAGGCTAAGCCCAAGCGTCGTCATCCCAGGGCGGAGCAGGAGCGAAGCTCCGTCGCGGAGACCCTGGGATCCATGCCATTACCTGGCGCGAGTGGCGCCAACGGAGCAGAATTCTGCGCCGTTGCAACGCCTTTAGATCACGGAATGGCAACTGTGTTCATGCGAAAGCTTTTTTATCTCGGATGACGGCGTTTAGGACGACGAGAAGCTTCCTTGC
>NZ_JBFUPO010000015.1:0-124399 GCF_041355295.1 Mesorhizobium sp. RCC_202
CTCCCCTACTCCCTTACTCCCCTACTCCCTTACTCCCCTACTCCCTTACTCCCCTACTCCCTTACTCCCCTACTCCCTTACTCCCCTACTCCCCTCTCAACCCACATCGAGGACGATCTTGCCGATATGCTCGCCGTCTTCCATCCGTTCATGCGCTCGCCAGGCTTCGGTCAGCGGAAAGATCATGTCCATGACCGGAGCCACCTTGCGCGTGCTGAGCAGGGGCCACACCTGCGCCTCGAGCGCGGCGGCGATCGCCGCCTTGAATTCCACGGTGCGCGGTCGCAGCGTCGACCCGGTGTGGGTGAGGCGCTTGACCATGATCCTGGAGAAATCGGCGCTGGCCACCGCGCCGGCCTGCACGGCGATCTGCACGATGCGCCCTTCGACGGCCGCGGCCTCGTAGTTGCGCGCGACGTAATCGCCGCCGACCATGTCGAGGATGACGTCGGCGCCCTTGCCGCCGGTGGCGTCCTTGACCGCGGCGACGAAATCCTCCTCGCGATAATTGATCGCACGGTCGGCGCCGAGCTTCAGGCAGGCGTCGCATTTCTCCTTGCTGCCGGCCGTAGTAATGACAGTGGCGCCGAAGGCCGAGGCCAGCTGGATCGCCGTCGTGCCGATGCCTGACGAGCCGCCATGGACGAGCAGCGTCTCGCCCTTCTTCAGGCCGCCGCGCTCGAACACATTGTGCCACACGGTGAAGTAGTTCTCCGGCACCGCCGCGGCTTCCGTATGAGTGAAGCCGGCCGGCAGCGGCAGCACGCTGCCGGCATGCACCTTGACATATTCAGCATAGCCGCCACCCGGCGTCAGCGCGCAGACGCGGTCGCCGATGCGCCAGCGCGAGATCTCGTCGCCAAGTGCCGCCACCTCGCCCGACGCCTCCAGGCCGGGCAAGTCCGAGGCGCCCGGCGGCGGCGGATAGGCGCCCTTGCGCTGCTGCACATCCGGCCGGTTGACGCCGGCGGCGTGCACGCGGATCAGCACCTCGCCGGGACCGGGCACCGGCACATCGCGCGTTTCAGCCTTCAGCACCCTGGGGCCGCCCGGCTGCGAGATCGCGATGGCCGTCATCTTTTCCGGAATTTTGTGACCACTCGCCATTGTCATCCTGTCTCCATTTACCGGTGTGTCGCCAGTCGTTTGCATCAATAGCCCCGCCCTATGTATGCTCATTGCCAAATCAGGCAAATGGCCAAAAAGGGAGGAGCGACGATGGCGATCTTCGACGACGAACCCAGGAAAAAGGCGCGCCCGCACGAGATCGGCCAGGATCTGTCGCTGCTGTCCGTCGGCGAACTGACGGAGCGCATCGCGTTGCTGCGCGAAGAGATCGCCAGGCTGGAAGCCGAGGCGGCGGCCAAGGGCGCCACCAAGTCCGCCGCGGACGCGCTGTTCCGCCGCGGATAACCGCGCCGCTGTACGGAACTGCCGCCGAAAAGCCCCAATACGCCTGTCTTCAGACACCTGCGCCCGAATCCGGATCAAGCGATGTTTGCAACCTACCGACCGATCCTCTCGCTGCTGCGCGGCACCGCGTTCCTGCTGGCCGCTTCAGGCCTGCACGGCCTGCTTTTGCCTCTGCGCGGACAGATCGAAGGCTTCTCGACCGCCTCGCTCGGCCTGATGGGCACGGCCTGGGCCGGCGGCTTCGTCGCCGGTTGCTTCTTCGCCCCGCGCCTGGTGCGCCGCGCCGGCCACGTCCGGGCTTTCGGTGCCTTCGCCGCGTCCGGCGCCATCGTCGCGCTGCTCACCGGCCTGATCATCGACGAATATTTCTGGATCGCGTTGCGCGCCTTCACCGGCTTCACTATGGCCGGCGCCTTCATGGTCATCGAGAGCTGGCTGAACGAGAAGGCGACCAACGAGAACCGCGGCACCGTCTTCGGCCTCTACATGATGGTCACCTATGCCTCGATCATGGGCGGCCAGATGATCGTTGCCGGCGGCGATGTCAGGTCGGCCTCGCTGTTCATGATCACCGGCATCCTGTTCTGCCTCTCGCTCATCCCGACCGCCGTATCGACGCAATCGACGCCGAAGCCGTTGCAGGACGTCAAGCTCGACGTCAAAGGCCTCTACGCCAATTCGCCGGTGTCGGCGGTGGCTTGCCTGCTGATCGGCATCGCCAATGGCGCCTGGGGCACGCTGGGCGCCGTCTACGGCGCCCGCATCGGCATATCGACGGCCGAGATCGCGCTGATGATGAGCCTGGTGGTCATAGCCGGCGCGGCCATGCAGCTTCCGGCCGGGCGGCTCTCCGACACCACGGATCGCCGCTTCGTTCTTGCCGGCGCCGCTTTCGGCGCGGCGCTGGTCGCGATCCTGCTTTTCCTGATCTCGCCCCGTTCCGCGATTTTCGTCATCGTGCTGACCGCCGCCTATGGCGGCTTCGCTTACACGCTCTATTCGATCGCCGTGGCGCATGCCAACGACCACGCGCGGGCCGAGGATTTCGTCAAGGTTTCGGGCGGCCTGTTGCTGCTCTACGGCTTCGGCACCATGATCGGTCCGCTGCTGGCCGCCGCCTTGATGGGATGGGTTCGTCCTGAAGGACTGTTCCTTGCAACCGCGCTCGCGCATCTCAGCCTCGCCGGCTACACGCTGTTGCGCATTCGCGCCCGCGCGCCGGTGCCCATCGAGAACCGCGACGCCTTCAAGACGCAGCCTTCCGAGCGCGCCGTCACGCCAGAAGCCCTGCGGCTCGATCCGCGCAGAAAGGTTGAAACCAATGGTTGAGATTCGGAACACTTTGCCCCACAAATAAAGGCATGATGTTTTCCGACGCCTTCATGGCGATAGCCGATCCCAACCGGCGCTATCTCTTGGAAGAACTCCGGCGCGGCCCGAAGACGGTGAATGAATTGGCGGCGGGACTGCCTGTATCGCGCCCCGCCGTCTCCCAGCATCTGAAAGTCCTGCTCGACGCCGGCCTGGTCAACGCCAAGGCCGAAGGCACCAGGCGCGTCTACACTGTCAGCACCGCCGGTTTCCTCAGGCTCAACATCTGGCTCGACCAGTTCTGGGAAGTATCGCCCGGGGAATGATGATTTTCACGAGCGCGGCCAACAACCGGCTTTGTCAGATTGACCGCAAAGCGTCGCCCAGCATGTCGAGCAGGATGTTGGTGCCGTGCTCGCGCGTTGCCGATGTGTCGTGGCCGTCGAGAACGCGCCCTGCTCGGTCAGCACCAGCCGTGTGCCGGCGCCTTCCGGCCGCAGCTCCATCGTCGCCAGCGACACCGAGATGCGCGTGTCGCCGAACAGCATGTCATAGCTGTAGACCAGGCGCTGGTTCGGCACGATATCGAGATAGGTGGCGGTGTAGGTGTGGACCGGCCCGTCCTTCGGCCCGCCGCTGTTGACCTCCTGGCCGCCGACACGGAAATCCATCCGGTAGCTGTCACGCTGCGGATTTGACGGATCGCCGAACCAGCGCCTTTTGGCCTCGGCGTCGGTCAAGGCGAAATAGACCTTGGCCGGCGCTTGCGGGTAGACGCGCTCGATGATGAAGGTGGAATGGACGACGGATCGTTCGGTCATGGACTGGTTCCTCGTTGGTCAGGTCGATTGCGGCAGCGGGACGAAGGCGCCGTCGCGATAGGCGGCGCCGAAATAGACTTCGACGGCGCGAAGCCGGTCGCCGGTGAACAGGTGCAGTTCGGTGTTGCGGAAGGTTTTGCCGTCCAACGTCTCGCAACGGTAAAGAACAAAGGCCGCGTCATAGTCCTCGCAAATCCGCTCGATCGCCATCGATCGGAAAACCGGGCTTTTCGGCCAGCAGCGCTCGAAATAGGTCGCCGCGTCGATGGCGTCGTCATAAGGACTGGTGAAGCTGAAATCGTGCGTCAGCACCGCCGCGACGACGTCGCGCTCCCCCGCCTGGTAGGCGGCGAAATAGCGGCGGATCAGCTCCGCCCGGTTTTTGGCAGCCATGTCTTCTCCTCTGCTTGATGGGTTGGCCAAGGCAGGCTGGCGGCCGGCTTTATGCCTCGACCGGCAGTCGAGAGAGTTCCGCGACAAGATTGTCGAGGCTCGCGCCGAGCCCTTCGCGGCTGCCGGCAATCATGTCCTTGCCGCCGAGCGCCGTGATCTGATCGGTGAGCACCAGCCGGGTGGATGTTCCGATGGCCTGCAGCTCGACCGTGATCAGCGAAATGGAAAGCTTGTTCCAGCCTTCTGAAACGACCTCAGCCGAGATGATGCGATGACCCGGTTCGATATCGAGATACCGGGTCTCGACCCGGTAGATCAGCTTGCCGCGCGGTCCGCAGCGACTGACGTCCACACCGCCGACCCGAAAATCCGCCTTGTCGTAGACCAGCTCCACCGATGGCGAAGGCCTGCCCCAGCGTTTTCGCGCTTCGACGTCGGCAAAGGCCTGGAACACCCGTGCCGGCGCGGCGGCGTAGCTGCGCTCGAGCACGACCGTTGCATGGGTAACGGAGCTTTCGGTCATCATCGCCTCCTTCATTCCGTTTCAGCCAGGAAATCGCCCAAACGATCGAGCCGACGCTCCCAGGAGAGCCGCCGCTCGTTGATCCAGTGCTCGGCCGCCTGAAGCGCCTTCGGCTCGATCTGGCAGGTCCGCACCCGGCCGATTTTTTCCGTCCGCACCAGACCGCTCGCCTCGAGCAGGTTGAGATGCTGGACCACCGCCGACAGCGACATCGCCAGCGGCTCGGCCAGCTGGCTGACCGAAGCCGGCCCGCGCGACAGCCGCTCCACCATGCTGCGCCGCGCCGGATCGGCGAGCGCCTGGAACATCAGGTCGAGCTGGGCGGGATCGTGCAGCATGGCGCTTTAGCCGTTGTTGTAAGGGAAGAATTTGAAATAGGGCTGCGCCTCCTCGACGACCCGGGCGAAAGACGGGCGCGCCAGCAGACGGTCGTGGTAGCGCTTCACCGCCGGGAAGCTGTCGCCGAAGGGTTCGACCTTGTTGGCGTAGAACAGCGCCGGTGAAGCGGCGCAGTCGGCCATGGTGAAGGCCTCGCCGACTGCCCAGTTCTTCTCGTTCATGTCCCTTTCGATGATGTCATAGGCATTGCGCAGTTGCGCACGCGCCTCCTCGACCCCGAATGGATCGGTCTTGTCCTGCGGCCGCAGCCTGTCGCCGACGATCTTCTGCATCGGCGCCTGCACGTAGAAATCATAGAAGCGGTCGGCCTGACGGACCTGGAGGGCAAGGTCGACATCGTCGGGCACCAGCGCGACCGGCCCTGGATAATGCGCCGCCAGATACTCGATGACGATGGTCGATTCCAGCACCGTGCGGTCACGCGCGTCGTCGCGCAGCGCCGGCATCTTGCCGGTCGGCGATACCTTCAGGAAAGCCGACCGCGAAGCCTCGTCGCCAAGGTCGACAATCGCCGGCTTGAACGGCGTTTCGTTCTCGTAGAACGCAATCAGCGGCTTCCAGCAGAAGGAAGCCAGCGGGTGGAAATGAAAGGTCAGCGACATTCTCGGCTCTCTTTGTCGTCGGGGCGTTCGATCAACACTGAAGTAACTACTTAACTATTGCGGCGTGCTTGCCGCGTCAAGGGCGCGGCTATCAGCCATGTGCCGCGATGGCTTCGATGATCTGCGGCCAGTCGTCTTGATGCAGCTCGTGGCCGCCGCCTTCGATCTCGACCAGCCCGGCGCCGGGAACGGCCTTGGCCAGTGCGGCGCCATGTTCGACCGGGAAGATCGGATCGGACGTGCCATGGATAACGAGCAGCGGCACAGTGAGATCCGTTATGCTGCGCTTGGGACCGCCACCCTTGAGCGTGAAATGGTTGGTCGCGCTGGCGAAACCGCCTGAGCGCTCATAGTCGGTGACGATCAACTTCTGCGCCCTATCCGCATCGAACGGGTGCAGAGTGCTGGCGAGCGCGCGCGCATCCTTAGCCATATAGGCAAGCACTTGGGTCCGATCGGACCAATCGACGTCGCCGCCTTCGGCCGCATGCTGGCCATAGGCCGCGGTCATTCCGGGCAGGCCGGACGTATCGACGCCGAGCGGCGAGCTGGAGATCACGGTGAGTGCCGTGACGCGCGCCGGATATTTGAGCGCAACGGTCTGCGCGATCATCCCGCCCATCGACATACCGACGATATGCGCCTTGGCGACACCATGGTCGTCGAGCACGCGCACGGCATCGTCCACCATGTCCTCGAATGTGTAGGGCGGCGCGCAGGCTGCGTATTTCGTCGACAGGCCGGTGTCGCGATTGTCGTAGCGGATGACGAAGCGGCCGTGCCCGGCAAGCTGCCGGCAGAACGCTTCGGGCCACCAGAGCATCGAGGCCATGGCGCCCATGACCAGCAGGATTGCCGGATCGGTCGGGTTGCCGAACGTCTGCGAAACGATTTCCGGGCGTTGTGCCGACATGGTCTATGCTCCTCCACACCAGTTGCGTTTTGCAATCGGTTGCACGATAATCAAACTGATATCATAATGCAACTGGTTTCTTGGAGATGGTCATGAAAACCGAGCACCGGTCCGGTTGCCCGATCAATCTGTCGCTCGAGGTCTTCGGCGATCGCTGGAGCCTGATCATCCTGCGCGACATGATCTTTGGCGGCAGGCGTCATTTCCGCGAACTGCTCAACGGCTCGATCGAGGGCATCGCCTCCAACATCCTGGCCGACCGGCTGAAGCGGTTGATGGAGCTCGGCATGCTGACCAAGGCCGACGACCCCAGCCACAAGCAGAAGGCGATCTACAGCCTGACCGAGATGGCGATCACGTTGGTGCCGATCATGGCGCATCTCGGCGCCTGGGGGCGCGTCTGGCTGCCGGTGAGCGAGGAGCTGTCGATCCGCGCCGAGCTTTTGGAAAAAGGCGGCGCGCCGCTATGGGAGCAGTTCATGGACGAACTGCGCCACGAGCACCTTGGCGTGCCGCTGAAGACCCCGCCCGGAACGCCAGGCGTACGCCAGCAACTGCAGGCGGCTTACCTGGCGGTGGTCGCACGAAAGGCCGAAGCGGCCGCCGGCTGACAGCATCCGACGGGCTCTCCACAGCATGTGCCCTAATTCAAATTGATATCCCGGCTGGCCGACCGCATCGACACCGAAAAACCCGCCAGCACATCGAACAGCGCGATGACCATCAGCGTGAAGAAGACGGAGTGCGCCGCGCCCTTGACCAGCAGGAACTCGACCAGGAAGGCGATGAAGACCAGCGTCGACAACAGATGATCCATGATCGAGGCATTGGTGGTGCGCACCGATTTTGAGATCTCGATGAACAGGAAGATCAGCCCGATCAGCACCATCAGGTCGCCGAGCGTCATCGAGAAGACGCCACCCGACATCATGCGGAAGGAGAACATCTCGGTCATCCAAGGATCGTCGCCGCCGCCGAACAGGCCGAGCAATCCGAGATTGTAGAGGACGAAAGGCACGATCAGCAGCGGGATGGCACCAAACATCTGGGCGTCTCCAATGGGGGCACCCATTTTGTAGAATGCGGCGCGGGCGCGCCGTCAAGATTTTTCGAGTGCGTCGTCGAACACGCTGTAAGACCTAATGAAATAACGATGTCAGCCGGTTGCCGGGCTGAGCGAGCGACCGCTCAGGGATTGAGAACGCCAAGGCGCGCCGCGTGCCGGCGTTGGTCTCACGAACAGGCAGCCGCCAAAAACAAAAAGACCGGCCAGAGGCCGGTCTTTTGAAACGTCACAAACCGTGGAAGCTTCTCAGCTTTCCTTCGGCTCCAGAACCTGGCGGCCGCGATACATGCCGGTCTTCAGGTCGATGTGATGCGGGCGGCGCATTTCGCCGGAATTCTTGTCCTCGACATAGGTCGGGGCCTTGAGAGCGTCGGCCGAGCGGCGCATGCCGCGCTTGGACGGAGAGGTTTTTCTTTTTGGAACGGCCATGGATATGCTCCACTACATGGTCAAAATGCCTCGACAACCCTCGCGAAAGGGCCGCATCGAGGCCATAATCTGAGAAAGTCGGGTGCCTATACACGCCTTGCGCCGTTTTGGCCAGCGCTGGCCGTGAATTTTTTTGAGCCGGCGCCTGGCTTACGCTAATCCAGGCAACCGACATAGGCGCCCGACCTGCCGGCGCGCCGTTCGATCAGCGAAGCCAGACGCCGTAAACCAGGCCCCGGCTTGGCCGGATTGCGCGCGATCGGATTGGGCAAGGTCACGGCAAGCAGGGCCGCCTGCCGGCGCGACAATTGCTTGGCCGAGACGCCGAAATGATGCTGGGCGGCGGCTTCGATGCCGTAGATGCCTGGGCCCCACTCGGCGATGTTGAGATAGATCTCCATGATGCGGCGCTTCGACATCACCGCGTCGAAATAGACGGCCAAAGGCAATTCGACCACCTTGCGCACGCTGCCCAGCGGTCGTGACCACAAGAACAGGTTCTTCACCGTCTGCATGGTGATGGTGGAGGCGCCGCGCGTCGCCTCGCCGGCCAGCGCATCGTCGACCACGCCGCGCAATTCGCCGAGGTCGACGCCCCGATGGAAGCAGAACTGTCCGTCCTCCGACATGATCACCGAATGCGCCAGCACTGGCGCAACATCGTCGATCGACACCCAGCGCCGGTCGTAGCCGGAGAAGGTCACGAGATCCTTGATCATCAGCGTCGAGATCGGATGCACGAATGACGGCAGATAGAGGAAGGTGAGGATGGCCGGAATAGCGGCCAGCACGATTGCCGCGACCAGGCAGCGCCGGCCGACGCGCTTCAGACCGGCGCGGTTCAGGCGCCGCGGCCGCGCCATATCCAGCCCTTCGCTTTCATATTCGACGATCGGTTCCGTCAAGCCGCCCCACCCGTGCCAAGCACCCTTCGGCATAAAGGCGCGCGCCTGCTTGCGCAACGTCTGAGTGTCGGCTACCGCTCGCGGCCATGCTGAAAGACGACAGAACCGCCTTCGAAACCGCGCTTTTCGTGCGCGCCGCCGCAGTCGAGGCTGAGCTGCGCCGGATCCTCGAAGCGCGGCCGCTGTCGGGCGAGATCGAACGGCCCGAGCGCCTGATGGCCGCCATGCGCCATGGCGTGCTCAACGGCGGCAAGCGGCTCCGCCCGTTTCTGGTGATGGAAAGTGCCGCGCTGTTTGCGGCCGATGGCGAGGCCGCACTTCGAGTCGCCGCGGCGCTGGAATGCGTGCACTGCTATTCGCTGATCCATGACGATCTGCCGTCGATGGACAATGACGATCTGCGCCGTGGCCAGCCGACCGTGCACAAGGCTTTCGATGAGGCGACCGCCATCCTGGCCGGCGACGCGCTGCTGACCATGGCCTTCGACATCCTGGCCGATGAGGCGACGGCGCTGCCGGCCGAGCGCCGCGCCGCGCTCGTTCTGGCGCTCGCCCGCGCGGCCGGCGCCGGCGGCATGGTCGGCGGTCAAGTGCTCGATATCGAAGCCGAACGCAAGCGCCCGGACGAAGCCGGCATCATCCGCCTGCAGGCGATGAAGACCGGCGCGCTGATCCGCTTCGCCTGCGAGGCCGGCGCGATTGTCTCCGGCGCGGCGCCGTCGGATCGCGAAAGGCTGGCCGAATTCGGCTCGGCCATCGGCCTGGCCTTCCAGCTTGCCGACGATTTGCTCGACCTCACCGCCGACGCCGAGCAGATGGGCAAGGCGACGAAGAAGGACGCCGCCGCCGGCAAGGCGACGCTTGCCTCGCTGCATGGTCCGGACTGGGCCCGCGAGCAGCTCCACGGCCTCATCGACCAGGCGCACGCGCTGCTCGAGCCCTATGGCGAGCAGGCGGGGATGCTCAAGGCCGCCGCGACGTTCGTGGCGACCCGCAACAGCTGAGAGCGACGTCGGCCCGATCCGGCCCCTACAGCCTTGCCTCGGCGAAGATGCGCGACGCCCATTCCAGGAAAGCGCGCAGCCGTGGCGCGAGCTGTCGGTTCTGCGGGTAAAGGGCGAACAACGGCGTCGGCGTCGGCGGAAAATCTCGCAACACCTCGACCAGCGTCCCGTCCGCCAGATCCTGTTCCAGCCGATAGCGTGGCGCCTGCAGCAGCCCGAAACCCAGGCGCGCCAGCGCGGCCGCGGTGTCCGAATTGTTGACTCGCACCCGGCCCGGTAGCGCCACCTGCCGTACCTTCCCGCCGACCGTGAATTCCAGCGGCAGGATTTCGCCGGTGCGTGAGGAAACAAAGCCGACGGCCTGATGGCCCTCCAGCGCGTCGGGCGATGCCGGCACTCCATGACGCTTCAGATAGAGCGGGCTCGCGCAGGTGATTTCGCTGATCGTCGCCAGCCGCCGCATGATCATGCCGCTGTCTTGCGGGTCGCCAGCGCGAATGACGCAATCGACGCCTTCGCGCACCAGATCGACCAGCCGGTCGCCCTGGCCGATATGCAGATCGACCTGCGGATAGCGTTCGAGGAAGGCTGGCAAATCCGGCAGCAGGAAGCGCTGCGTGAGCAGTGGATGCGCATCGATGCGCAACAGGCCACGCGGCTCGGCGCTGCGGAACCCGGCCTCGGCATCCTCGACTTCGCCGAGGATCGACAGGCAGCGCTCGTAATAGGCCTGCCCGTCGAGCGTCGTGGCGACGTGGCGCGTGGTCCGGTCCAAGAGCCGCGTCCCCAGATGATCTTCCAGCTGCTTGATCGCCTCGGTCGCGGTCGAGCGCGGCAGGCCGAGATCGGCCGCCGCAGCGGTGAAATTGCGCCGCTCCACCACGCGCACGAAGAGCCGCATCCTGTCGAGTCGATCCATCGGCGATTGTTCGCTCCACCCGAATACTGCTGTCAATAGGCGACCGATTATCCGGATGAGGCGGTGGTCTATATCCGTCTCACAACAACGAACGGAGATCGATCATGCAGAAGACAAGAACAGCGATTGTGACCGGCGCCTCGCGGGGCATCGGCGCGGCGATCGCCAAACGGCTCGCCCAGGAGGGCGTTGCCGTCATCGTCAATTACGCGCGTGGCAAGGACGCCGCCGACGCGATCGTCTCGGCCATCGAAGCCGCCGGCGGCAGCGCCATCGCGGTCCAGACCGATATCGGTGAACCGGCCGGCATGGCCGCTTTGTTCGACGCGGCCGAAAAGGCTTTCGGCGGCGCCGACATCCTCGTCAACAACGCCGGCATGATGAAGCTGTCGCCGATCGCGGAAACCGACGACGCTGCGTTCGAGCGCCAGCTCGCCATCAATCTCGGCGGGCCATTCCGCGGCATGCGCGAAGCTGCAAAGCGCCTGAACGATGGCGGACGGATTATCAACTTTTCTTCAAGTGTCGTCGGCTTCTACCAGCCGTCCTATGGCGTCTATGCAGCGACCAAGGCGGGCGTCGAAGCCATGACGCATATCCTGGCCAAGGAGCTTGGACCGCGCCGCATCACGGTCAACGCCGTAGCACCCGGCCCGGTCGACACCGAGCTCTTCATCGATGGCAAGAGCCCCGGGCAGATCGAGGCGATAACCAAACTCATCCCGCTCGGCCGCCTCGGCCAGCCCGATGATATCGCAGGGCTCGTCGCCTTCCTCGCCGGTCCCGACAGCCAATGGGTCAACGGCCAGGTCATCCGCGCCAATGGCGGCGCAATCTGAATTTCAAGGAAGAGACAGAGGCTATCATGCAGCAGACAATTCTCATCACCGGCGCGTCGAGCGGCTTCGGCGCCATGACGGCCAAGGCGCTCGCACAAGCCGGTCACCGGGTCTATGCCTCGATGCGCGATCCCCAGGCGCGTGGCGGCGCAGCAGTAGCCGAAATCGAAAGGCTGGCCCGCGAGGAGAAGCTGGCGATCAGCGCCATTGCGCTCGACGTCTTGTCGGAAGCCTCGATCGAGGCAGCCGTCAAAACCATCGTCGCGGAAGCCGGCCGGATCGACGTCGTCATCCACAATGCCGGCCACATGGTGTTCGGGCCGATCGAAGCCTTCACGCCGGAGCAATTGGCAGCGCTCTACGACGTCAATGTCGTCGGCACCCAGCGTGTCAACCGCGCGGTGCTGCCGCATATGCGCACGCTCGGCCAGGCGCTGATGATATGGGTCGGATCGAGCAGCACGCGCGGCGGCACGCCGCCTTTCCTCGCGCCATACTTCGCCGCCAAGGCGGGGATGGATGCGCTGGCGCAAAGCTACGCACTGGAACTCGCCCGTTTCGGCATCGAGACCACCATCGTGGTGCCGGGCGCGTTCACAAAAGGCACGGAGCATTTCGCCCATTCCGGCAAGCCCGCCGACACCGAGCGCGCCGCCGCCTATTGGTCAGGACCTTATGCCGGCGTGGACGACAAGGCGCTCAACGGCCTTGCCGGGCTCGAACCCGCCGACGCCGATCCGGCCAAAGTCGCCGAGGCCATCGTCGATCTCGTCGCGACACCGCATGGCCGCCGGCCGTTCCGCGTCCACATCGATCCGTCCGATGACGGCTCGACCATCGTCAACGGCGTCGCCGACCGCGTCCGTGCGCAGCTTCTGGAGCGCATCGGCCTCGCCGACCTCCTCCACCCATCAAACCCGAAAGGAACCTGAAAATGCCCTTTGCCAACTTCAAGACGCCGCAGGCCGCACTCACCAGGGCGCAGAAGGAAGACCTCATCCACCGGACCACGCAGATGTTCGTCGACTATTTCGGCGAGGCAGCGCGCCCCTACACCATGGTGCTGATCGAGGAAGTTCCCGACGGCGGTTACGGCCGCGCCGACGAAGTCTTCATCCTGCCCGACGCCTATCGGGCGAAGGATATTGCCTGACTTGAACGGGGCGAGCCGCTTGTCGAGTGGCTCGCCCTTCAAGCGAATGCAGGACAGTGTGCCGTTTTGATTCGCCGACACTTCATCATCATGGCGGCGCCAACGAAATCTTAATGTAAATGAAGCGTAATCCCGGCCATTAAAATTGTGCGTATGTGTTGGGGTTGCGCATGCCGGAATACTCTTCCTTTCTCCGGTCGATCCGGATCCGCTACATTTCAGGATTGCTGATCTTCGCGTTGGCTTCGGCCGCCGTGATGTTTGCCCTGAACCGGGTCAACACCTACCGCCACGAGGTCGATGCCCTCAGCGGCAATTTCGTCATCTTCGCCCGTGACCTGCGCAACGCCACCAATTTCGCCGAGACGACGGGAACGGCCTGGCGGGCCGAGACGCGCGAGGCGCTGACGACCGCCGCGCGCGGCCATGCCGAACGCCTGACGGGCGAGATCGAAATCCTCAACGCGCAGCTTGCCGCGATCAGGTCGCGCCTGTCGCGCAACACCGTCAACGAACTCGACTCCGCTTCGGTGAACGGCGACCTGTTCTGGTCGGCCCGCGACATGGTGCGCAACTTCAACCTGATGTCGGTGGCCCAGAAGGTCGACGAATGGAGCTACCGCGAAATCCGCAACCAGAACGACCTCTTCGCCCAGCCGGTGCTGGTGCGCGTGCGCACCGCGTTCGACGAAGAGCGACGCCTGGCCGACGCGTCCAGCGACCGCCTGCTTTTGTGGGCAAGCGGCTTGCTGTTTGCCGTGCTTGCCATCGCCGGGCTGTGGATCTTCCGGCCGATGGAAAAGGCGATCCGCCGCGCCTTTACCGAAACCGCCGCATCGCTGTTCAAGGCCGAGGCCGCCGACCGCGCCAAATCCGAATTCCTCGCCAATATGAGCCATGAGATCCGCACGCCGATGAACGGCGTGCTCGGCATGGCCGAGCTGCTGGCCAAGACCGAGCTGACGCCGCGCCAGAAGACCTTCACCGAGGTCATCGTCAAATCCGGCAACGCGCTTCTGACCATCATCAACGACATCCTCGACTTCTCCAAGATCAACGCCGGCCAGCTGACGCTCGACCCGCACCCATTCCGCCTGGCCGAAGCCGTCGAGGACGTGGCGACGCTGGTGTCGGCGCGCGTCGCCGAAAAGAACCTGGAGCTCATCGTCCGCGTCGACCCGCGCCTGCCGGCCTTCATCGTCGGCGATGCCGGCCGCTTCCGCCAGATCGTCACCAACCTGCTCGGCAATGCGGTGAAGTTCACCGAGAAGGGCCATGTGCTGATCGATGTCGGTGGCGATGTCGTCGACGGCGTCGTCCAGCTCAAGGTCCGCGTCGAGGACACCGGCATCGGCATCCCCGCCGAGAAGCTGCAGAACGTGTTCGAGAAATTCGCCCAGGTCGACGGCTCCTCGACCCGACGCCACGAAGGCACGGGCCTTGGCCTGGCGATCGCGGCCCGCCTTGTCGACCTGATGGGCGGCAAGATCGGTGTCGAGAGCGAGATCGGCCGCGGCTCGGTCTTCTGGTTCGCCGTGCCGGTGCCGGCGCACAATCAGCAGGCGCGCGACGAGCTGGTGCCGGTCGACGTCACCGGTGCCCGCGTGCTGGTCATCGACGACAACCCGGTCAATCGCGAGATCCTGCTGGAGCAGCTCAGAAGCTGGAGCTTCGACTGCGCGGCCGCCGAAAGCGGCGCGGTTGGCCTCGCCTTCCTCGACCGCGCCTGCCAGCTCGGCGCCACGGTCGACTGCATCATCCTCGACTACCAGATGCCCGGCATGAACGGCGCCGACGTCGCGCGGGCCCTCTCCGCCGACAGCCGGTTGGCCGCGATCCCGGTGGTGCTGCTCACCTCGGTCGACCAGGTCGATTTCGGCAAGATGGTGATCGATTTCGGCATCGTCGCGCATTTGACCAAGCCGGCGCGCTCGGCGGTGCTGCTCGGCACCGTGATTTCCGCCATCCAGAAGGCGCGCACGCAGGGCGGCAGGGCGCATTTTGTGCGCGAGCCGGTCACGCACGCGCCGCAGCCTCCCGCCTTCACCGTCATTCGCGGGCCGGCCGTGCCCGTGCCGCCGGCGCCGGAATCGACCGCAACGCCGAGCGGCCCCATCGACATCCTGATCGCCGAGGACAATGAGGTGAACCAGCTGGTCTTCGGTCAGATCCTCAACGGCTTCGGCCTCAGCTACCGCATCGCCGGCAATGGCCGCACCGCGGTCGAGATGTACCGGTCGCTGCGCCCGCGCCTGGTGCTGATGGATGTCTCGATGCCGGAAATGAACGGCTATGAGGCGACACGCGCCATCCGCGCCAGCGAGGAGCAGAGCGGCAGCCACACGCCGATCATCGGCGTCACCGCGCATGCGCTGAAAGGCGACCGCGAAAAATGCATCGAGGCCGGCATGGACGACTACCTGCCGAAGCCGGTATCGCCCGACCGCCTCGGCGCCAAGATCGGCACCTGGCTCAGCGAGACGGTGACCGCGAAGACGGCGTGAGCACCGTCTTTCAGACGACCGCGTCGACCCGATAGCGGCGCATCCAGTCGAGGCTTGTGGCGTCGGATAGTTTGGCGACGCCCGGCTTTACATCATCGGCGTTCGGAGATTGAACGCCGAGCGTCTCGCAGATGGCGATCAATGTCGCGGCCGGATCGCGTGAAAGGTACTCATAGCCGATCCGCAGCGGCTCGATCTCCTGTTCGGCGAACCATGTGTTCCAGGCCGTATCATAGGCTTCGAGCTCGCCAACCATGTCCTTGATGCGGCGAAAGTCATAGCGAGGCTCTCCGGGCGGCCCCACCCTTTCGATCTCGGTGCCGTCGGGAGCGACATGCCAAAGGCCGGTCTGCTCGGCTTTGATCAGCGAGACGGCCTGCGCGAGCTTGTCCTCGCGCGATAGGTGCATGTAGAGGGTCCGGCCGAAGGCCTTGCCGAAGCGCGCCTTGTCCGAGGCAAACCCGGGATAAATTTGGTCGAGGATCGCCGATAGCTCATCGAGATTTTCCCGCATCAGGCGCAGGCCGAATATGTCCGTCCCGCCCTTGCCGGCCGCGATGGCCGCTTCGAGATAGCCGACGTTGAAGTCGAGCTCGCTCATCGTATGGCTGGCGGGGAGTCCCCAATCCTCGGCCCATTCCATGATGTTCTGCCGGCGATAGAACGAATGCGGCTCGCCCATTCTTTTGGTCGAAGTCAGAAGATCGCATAGCAAGGTGCTGCCGGTCCTCGGCGTGCCGCAGATGACGTATGCGTCGAACATTGTACCCGCCGCTCGCTGGAGCCGAATGATCCCGGCCGCCTATAGCCGAAATTGCCGTTGGATGCGAAGGGCGCATTCCTGCACCGAAAGCAGGCTGGTATCGACTTCGAGATCGTAGCGCATCCCGTCATGCACGCGCTCGAATTGCCAGCGGGCAAGCCCGGGCGACCTGTCTGCGCGCGCGCCTTCGCGGGCTTCGAGCACGGCGAGCGGGGCGAACACGCCGACACGGAAAACCTCGAAATCGCCAAGCAACGCCTGATAGTGCGCCATCTCGCCGCCAACCATCACATCGTCGACGATCAGATTGTTGCCCTGGCGCGCCATGGCCGCGATGGCGTGCCGCATGCCTTGCATCAATCGTCTGCCGACAGGACCGGCCTCGATAACGACGGATGGCTTGCCACTCTCCGAACCGGCCTCGTAGGCGAACCCAGGCATGTTCTCCTGCAATGCTTCCGGCAGCATCTCCAGGAAGGCGTCCATCGCCACATGCAGGAAGGGCTCGGCGGTTATCGCCTGCAGCGCTTTGGCGATCGAACTCTTGCCCGCGCTGCCGACACCGTTAAGCAAGACGATCTTGGCTGTCATTTGAGACTGTCCCCCAGAGTCGGGCCGCCATTACCGATTGCGCAGAACCACGCAAGCGCCGCCGACGCCGTGCAGCTTGCCGCAGATGCCGTCCGCCTCGGCGCGCGAATCGGCGCCGATCCTGACCGCGTAGATGCCGCGCCTGCCGATCGGCGTGCGCACGCGGCTGACCACCGGGTCGTGGCTGGCGAGCAGCGCCGGGAAGCGGCTGCGCACCCTGAGCCACTGGTCGATCGCCGCCGAGCGGCGGAAATTGCCGGCGATCTGCACGCCCCAAGGCTTGATGTTGATCGAGGCCATGGCGACCGTCTGCGACATGATCACCGGCAGTCTGCGGCAGGCGACGGCAAAGCTCAACTTCGGATCGAGCGGCTGGATGGTGCCGGCATAGGAGGTGTCGGAAAACTTGTCGACCGGCTCGCCCATGACGTCGAAGACATAGCTCTCCGTCTCCATCGGCAGGAAGCCGCCGGAATCCAGCCAGCGCGACACGCGGTTTTCGCCGGCATTGTAGGCCGCAGCGGCAAGGCCGAGATTGCCATAGCTTGCCTTCATCTCGGCCAGATATTTCGCCGAGGCGGGGAGCGCCTGCTCGATATCGAAGGAGTTGGCCAGGCCACGCATCTTGGCGGTGCCCGGCATGAACTGCGCGATGCCCTCGGCGCCGACCGGGCTCACCGCGTTGGGGTCGAAGCGACTTTCCTTCCAGATCAGCCGGGCGAAGAAATCCCTGGGCAGGTCGTTCTTGCCGGCCTCGGTGTCGATCAGGTCGCAGACCCGGTTGATCAGCCGCTTGGCGGCGGATCGCGACTGCGGCGGGTCGGCGAACGCGCCCGTCACCCCGCTTAGACCGCAAAGCAAGGCCAGGATCACCGTGAGAAGACGGTGCATCAGCCTACTCGGCCGCGGCTTTGCCGTGTCCGTAGCGCTGGTCGATATAGTCGGCGACCATTTTCTCGAAATCGGCCGCGATCGAGGGCCCGCGCAGCGTCGCCGCCTTCTTGCCGTCGACGAACACCGGCGCCGTCGGCGTCTCGCCGGTGCCGGGCAGCGAGATACCGATATCGGCATGCTTGGATTCGCCGGGGCCGTTGACGATGCAGCCCATCACCGCGACCTTGAGGTTCTCGACGCCGGGATATTTCTCGCGCCAGACCGGCATGTTCTTGCGCAGGTCGGCCTGGATATTCTGCGCCAGTTCCTGGAACACGGTGGATGTGGTGCGCCCGCAGCCCGGGCAAGCGGCGACGATCGGCACGAACTGCCGGAAACCCATGGTCTGCAGCAGTTCCTGCGACACCTGCACCTCGCGCGTGCGGTCGCCATTCGGCTCCGGCGTCAGCGAGATGCGGATCGTGTCGCCAATGCCCTGCTGCAACAGGATGCCCATGGCGGCGGACGAAGCGACGATGCCCTTGGTGCCCATGCCGGCCTCGGTGAGGCCGAGATGCAGCGCATGGTTGGAGCGCGTGGCAAGCTCGGTATAGACGGCGATCAAATCCTGCACGCCGCTGACCTTGGCCGACAGGATGATCTTGTCGCGGCCAAGCCCGATCTCCTCGGCCATCTCGGCCGACAGGATCGCCGACTGCACGATCGCCTCGCGGGTCACTTCCTGCGCCGTCAGCGGAAAGCCCTGGGCCTGGTTCTGGTCCATCAGCCGGGTCAAGAGCTCCTGGTCGAGAGAGCCCCAATTGACGCCGATGCGAACCGGCTTGTCATGCTTGATCGCCATTTCGACGATCGCCGCGAACTGGCGGTCCTTCTTGTCCTTGAAGCCGACATTGCCGGGGTTGATGCGGTATTTCGCCAGCGCCTCGGCGCAAGCCGGATGGTCGGCCAGAAGCTTGTGGCCGATATAGTGGAAATCGCCGACCAGCGGCACATTGATGCCAAGCCGGGCCAGCCGTTCATGGATACGCGGCACGGCGGCCGCACTCTCATCGCGGTCAACCGTGATGCGCACGATCTCGGAGCCGGCGCGATGCAGCGCCGCGACCTGAGCGACGGTCTGGTCGATATCGGCCGTGTCGGTGTTGGTCATCGATTGCACGACGACAGGCGCGCCGCCGCCGACGACCACGCCGCCAACCGAAACGCCGACCGATGTCCGGCGCGCGAAAGGAGAGGAAAAATACCCGGTCATGCCGGCCGCCTTTTATCTGCAAGGTCCGGGCATGAGGTGGCGGAGCAAAGATGGCTTGTCAATGGCAAGCGACAGTCGGAACCGGCAAATTGCCTGCCCCGCGACCGGCAGCCACACCCTCAAAGATCTGCATCAGGCTGGCTGATACAGGCCTAAACAGTCGATGTATTGGGTAAAAGAACCAAGCCGGTGGCATTTCTTGCCACCGGAGGGTTACGCCGCGGCGGGTGCGGCTATGTCGCCTTGAGGAAGTTCAGTGCGAGGTCGGTTTCCCTTTCAGCTTTTCAATCTCGTCCTTGATTGCCAGCTTGCGTCGCTTGAGATTCACGATTTCGAGGTCGTCGACCGATGGATGGTTCATCGCATCGTCGATTTCGCGTTCGATATCACCGTGTTTCCGCTGCAACTCATCAAGATGGGATGCAAGAGACATGATTGGTTCTCCCTTTCATGGTTTCCTCGATTGCAGCCGTTCGCAGGCGCGTCCACCGCAGGTCGTGTCTGTGACGGCACGATGACAGTTTGCCACCAACCGATCTCGATGTCGAATGCCACGTGGTAGCATTCCACGACAATGTGAAATGTGGTAAGGCCTGCCCGCCGGTCCCAACCCACCGGTCCCGCCCAACCAGCCCGCCTTGGGCGTTGCAAGTGCAGACGGTAGATAATGTCCGAACAGGAACAGGCTGAAGTACGCCTAGAATACTCCCGGCTTAAACAGGAACACGCCGATTTCGACGCCGCGATCAACGCCATGATCGCCATGGCCTGCGACCCGCTTCAGATCCAGCGCATGAAGAAGAAAAAGCTGCTGCTGAAAGACCGGCTGACGGCGCTGGAAGACCGCATCATTCCCGACATCATCGCCTGAGGCGTCGGCGCTTCGACTTTCGCCCTATCCGCCAATCGACAGCCTGGCCGCGCGATCGCGCAACAACGCGATCAGCTCGCGCGTCCGCTCCTCATTTGTGTCGATCGGCACCACCAGGCACATCGTCGCCTCGACCTTTCCGGGCGCCGAAAACACCGGTGCCGCCAGGCATTTGGTGTAAGCGTCGACCAATCCGGACGTCACGCAATAGCCGGCGACGCGGGCCCTGCCTATGTCGCCGATGAAATCCTCGATATCGAGCTTGCGGCCGTCCGGCAGCACGAGATCGTCCTCCGCGATCATCGCTTCGATCCGGCCACGATCGAGGCCGGCAAGCAGCAGCCGGCCCGACGCCGTCCAGGGCAGCGGGATCTGCAGTCCGGTGGCCGAGCTGATGCGGAACGGCCGGGCGCCGGGGCTCGAATGGATTATGGTGTAGCGGCCACTCTGCAGCATGCAGAGTTCCGATGTCTCGCCCGTCTCGCGCGACAGCGTATCGACCTCCTGGCGGCCGCGCCGCAGCAAGTCGTTGCCGCGCATATAAGCCATTCCATAGAGGTACAGCTTCTTGCCGAAATAGACGCGGTTGCCGTCGCCTTCCATTTCCAAGAGCCCGGCTTCGACCAGCTCGCGCACCAGCGTGTAGGTGGTCGAGCGCGGCGCGTTGAGCCGCTTGGCCAGTTCACCGATGCCGATGGCGCGCTGGTTGCCATGCAGGAATTCAAGGATCTGCAGAACGCGGTTGAGGCCCTTTTCCCGCGAGGTCGCGAGCTTCTCCGGGCTCGCGTCATCCGCGGGCCATTCGGCCAGCACTTCGCCATCTTGCATTGTCGATTCCTAATGCTAGTATCTGTCTTGTACAGGATACACGCGTCTCTTGTAAGAGACAACTGCAGATTATGACGCGTGTATGCTGATCGATTGGGGAACATCAACAAAGGAGGTCGCCGTGAACGACACAACCGGCAGACGTGATTTTCTGAAACTGGGCATGGCCGGATTGGCCACCGCCGGCGCTTTGACCGCCATCAGCGCCGAGAAGGCGGCGGCGCAAGCCGCGTCGGACAGCGTGCTGCGCACCGCGCTCGACCGCGGCAAGCTGATCGTCGGCACCGGCAGCACCAACGCGCCGTGGCATTTCGAGAACGATGCCGGCGAGCTTGTCGGCATGGACATCACCATGGGCCGTATCCTCGCCAAGGGCTTGTTCGACGACCCGACCAAGGTCGAATTCGTGCCGCAGGATCCGGCGCAGCGCATTCCGAACGTGACGACCAACAAGGTCGACATCACCATCCAGTTCATGACCATGACGGCGCAGCGCTCGCAGCTGATCCACTTCTCGCGGCCCTACTATGTCGAAGGCGTGGCCCTTCTGACGCTGCCGGGCTCGGAGAACAAGACCTTCGACAAGCTGCTGGCGAACGGCGCCAACACGCGCATCTCGATCTTGCAGAATGTCGATGCCGAAAGCTCGGTGCATTTCGCCTTGCCGCAGGCGCAGGTGTTGCAGATCGACACCCAGGCCAATGTGCTGCAGGCGCTGGAATCGAAACGCGCCGATGCCGCCGCCGTCGACCTGTCGACCGTGCGCTGGCTCGCCTCGCGCAATCCCGACAAGTATTTCGATGCCGGCAAGAGCTGGTATTCGATGCTCTACGGCGCCGCCGTCAGGCAGGGCGATCTCGACTGGCTGACCTTCGTCAACCAGACCTTCACCATCGCCATGTTCGGCCATGAAACGGCGCTTTATGACGGCGCCTTCAAGGAATATTTCGGCCAGGAGCCGCCGGCCCGTCACCCGGGTTTCCCGGTCATCTGACCAGGAGCCATTCGATAAGGCAGGCGGAAGGCGACGCCTTCTGCCTGTTTTTCCCTCGACACCGGTTCGCGAGCGGCGGATCCTGGATCCGCCACGCCGAGCCATAGAGACGGAACGCATGGGCTATACGCTCAATTTCAACCTGATCTGGCGGCATTTCGACAAGCTGTGGGGCGGGCTGCTGCTCAGCCTCGAGCTTGCCGTGATCTCGATCGCCATCGGCGTCGTCATCGGCCTGGTGCTGGCGGTCTGGTATGTCTCGGCCGGCCGTGTCGTGCGCGGCGTCATCGCGGCCTATGTCGAGTTCATCCGCAACGTGCCGCTGATCCTGCTGGTCTATCTGGTCTTCTACGGCCTGCCGACGGTCGTCGACCTCGCCTACAGCGCCCAGACCTCTTTCGTGGCAACGCTCGCGCTCTACAGCGGCGCCTATCTGGTCGAAGTCTTCCGCTCCGGCCTCGAAGCCGTGCCGCGCGGCCAGCTCGACGCCGGCAAGGCGATCGGGCTGACGCCCTGGCAAAGGCTGCTGCATGTACGGCTGCCGACGATGATGCGCATCACGCTGCCGGCGCTCTCCAACACCTTCATCTCGCTGTTCAAGGATACCTCGGTCGCCTCCGTCATCTCGGTGCCGGAACTGACCTATGGCGCGCAGTGGATCAACTTCAACACCTTCCGTATCGTCGAGGTCTATCTCGTGGTGACGGCGATGTACCTGGTCACCGGCTACGTGCTGCTCTTTGCGCTTAGGCTGGTCGAGCGCTGGTACAGGACGGCGCGCTGAGATGCTTGGCCAGATCGCCTACGCCCTGCCCTTCCTCGCCCAAGGCTTCGCGCTGACGCTTTGGGTGTCTTTCCTGGTCGTCGTGCTGTCGCTGATCGCCGGCATCATCCTCGGCGCCGGCCTGGTCTACGGTCCGGCGCCCATTCGCTGGGCGGTGCGCATCTTCTCGGACACCATCCGCGGCATCCCGATCCTGGTGCTGATCTTCTTCGTCTATTACGGCCTACCGGCCGTCGGCGTGCACCTGCAGTCCTTCTGGGCCGCTGTCCTGGCGCTGACCTTGTTCAAGACGGCGCAGGTCGTCGAATATCTGCGCGGCGCGGTCGGCTCGATCCCCAAGGGCCAGTCGGAGGCGGCGATGGCGATCGGCCTGACCTTCCGCCAGCGGCTTGCCTACGTCATCTTCCCGCAGGCCTTTCGCCGCTTCCTGCCGCCGTGGATCAACGGCGTCACCGATGCGGTGAAGGGCAGCGCGCTGGTCTCGCTGCTCGGCATCACCGATCTGATGCAGGCGATCAACCAGGTCATCGGCCGCACCTATGAGGCGATGCCGCTCTATATCCTCGGCGCCCTGATCTATTTCGCCGTCAACTACGCGCTATCATATGCCAGCCGCAGGCTGGAACGGCGCTTTGCCTTCATCCGGGACTAGCACGATGGCCACAAGCTCCAACGACAAACCAGCGCTTCTCGATATTGCCGGGGTCTCGAAAGCCTTCGGCTCGGTCGAGGTGCTGCGCGCGGTCAGCCTGACGGTCGCCAAGGGCGAGGTGGTCACCGTCATCGGCCCGTCCGGCAGCGGCAAGACCACGCTTTTGCGCTGCGTCAACTTCCTTGAAAGCTATGACAGCGGCTCGATCCGCATCGACGGCAAGGAGGTCGGGTTTCGCCCCGGTCCTGCTCGTGACAGCGGCACACGCCAGCGGCGCAGCGAGGGCGACCTGGCCGCGATGCGCGCCGAAACCGGCATGGTCTTCCAGGGCTTCAATCTCTTCCCGCATCTGACCGCCGCCGGCAACATCATGCTCGGCCTCACCAAGGTGCGCGGCAAGAGCAAGGCCGAGGCGCGCACGATCGCCGAGCATTGGCTTGGCCGCGTCGGCCTCGGCCACAAGGCCGACAGCCTGCCGGCCGAGCTTTCCGGTGGCCAGCAGCAGCGCGTCGGCATTGCTCGCGCGGTGGCCATGGAGCCGAAAATACTGCTGCTCGACGAGATCACCTCCGCGCTCGATCCGGAACTCGTCGGCGAGGTGCTGGCCGTCGTGCGCAGCCTCGCCGAGGACGGCATGACCATGGTGATGGTCACCCATGAAATGGCCTTCGCCCGCGATGCCTCGAGCCGCATCGTCTTCATGGCCGATGGCGGCGTTTCTGCTGTCGGCCCGCCGAAGGAGGTTCTCGCCGCGGAAACCACCAACGAACGCCTCCGCACCTTCCTGGCGCGCTTCCGCGCCTCGCATTTTTAGAAAAAGCCGGACGGCTTTTGCCGTCCAAGGAGCAGCCTTCCCATGTCGCCTTACATCCGGCTCGCCGAACTCGGCCTGACCCTGCCCGAGCCGCCCACGCCCATCGCCAATTTCGTCACCCATGCCGAGAGCGGCCGGTTGATCTTCCTCTCCGGCCAAGGGCCGCTGCGCGCCGACGGCACGCTTTGCACCGGCAAGGTCGGCGACGATGTCACCGTCGCGCAAGCCTACGAGCACGCCCGCCTCACCGGCCTCAATCTGCTTGCCGTCATGCATGCGGCGGCGGGCGACCTCGGCCGCATCGTGCGCGTCGTCAAGCTGCTCGGCTTCGTCAACGCGACGCCGAATTTCAGCGATCACCCCAAGGTGGTCAATGGCTGCTCCGATCTGTTCGCCAACGTCTTCGACAGAATAGGCGGCCATGCGCGCTCGGCGATCGGCGTCGGCTCGCTGCCTGGAAACATCACTGTCGAAATCGAAGCGGTCGTCGAGATCGCGGCCTGACACCAACGGGATTAGCTCATATGAAAACCACTTCCTCCGCCGGCTCCAACACCACGATCCGCGAGCGGCTGGGCCTGCGGCCGATCATCAACGTCTCCGGCACGATGACGACGCTCGGCGCCTCGATCATCGTTCCCGAAGCGATCAGCGCCATGGCCGAGATCGCCTCGCAATGGGTGGAGATGGACGATCTGCAGCGCGCCGCGAGCGCGGTGGTCGCGCGCCTCACCGGCGGCGAGGCCGGCTTTATCACCGCCTGTTGCGCCTCCGGCATCACCATGGCGATCGCCGGCGCGATGACCGGCACCAACCTGCTGGCAATCGAACGCCTGCCCGACGATACGGAAGGTCTGAAGTCGGAGGTCGTCATCCAGCTCGGCCATATCGTCAATTACGGCGCGCCGATCGACCAGTCGATCCGCGTCGCCGGCGCCAAGGTCATTCCTGCCGGCACCGTCAGCGTCACCCAGGACTATCATGTGCGCGAGGCGATCAACGAACGCACGGCGGCCGCACTTTACGTCGTCGCCCATCACACCGTGCAATACGGCATGCTTTCGCTGGAGGAGTTCTGCGAGATCTGCCACGCCAAGGGCGTGCCGGTCGTCGTCGACGCGGCCTCGGAATACGATCTGCGCAGCTTCCTGGCGCGCGGCGCCGACATCGTCGTCTACAGCGGCCACAAATTCCTCTCAGGCCCGACCAGCGGCATCGTCACCGGCCGCAAGGACCTGGTGCGCACCGCCTATCTGCAGAACCGCGGCGTCGCGCGCGCCATGAAGGTCGGCAAGGAAAGCATCGCCGGCACCATGGCGGCGCTGGAAGCATGGGAAAAGCGCGACCATGCCGGCATCCGCCGGCGCGAGGAAGCGGCGCTCCATCTGTGGAAGGATGCGCTGCAGGGCATCCCGGGTATCGGCGCCGAGATCATTCCAGACCCGACCAACAATCCCCTCGACCGCCTGCAGGTCTTCGTCCATCCGCAAAGCCGCTTCACCGCCGCCGGCCTCGCCACCGCCCTTGCCGCCGGCTCGCCGCCCGTCATCGTGCGCAACCACGAGGTCGAGCGCGGCCATTTCTTCCTCGATCCATGCAACTTGCATCCCGGCGAGGCCGAGGTCGTGGCCGAGCAGCTGCGCGCCGCGCTGACGGCTAAGGAAAGGCCCGCGGATGCGATGAAGGTGGCCCGCAAGGATTCTTCCGGTTCGCTGCGCTGGCCGGACTGAGCGCCCCGGCAAGCGCGACATCCTTGCGACAACAGGCGAATTCCGCTAAGGCGCGCCTTTGCCGGGGAGCGAACCCTTGACCGACCAGCGTGCCGACGTCGCTATCATCATGGGCAGCCAGTCCGACTGGGCGACGATGCGCCAGGCGGCGGAAACGCTTGAGGCGCTCGGCATCCCGCACAGAAGGCTGATCATCTCGGCCCACCGCACGCCCGACCGCCTCTATGAGTTCGCCAGGGGCGCCAAGGCTGCCGGCTACAAGGTGATCATCGCCGGCGCCGGCGGCGCGGCGCATCTGCCCGGCATGACGGCGGCGATGACGCTGCTGCCCGTCTTCGGCGTTCCGGTCGAATCCAAGGCTCTGTCCGGCCAGGATTCGCTGCTGTCCATCGTGCAGATGCCGGCCGGCATCCCGGTCGGCACCCTGGCCATCGGCAAGGCCGGCGCGGCCAATGCCGCGCTTCTCGCCGCCGCGGTGCTGGCGCTCAACGACGACAAGTTAGCGGCCCGGCTGGAAGCCTGGCGCGCCGCGCAGACCGCCAAGGTCGCGTTCGAACCGACGGACACGCCGTGAGCCTCGCCCCCGGATCGACGATCGGCATCATCGGCGGCGGCCAGCTCGGCCGCATGCTGGCGATGGCTGCCGCCAAGCTTGGCCACCGCACGATCGTCCTGGAACCGCAGCCCGACTGTCCGGCGAGCCAAGTCGCCAACCGGCAGATCGTCGCCGCCTATGACGATGCGGCAGCACTTGCGGAACTGGCCGCCGCCAGCGACGTCGTCACCTATGAATTCGAAAACGTTCCGGTTGCCGCTGCCCAGACGCTCGCCGCAAAAATTCCGGTCTATCCGCCGGCGCGTGCGCTGGAAGTGGCGCAGGACCGCGTTACGGAAAAGAGCTTCCTCAACGGCATCGGCATTCCGACCGCCGAGTTCCGCGCCGTCGACAATGACGAGCAACTGACGGCGGCGCTGAAGACATTTCATGGCAGCGGCGTTTTGAAGACCCGCCGCATGGGCTATGATGGCAAGGGCCAGCGCGTCTTCCGCAACATGGAGACCGGCGGCTTTGCCGGCACCTGCGAGGCGATGGGCAATGTGCCGCTGATTCTGGAATCGCTCGTCGCCTTCGATCGCGAGATTTCGGTTATTGCCGCGCGCGGGCTGGATGGCAAGGTCGCCGCCTATGATCCGGCCGAGAACGTGCATCGCGAAGGTATATTGCGCAGTTCCACGCTGCCGGCCGCGATCCGGCCCGAGACGGCCGCCGCCGCCAAGGACGCCGCCTCGAAAATCCTCATCGCCCTCGACTATGTCGGCGTCATCGGCGTCGAGTTCTTCGTTCTTGCCGATGGTTCGCTTCTGGCCAACGAACTGGCGCCGCGCGTGCACAATTCCGGCCATTGGACGGAGGCCGCTTGCGTCGTCTCGCAATTCGAGCAGCACATCCGCGCCGTCGCCGGCCTGCCGTTGGGCGCGCCAACGCGCCATTTTGACTGCGTGATGGAAAACCTGATCGGCGACGACATGCTGAAAGTGCCGGCGCTTTTAGCCGAACCCGATCTGATGCTGCATCTCTACGGCAAGGCCGAGTCGCGCCCCGGCCGCAAGATGGGCCATTTCACGCGAATTACCCCCTAAGCTAGGATTGCAGGATTACTGCATATCCTGATCTTCGTCCGAGTTGCCGCAGCTCGTATCGCCTTCCTTGCAATTGGCGCCGGAGGTGAGCTGCTTGGTGCGCGCAGTGGTCAGTCCGGTCAGGCACATCGACACTTCCATCGGATGGATAGAGCCGCCTTCGCTGTCGGCGGTCGAATAGGCGCATTCGGCGTCGCGGAAGGCGATCCAGGCGCGCTGTGCGGTCTGCAGGAGCTTGTTCGAGGCCTGATCGTTGCGTCTGACGAGTTCCTGGTAAGCGGCGTTGAGCTTGGCGTCGGCGGCCTGGTAATCGGCACCGGCGCAGATGTTCATCATCGACTGGCTGTCGTCGTTGCGGTCGCACTCCTGGGCGACCGCACCCGAGGCGGTAGCGAAAAGGGCAAGGCTGGCGAGCAGAAAGAGGCGGCGCATCGGGATCTCCACTCGCTTGGGGGTTGAACACCATCCCAGCCGCCCTTGAGTCGCGCAATGCCGCGCCGCCGTAAAGGCGAATATTTGATAAGTCCCGGCCATCTGTGGCATTCAGGCATGCGCATGTGGTTGACACGGGCAAGACTCCTCGTTTATGAGCCACGCAAGTTCAAAGGCGCGCTTTTTTCGGGCGCGCCTTTAAAAATTCGGCCCGGCAAGGGCCCTGACCGAACAGGCAAGACCATGAAGATCAAGAATTCGCTCAAGGCGCTCAAGGCGCGTCACCGCGACAACCAGCTGGTTCGCCGCAAGGGACGCATCTACATCATCAACAAGACCGCTCCGCGCTACAAGGCGCGCCAGGGCTGAGCTTTGCGCGCGGCTTGGTGCATGTCTTCCAAAAGCGCCTAAGCGGCTTTTGGGGAACGACATGCACGAAGAAACCACGCCGCGCTGATGTCGATCGCCGGTTCGCCGACCCTCTCACGCTAAAATCACTTTGCCGATCCGCCGTCCGGGATTAGATTCCGGCGATGCGGATTCTTTTTGCATTTTTCACCGTATTATTGCTTTCCGGCACAGCTTTGCCCGCAGGCGCGGAAGTGGTGCAAGGCGATCTGCCCCCGGATGCCGCGCCTCCCGCCGCGACACCGCCGCCGGCAGCTCCGACCAAGCAGGGTCGCCTCGACCAGCTCTTCACCGAATTGAAGCGCGAGCGCAACGAGAAGGCGGCCGAGCGCATTGCCGGCCGCATCTGGAACGAATGGAACCAGTCGGGCAGCGCCTCGATCGACTTGATGATGCAATGGGCGCAAAAGGCGACCCAGGACCAGAAATTCGACGTCGCGCTCGATTTCCTCGACCAGGTCGTGACCTTGCAGCCGGATTATGCCGAGGGCTGGAACCGCCGCGCCACCGTGCATTTCATGATGAAGAACTACGGGAAGTCGATGGCCGACATCGACCGCACCCTGCAACTCGAGCCGCGCCATTTCGGCGCGCTTTCGGGCCTGGCGCAGATCATGACCGAGACCGGCCACAAGCAGTCCGCGCTCGAAGCCTGGCAGAAGGTGCTGGCGATCTATCCGATGATGCGCAGCGCCCAAGACCAGGTGTCCGCGATTTCGGAAGAGCTGGCTGGGGAAGGAATTTAGGCAGTAGGAATTGGGCAGTAGGGAATAGGGGAAGGATAGCCTACTGCCTACTGCCTACTGCCTACTGCCTACTGCCTACTGCCTACTGCCTACTGCCTACTGCCTACTGCCTACTGCCTACCAAACTAATCCCCCGCCACCCCCGTATCTCCCCGCATGAACCTCATCTGCGCCGCGCTCCTCTTCCTTGTCGCCCTTGTCTTCGCCCTTGCCGGCGTTACCCGCACCGGTGTCTGGCTGATCGAGCGCCGCAATCCGCCTGTCGGTGAATTCGTCGACATCAATGGCGCGCGCATCCACTATGTCCATGTCCCCGCACCTGCCGGCGCCAAGCTGCCGCCGATCGTCTTCATCCATGGCGCCAGCGCCAATCTGAAAGACCAGATGCTGCCGCTCAGGCCTTTGCTTGAAGGCCGCGCCGAGATGCTGTTCCTCGACCGCCCGGGCTTTGGCTGGTCGGGCCGCGGCGACAATGACACGCTTGCCGCGCAAGCCGATACGATTGCCGCCTTGATGGATCGCCTTGGCATCGCCAAAGCCATCATTGTCAGCCATTCCTTCGGCGGCGCGGTCACCACGGCTTTGGCCCGCCAGCACCCCGAGAAAACGCTCGGCCTCGTCTTCCTGTCGCCCGCCAGCCACCCCTGGCCGGGCGGCGCGACCGCCTGGTACTACAAACTGACGGCCATTCCGGTGATCGGCCAATTGTTTGCGCAGACGCTGGCCTATCCGGCGGGCATGGCGCAGATCGGCGATGCGACGGCCTGCGTCTTCTCCCCGAACAAAATGCCCGATGGCTATATCGACAATGCCTCGATCCCGCTGGTGTTGCGTCCACGCGCATTCCGGGCCAACGCCATCGATGTCGCGCAGCTCTATGCCTATGCGCAGTCCGCCTCGCCTGACTACCATGATATCAAGGCGCCGACCGTGATCATTTCAGGTGACCGCGACAAGATCGTCTACGCCACCATCCACTCCGTCGGCCTTGAGCGCGACATTGCTGGCGCCGAGCTCGTCTGGGTTCGCAATCTCGGCCACAAGTCCGACTGGATTGCATCGGACCTCGTCGTCGGCGCCATCGAAAAAATCGCCGGCGCGCCGGTCGACCTCCAGGCCATGGCAAAAACCGTGGAAGCACGGATCGCCGGCGACGCCTACAACGACGACAAATGCCCCGACATCCGGGTTCCCGACGCGGAACTCGCGCCTACCTGAGTATCGCATGTATGTCTTGAAGCACGGCATCAAGAAAAACCCGGAGAAGCGATGGGCATTGCCGGACCGCATATTCTTCGGTCACGGCGCTTGCGCCATTCTTGCGGGCGTCTTTCTCGAGCATCCCCCTCTGGGGGGATTTTACGGCGAGCAGATCATTCCGGGTGAGGGCTTTCCGGAAACCATATCTATGTGACGGACGGCGTGATTGCCTTCGACTATCACGGCTATTCCGCGCGTGAGCGGCTGTTGGAATACCACGCCAAGGGCTGGGCTTCACGCAGCGCCGGGTGGCACTGCACGATCGCCAGGGCCGATTTCGATCTGCTCGATACTGCCGAGCTCAACCGGCGAAAGATACTGGGCCCGGATCAGTACCTACACGACCCCGTTCCGCGCGCGGCCCGGTTCCTTCAACGCATAGACCACGCCGAAGCCGCAGCCAGAGCCTCCAGAATTGCGACGCGTTGAAAACCGCTTAGAGGCATGCGTTCAAGGCCAGCTAACGACTAATGCGCGTCCGACCCGACATAGGCGATGCGCAGCATGTTGGTCGAACCGGGCGTTCGCAGCGGCACGCCGGCCGTGATGATGACGCGGTCGCCAACCTTGCCGAAACCTTCCTCCAGGGCGATGCGGCAGGCCCTGTCGACCATGTCGTCGAGGTCGGTCGCATCCGGCGAGACGACGCAATGCGTGCCCCACAAAAGCGACAGCCGGCGCGCCGTGTTGAGGATCGGCGACAACGCGATAATCGGCACTTGCGGGCGTTCGCGCGCGGCGCGCAGACCGGTGGTGCCGGATGCCGTGTAGGTGATGATCGCCGACAGCTTCAGCGTCTCGGCGATTTCGCGGGCGGCCAGCGAGATGGCATCGGCGCCGGTCGCTTCCGGCTCGGAGCGCTGGGCGTTGATGATGCCGGCATAGGTCGGATCTGTTTCGACCTTGGCGGCGATGCGGTTCATCATGGCAACCGCTTCGACCGGATAGGCGCCGGCGGCGGATTCGGCCGAAAGCATGATCGCGTCCGCGCCTTCGAAGACGGCGATGGAAACGTCCGAAACCTCGGCGCGGGTCGGCACCGGTGCGGTGATCATCGATTCCAGCATCTGCGTGGCGACCACCACCGGCTTGCCGGCGCGGCGCGCCGCGCGCGTGATCTGCTTCTGGATGCCGGGCACGGCTTCCAGCGGCATTTCCACACCGAGGTCGCCGCGCGCCACCATCAGCGCGTCGGACAATTCGATGATCTCGGCCAGCCGGGCGACGGCCTGCGGCTTCTCGATCTTGGCCATGATGAGCGCCCGGCCGCGCGCGATCTTGCGCGCTTCGGCCAGATCCTCTGGGCGCTGCACGAAGGACAGCGCCACCCAGTCGACGCCGGCGGCCAGCACCGCGTCGAGATCGGCGCGATCCTTCTCGGTCAACGCGCCGACCGGGAGGTCGGTGTCGGGCAGGCTGACGCCCTTCTTGTCGGAAATGCCGCTGCCGGCGACGACGGTGCAAGTGATCGACTTGCCATCTGCCTTCACCGCCTTGAGCTCGAGCTTGCCGTCGTCGATCAAAAGTCGGTGACCGGCCTCGACGGAGCTCAGGATTTCCGGGTGCGGCAGGTAGACACGCTTCGACGTGCCGGGCTCCGGATTGTCGTCGAGTGTGAAGGTCTGGCCGGCGGTCAGCGCTTCCTTGACGTTGGCGAATTTGCCGACCCTGAGCTTCGGCCCCTGCAGATCGGCGAGGATCCCGATCGGGCGGCCCACGGCTTCCTCGACGGCGCGGATGCGGCCGACCAGCGTGCGCATCAGCTCGTGGTCGGTATGGCTCATATTGATGCGGAAGACATCGGCGCCGGCTTCGAAAAGCTTTTTCAGCATCTCCTCGGAAGAGGATGCCGGACCGATGGTGGCGAGGATTTTGACCTTGCGGCTGCGTCTCATTGACTGTTTGTTCCCGGGGCGGGGGCGTTCGGCGCGCCTCCCGTTGCGGGCTCGTCGGTCAGCTGGACCATCCAGCTTGCCTGCTCGCCCGTGTCATATTCCTGAAATCCGGCGCGCTGAAAGCCCCGGGCGACGCAATCATTCACGCCGGCGATCTTGAACTCTTTTTCGGCCACGCACATGTTGATCGGGCCATCCCAGCGCCCGCCACGCTCGGCGTCTTCTGCATAAAGATAGTAAAACCTTGATGACAGCGGGCCCTCGATCAACGTCTTGCAGGTCGATCCTTCGATGTGCCACCAGCCCTCGGTGATCCAGCCGGCCTTGGCGCGATAGCCGATGCCGACGCCCACCAGATTTTGCGTCGCGTTGCAAACGCGGAAGTCGGCCCGGGCCGGCGAGGTCATGGCCATTGCGCATAATCCCGCGGCGACGAACAGGAACGGCAGCGTGAGGCGCTTGCGCAGCCTGCCGGCTAAACCCATTCCGAAATCCCTCGCGAACCACATTTGCATCTCTCGAAGCCTCTTTTCAGCAAACTCCGGTCGCATGTCAACGCGCCGTTTTGTTCAGTTCCAATCGATTTAGAAGAGCCCGAGGCGCAAAATCCTGTCCTGTCCTGGATTTTTTGCAGAAACCTTGGCCAAACAACGGCATTGCGCCAGCGCCCTCTTCGTGGAATGACGATAGCACACCCAAGTGACCAGCCCCTTTTCAGCCGATGACCCGATCCACAGTTTTCGCGCCCTTCGACATTGTCGAGGGCGATCGCAAGAAAGGCATCGTGCTTCTGGCGGATCATGCCCGGCGCGATCTTCCCGAGGAATACGCCAGCCTCGGTTTGCCGCCATCTGAATTCGACCGTCACATCGCCTATGACATCGGCGTCGAGACGGTGACGCGCGAGCTGGCGGCGGCGCTCGACGCGCCGGCCGTGCTTGCCGGCTTCTCGCGGCTTCTGATCGATCCGAACCGTGGCGAGGACGACCCGACGCTGATCCGCCAGCTCTATGACGGCACCATCGTGCCGGCAAACTATCCGATGTCGGCGCAAGAGCGCGAGCGGCGGCTCGACCGCTTCTATCGCCCCTATCACGATGCCGTCGGCGCTATGATCGCCTCGGTCGCTCACGCTTCGGGCAGGGCGCCCTTCATCTTCTCGGTGCATTCCTTCACGCCGGTGATGCAGGGTTTGGTGCGCCCCTGGCATGTCGGCGTGCTGTGGGATCTCGACGAACGCGTCGCGCGCCCGCTGATCGACCTGTTGGCGCAGGACAACAACCTCGTCGTCGGCGACAACGAGCCTTATGACGGCGCGCTGCGCGGCGATACCATGTTCCGGCACGCCATCGTCAACGGCTACGCCCATGCGCTGATCGAGATTCGCCAGGACCTGATCGCCGACCGAGCCGGCGCGCTCGCCTGGGCCGAACGGCTTGCGCCGATCGTTGACGCCATCGACCGTCGTGCCGATATACATGCGGTGAAGATGTTCGGCTCGCGCACTGGGCCGGTTTGAGAAGGCCATCAGGCCGGGAGTTTCGCGAGATGACCCAACTCAGCGATGAACAGAAGCGTGATTTCGAAGCGGCCGCCTTCCGCCGTCTGGTCGAGCACCTGCGCGGACGCGGGGATGTCCAGAACATCGACCTGATGAACCTCGCCGGCTTCTGCCGCAACTGCCTGTCCAACTGGTATCGCGAGGCCGCCGAGGCCGAAGGCGTGGCGCTGTCGAAGGATGCCTCGCGCGAGATTGTCTACGGCATGCCCTATGCCGAATGGCAGGCGCTTAACCAGACAGAAGCGTCGGAGGCCAAGAAGGCCGAGTTCGAGGCAAGGCGGCCGAAGGATCACTGAGCGGTCTACATGCTTCGCCCCCGCGGCTTCGTCATTCTAGGGCGGAGCAAGGAGCGAAGCGACGCGCGCAGACCCTAGAATGACGAAGTCGCGAGCTGATCGGCGCCGACCGCCGGTTTCCCTTGGTCCAAGCACTTCCCTAGCGCGGTTCTTGACTGCAAATTGAATCGATCTAATTTCTCGCGAAAAGCCATTTGCATAGCGGATTCGAGCCATGAACGTGCCAACAGCCATGCAGGCAGCCATCCGCGGCCGCTGGGCCGTCGCCGGTATTTTCCTTGCCAACGGATTTCTGACCGGCAGCTGGGCGCCGCAGATTCCGGTGTTCCTCACCCGGCTCGACATCACCAAATTCACGCTCGGATTGCTGATCCTTCTGTTCGGCGTCGGCGCGGTCATCTCCATGACCTGGTGCGGCCATCTGATTTCCAGGCACGGCTCGCGCACGGTGACGCGGTTGTTCGGCATCTGCGGCAGCTTCGGCCTGTTGGTGGTGGCGCTGGCGCCCAACGTTCCCCTGGCGGCAATTGCCATGCTCATCTTCGGCGGCTCGATCGGCGGCATGGATGTCGCCATGAACTCGAATGCCGTAGTGGTTGAAAGAAGGCTTTCCCGGGCGATCATGTCGTCGTCGCACGGCTTCTGGAGCCTTGGCGGCTTCGCCGGCGGCGCGCTCGGCGGCTACTCGATCCAGACCTACGGCTACCTCGCCCATGCTGTCGCGGTGACGGCGGTCGCCTTTGTCGTCATCGCCTTCGCCATTGGCTACCTCATTGCGGAGGACAAACCGCAGGCGGTCGAGCATCGGAAATTCACGCTGCCGCGCCACACGATCGTCTATCTGGTCGGCCTGATGGCGCTGCTCACCATGATCTCGGAGGGCGCGGTGCTCGACTGGGCGGCGCTCTATCTGCACCAGGAACTTGGCGCCGACCTCGCCGTGGCAGGCCTCGCCTATGCGGCCTTCTCGGGCGTCATGGCGCTGATGCGTTTCCTCGGCGACGGCGTGCGCAACCGCTTCGGCGCGGTGGCGACATTGCGCGGCTCGGCGCTGGTCGCCGCAGCTGGCATGCTGATGGCCGGCCTGTCGCCCTCGCCCTATTTTGCCATCGCCGCCTTCGCGCTTTGCGGCTTCGGCATCGCCAACATGGTGCCGATCCTGTTTTCGGCCGGCGGCAACCAGGAAGGCATGTCGTCGGGCACCGGCATGAGCGTCGTCACCACCATGGGCTATTCCGGCATCCTGGTGGCGCCGTCGGCAATCGGCTTCGTCGCCGAGCATTCGAGCTTCGGCCCGATCTTCATCGCGCTCTCCGGCCTTCTGGTTATCGTGCTGCTGATGGCCGGGCTCGCTCACCGCGCTGAATTCGCGCCCGACCCTGTTCCTGCCGAATAGCGCTTCAATTCCTCATGGAGAAAATCCGCCACGCGGCGGATGCGCATGCTGGTGCGCACATCGCGATGCATGGCGAGCCACACGGGCAGGCTAGGCAGCGGCAGGCCGGGCAGCACCTTCTCCACCAGTGGATCGCGATCGGCCAGCGGCTCCTGGCCAAGACCAATGCCATTCCCCGCCCGCACCGCCTCCCACAGGACGATCTGGTTGTCGGCCCTGAAGCGGAAACTGCTCCTGGTGACCGGGAGGCCGAATTGCGCAAAGCCTCGGATCATCTCGTCGCTGCGATCAAAGCCGATTAAGGGATGATCGACGAGATCGGCCGGTCCGAGCGGGCGGCCGCGCCGGTCGAGATAGGCAATGGCGGCGCAGGCGCAGAGCGGGATATCGCAGACCTTGCGCGCCACCAGTTCGTTCTGCGCCGGTTTGACCATGCGGATGGCGATGTCGGCGTCTCGGCGCAGCAGGTTCTCGACCTGGTTCGAAGCGACGATCTCGACCTCGATCCCGGGCTCCTCGACGCCGAGCCGCGCCATCATGTCGGGCAGCACATAGGCAGCGACCACCTCGCTGGCTGCAATGCGCACCGTGCCTTCGATCGCCTCGACCGAACCCAGCGCCAGCCTTGAAAAGGCACTCGCCTGTTCGCTGACGGCCTTGCCGCGTTCGAACAGCGTTGCCCCGGCTTCCGTCAGCGCGTAGCCGTTCCGACCGCGGCGGAACAGGATGACGCCGAGCGCCTGCTCCAGCTCCCCGATGTGACGGCCAAGTGTCGGCTGGCTGGCGGACAACTTTCGCGCCGCCGCCGACAGACTGCCGGTTTCCGCGACCGTGACGAAGCTCTTGATCAGATTCCAGTCGATCTCACTCATTCAATAATGAATATCAAAACTACACCCATGGTCAATTTCAATTCATCGATAGAGGGCCGATATTCCCCCTGCAAACACCGCTACGGACTGCAAACCCCAACCAGGAGAACTTCAAATGACCAGGATCACCCTCACCGCCGCCGCCCTCCTCATTGCCGCCGGCACTGCCTTTGCCGGCAGTGACAAGTACGACCCGAACGGTGCCAGCCAGCCGGCTGTCATCGGCACCGACAACACGGTCACCACGTCGATCGGCAAGTCGGATGGGACCGATCGGAAGCCGGTCGTCCAGGGCAGCAACCGCGACCTCTTCGGCAATCACTGAGCCAAGAGAAATCCCGAGGCGACGGGCTGATCCCGTCGCCTCGAACAAGGAGAGAACAAATGAGCAAGATCGCAATTCTGGGCGCCAATGGCCGGCTGGGCCGCGTGGTTGGCAAGGCCTTCATCGACGCCGGCTTCGATGTCCGCGCCGTCACCCGCACCGGCAAGGTGCCGGCCGAACTCAAGGGCGCAACGGCCGTCGCCGGCGACGCGCTCGATCGCCAGTCGCTGATTGCTGCGACGGAAGGCGTCGACATCGTCTTCAACGGTTTGAACCCGATCTACACCGACTGGGGCAAGTGCATGCCGATGGCCGAGAACGTCATGGCCGCCTGCCACGCCAACAACGCGCTGCATCTGTTCCCCGGCACCGTCTACAATTACGGCTCGCCGATGCCGCAGGTGATCACCGAGGCGACGCCGTTCCATCCGACCACCGAGAAAGGCCGCATCCGCTGCGCCATGGAAGCGCTGTTCCGCAGCGAGGCCGACGCCGGCCGCGTGCGCACCATTGTCCTGCGCGCCGGCGATTTCTTCGGCGGCACCGGCTCAGGCTCCTGGTTCGATCTCATCGTCGCCGCCAAGATGGCCAAGGGCGTCTACACCGCGCCCGGCCCGGCCGACCTCGTGCACGAATGGGCCTATCTGCCGGACTTCGCCGTCGCTTTCGTCGGCCTCGCCCGCAACCTCGACAAATTAGGCGCCTATGAGGCCATCAATTTCCCCGGCCACGCGATCACCGACCTCGACATCAAGGCCGCGGCCGAAAAGGCGCTGGGCCGCAAGCTCAAGCTCACCTACATGCCCTGGTGGGTGCTGCGCGCCGGCAGCCCGTTCGTCGCCATGTGGCGCGAGATCGTCTCGATGTCCTATCTGCGGTTCGAAGCGCACCGGCTGGTCTCGACGCGGCTGGAAGAAGTGATCGGCGAAATCCCGCACACCCCGCTTGACGAGGCGGCGAAGGAAGCGCTGCGGGATGTCGGCATCGCCGCGTCGCCGGTCCAGCAAGCCGCCTGATCGCAAAAGTTGAAAACCGAGCGCGACTGGACTTGACTGGATAACGCAAAAGGCCGCCCGGATTTGCCGGGCGGCCTCTGCAATTGGGTTTCAGATTTATTCCGCGGCCTTCGGGAAGGCGACCGCCGGGTCGGCATTGGCCTCCTCGGCCGCTTCGGCGGTGGTGGCCTTGCCGCGCCGGAACAGGCGGCTGAACCAGTTGCGCCTGGCGCCGGGCTTTACCTTGGCGCGGGTGAACACCATCAGCATCGACGGCGTCACCACCAGCGTCAGCAAGGTGGCGAAGGACAGGCCGAAGACGATGGCCGAGGACAGCGAAATCCACCATTGCGTCGACGGCGCGTTGATCGTCGTCTCATGATGGAAGATTTCCAGACCAAGGCCGAAAGCGATGGGCAGCACGCCGAGGATCGCCGACACCGCCGTCAGCACCACCGGGCGGGCGCGTTCGCGACAGGTCTGCAACACGGCATCCAGCTTGTCCCAACCCTCTTCGCGCAGCCGGTCATAAGTGTCGATGAGCACGATGTTGTTGTTGACCACCACGCCGGCGAGCGCGATGACGCCGATGCCCGACATGACGATGCCGAACGTCTCGCCGGTGATCAGCAACCCGAGGAACACGCCGACCGTGGCCATGACCACGCAGGACAGCACCAGCCAGACGCTGGTGAACTTGTTGAACTGCGCAAGCAGCACCAGAAAGATGAGGAAGAGCGCCGCGCCGAAAGCCTTGCCGAGGAAGGCGCTGGCTTCCGCGCTGTCCTCGTTGGAGCCGGCGAGCTTCCAGCGTATGCCGCTGCCGAGATCCATGTCGGTGACCGCCTTGGTCACCTCCGCCTGCACCGCCGCGACCTGCGCGCCGGCGCTGACATTGGCCTGCACCACCACGGTGCGCGCGCTGTCGATGCGGTTGAGCACGCCCACGGTCGGCTCGGGCTTTCTGACGACGAAGTTCGAGATCGGCACCGAGCCTTGCGAGGTCTGCACGCGAAGCTCGTCCAGCGTCGACAGCGTGCGCCGGTCTTCGGGCAGGCGCAGCCTTATGTCGACGGCGTCGTCGGCGCCGGCCGGTCGGTATTCCGACAGCTTGAGGCCGTTGGTGACCAGCTGCACCACCGTGCCGACAGAGGTCGGGCTGATGCCGTATTGCGCCGCCTTGGCGCGATCGACCTCGATCGCCCAGTCGACGCCGGGCGGCGGCAGGCCGTCCGAAACGTCGATGACATTGGGGATCTTGGCGATCCGCGCCGCGACCGCGCGCGCCTTGCCGTCGAGCCCTGCCGGATCGACCGCCGACAGCCTGATCTGGATCGGCTTGCCGGTTGGCGGGCCGGCTTCCGGCACACGCACCTCGACATCGACGCCGGGAATGCCGGCCATCACGCCGCGCAGATCGTCGAGGATATTGTTGGCGGACTTGCGTTCGCGCCAGTCGACGAACTCGTACTGGATGACGCCGACCACGTCCTCGGGAACATCCTGGCCGCCGCCTTGCGTCTTGCCGACGCGCGTATAGACCGACTTCACGCCAGGCCAGCCAAGCAGCCGGTTTTCGGCGACCTTGGTGGCGGCGTCCATTTCGGCGAGCGAAAGATTGCCGCGGGCATGGACATAGAGCAGGCCGTAATCCGGCTCGACGCTGGGGAAGAACTCGACACCGGCGCCGTATTTCGAATAGGCGAAGCCGACACCGAACAGCAGCGCGACCGTCAGCAGAATGACGGTGATCGGGAAGCGGACCGCCTGCTTGACCACGGCCATGTACCAGCCGTCGCGGTGATCCTCTTCGTGATGCTGCGGCGCCTTGGCGAAGATCGCGCCGAGCGTCGGCGCGAACACCAGCGCATAGAGCATCGAGGCCGACAGCGTCACGATAAGCGTGATCGGCATGTATTTCATGAAGTCGCCGATGATGCCGGGCCAGAACAACAGCGGCGAGAACGCGGCGATGCGCGTCATCGTCGCCGCGATGACCGGGCCGGCCATGCGCTTGGCGGCCAGCGCAAAGGCATCCGCTTTCGGCATGCCCTCGCTCATGCGCCGCTCGGCGAATTCGGTGACGATGATGGCGTCGTCGACCAGCATGCCGACCGCCAGGATCAGGCTGAACAGCACGATCATGTTGATCGTGTAGCCCATCATGGCAAGCAGCAGGATGCCCATCAGGAACGATGACGGAATCGCAAGGCCGATGAGCAGCGAAGCGCGTCCCGACAGCGCGTAGAGGATGACGACGAACACCAGGATGACGGCGATCATCACGTGGTTCTGCAGGTCGCCGAGCAGCTGGTTGACGAAGACCGACTTGTCCTGCGTGTAGGTGACGTGCATGCCTTCCGGCATCGTCTTGATGAAGCCGTCCGACACCTCCCTGACCTTCGCCAGCGTATCGATCAGATTGGCGCCGATGCGCTTCTTAACTTCGATGGCGATGGCCGGCTTGCCGTCGAGGCGGGTGACCGTCTCGGCGTCCTTGAAGGTCGAGCGTATGGTGGCGATGTCCTTGGCCTGGACCACGGCGTTGGGCGTTGCAACCACCGGCAGATTGGCGACATCCTCGGGCGTTTCGATCAGCGACGGCACCTTGACGGCGTATTTGCCTTCCGAGCCTTCGAGGTTGCCGGCCGCCACCAGGCTGTTGGACGAGGCGACGCCCTGGATAACCTGGTCGAGCTGCAGGCCGTAGGAGGACAGCTTGACCGGATCGATGACGACTTCGACGAGATCGTCGCGCGCGCCCTGCAGCGAGCCTTCGAGCACGCCCGGCACTTCCTCGATGCGGTCGCGCAGTTCACGCGCCGCGGCGGTCAGCATGCGCTCGGGCACATCGCCGGAAAGCGTGACGACGAGGACCGGGAATTCCGAAATGTTGACTTCGGTGACCACCGGCTCTTCGGCCGCCTGGGGCAGGTCGGCCTTGGCGTCCTGCACCTTGCTGCGCGTATCCTGCAGCGCCGTCGCCAGATGAGTCTGTGGCTGGAACTCGACCAGTACATAGCCGCCGCCCTGGAAGGCGGCCGAACGCATCTCTTTCAGCCCCTTGAGGCTCTTGAGCTTGCTCTCCATCGGCCTCAGCAGCAGGCGCTCGGAATCCTCCGGCGAGATGCCCTGATAGATCAGGCTGACATACATCATCGGGATCGGAACGTCAGGCTCCGCTTCCTTGGGCGTCGACTGATAGGCGACCCAACCTGCGACGAGGAGGAAGACCAGCGCCGATATGGTGAGACGGGCGTTGTTGATGGCGAGTCTGACGATATCCATGACTTCGGCCTGTTGTTCTTCGGAGGCTGCGGACAGGCTGTCGCCAGGCAAAAGCCGGCGACGGCCTGATCGTGCTTACTGCGTACCGGCGGTGGCTTCGCCGATCAGCTTGTTGATGGTCGCCTGGTCGGCCTCGACCGGCTTCACCGGATCGCCTTCCTTCACCATCTCCTGGCCGGCGACGATGATGCGCGCATCATCGGGAATGCCGCCCAGCACCAAGCCATGCGCGGTGTCGTCGACCAGGTCGATCGGGAAGAAGGCCACCTTGTTGTCCTTGCCGACGGTGCGGATGCCGAGGTCGCCCTTGTCGCCGAGCGTCACCACCGACCGCGGCAACAGAACCGCATTGGTCGGCTCGGCGCTGAGCGTGATCTCGGCCGTCATGCCGGCGGGGATCAAACCGTCGCCATTGGGGATGGCCACTTCGACGCGGAAGGTGCGGGTCTGCGCCGAGGCATCGCGGCTGATGTAGCGCACGGTGCCGGTGACCTTCTGGTCATTGACCAGGCGCACGTCGGCCTCGTCGCCGATCCTGATGTAGCGCAGGTCGCGCTCGCTGATCTCGCCTCGCGCGACAATCGGATCGAGCTTGAGGATCGTCGCCACCTCGCCGCCCTGCATCACCGAGCTGCCCAGCTCCACCGGGACGCGGTCGATGACGCCGTCGAACGGCGCCTTGACCTCGTTGCGGTCGAGTTCGGCCTGCGCGGTGTCCAGTTGGGATTGCGCCAAAGTCAGGTTGGAGCGGGCCGTGTCGAGCTGCAGCTTGGGGAGATTGCCGGTCTTCATCAGCCGCAGCGACGCTTCCAGCTCGGCCTGGCGCTGCGCGACAAGCTGCTTGGCGTTGTCGCGCATCGAGATCTTTTCCTCGGCGGCAAGCATCAGCACCAGATCGCCGGTCTTGACGTGATCGCCCTGTTTGACCGGCAGCTTTTCGATGACGCCGTTGACGCGGGTCGCCAAAACGGCGCGCTTGTCGGCCTCGGTGAGGCCCGAGATGCGGATCGCCCGCGCATAGGTCTTGCGCGGCGGCGTCACCACCGCGACAGTGCGCGGCGCTGCCTTCGGCTCGGCCTCGGCCGTCTTTGGCTTGCCGGCGTCAGCGGCCTTGTCGGCAGTGGCCGACTTGTCGGTGGGGATCGACTTGTCGGTAGTGACCGACTTGTCGGCTGCGCTGCCGACCGACGAGAACTCGCCCGTTCCCATCCAGGCTGCGAAGCCGATGAGCACGACAATGGCTGCAAGCTTGTGAAACCTGAATTTCGGCATCGTCATTTTCCGTTGCTGGCCTGGCGAGGTCGGCGCCCGACTCCCGGCACGCGGCCGATATGGGTGCGCGCAGGGCCGTGTTCAATTTGCCGTGATCGGCGAAGCGCGCCTTCTAGCTGAAAGTTGTGGCGCAATATAGCCGGAAAAGTTACGGGACCATTGCGTCTCGGAACGGATCGTTTCGGTAATTTTCCGCTTTTCGGGCGCTTTGCTACAGTGTTTTGGCAGCGTCGCGAGGTATTTTGCCTGCTTCCCCCGGGTTACTGGCAACAGGCGTCAGGATGATGTGGAACTTTTTCTAAAATCCTGTGCCGCCTTGTCCGACCACGCATTCGCCCTGCCCACTTCCGTAGAAATCGTCAAGTAATGAGGTTCAGCAGCCGGAAGATCCGCTCGAATGTCCTGCCATAGGGCGGACGCAGCAGGGCGCCGGCACTCAGCTTCGACTGGATGAAAATCGGCTTTTCCTTGCTGAAGGTCCGGAACCCCCATTCGCCGTGATAGGAACCGATGCCGCTCTCGCCGACGCCGCCGAAGGGCTGCCGCTCCTGCACCAGATGCAGCATGCAGTCATTGACCGTGACGCCGCCGGCCACCGTCTCGTGCATCACCCTTTGGCGGTTGGCGCTGTCGGTGCCGAACCAGTACAGCGCCAGCGGACGCTCGCCCCGGTTCACGTGTTCGATCGCGTCATTGACCGTGCCGTATTCGATGATCGGCAGCACCGGCCCAAAGATCTCCTCGCGCATCAACCGCAGAGTGTCGGCGGCGTTGCGGACCAGCGCCGGCGCCATCTTGCGGTCGGTGACGCCGAGCTTCTCATTGGCGGGATTGACCTCGATGATCTCGGCGCCGCTGTCGCGCGCCTCGGCGACCATGTCGCTTAGACGCCGATGGTGCCGCTCGCTGACGATGGCCGTGTAGTCGGCATTGTCGCCCAGGCGCGGATAGAGCTTGGCCATGGCGGTGGCGAACTTTGCCGCGATCGCCGCGCCCTGGCCTTGCGGAACCATGAGATAGTCCGGCGCGATGCAGGTCTGGCCGGCATTGAGCAGCTTGCCATAGGCGATGCTGGCAACGGCCGCGTCGAGATCGCAGGACGGGTCGAAGATCGCCGGCGACTTGCCGCCAAGCTCGAGCGTCACCGGCGTCAGATTGGCGGCCGCTGCGAGCGCCACTTGGCGGCCGACGTTGGTCGACCCGGTGAACAGGAGATGGTCGAAGGCGAGCGACACGAACGCTTTGCCGACATCGGCATCACCCACCACCACGCTCATCTCATCCGGCGAAAAATGCTCCTCGACCAGGCGTGCCAGAAGGTCGGAGAATTTCGGCGTCAGCTCGGACGGCTTGATCAGCACGCGGTTGCCGGCGGCCAAGGCTGCGGTTGCGGGTGCGATGGCGAGCTGGAACGGGTAGTTCCAGGGCGACACGATGCCGACCACGCCCAGCGGCTGCGGCAGCAAGCGGTTGCGACCCGGCATGAACGGCAGGCTGGTGGCTACACGGCGTTCGCGCATCCAGCTCCGCAGATGCGAAATCGCATGCCTGATGCCGGCGCGCACGACGAACAATTCGGCAAGCCGCGTTTCCTGGGCAGCGCGGGCGGAAAAGTCGCTGTCGATCGCCGCGCAGATTTCCGCCTCATGGCTTTCGGTCAGCGCCAGCAGGCGCTGCAGCCGGTCCTTGCGCACCTCGATGGCGGGAAACGGCTCCTTCTCGAAGGCCCTGCACTGCGCTTCAAATTTGACACCGAGAGTGTTCTGTCTGGTTTGCAGCATCGCCACCTCCAGTTTACGTTCAGGTAAATTACATCGCCCGGAGAATCGAATCCAGCGTCGCCCCAGGTTCCGTTACGGAATGCTGCCAAACAGCGATCAAGCGCGCTGTATTAGACGATGGAACCGGCTGATGCTCGCATAGTTCTTGCGCGGGCCTTTCACACGCCATGCCTCGATCCATTCGTCGAAGCCGCGAAAGATGAGGCGCCCGATATAGCTGTCGTCGCCGCATTGATGGTGCATGATTTGCGACGGCCGCTCGTCGAGCCGGATGAACACTTCATCGCCGCGAAAGACGAGCACTGAGCCGTCCTGCCTCTCCAGCCTGTAGGCCCGGCTTGCCGGCATCGCCCGATCGCCGAGCCGCATTTCGCCCTCTTCCGAAAAGCCGCTCTCGGTCAGCAAAGCCTCGCCGGCGAACACGCAACTCGCCGAGCCGATAAAGCCGCGCACCACGCGGTGCACCTGCCAGCGCCCAATCAAGGCGTTCGCAAGCACTGGCGTTACGGTATGCGACAACATCGGTGGTTCATTCCGGACAGACGATCTTGGCGATGGTCTATACGCGGCTATTCGGATCGCCGGAAGACTTCGCCGATCGTCTTGATCGGTCCTGCGTCTTTCACACGATATCGACCTCGATATCTTCGATATCCGCGGCGACATCGGAGCAAAGATGTCGGCGTCGAGTTTGCCAAGGCAAAAGGCGGGGAACCGAGGCTCCTGCCGCGAAGCCTGCCGTGCAGGCAAGAGCCGAACCTGAGAATGTCCGACGCTGGATGCAATGACCGGAGCGGAATGCGGTACCGCATCCCGCTCCGGCTCGATTCAGGCCCGCCGACGCGCCGCCTCCGGCTTTGTCCGTGCGGCCAGGAATTCCTTCACCCGCCGTCCGGGTGCCGGGCCGCGCACCGGCTTGAAGCCGTCGTCGAGCTCGCCAGACAGATCGAGCGTCGCCCGGTTGCCGACGGCATCGTAGTTTTCTTCCAGCCAGTCGCTGGCGGCACTTCGGCCAAGGTCGCGCAGATTGGCAAGAAAAGCCCATTCGGCGTTGACCTTGGAAGAGGCCGACAGATCCTTGAACGCCTCGTCGGCATCGATGCGGTGCATGCGGATGTCGCGACATTCGTGGTGCGGCAAGCGGCCGGCGGCGATCAGCTCCTTGACGAAGGCAATGGCCCGAAATTCGCGCAGCAGCCCGGCATTGAAGGTGATCTCATCGATGCGGTTCTGGATTTCGTTGGCGCTTTTCGGCGTGCCTTCGCGCACCACCGGGTTGATCTGCACCAGGAGCACGTCGTCGGCCGCCGTCGTCTTGAAGAACGGATAGAGCGCCGGGTTGCCGCCGTAACCGCCATCCCAATAGGGCACGCCCTTGATCTCGACGGCGCGGAACAATTGCGGCAGGCAGGCGGACGCCATCACCGTGTCGAGGTCGATCTCGCCGTCGGAAAAGACGCGCAGCTGCCCGGTCTCGACATTGGTCGCCGAGATGAACAGCTCCATCGACTTGCAGGCGTGCACGTTGCCGAAGTCGATCTCCTGCTCGACCACGTCGCGCAACGGATTAAGCCCGAGCGGATTGGCGACATAGGGCGAGAACACCCGCGACATGGTGTCGAAAAACACATAGCCGGGCGTGTTCTCGACCGACCAATTGCCCCAGGCGACATCCCACGGCATGCGCTGCACCGGGCTGAAACGGCCCTTGGTGGCGACGGCGCGCCAGAAATCGTCGAGCTTCTTGCGCGCGCCCTCGACGCCGCCGCGCACGAATCCATCGGCCAGCGCCACCGCGTTCATGGCGCCGGCGCTGGTGCCCGACACCGCCGCGATCTCAAGCCGCCCGTCCTCGAGCAGACGGTCGAGCACACCCCAGGAAAAGGCGCCATGCGAGCCGCCGCCCTGGAGCGCGATGTTGATCTTCTTCTTGTCCTCCGCCTTGCCGTTCTTCGTCATGGCGTTCCTGTCGTGTTGATGCATCGGCCTGCCCCAGCGTCACTGGACGTAAGCGCCTATCGGCGACCTATGTTGCAGTGCAGCATATAAGGACGGACCAAGGCAACAACACGAACACACAAGCGTGATCACATGAAATTTCGTCCATGAAAAAACCCCTCCGTTCGTCCGAACGGAGGGCTCCATAACGCTGGCTCTGCAATATCAGGCCACCAAATCCGGTACCGGTCCGACATAGTGCGATTGCGGCCGGATCAGGCGCCCTGTCGCCTGCTGTTCGCGCGCATGGGCGATCCAGCCTGCAACGCGGCCGGCGGCGAAGACGTTGGAGAACGCCTCTTTCGGGAAGCCGGCGGCCTCGAGCAGGAGCGCCGTGTAGAACTCGACATTGGTCTGGATCGAGCGATGCGGCTTGGCGATGCGAAGCACCTCAAGCGCCACCTGTTCCACCCTCTCGGCGAAGGCCAGCCGGCTGCCGGTCTCGTTGCGGGCGCTGAGACCTCGCACCACCGCCTTCAACACATCGGCCCGCGGATCGCGCACGCGGTAGATGCGATGGCCAAAGCCCATGATGCGCCGGCCCTGCGCGATCTCGTTGCGCAGCCATGCCGTGGCGTCGCCGCTCGCCTCGATGGCGTCGAGCATTTCGATCACCGGTCCGGGCGCACCGCCATGCAGCGGCCCCTTGAGCGCACCGAGCCCGGCCAGCACCGACGATGTCAGGCCGGCCAGTGTCGAGGCGACGACGCGGGTGGCGAAGGTCGAGGCATTGAGGCCATGATCGCAGACGGTCACCAGATAGGCGTCGAGCCCCTTTGCCAATGCCGGCGACGGGACCGAGCCGTTGAGCATCCGCAGCATATCGCCGGCATGATCGGCCTTGTCGTCGGGAGCGATCGGCTCTTCGCCGCGGCCAAGGCGCAGCAGAGCCGGCGTCAGCACGGCCGGCGCGGCGACCAGCCGCAATGCATCGGCCAGCGTCTCGCCGTCCGGCAGCATGGCCATGCCGGCGCGCATACCGCTATAGATGTCGAGCGGCGCGACCTGGCCAAGCATCGGCCGTAGACGTTCGAACGCATCGACGCGCGCTCTGCCGATGGCCCTCTCCAGCTCCGCATCCCCGGGAAGGTCGTCGAAAAAGCCATCGAACAGCAGCCGAACCACTTGGCTGAAGCGCCAGCGACCGGCGAGTTCCATCAGCGAATGGCCTCGGATGGTGAGATGCCCACCCGCGCCGTCGACATCGGAAAGCACCGTGTCGGCTGCAACCACATCATCGAGCCCGTTCGCCATGATTGTCTCCTTGACCTTTTGCGCATTGCAATTAAGGCTGTACAATCAATGCATCAATCTTGATCAAGATAATCAATGTAAGGCGGCAGATGACGGAATGGCTGACAAGGGAGGAAGCGCTGGCGCGGCTCAACGTCCGACCACAGACGCTTTACGCCTATGTCAGCCGTGGCCGCATCGGCATGCAGCCTGACCAGGCCGACCCACGCCGCAGCCAGTATCGCGCCGACGACATCGCGGCCCTTGCCACGCGTCGGGCGCGCGGACGCAGCCCCCAGGCGATCGCCGAAAGTGCCATCGCTTGGGGCGAGCCGGCCATAACCACGCCCATCTCGACGGTACTGCATGGCCGCCTTGTCTATCGCGGCCAGGATGCCGTGGCGCTTTCAGCGACGGCAACGCTCGAGGAAACCGCCGGCCTGTTATGGGCCACGGAGACCGCAGTCTCTTTCGCCTCGCTGACGACTGCGCCCGTTCGCAAGGCCGGCACGCCGACCGCCTTTGCCCACCTGTCGGCGCTCGCGGCGGAAGGCTGGCCCTCGCTCGGCCGCCAGCCTGCCATGCTGCAGCAGGATGGTGCCTCGGCCACCAGCGCGCTGGCCACGGCGCTCGGCGCTGTGCCCGGCCCGGAGCCTGTGCATGAAAGGTTGGCGCGCGGCTGGTCCGTCGATGCCGTGGGTGCCGAAATGATCCGCAAGGCGCTGGTGCTCTTGGCCGACCACGAGCTCAATGCCTCGACCTTCGCCGCGCGCGTCGCCGCCTCCACCGGCGCGCCGGTCGCGGCCTGTCTGCTCGCCGGCCTCGCCACGCTTACCGGCCCACGTCACGGCGGCGCCGGTGCGGCGGCGATCGCGCTGGTCGAGGACGCCGGGCGGCTGGGGCCAGACGAGGCGATCGCGCGCTGGCTCGCCCACGACCGGCCGCTGCCCGGCTTCGGCCATCCGCTCTATCCCGAAGGCGATCCGCGCGCCGATGGCCTGTTCTCCGATTTCAAGATCGATGACGGCCTACTGCGACTGCGCAATGCGGTGCTTGCCGCAACCGGGCTGCATCCGAACATCGACTTCGCGCTCGCCGCGCTGACGCTTGGCCTCAGGCTCCCCGCCGACGCGCCATTCCGCCTGTTCGCGCTTGGCCGAAGCGTCGGCTGGACGGCGCATGCCATCGAGCAGGTGACCAGCAACCGGCTGATCCGGCCGCGGGCACGATACGATGGGCCGGTTGGGCAGGATCGGTGAGCGAAGGATGAAGCGCAGTAGGTTGTGTTGAGATTCAGGTCAGGCCGCGTCGCAGTCGAAGACGGGCGCGAAGCGACCAAACTGGGTGGGTTCCGAGAACCGGAGCGGAGCGTACTTAAAGTACGTGAGCACCGGAAGCGCAGGAAGCCGCCATTTGCAGACCGGCCTCACCTGAATATCGACACAAGCTAGGACATCGTATCCAGCTTGCGCTGCATCGCCGCGATCTGCGCTTTCAACTCCTGCAGATCGTCGCCGCCTTTCTCTTCCTTCTTCGCCGGCTCGGCCGGCGCGGCGGCGTTGCCGCCCGCGGGTGGGAACGGCGTGAACAGGCGCATGGCGTTCTGGAACATCTCCATGTTGCGGCGCGTCTGCTCTTCCAGCGCCTTCATCGGCGTGGCCATCTTCATCACGTCGATCGGCGACTTACCGAACGCGCCTTTGAGCTGCTCGCGAAAACGCTCCTGTTCCTTCGAGAAGGCGATCATCGACTGTTCGAGGAAGCTCGGCACGATCATCTGCATCTGGTCGCCGTAAAAGGCGATGAGCTGGCGCAGGAACGGGATCGGCAGCATGTTCTGCCCATCCTTGTTTTCCAGTTCGAAGATGATCTGCGTCAGCACCGGATGCGTGATGTCGTCGCCGGTCTTGGCATCCTGCACCGTGAATTCCTCGCCCTTCTTGACCATCTCGGCCAAGTCTTCGAGCGTCACATAGGTGCTCGTGCCGGTGTTGTAGAGCCGGCGGTTGGCATACTTCTTGATGACGATCGGGTCGTCTTTCGCGGCCATCCGTATCCTCCCCAGGATACCGGCGCGCTTTGGAGTAAGCTGCCGGTAACGTTGCGCCATTTATCGAGGATATGCGCAAAAGCCCTACAATTCCAAGTGGTTTGTGCAGTGCGGCATCATTTAATGCGGGTTGGCCGGGAGAAAATATGCTGCACGGTCAACATCATGTTACGGCGACCGTTGCTCGCCCTGCTTGCGGCGCATGCCGGCCATGCCCATTTCCGGTTTGACTCAAGGGTTGGAACGGGCAAGAAAGTCCTAAAACGGTTCCAAGAACACGACACCTCGAAGTCTGGAGAAGAAAATGTCCGCTTCCAATGCAATCGTCGTCGCCAGCGCCGCGCGCACGGCCGTCGGCTCCTTCAACGGCGCGTTTGCCGCCACGCCGGCGCATGAGCTCGGCGCCGTCGTCATCAGGGAACTTTTGTCGCGTGCCGGTGTCGAAGCCGCTGAGATCGACGAGGTCATCCTCGGACAGGTGCTGACCGCCGCTCAAGGGCAGAACCCGGCCCGCCAGGCTTCGATCAACGCCGGCCTGCCCAAGGAAACCACCGCATGGAGCCTCAACCAGGTTTGCGGCTCGGGCTTGCGGGCGATCGCTCTCGGCATGCAGCAGATCGCCACCGGCGACGCCAAGGTGATCATCGCCGGCGGCCAGGAATCGATGTCGCTGTCGCCGCACGCCGAGCATCTGCGCGCCGGCGTCAAGATGGGCGACTACAAGATGATCGACACCATGATCAAGGACGGCCTATGGGATGCCTTCAACGGCTATCACATGGGCAACACCGCCGAGAACGTGGCCCGCCAGTTCCAGATCACCCGCGACACCCAGGACGAGTTCGCGCTGGCTTCGCAAAACAAGGCCGAGGCCGCGCAGAAGGCCGGCAAGTTCAAGGACGAGATCGTCGCCTTCATCATCAAGGGCAAGAAGGGCGACACAATTGTCGACCAGGATGAGTATATCCGCCACGGCGCCACGCTCGACGCCATGACCAAGTTGAAGCCCGCCTTCGACAAGGACGGCACGGTCACTGCCGCCAACGCCTCCGGCATCAATGATGGTGCGGCCGGTGCGTTGCTAATGACCGAGGCCGAGGCCGCCCGGCGCGGCATCACCCCGCTGGTCCGCATCGCTTCCTGGGCGACCGCCGGCGTCGACCCGGCAATCATGGGCACCGGACCTATACCCGCCTCGAAGCGGGCGCTGGAGAAGGCCGGCTGGTCGGTCAAGGATCTCGACCTCGTCGAAGCCAACGAGGCCTTCGCCGCGCAGGCCTGCGCCGTCAACCAGGGCATGGGCTGGGATCCCTCGATCGTCAACGTCAATGGCGGCGCCATCGCCATCGGTCATCCGATCGGCGCCTCGGGCGCCCGCATCTTCAACACGCTGGTCCATGAAATGCGCCGCCGCAGCGCCAAGAAGGGCCTCGCCACCCTTTGCATCGGCGGCGGCATGGGCGTCGCCATGTGCGTGGAAGCGCTGTGAAAGAGAGTGAGTAGTGAATAGGGAGTAGCGAATAGGGAAGAATGGCGTAGGCGCGACAGGACATCAAAACCCCTACTCGCTATTCGCTACTCCCTACTCACTCCCGACCAAAGGGAGGGAATGCATGACCAAAGTAGCAATCGTCACCGGTGGCTCGCGCGGCATCGGTGCGGCAATATCGATCGCCCTGAAAAACGCCGGCTATGCGGTTGCCGCCAACTATGCCGGCAATGACGAGGCCGCGGCCAGGTTCAAGGCCGAGACCGGCATTCCAGTCTACAAATGGTCGGTCGCCGACTATGACGCTTGCGCCGAAGGCATCAAAAAGGTCGAGGCCGATCTCGGTCCAGTCTCCGTTCTTGTCAACAACGCCGGCATCACCCGCGACGCCATGTTCCACAAGATCACGCGCGAGCAGTGGAAAGAGGTCATCGACACCAACCTCTCCGGCGTCTTCAACATGACCCATCCGCTGTGGAGCGGCATGCGCGATCGCAAGTTCGGCCGCGTCATCACCATTTCCTCGATCAACGGCCAGAAGGGCCAGGCGGGCCAGGTCAACTATTCCGCCGCCAAGGCCGGCGACATCGGTTTCTCGAAGGCGCTGGCGCAGGAGGGGGCACGCGCCGGCATCACCGTCAATGTCATCTGCCCCGGCTACATCGCCACCGAGATGGTCAAGGCGATCGATGAGAAGGTTCTCAACGAGCGCATCCTGCCGCAGATCCCGGTCGGCCGCCTCGGCGAGCCGGAAGAGATCGCGCGTTGCGTCGTCTTCCTCGCTTCCGACGACGCCGGTTTCATCACCGGCTCGACCATCACCGCCAATGGCGGCCAGTACTTCGCTTGATGTGTTTTGAAAGCGGGCGGGCCCACCGGGCCGCCCGCTTTTTCGCTGGCCGACGACAGGCGACGCGAGGCGATGCCCCAATTCGGCACGCAAAGGTTAACGCCCCTTCCCGGCCTTGTGCGTAAGTCTGCTCGCAAGCTGTGCGCTGTCGGTGCACAAGCTGTGGATAACACCATATGTTGGGGTGAACAAACCGGGAAACTTCATAGATCGCTGATTCGTCGCCGATTCGTTCCGGCTTTGGTCGGGAAGTTAACGGCGGAGGCCTCAAACGTTACCGCATTCCTTAAAACCGGTTAGGAAAGATCAATAATTTCATAACCTTGTCGGCTGGGCGCCTGTCTGCGGCGATCGTTCACCGGCAAAGGTTAACGGACTCTCGCGCATTGCATCGTCTCAGCATAAATCGGGCCAGTTTCGCGATTCAGCATGTGGTGAGGACCACCGTCAAAAAATCCACATGTAGCCGTGAACAAAACCTGAATCCGAGCGAGTCTGTGATTCGTCGCTGATTCGTTCCAGACTCGTTCCAGCGGTTAACGCCAGCGGCTTTTGTCCACTCTTCAAGACGGCATCGATCCCGCGAAAGAACATTCCGCTTTCGCTCCGCGCCTGAAATCCCTATGTGTCGCCTGTCATACGCGGCGGCAGCGCTACGTTTCCGACGAGAGCATGATCCCGGAAAGCGGGAACCGGTTTTCGGAGAAAGATCGTGCTCCAGCAATCAAAGCGGCAGAAAGCCTCATTTCCGAGCCGATGAACATCCAGCCGAAACACAGAGAGCCGCTGATCCTTTCCGGCCGCGACGTCACCGCGGTGCTTGGACCGACCAACACCGGCAAGACGCATCTCGCCATCGAACGCATGGTGGCGCATGAAAGCGGTGTCATCGGCCTGCCGCTGCGGCTGCTGGCGCGCGAGGTTTACACGAGAGTCTGTGAAAAGGTCGGCGCCCACAAGGTTGCGCTGATCACCGGCGAGGAGAAGATCCAGCCTGCCGGCGCGCGATATTCGGTGTGCACCGTCGAGGCGATGCCGCGCGAGACCGACGCCGCCTTCGTCGCCATCGATGAGGTGCAGCTTGCCGGCGATCTCGAGCGCGGCCACATCTTCACCGACCGCATCCTTAATCTGCGTGGCCGCCAGGAGACGCTGCTGCTCGGCGCCGCCACCATGCACGGCATCCTGCAGCGGCTCTTGAAGGGCGTGTCGGTGGTGACGCGGCCGCGCCTGTCGCATCTCGCCTATGCCGGTTCCAAAAAACTGACCCGCCTGCCGCGGCGCACTGCGATCGTCGCCTTCTCGGCCGACGAGGTCTATGCCATCGCCGAGCTGATCCGCCGCCAGCAGGGCGGAGCCGCCGTCGTGCTCGGCGCGCTCTCGCCGCGCACCCGCAATGCCCAGGTGGCGCTGTTCCAGTCGGGCGACGTCGACTATCTCATCGCCACCGACGCCATCGGCATGGGGCTGAACCTCGATCTCGACCATGTCGCCTTCGCCCAGAACCGCAAGTTCGACGGTTACCAGTACCGCAACCTGACCGCTGCCGAGCTTGGCCAGATCGCCGGCCGCGCCGGCCGCCATCTGCGCGACGGCACCTTCGGCGTCACCGGCCAGGTCGACCCGCTCGACGAGGACCTGGTCAAGAAGATCGAGGGCCACGACTTCGACCCGGTGAAGGTGCTGCAGTGGCGCACCGCCCAGTTCGATTTTTCGAACCTCGACGCGCTGAAGCGGTCGATCGAAACCAATGCGCCGGTCGAGGGACTGACGCGGGCGCTGCCGGCGGTCGATGCGCAGGCGCTGGAACATCTGTCGCGCGACGAGGCGATTCGGGCTTTAGCCACCAGCAAGGAACGAGTGGCGCTGCTTTGGGAAGCCTGCGCCTTGCCCGACTACCGCAAGATCGCGCCGGCACAGCATGCTGACCTTATCGCTTCGATCTATATGGACCTCGCCCGTCACGGGCACGTCGACGAGAATTACATGGCCGAGCAGGTGCGCCGCGCCGACACGACCGAAGGCGATATCGACACGCTGTCGCACCGCATCGCGCAGATCCGAACCTGGACATTCGTGTCCAACAGGCCGGGCTGGCTGGCCGATCAGCTACACTGGCAGGAAAAGACGCGCGAAATCGAAGACAGATTGTCGGATGCGCTGCATGAGCGGTTGACGAAACGCTTCGTAGACCGCAGGACTTCCGTCCTCATGCGGCGCCTTAGAGAAAATACGATGCCTGAAGCCGAAATCAGCCCAACCGGAACCGTCCTCGTCGAAGGCCATCATGTCGGCGAACTGCAAGGGTTCCGCTTCACTGCCGACCAGAGCGCCGGCGGCGAGGACGCCAAGGCGGTGCGCACCGCCGCACAGAAGGCGCTCGCGGCAGAGTTCGAGGCGCGCGCCGAACGTTTTGGCGCTTGCGCCAATCGCGATCTCGCTTTGGGCTCGGACGGCGTCTTGCGCTGGATCGGCGCGCCGATCGGCACGCTGGTCTCCGCCGACGAGGCGCTGAAGCCGAGGCTGGTGCTTCTGGCCGACGAGCAGCTGACCGGTCCCGCCCGCGACAAGGTCGCGGCGCGCGCCGAGCGTTTCGTCAATTTCCAGATCGAGTCGCTGTTGAAGCCGCTGGTCGACCTTAAGAATGCCGAACAGCTCGCCGGCATCGCTCGTGGCATCGCCTTCCAGCTGGTCGAGCATTTCGGCCTGATCAACCGCCGCGACATCGCCGAAGAGATGAAGTCGCTCGACCAGGAAGGCCGCGCCGCCTTGCGCCGTCTCGGCGTGCGCTTCGGCGCCTACCATGTCTTCGTCCCGGCGCTGATCAAGCCCGCGCCGGCCGGACTGGTGACGCTGCTCTGGGCGCTGAAGAACGACGGCAAGGACAAGCCCGGCTTCGGCGACGTGGTGCATGCGCTGGCCTCGGGCCGCACCTCGGTGGTCATCGATCCTGCCTTCGACAAGACTTTCTACAAGCTCGCCGGCTACCGCAATCTCGGCCGCCGCGCCGTGCGCATCGACATTCTCGAGCGGCTTGCCGACCTGATCCGCCCGGCGACCAACTGGAAGCCCGGTCTCGGCCAGCGGCCGGACGGCGCCTATGACGGCCAGTCCTTCATGGTGACGCCGCCGATGATGTCGATCCTCGGCGCCACCGCCGACGACATGGAAGAGATCCTGAAGGGTCTCGGCTATCGCGCCGAGCCAAAGCCTCCGGCCGAAGTGAAGGCAAAACTCGACGCGCAGGACAATGCCGCCCGCGAGGCAGCCGCCGCGAAGCTGGCGGCGGAAGAGGCCGCGCGTGCCGCGGCAGTGGCCGAAACCGCGCCAGCGGCTGACGCCGTTACCGAAACGCCGGCTGAAAACACCGACGTCGCCGCCGATCCGACCGCGACGGCGGAGCCCGTGACCGAAACTGCCCCGGAGCCGACCATCGAAGCGGATGCCGAACCCGCGCCGGAAGAGACGGTGGTTGCCGACGCCGTGGAGGCAAGCGATCCGGTAGAAGAGCAAGCCGATACGCCGGCGACTGCCGAGACGGCACCGCCGGCAGCCGAAGCCGTTGAACCCGCGGTCGAGCCTGAAATCTCGGCGGAAGGCGACACCGCACCGGTAGAGGTCGTCGAAGCATCGCAAACCACGCCCAGCGAGGCGCCAGCCGAGCCGGAGGAACCAAAACCGATCCTGCTGTGGCGACAGGCCCGTTTCGATCATCAGCGCCCGCGTCATCGCCACGACAACCGTCGCGACAATCGCCCGCGCGGCAACCAGCCCGCGCGTGACGGCCAGCTTGGCGCCGCCAGCGCCCAGCCCGGCGACCAGCCTGCCAATGAAGGCCGCCGCGACGGCGCCGGCAAGCCGCGCTTCGATCGCTCGAAGTTCAAGCCGCGGCCGGAGACCGGCGACCGGCGCGAGAATGGCGAGCGACGTGAAGGCAGGCCGCAGAGCGAGCGCCCCGAGGGGGGCCGCCGCGAAGGCAGGCCCGACTGGAAGGGCAAGAGGCAAGATGGCAAGGGCAACGCTCCAGGCGGCAAGCCACCCTTCCAGGCCAAGCCCCGCGAAGAACGGCCGGTGCGTTTCGACCCGGATTCACCCTTCGCCAAGCTTGCCGCCTTGCGCGACCAGCTGAAGAAGTAACCCCGGCCGGTTCGGATGGTTGGAGAAGGCCGCCAGCGCATCGACAAATGGCTGTTCTTCTCGCGCGCCGTGAAATCGCGCTCGCTCGCGGCAAAAATCGTCGTTGCCGGCCGTGTCCGCATCAATCGCGACAAAGCAGCGCAGGCCTCGGATCTGGTCAAGCCCGGTGACGTGCTGACCATCACGCTCGAGGGCCGTATCCTGGTCTGGAAAGTCGTGAACTGCGGCACGCGGCGCGGTCCCGCCGATGAGGCGCGTCTGCTTTACGAGGACATGTCGCCAACGCCGACGCCGAAGGGCGAGGCCGTTCGCGACGCCATACCGGCGCTGCGCGAGGCCGGCAGCGGCCGCCCGACCAAACGGGAGCGTCGGCAAACCGACCGGCTGCTCGGCGACGACTGAACACATTGAACTGGGTCTGAAGCGGCAAACGGCTGGAATTCCATTTCCGCAACGCGGCCTTGCCGCATGCGCCGCCCTTGCATGCGGCGGGCAAAGGCGTTACCTCACCTGAAAAAGCCGAGCAAATCGGGACTTTCCGGAGCCTGCAATGACCTATGTCGTGACCGACAATTGCATCAAATGCAAATATATGGACTGCATCGAGGTCTGTCCGGTCGACTGTTTCTACGAAGGCGAGAACATGCTCGTCATCCATCCCGACGAATGCATCGACTGCGGCGTTTGCGAACCCGAATGTCCGGCCGACGCGATCAAGCCGGATACGGAGTCCGGCCTCGACAAATGGTTGCAGGTCAACACCGAATATGCCGAAAAATGGCCCAATATCACGGCCAAGAAAGAGCCGCCGGCGGACGCCAAGAGCTTCGATGGCGAGGCCGGAAAGTTCGAGAAATATTTTTCGCCGGAGCCTGGCGAAGGCGACTGATTTTGCCGGCCCGACGCAGCGTAACGGCAACAAAACAATTACTGTCTTGACAGACAGCGATGGTGCTTGGCGTTAGCGAACACAGCAAAACCTTGATTCTTCCGACTTTTTGTGTTACTTCAGACAAACATGCCGGTGACACAACGTCGATTTATGGCGCTAACGCCCCAAATCACTGAAAGGTGAGCTTCTCAATCCGGGACCAGAGCGATCTGGGTCAGGCGGTCGCATTCGCGCGGTTGCCGACCTCTGCTTTATTCCGGTGGCTCGTCTGTTGTGCGGCTAACGGTCGGCAAATCGACCACGAGTTTGGGGCCGGCATGATGCCGGTGACACAACAAGGAGTTCAGGGCGTAATGGCAACGATCACCCCGCAGAAGAAGTCCACCGCAGCCCGCCACGGGTTCAAGACCGGCGAGTACATCGTCTATCCGGCGCACGGTGTCGGCCAGATCGTATCGATCGACGAGCAGGAAGTCGCGGGCCACAAGCTGGAACTGTTCGTCATCGACTTCCAGAAGGACAAGATGCGTCTGAAGGTGCCGGTCGCCAAGGCGACCTCGATCGGCATGCGCAAGCTGTCGGAAGAGGATTATGTCGAGCGCGCGCTGAAGGTCGTGCAGGGCCGCGCCCGCATCAAGCGCACCATGTGGTCGCGCCGCGCCCAGGAATATGATGCCAAGATCAATTCCGGCGACCTGATCTCGATCTCGGAAGTGGTGCGCGACCTCTACCGCGCCGACAACCAGCCGGAGCAGTCCTATTCCGAGCGTCAGCTCTATGAAGCCGCGCTCGACCGCATGGCGCGTGAGATCGCCGCGGTGAACCGCATGTCGGAGACCGAGGCGGTCCGGCTTATCGAGGTCAACCTCAACAAGGGCCCGAAGCGCGGCGCCAAGGCCGACAACGAGGAAGCAGAGCAGGAAGAAGCTGCCTGAGCTTTTTCGCTCATCGAATTACGAAGAACCCGGCCCTCGCGCCGGGTTTTTTGTTTTTAAATTAATCGCTTGCGGGACATCTGGCGCTCAATCTTCGGCCTCGCGTCGTCATCCTCGACCTTGCGAAGTGAGGCAAAGAACTCAGCCACCTTCCCTCGCTTCCTGCCGCAGCGAGGCGATGAACCGCTTCGTCCGTTCGCGTTCGGGATTGTCGAAGACGACGGAAGCCGGGCCTTTCTCGACGATGACGCCGGCATCCAGGAACACCACCTCTTGCGCGATCTTGGAGGCGAGCCTCAGATCATGCGTGGCCATCACCATGGTCGTGCCTTCGCGGGCAAGTTGTCCCAGCACGTCGACAACCTCCTGCGCCAGTTCCGGGTCGAGCGCCGAAGTCGGCTCGTCGCAAAGCAGCACGCGCGGCGACGGCGCCAGCGCCCGGGCGATCGCCACGCGCTGCTGCTGGCCGCCGGACAGCGTCGCCGGCCAGGCATCGGCCTTATGCGCCATGCCGACCTTCTCGAGCAGTGCCAGCGCCCGTTCCCGCGCCTTGGGCTCAGGCCATTTCAGCACCGTCACTAGCCCTTCCATGACATTCTCGATCGCGGTGCGGTGCGGGAAGAGCTGGAAATTCTGGAACACCATGCCGGTCTGCAGGCGGATGCGCTGGAGGTCTTTCGCCGGCACCTTGCCGCCCGGCCGGAATGCAAGCGTTTCGTCGCCGATGCGCAAGCTGCCCGAGGTCGGAATCTCCAAAAGGTTGATGCAGCGCAGAAGCGTGCTTTTGCCGCCGCCTGAAGGACCGACCAAGGCCGTCACGCTGCCTTCGTCGAGGCTGACGGTGACGCCTTTCAGCACCAGATTGTCGCCGAAGCGTTTTTCGATGTCGGTGAGGCCGATCATGAATTGGCCTCCAGGAAGCCGCCATAGCGGTTGAGCCTGACTTCCAGCCGCGCCTGCAGCGCCGACAGCACCGAGCTCAGGGCTAGGTACAGCGCGGCGGCCTCGACATAGAGGATCAGCGGCTCATAGGTGGTGGCGACGATGCGCTGCGCGGCCTGGAACATCTCGGGCACGGTGATGGCCGCCGCGAGCGAGGTATCCTTGACCAGCGAGATGAAGGTGTTGGAAAGCGGCGGCACGGCGACCCGCCCTGCTTGTGGGAGAATGGTGCGCCGCATCGCCTGGCTCCAGGTCATGCCGATCGAATAGGAAGCCTCCCACTGCCCTTTCGGCACCGATCCGATGACGGCGCGGATGATCTCGGACGTGTAGGCGCCAATGTTGAGCGTGAAGCCGATCAGCGCCGCCGGAAAGGCATCGAGCAGGATGCCGACCGAAGGCAGGCCGTAGAAGATCAGGAAGAGCTGCACCAGAAGCGGCGTGCCGCGGAAGATCCACACATAGAAGCGCGCCACGATAACCAGCGGTTTCGGGCCAAACAGCCGGATCAGCGCCGTCACCAGCCCGGCAATCAGGCCGAGGGCAAAGGACAGCAAGGTCAACGGCACGGTGAAGGTCAGCGCCGCCCACAACAGCGTCGGCAAAGAGTCCAGCATCAATTGCAGCCAATGCGGCACGGACTTCCCTCTCATTCTCCCGACGCGGCGACCGCGTCCCACCGGCCACTATCATGTAAAAACCGGCGGACCGTCAAAGACGACCCCCGATGGATATCATGAAAAAATGGCGGGCCGTCAAAGACGACCCCCGATGGATATCATGAAAAAATGGCGGGCCGTCAAAGACGACCCGCCGGCAAAACAGAAGCATGGATGGCTTACTTCGAAACGTCCTGGCCGAAGTACTTGTCGGCGATCTTCTGATAGGTGCCGTCAGCCTTGATGTCGGCCAGCGCCTTGTTGATGGCGGCGACCAGTTCCGGATCGCCCTTGCGCACGATAACGCCGGAGTAGTCTGCATTCTCTTCCTGCGCGGCGATCTTCACATTGGCGTCGGGCTTGTGCTTCTTGAAGTCGAGGAAGGACAGGCTGTCGTTGATGGTGGCGTCGGCGCGGCCGGTAAGCAGCAGCTGGATCGACTGGTCGAAGCCGTCCGTGCCGACCAGCTCGGCGCCGTTCGTCTCGGCCAGCTTGCCGAAGTTCGAGGTCAGCGACTGCGCCGATTTCTTGCCCTTGAGGTCGGCGAATGTCTTGATGTCGGTGTTGTCGCCGCGCACGATCAGCACCGCCTTGGAGGCGATGTAGGGATCGGAGAAATCATACTTGGCCTTGCGGGCGTCGGTGATGCCGACTTCGTTGATGACGGCGTCGTAGCGGTTGGCGTCGAGGCCGGCGATCAGGCCGTCCCACTTGCCTTCGAGGAACTCGACCTTGACGCCGAGCTTGTCGCCGATCGCCTTGGCTATCTCGACATCGAAGCCGACAAGCGCGTTGGCACCGTCGTGATAGGTGAAGGGAGCGTAGGTGCCTTCGGTGCCGACCTTGAGCACGCCGGCCTGCTTGATCTGGTCGAGATTGGCGCCGGCATGACCTGACGTGACCGCCAGAGCCTGCAGCGTTCCAGCGATGAGAAGCGATTTAAGCCATTTCATTTTTCTGTGATCCCGTTTTGACCGGAGCCCCGGCGCATTGTGAGAGGCGGAAACTGACAGATAGATGACTGCGAAATAAGGAACCAGATTTCAAAAATCAGGTCAGCCAGAAATCTGATTCTCAAAATTACCGAAAATCGCACCAGACAGCGTTGCGGAGCCGGTAACGCGTTGTTCCGGCCGGCAACATTTGCCCCTCCGGGCCACGGAACCTTCCATGCGCCTGCCACGTTGCAGGGCAAGTTGTAGGGCGCGGCGGCGTCTTTTCAACGGTCTTGACGCAACGATCCGCCACAAGGAGCCGGCATGATCGAGGACTCGGCAGGACGGACGCTGGTCCGGGCGGCAATGAAGGCTCCCTATCTCGAGCGGGACGAAGAGCATCTTCTTGCAGTGCGCTGGAAGGAAGAGCGCGATCAGCACGCACTGCACCAGATCACCGTTGCCCATATGCGGCTGGTGATCTCGATGGCCTCGAAATTCCGCCACTACGGTCTGCCGCTCGGCGATCTCATACAGGAAGGCCATGTCGGCCTGCTGGAAGCGGCGGCGCGCTTCGAGCCTGCCCGGGAAGTGCGCTTCTCGACCTACGCCACTTGGTGGATCCGCGCCTCGATGCAGGACTATATCCTGCGCAACTGGTCGATCGTGCGCGGCGGCACCAGCTCGGCGCAGAAAGCGCTGTTCTTCAACCTTCGGCGTTTGCGCGCCCGGCTTGCCAACGGGGCCGGGCCGATCTCCAACGCCTCGCTCTACCGCGAGGTCTCGGCGGCACTTGGTGTGCCGGAATCCGACGTGGCGATGATGGACTCGCGCCTTTCCTCGCCTGACAGCTCGCTCAACGCGCCATTGGCTGACGAGAACGGCGCCGCCGAGCGGATGGATTTCCTGGTGTCCGAGGACCCGCTTCCCGACGAGGTGGTCGGTGACAGGATCGATGTCCAGCGCCGCGCGGTCTGGCTGAAAAGCGCGCTTGGCGCGCTCAATGCCCGCGAGCTCAGGATCATCGAGGAGCGCAGGCTGAGCGATGACGGCGCCACGCTGGAATCGCTTGGCGAGCAACTTGGCATCTCCAAGGAACGCGTCCGCCAGATCGAGGCACGCGCCATGGAGAAGCTGAAAGTCGCGCTGGTCCGGCAAAATCCGGAATTTCTGGCTCAGGCGGCTTGAACCGAGTAGAATTTCTGGGGAAGTGCAATATAAGAATTTAGTTAAATACCAATATTTCGTCGATCCAGCGATTCCGTTCTTGTATATCTACGGATTGTGAATTCCTTAACAGACCAGCGCGTGCAAAAAGCCTCTTTAGGCTACCCATAGACCCATAACGGATAGGGTTTTGCCATGCTGCGACGCTGCGTGTTCCTCGCTGCCTTGATTTTCTTGAGCTTTACCACAGTCGAAGCATACGCCGATCGAAGGGTTGCCCTTGTCATCGGTAATTCCCAGTACCGGGAAATCCCGGCGCTTAGGAATCCGGACAAGGACGCCGAAGGCGTCTCGAACACCTTTCGGCAGGCCGGCTTCGACGTGTTCGTCGCCAAGGACGTGACCAAACTTCAGTTCGAAGAAAAGTTCCGCAACTATCTGGCTGCCGCCGACGGCGCCGATCTCGCCGTCGTTTATTATTCCGGCCACGGCTTTCAGATCGGTGGCGAGAATTTCCTGATTCCGGTCGATGCGTCGTTGAAGGACGCGGCCGACATGGAAGTCCAGGCGATCAAGCTTGACGACCTGCTGCAGCAGTTGCGCTCGAAGTCGAAGATTCAGATGATCATCCTCGATGCCTGCCGCAACAATCCGTTCCCGCGCAAGGACTATTGGTTGCGCGACCAATTGATCGTCTCCGGCGGCACCGGGCTCGCGCAGGTAACAGGCTCGCAGAATGCGCTGATTGCCTTTGCCACCGGGCCGGGTGCCGTTGCTTATGACGGGTCCGGCGATCTCAGCCCCTTCTCATCGGCCTTTTCCCGCCGCGCGCTGGCGCCAAACCAGGAGATCCGCTCCGTCATGGCCGCCGTGCGCCGCGATGTTGTCAAGGCGACCAACGGCAAGCAGGTTCCGTGGGAGAGTTCCTCGCTGCTCGACGATGTCGTGCTGATGCGTGAGGTGAGCCAGCCGACGCCGCCGACGCCTGACGACGCCCAACCGAAGCAGCCCGCGACTGAGCGCGGAATTCGCATCGCGGCTGCCGCCGCCGCGATCGAGAGCCATGACACCGGCGTCGCGGTCGGCGTCGGCCCGGTTCCGCTGAAACTGGATTTCCCGGCCGAGGATTCCTCGATAAGCCTCAAGCTCGCCAGCTACCCGATAGCCGGAACGCTGTCCCTGCCGGATCGCGTTCTGACGTCACAATCGAACCTGACGGCCGGTGAAGTCGACAATCTGCGCTATGAGCCGCAGATCGGCTCGGCGGCTCCCGTCGAGATCGGATTTCAAATCCGCGCCGGTGACGTATCCAAGCGGGCTGCGATGAAGCTGTCGCCAGCGATCGACCCTTGCGACCAGGCGGCTGGCGAGCCGCTCGACCTGCAGGGCGTCGTTCCCGGAAGGTTGCCGAGCGAGATCGATGCGGGGGCCGTCGAGTCCTGCGAGGCGGCGGTAAAGTCCTACCCCGACATTGCGCGCTTCCGTTACGAGCTGGGGCGGGCGCTGCTGGCATCAGGCAAGGTCGACGAAGCAAGACAGGCGATCCAGCAGGCCGCGGACAAAGGACATGTCCGTGCTGTTTACCAGCTCGGCTACATCGCCGCGTCCGGGATAGGGGCAGCCCCTGATCTGGTGAAAGCCAACGGCTTCTATGCGCAGGCGTCGGACAAGGGAGATCCCTACGCCATGACCGCCTGGGGCCGCGCCTTGTTCGATGGTGTGGGCGCCCAGCGCGATACCGGCAAGGGGCTGGATCTGCTGCTCAAGGCAGCGGCGATGGGACAGGTCGATGCCACGAAGGACCTCGCGGTGATCTTCAAGCAAGGCCGCAACGGCGTGCCCGCCGATCCGGCGCGCGCGCTGGCTTTCCTCAAGGCCGGCCTTGATCGGCAAGAAGCCTATTCGATGGGCATTCTCGGCCTTTCACCCAAGCGAAGCGAGGTGAAGCTTGCGGTGTGCAAGCCTAAGGTGGTGACGAAGGTGATCACCAAGATAAAGGTGATCCGCACCCCTGCGCCAAAAGCGCCGCCACCGAAGATCACCCAACCAGCCGGGCCGGTGCCCTGGCGCGGCGGCAATGGCGGCGACCACAATCCTCCGCAACGCGGCGGCAGCGATAACAGCGATGGCTGATTAAGCCGGCGTCGGCAGCAACAAAGCTGGTGCTGCCGTCGCTGACCAGAGCATTTCACCGTTTCATGGAAACGGTGAAATGCTCTAACTATTTGTTTTTACGCAATTCCGGACGGAAAACCGCACACACTTTTCCTGGAATTGCTCTAGCAAGAAACGGTCCAAAAGCACACTGTGATCGCGGAGGCCTGAAGTGGCGGCGGCCAACAGCAACCCGCTTGCCTGTAGGTCCTACTTGTCGGTGACGATCTTGACCTTGTCGCCGGCCGACACACTGGCACCCGGCGACATGGCGTTGAGCACCCGGAACAGATCGAGCTTGCGATCGACACCGACCATCTGGGCGGAGAGCGAGCCCATCGTCTGACCGGCCTGAACGGTGACCACCCTGATATGCAGCGGCTTCAGCGCCGCCTTCTCGGCCGGGCTCAAGGTCCGGAAGGAGCTGCTGACCGAGCGTGCCACCGGATCGAGCGAGGCGCTGGCCGAAGGTGCGGCCGTCAGCAGCCGGTAGACCTGGCCGCCGGCGCGGATCACCGCGATGTCGAACTGCCAGCCTTGCGCGGTGGCATGCGCCGTCGCGGCGTCGTTGCCGTTGATCGTCTCCTGGCGCACGCTGGCCTCTTCGAGGCCCGCAACCCAGCCGCTGCGGATATAGTCGGTGAGCGACACCGACTTGTCGATCGCCACGCCGTCGAAGCGGATGGCGATGTCGCCCGGTCCGGTCGCGGTCACCGCGGCAGCGGTGTTGTCGATAATGAAACCGTCCGGCACGGTGAACGAGACACCGAGGTTGGGATGCAGGAAGGTCTGTCCGCGCACATAGCCTTCTTCCGGCGTGTCGCCGTAGAGCAGGCCGTCTATGCCGGCGAGGAAAGCATCGCGGTCGCGCGTGCCGACGCCCGGCGGGCCGAAGTTGCGGGCAAGGCGCTGCGCCAGATCGATGCGCTGCGGCGTGTTGGGGTGCGTCGCCAGGAAGTCGAGGCTGGCGTCGGTGGCGCCGCTGACTGAGCGGAAGTCGGTATAGGCCGACATTGACTGCAGGAAGCGGCCGGCGGCATAGGGGTCGTAGCCGGCCTCGCCGATCGACTTGATGCCGATGGCGTCTGCCTGCAGTTCCTGGTTGCGCGAGAACTGGGCCAGTCTCAGCTTGCCGCGGATGAGCGCCGCCTTGGCGGTCGGGCTGTCGCCGAGCACATCGGAGACCACCTTGGTCGCCAGGCCTTCCTCGGCCTCGAGCTGCTGGCGCTGCAGACCGTGATTGGCGGTGACATGGCCCATCTCATGCGCGATGACGGCGGCGAGCTCGGACGAGTCGTTGGCCAAAGCCAAGAGGCCGCGCGTCACATAGAGATAGCCGCCCGGCAGCGCGAAGGCGTTGACGTTGGGCGAGTTGAGGATGGTGATGCGATAGGTCTGGGTCGGGTTGGCCGACACCACCGTCAGATTGCCGACGACCTTGGCCACCATACGTTCAAGCCTGGGGTCGGAATATTCGCCGCCATAAGTGGCCAGGATGCGCGGATGCTGCGCCTTGGCCATTTCGGCGAGCTTGGCGTTGGCAACGACATTGTCGACGGTGATCGGCTTGTCGGAAGGCTGGAACCCGTTCTCCTGCACATCCGGCGGCGTGAACATCTGGCAGCTTGCCAGCGCCACGGCGAAGCCGGCCAACGCGAAGAAACGCGCCAGTGGCCTCATCCACACTGTCTCGGCGCCGGTCGACAGATCGGCTTCCTTTCCAAATTCTCGGCAAATCACGGCCCACCGGACCAGTATGGCCGGACCTAGCCATACTCCCCCGGACAAGGCAAGCAAACGCCGGATCACCCGTTGCCGGTTTGGCCGTAAATTATGTCCGCTTCCGGGCAATGTGTTGTGATCCGGCAACGGTGCCGCCTCGATCGCCGATATAGCGCCTGAACGCATCCGGTCCAGACCGGTCGAAGAAATCAACTGCCGGGCCAACCGCCGCGATCGCGCCTTCGTCGAGAAAGGCCATGTCCTGGCCGATGCGGCGTGCATCCTCCGGCTGATGCGTGACGAAAAGCACGGTCATTGCGCGCTCGGCATGAATGTCGGCCACGAGATCGAGCATATCGTCGCGCAAAGCCGGGCCGAGCGACGCGAAGGGCTCGTCGAGCAGCAGCACCGGCCGGTCGCGCAGCAGCACGCGCGCCAGCGCCACGCGCTGCCGTTCGCCGCCGGAGAGCTCGCGCGGCAGCCGCTTCTCCTTGCCGGCAAGGCCGACGCGCGCCAGCGCCTCGGCAACGGCAACGCGGTCGGCATCGCCAAGCCTCAGCGACGGCGAACGGCCGAGCCCGACATTGGCTTCGACCGAAAGATGCGCGAACAGATTGTTTTCCTGGAAGACCATCGACACCGGCCGCGCCGAGGGCGCGGTTTTGCCGACATCATCGTCGCCGATCAGCACCCTGCCTGCTTCGGGCGATTCGAAGCCGGCTATCAAACTGAGCAGCGTCGACTTTCCGGAACCGCTCGGCCCCATGATGGCGGTGATCCTGCCGGCAGTGAATGCGACATCGAAGCGGAACGACGCCTCGCCGTAGCTGAACGCAACGCCGTCCAGCCGCACCGCGAGCCCCTTGTGCGGGGCAGTATCGCCGATCGTCGCCGTCATGACTTTCCTTCCCGCCCGAGCCGGTCGGCGGCCACCACCAGCATCAGGCAGACGAGCCCAAGCAGCAAGGCAAGTCCCGCGGCGTCGGCGGTGCGGTAGCTGCCCATGCGCGCCAGGAGCAGATAGGGCAAGGTCTGCACGGAATCGCTGCCGAAGAGCGCGATCACGCCGAGATCGCCGAGCGACAACGCCATGGCGAAGGCAAAGCCGGTTGCCAAGGGCCGCCGCAGCGACGGCCAATCGACAAGGCGCAGCCGGCTCCAGCCGGAAATGCCGAGCGCCAGGCAAAGCCGCTCATGCCGCTCGCTGGCCGCGTCATAGGCGGGGCGGATCGCACGGATGGCGAAAGGCATCGCCATCACCGCATTGACGGCGACGACCATGACCGGGGCGACGGCAAACACATCCGCCACGTTGCGCAGGGCGAGAAACCAGCCGGCGCCGAGCACGATCGGCGGCACGACCAGCACGAAGCCGGCACCGGTGTCGGCGGCATGCTCGAACAGGCTCATGGCCTTGTCGCGGCTGCGGCGCAAAGCCAATGCCCGTCGCGCGGCGATCAACGCCAACGACAACGCGACGGCAAGCAGCGCCGCCATGAAGGCAAGGCCGGCGCTGGTCAGCGTCGCGCGACGCAAGGCCTCCTCGCCCGCCAGTCGGCCAAGATCCGCCTTCAGCCCCGCCAGTACGGTCGCAACCATCGGCCCGGCAACGAACAGCAAGGCGACCGCGATCAGGCCGGCGTTGAGCACGGTTTCCATCCGGCCAACGCCGAGATAACGGCGCGGCGCCACCGGCAGGTTGGCGTCGCCCACCGTGTTGGCGCCGAGCCGGGCGAGCGCGACCATCACCACGAATGTCAGGCCTATCTGCAGCAGCGTCAGCACCACCGTTCGCGCGGGATCGAAATCGAAGCGTAGCGCCTGGTAGATGGCAACCTCTAGCGTCGTCGCGGCCGGTCCGCCGCCTAGCGTCAGCACGATGGTGAAGGAGGTGATGCAAAGCATGAAGACCAGCCCGGCGACGCCAGGCAGTGCCGCACGCAGCGCCGGCCATTCGATCAGCCGGAAGGCCGGCCGCGCGCCCATGCCGAGCTGGCTCGCCAGCCGCCATTGATCGGTCGGAATAGTGCCGAGCGCCTCCAGGAAAAGACGCGTTGCCAAAGGCAGGTTGAAGAAGACATGCGCGACCAGGATGCCGGAGAGCCCGTAAATCCCCGGCCATTCTCCGGCGCCGAGGGTTCCAAGCACGCCGGCAAAGTATCCAGCCCGGCCGTAGAGCGCCAATATACCGAGCGCGGCCACGATGGCTGGCAGCGCCAGCGGCACGGTGAAAAGCTGCAGGATCAGACGGCGTCCCGGAAAATCTGGGTGCCGCGACAGGGCGCGCGCCACCAGCAGCGCCGGCGCGGCCGATAGGAGCGTCGACAGCAAGGCTTGCCAAAGCGTGAAGCGGGCGACGCTGAAGAGGTAGCTGTCGAAGGCGGCATAGGCGCCGGAGAGATCGTGCGCGCCCTCGAGCGCGAGGCCGGCAAAGGCGCCGCCGATGAGGATGGCGATGGCCGCAAGGGCGACGACGCCGGCGGTGATGCGGGAATCACGCGCAGCGTGCACGCTGCACCTTGGTGGAATCTAGCGAACGCCGAGTTCCTTCGCGCCCCTCTCTGTCCTGCCGGACATCTCCCCCTCTAGGGGGGAGATCAGCAGCCTCTGCGCCCCGCTCGCTCCTGCACCGTTGGCGATTGGCGAAACCACCGGCTACAGCCGATCTCCCCCCTTGAGGGGGAGATGCCCGGCAGGGCAGAGAGGGGGGCCTTGACGCCAACATCGGCAAGCTCGCTGCCTTACTTGCTCATCACCGCCAGCCACTCGTCCACCCAGGCCTTGCGGTTGGCCGCCACCTCTTCCGGGCTGAACAGCAAGGTCTTGGTCGGCTTCACCAGTTTGTCGAAGGCCGGGTTGAGTGGCTTGTCGGTCTTGCCGGCCGGGAACATCCAGTTGGTTTCCGGGATGACATCCTGGAACTTCGGCCCGGTCATGAAGGCGATGAATTTCTGCGCCAACGGGTTTTTCGCGCCGGTCGTGGTGATGCCGGCAACCTCGATCTGCAGATACTCGCCTTCCTCGAAGGAAGCCGCCTGGTAGCGCTCGGTATTCTCGGCCACCATGTGGTAGGCCGGCGAGGTGGTGTAGGACAGCACCATCGGCGCTTCGCCCTTGGTGAACAGGCCGTAGGCTTCGCTCCAGCCCGGCGTCACCGTCAGCACTTTCGTCTTGAGCTTGGCCCAGGCCTCGGGCGCCTTGTCGCCATAGACCGACTTGACCCAGAGCAGCAGGCCGAGCCCCGGCGTCGAGGTGCGCGGATCCTGGATGACGATCTTGTCGGTGCCGGCGCCTTCCACCAGGTCCTTCAGGCTTTTCGGTGGCGTTTTCAGCTTCTGCGTGTCGTAGACGACGGCGAAATACCCATAGTCGAAAGGCACGAAAGTATCGTCGCTCCAGCCGCCGGGAACATTGCTCGCCGACACCTCGCCATGCGGCGCGAACAGCCCGCTCGCCTTGGCGTCGGCGGTCAGGTTGGTGTCGAGGCCAAGCACGACATCGGCCTTGGTGCCGGCGCCTTCCAGCTTGACGCGGTTGAGCAGCGCCACACCGTCGGCGACCGAGACGAATTCGAGATCGCAGCCGCATTCGGCCTCGAATTCCTTCTTCACGGCCGGACCGGGACCCCAGTCGGCGGTGAAGCTCTCATAGGTATAGACGGTGAGCTTGTCTTTCGCCGCGGCAGGGCTCGCCATAAGCGAAACAAGGCCAGTTGCCAGAATAAGATGTGACAGTAGCGAGCGCATCGGCGCCTCCTTCGTTCGAGTGACAAGGAATTGAGGCGCCGGACGGTCCGAAACGTCTAATCCCTCCGCCGGTACAAACCGGATCAGGTTCAGCGGGTTGGCTTTCTTGCCTCTCAGCCGGATCAAGTCCGGCACCCCGTTAGAGCGTTTCGACAGATAGGCCTGGCCGAAGCGGCACGCAAGCGGAAGTTTGCCGGGCATCTAATGTTCGGATGGGGCCTTCCTGTTTGACGCAATTCCGGACGGACGCTACGGCGAAGCCGCCGAGCGTGAACGCTTTCCACTTTTCCTGGAATTGCTCTGGAGGCGAAGTATGGAGCCGCCCGGCTTCCGTTTCACCCGACGGGCTGGTAAGGGCGACGGCCATGGGCACATTCACCATCCTGCTTGGCGGCGAGCTTATCCGCACCCCTCGGCTCGAACGCCAGATCGAAGGCTCGCGCGTCATAGCCGCCGATGCCGGCATCGGCCATGCCCGCATGCTGAGCATCGTGCCGGAGCTGTGGGTCGGCGATTTCGATTCGGTGCCGGCCAACCTGCCGGAGAACCTGGCCGCCGTGCCGAGGACCGTCTTCCCAGCCGAGAAAGACAAGACGGATGGCGAACTGGCCATCGCCGAAGCGCTGGATCGCGGCGCGACCAGCCTCATTCTCGCCGGCGCCTTCGGCGGCAAGCGGGCCGACCACGCTTTCCTGCATCTGGCGCTTGCCGTGCGCCTGGCAGAGGCGGGCATCACGGTCCTTTTGACCAGCGGCGCCCAGGAAGGCGCCCCCGTGCTGCCCGGCAAGGCGGCTTTCGATTACGCCGACGGCACGCTGTTTTCGGTGCTTGGCTTTTCCGACCTGTCCGGCTTGACGGTCACCGGAGCCAAATGGCCGCTCGATCATGTCGAGGTGGCGTTCGGCTCCTCGCTCACTATATCAAACGAGGTCAGGGGCCGGCTCGGCATCGCGCTGGAGCGCGGCAGGGCGCTGCTTCTGGCCCACCCTCATCCCCTCCCAGAAAGCTGATATGGCGCCGCCACTCCTCAATCTCGACGGCATAAAACTGACCTTCGGCGGCGCGCCGCTGCTTGACGGCGCGGCGCTGAGCGCCTCTGCCGGCGACAAGATCGCCCTAGTCGGGCGCAACGGTTCCGGTAAGTCGACGCTGCTCAAGACCGCCGCCGGCATCATCGAGCCGCAGGACGGCGAAGTGTTCCGCCAGCCTTCCGCGACCGTGCGCTATCTGCCGCAGATGCCCGACATGGACGGCTTCGCCACGGTCCGCGCCTATGTCGAGGCCGGCCTCGGCCCGGCCGACGATCCGCACCGCGCCACCTATCTGATGGAACATCTCGGCCTCACCGGCGACGAGCGCCCGAACGATCTTTCCGGCGGCGAGGCGCGCCGCGCCGCGCTTGCCCGCGTCATGGCGCCCGAGCCCGACATCCTGCTGCTGGACGAGCCGACCAACCATCTCGACCTCTCGGTCATCGAATGGCTGGAAGAGGAGCTTGCCCGCACCTCTTCGGCCGTGATCCTCATCTCGCACGACCGCCGTTTCCTCGAACGCGTCACGCGCGCCACGGTCTGGCTCGATCGTGGCCAGACGCGGCGTCTCGACAAGGGCTTTGCCCATTTCGAGGAATGGCGCGACCAGGTGCTGGAGGAGGAAGAGCGCGAGCAGCACAAGCTCGGCCGCCAGATCGTGCGCGAGGAGCACTGGTTGCGCTACGGCGTGACCGCCAGGCGCAAGCGCAACATGCGTCGCCTTGGCGAGCTGCAGACCATGCGCCAGCGCTTTCGCGGCCATCGCGGCGCCGAGGGCACGGCGACCATGGTGGCGAGCGACGCCGCCGAATCCGGCAGGCTGGTGATCGAAGCCAAAAATATCGAGAAGAGCTTCGGCGAGCTGACCGTCGTCAAAGGTTTCTCGACCCGTATCCAGCGTGGCGACCGCGTCGGTCTTGTCGGTCCGAACGGCGCCGGCAAGACCACGCTTTTGAAGATGCTGACCGGGGAGTTGGCGCCCGATGCCGGCACCGTTCGGCTCGGCGTGAATCTGGAGATCGCCACGCTCGACCAGAAGCGCGAAGCCGTCGACCCCGCCGAGACACTGGCGCAATATCTTACCGACGGGCGCGGCGAGAACCTCGTCATCAATGGTGAGCAGCGCCATGTCGTGTCCTACATGAAGGACTTCCTGTTCAAGCCGGAGCAGGCGCGCACGCCGGTGCGCGAGCTTTCCGGCGGCGAGCGGGCGCGGCTGATCCTGGCGCGCGTTCTGGCCCGACCGGCGAACCTCCTGGTGCTCGACGAGCCGACCAACGACCTCGACATGGAGACACTGGAGTTGCTGCAGGAGCTGGTCGCCGGCTTTGCCGGCACGGTGATCCTGGTCAGCCACGACCGCGATTTCCTCGACCGCACCGTCACCAGCGTCATCGCGCCGGACGGCGGCGGCCGCTGGATCGAATATGCCGGCGGCTACTCCGACATGCTGGCGCAGCGCGGCGGCTCGAAGCTTGAGGACCGCAAGTCAAGAGCGAAGGCGGAGGCGGGCGAAGCCGCGCCGAAGGCCGAACAGGCCGCGCCAAAAGGCCCGGCGAAGAAGCTCTCGTTCAAGCAGAAATTCGCGCTCGACTCGCTGCCGAAGAAGATCGAAGCGGTCACAGCCTCGATCTCGCGGCTGGAGAACAACATCGCCGACCCGTCCTTCTACGAGCGCGACCCGGCCTCGTTCCAGAAAACCATCGCCGCTCTCGACAAGGAGCGCGTCACGCTGGCAGCCCTCGAGGAAGAGTGGCTGGAGCTGGAAATGCTGCGGGAGGAGATGGAAGGTTAGGCTTGCCCGCACCTGGTTATGCGCCTATCTTATGCGCATGAAACCGGGAGACTTCCGTGCTTCAATCAACTGGGAAACCACAGCGTAAATCGGTCAACACCTCGATTGATTCCAGATTGATCGAGGAGGCCAAGGCGTTGGGCATCAACATGTCGCGTGCTGCCGAGCAAGGAATCGCGAAGGCGATCTCCGCCGAAAAGACGCGCCGCTGGCAGGAGGAGAACAAGGAGGCGCTCGAAAGCTCTAACGACTACGTCAAGCGCAATGGCTTGCCCTTGGCCAAATACCGGCTGTTTTGATGGCCCGTTATGATTTCTACCGGGGCGCGGGAAACGACGGTTACTTTCTTGATGTCCAGGCTGACCTGCTGGAATACCTCGACACCAGTGTCGTCGTTCCGCTTTTGCCGCCCAACATCGCACCGCTGCCGGCTCGCAGGCTGAACCCGATCTTCAGGATCGATGGCAAAGACCATGTCATGGTCACGCAATTCATTTCGGCGGTCACGGCTTCCGAATTGCGGGCAGTGGAAGGAAATCTGTCACGACACCACGACGAGATCGTCGCTGCTCTCGACATGCTGTTTCAGGGCTTCTGAGCGACCGCCCAGTTCCTCACCCCGACGTCTTCGCCTGCCACGCCTTCAGCGCTTCATCGAAGACCTTCTCGCCGGGAATGCCCTTTTCCATGGTGAGCAGCGCGCGGCGGCCGGTCTTGTAGACGACCGGCACGTCGATCCAGTCCTGGCCTCTGAGCAGCGTCAAATTGGCGTCCTGGTCGGCCTTGGTATCGTTGAGCGCGACGAGGAAGAAGCCGTCGGCGATCTTGGCCGGAATGCCGATCAGCGGGCTGCCGGCATCCTGCTCCGAACTCTTCATGGCGATACGCAGGATGTTGTCGACGCCACCGCCGTCAAAGCCTTGCGGCGTCAGGAAGATCATCTCGATGATGTGGCTGGCCGGCAGGGTTTGGTCGGTGTTGCGCCGGATCGTCATGCGCAGCTGGATGTTCTTGCCGGGGATAGTCGCCTCGGCGCGGATCGCCGGCTCTGGCGGCAGGTCGCCACCGGGCGATTCCTGCACCAGTGACCAGACAATGCTGCCAGGCTCGGCCGTGCCCTGCTGAGTACTGGTGCGCTCCTCATAGAAGATCGCCTTCTGCCCGACCGGAACGGTCGCCTCTGCCGTCGCCGGCGCGGGCGTTGCAGGCGCGGTCCCCGTCGCAGGCGCGGCCCCCGTCGCCGGCGCGGGCGGCGTCGTTGCGGCAGCCGGCGGTGTGGTGACAGCTGCAGGAGCGCCAGCCGCTGGAGTGGCCGCGGCATCAGTCGCCGGAGGTGTCGCCGCCGGCTGGGTCGCATCGGGCGCTGGCGTCGGCGAGGCCGGCTGCGCGCCGGATGTTGCCGGCGCGGTCGGCGGCCGCGTTGTCAGCGCGGCGACGGATTCGCCTTCGCCGATCGTCGCCTGCCCGCCGGCAGGGCCGGGATCGCTCTCCTTGCCTTCCGACGACAGGCGCTGCGTGAACTTGGTCGTGTCGGCCGCCGCTTCGCCGGTGCCGGACGCAGGCGGCGGCGTGGCCGCCGTCTCGGTCGGCTTTGCCGGAGCCGGCTTGACCAGTGGCTCGGTCGACACCGTCTTGCTGCCGCTGCCGTTGAGGCCAAACAACGAACCGAACGCATTCTTGTTCAGCCAGATGCCATAGCCACCACCGGCAAGCACCAACAGCGCGATCACGGCAGCAATCAACCCGCCGTAGCTGCGCTTGCGCGGTTGCGGCCGCAGCCGCTGGAAGGTGTCGGTCGCCGGCTGCTCGTCATTGGCAAAGACGTCGCCGCCATCATCGGCATCGGGATCATGCGCGCCCGCAAAGTTGACATCATCGTCGCGCGGCGACGGCATCGGCGGCGGGGCCGAAGGTGTCTTTTGCCAGGCCGGCTCGGCCTTTGCCGTGCTTTGCCAGTTGGGCTCGACTTTTGCGCCACCTTGCCAGCTGGGTTCGGTCTTCGCCGGGCCGGGTCGGGCCGGTTCGGTCCTGGCGGTGCTTTGCCAGCTCGGCTCGGTCCTGGCCGGGGCAGGCGCCGGCTTCAGGGGGTCAGGCTTGGCGGGCTCGGGGGCCGCTGGCTGGCGCACGTGGCTCGGCTGGTTCTTGTTGCGATCGATGGAGGAGAAAATATGCTCCAGCTCGGCCAGCGGATCCTCGGCCGGAGCGCGTCTGGTGTATTCGCGTTCGACGCTCGAAATGGCGTCTTCCAGCGAGCGCTTCTGCTTGCTGACGACATCCGGGGCGAGCGGCGGGGAATACTCGGCGAGTTTCTTTGCCAGCACCGAACGGGCACCGTCATATATCTGTTTGCGCATCTCGAACGGGGGCTCGCCCTTCTTTTCGAGCTGCTTTTTCAGAACACTAACGAAATCTGCCATGCGTCAGGTGACCTGCAATCGTTTTCCCGGGCCCGCCGCAAATCAGCCGTACCGCCGGGAAGGCTTGAGAAACTAGTCTTGAAACGGGTCGGTCACAAGTATTGTGTCATCCCGCTCCGGGCTTGTGGAAAGCAGCGCCACCGGGGCGCCGATAAGCTCTTCGATGTAGCGGACATATTTGACGGCTTGCGCCGGCAGATCGTTCCAGCTCCGGGCGCCGGCGGTCGTGCCCTTCCATCCCTCGAGCGTTTCGTAGATGGGTTCGACGCGCGCCTGCGCGCCCTGGCTGGCCGGCAGATAGTCGATCGTCTCGCCGTCGAGCCTGTAGCCGGTGCAGACCTTGATCTCGTCCAGTCCGTCGAGCACGTCGAGCTTGGTGAGCGCGATGCCCTTGATGCCGTTGACGGCGACCGCCTGGCGCACCAGCACGGCGTCGAACCAGCCGCAGCGGCGCTTGCGCCCGGTCACGACGCCGAATTCATGGCCGCGGGTGCCGAGGAATTCGCCGATCTCGTTCTTCTGCTCGGTCGGGAACGGTCCTTCGCCGACGCGGGTCGTATAGGCTTTGGTGATGCCGAGCACGTAGCCGATCGTGCCAGGCCCGACGCCGGAACCGGCCGCCGCCTGACCAGCCACCGTGTTGGACGAGGTGACGAACGGATAGGTGCCGTGATCGATGTCGAGCAGCGTGCCTTGCGCGCCCTCGAACAGGATACGCTGGCCGGCGCGCCGCTTGTCGTCGAGCACTTTCCAGACGCGGTCCATGTAAGGCAGGATGTCGCCGGCCACCGTCGTCAGCTCCTGCAGGATCGCCTCATGCGTCGCCTCCGGATGGCCGAGCCCGCGCCGCAGCGCATTGTGGTGCGTAAGCAGCCTGTCGACCTTCAGGGGAAGCGTTTCCAAATCCGCCAAATCCATCACCCGGATCGCGCGCCGGCCCACCTTGTCCTCATAGGCGGGGCCGATGCCACGGCGGGTCGTGCCAATCTTGGTTCCGGAATTGGAGGCGGCGTCTTCGCGAAATCCGTCCAGCTCCCGATGCAGCGACAGGATAAGCGCGGTGTTTTCGGCTATTTTCAGGCGTTCAGGCGTCACATTGACGCCCTGGTCCCTGAGCTTTTTCGATTCCGCGACGAAGGCGTGCGGGTCGAAGACCACGCCATTGCCGATGATCGACAGCTTGCCGTCGCGCACCACGCCCGAGGGCAACAGCGACAGCTTGTAGACCTTACCGTCGACGACCAGCGTATGCCCGGCATTGTGGCCGCCCTGGAAGCGCACGACCACGTCGGCCCGTTCCGACAGCCAGTCGACGATCTTGCCCTTGCCTTCGTCGCCCCATTGCGAGCCGACGACCACCACATTGGCCATGTTCTTTTCCCTTGAAATGCCGCGTGGGCGGCCTGAACGACAGGCCTCTATAGCGTCAAGAATCGAGCCGCGCGACCCTTTCTTTGCCGCCAAATCGCTCCCTAAAGCACGATCCCGAAAAATAGGAACCGGTTTTCCAAAATGGTCATGCTCCGACCAGGCGCCAGATCAGGATGACGATTCAACGAAACGCCATCCTGATCCAGGCACAACAAATTCCGGCCTTCGCATCATTTACTTGCCATCGCCGCCACCCTACGCCGGCCTCGACCCTTGAACGCGCCTTGCAGCGCTGGACCTTTCAATGCACCGAGCCGCCTACCTGATGCTTTTATCGACCATGCTGCTTTGGGGCGGCAATTCGGTGGCGGGCAAGCTTGCAGTCGGCCATGTCTCGCCGATGACGCTGGTGTTCCTGCGCTGGGTGATGGCGGTGCTGATCCTGCTGCCCATCGGTTGGCGGGCGCTGCGCGAGGACTGGCCTCAGCTGCGCAAGCATTGGCGGCTGGTCGCCGCCCTCGGCGCCTGCGGCTTCACATTCTTCAATGTCATCTTCTACACGGCGCTCAACTACACGACCGCAATCAACGTCTCGATCGAGCAGGCGGCCATACCGATCGTCATCATACTCGCCAATTTCGTCCTGTTTCGGCTCCGTGTCCGGCCGCTGCAGATCGTTGGCGTCGCGCTAACCGTCATCGGCGTTGCGCTGACCGCGAGCCATGGCGATCTCGGCCAACTGCTGAAGCTCCAGCTCAATTTCGGCGACGCCATCATGCTGGTCGCGGTTCTCTGCTACAGCCTCTACTCGGTCGGCTTGCGCCTCAAGCCGGCGATCCGCTGGCAAAGCCTCATGCTGGCCTTGTCGATCGCGGCACTTCTGATCTCAGTGCCTTTCTTTGTTTGGGAGATTGTCGCCGGCCGCGTCGTCGTACCGGACGCGCCTGGATGGGCGCTCACGCTCTATACCGCCCTTGGCGCTTCGGTAATCTCGCAGATCCTCTACATCAAGGGCAACGAGTTGATCGGCGCCAACCGCGCCGGTCTGTTCATCAACCTGGTGCCGATCTTCGGGACACTGCTTTCGGTGCTCATCATTGGCGAGCAATTCCATCTCTATCAGGCGCTCGCGCTGGCCCTTGTGTTGGGCGGCATCGGGCTTGCCGAATACAGCGGCAGCCGGGCGGCGTTGTAGCCGCCCGTTGCTTCATTGAGCGCCGACGTCGAAATGCAACGGCTTGGCCGAATCGATCGACTTGTGCGCCCGCACCTTTTCCAGCACCGGCTCCGGGAACGGCGCGTCGAGATAGAGCAACGCGATGGCGTCGCCGCCAGGACGATTGCGGCCGAGCTGGAAGTTGGCGATGTTGACGCCGTTCTCGCCGCAGACCGTGCCGAGCAGGCCGATGATGCCGGGCGCATCGGCGTTGGTGGTGTAGAGCATGTGCTGGCCGACTTCGGCGTCGAGGTTGATGCCCTTGATCTGGATGAAGCGCGGCTTGCCGTCCGAGAAGCAGGTGCCGGCGATAGAGCGCGTCATGTGCTCGGTCTTGACGGTCAGCTTGATGTAGCCGTCGAACACGCCCGACTTGTCGCGCTTGACCTCGGCGACGATGATGCCGCGTTCCTTCACCATGATCGGCGCCGAAACCATGTTGACGTCGGCGACCTGCGGCCGGATCAGGCCGGCAAGGGCGGCGCTGATCAACGCGCGCGTGTTCATCGTCGCTGTCGAGCCGTCGAACAGGATCTCGACCTCCTTGATCGGGTCTTCGGTGACCTGGCCGACAAAAGCCCCGAGCACTTCGGCGAGCTTGACGAAGGGCTTTAGCCGCGGCGCTTCTTCCGCCGTGATCGACGGCATGTTGATGGCGTTGGAGACCGCACCCTTGATCAAATAGTCGGCCATCTGCTCGGCGACCTGCAGCGCGACATTTTCCTGCGCTTCCGCCGTCGAGGCGCCGAGATGCGGTGTCGCCACGACATTCTCCATGCCGAACAGCTCGTTCTGCTCGGCAGGCTCGACCTCGAACACGTCGATGCCGGCGCCCGCCACTTTGCCGCTCTTCAGCGCCGCGATCAGGTCGGCCTCGACGACCAGCCCGCCACGCGCGCAATTGATGATGCGCACGCCGTTCTTCATCTTGGCGATCGCAGCCTGGTCGATGATGTTGCGCGTCTTGTCGGTCAGCGGCGTGTGCAGCGTGATGAAGTCGGCCCGGGCGAAGAGTTCGTCCAGCTCGACCTTGTCGACGCCGAGCTCCTCGGCGCGCTTGTCGGACAGGAACGGATCGAAGGCGATGACATGCATCTTCAAGCCGACGCCGCGCGTCGCGACGATCGAGCCGATGTTGCCGCAGCCGATGACGCCCAGCGTCTTGCCGGTGATCTCGACGCCCATGAAGCGGTTCTTTTCCCACTTGCCGGCATGGGTCGAGGCATTGGCTTCCGGGATCTGACGGGCGAGCGCGAAGATCATCGCGACCGCATGTTCGGCCGTGGTGATCGAATTGCCGAAGGGCGTGTTCATCACGATGATGCCCTTGCGGCTGGCCGCCGGGATATCGACATTGTCGACGCCGATGCCGGCGCGGCCGACGACTTTGAGTTTTGTAGCGGCGTTGATCAGTTTTTCCGTGACCTTGGTCGCCGAGCGGATGGCCAGCCCGTCATACTGGTCGATCACTTCGAGCAGCTTGTCCTTGTCCTTGCCGAGATCGGGCAGGTAGTCGACCTCGATGCCGCGATCCTTGAAGATCTGCACGGCGGTGGTGGAGAGTTTATCCGAAACGAGAACACGGGGCGCCATGGCGGCCTCCTTGAAAAATAGGATTGATCCGGGAAAGGGCGGCCCGCGGGCCGCCACCAAAAATCTCAGGCGGCTGCCTTGAGCGACGCCTTCTGCGCGGCGAAGGCCCAGTCGAGCCAGGGCAGCAGCGCTTCGAGATCCGAAGTCTCGACCGTCGCGCCACACCAGATGCGCAGACCGGGCGGCGCGTCGCGATAGGAGCCGATGTCATAGGCGACGCCTTCCTTGTCGAGCGCCGAGACGATGCCCTTGGCGAAAGCCGCCTGGCCGTCGGCGTCGAGCGCCGCGACAGCCGAGTCGGTGAAAGCCAGGCACACCGAGGTGTTCGACCGCGTTGCCGGATCGACCGCGAGATGGCCAAGCCACGACGACTTGTCGGCAAGGCGGTCGAGCACGGCGGCGTTGGCGTCCGCGCGGGCTATGAGAGCCTCGAGGCCGCCGATCGACTTCGCCCATTGCAGCGCATCGAGATAATCCTCGACGCACAGCATCGACGGCGTGTTGATGGTCTCGCCCTTGAAGATGCCTTCGATCAGCTTGCCACCCGACGTGAGCCGGAAGATTTTCGGCAGCGGCCATGACGGCTTGTAGGTCTCCAGCCGCGCGACGGCGCGGGGCGACAGGATCAGCATGCCATGCGCGCCCTCGCCGCCCAGCACCTTCTGCCAGGAGAAGGTGACGACATCGAGTTTTTCGAAATCGAGCCTTTGCGCGAACGCGGCAGATGTCGCGTCGCAAATGGTCAGGCCCTTGCGATCCGCGGGGATGAAGTCACCGTTCGGCACGCGCACGCCCGACGTGGTGCCGTTCCAGGTGAAGACCACGTCGCGGTCGAAATCGATCTTGGCTAGATCCGGCAATTCGCCGTAGCCGGCCTCGATCTTGCGCACATCGGCGAGCTTCAACTGCTTGACCACGTCGGTGACCCAGCCGGAGCCGAAACTTTCCCAGGCGACCATGTCGACGCCGCGCTCGCCGAGCAGCGACCACAGCGCCATCTCGACCGCGCCGGTGTCCGATGCCGGCACGATGCCGATGCGGTAATCTGCCGGGACTTGCAGGATTTCGCGCGTCAGCTCGATCGCCTGTTCGAGCTTGGTCTTGCCGATCTTGGCGCGATGGGATCGGCCGAGCGCGGCATTCCTCAGCGCCTCGACCGACCAGCCGGGACGTTTTGCGCAGGGACCTGAGGAGAAATTGGGATTTGCCGGACGGAGTCCGGGCTTGGTAGGTGTCGTCATCGTGGTCTATCCTTCCAGATAGTGGCCCCTCGTTGGGGAGGGGTGGCCCACGGACGGCGATATGCGTTCAGGCTTTCGGCGTCAAGAGCAAAGTTTTTGTCGCTGCCGGGATACTGGCGATACCCGATCAAGCTCCCGTGACCTCAAACGCCAACGGCGGACCTGAAGATCCGCCGTGTCGTTCCCTTGCGATGACGGCGCTTACCAGAGATCGTAGCGCAGGCCGAGCTTGACCTGCTGGTAGTCGAGGCCCTTCTTATAGACAGGCGCGCCGGCACCATCCGACACCACGTATTTCGCGGACGGCAACGAGACATATTGATAGCCGACATCGACCGAAACGTTTTTGCTGACCTGATAGGCAAAACCGGCACCCAGCATATATGTCAGGCCGAACTGCTTTTCCGACTTCGCCGATCCTTTGTAGCCGCTCGGATCATCGCATTCGAAGATCGTCGTGGTATTCCCGACCGTTGTAGACGAAGGCACGCAGTGGCGATCGCCTTGGGCAAACCGGTAGGTGCTGTACGCAAGACCGACACCGCCTCCGACATAGGGCGTGATGCCGACATAAGTGCCCAGATCGACAAACGCGCTGGCCATGACATCATAGGCCTTGTTGTTGCCGTTGTTGGACCCTTCGCAGCCACGGGTGCTTGGACCTGCGAAGACATTTGTCCCGCCAGCACTGGTGACACTTACCGTCTGCGTTCCAGCGCAAGTTGTGTTGAAGCTGGTAGCGAACTTGCTGGTTGGCAGCAGGCCGAAATTCAGTTCGCCGCGGAAATAGTCGTTGAAATGGTAGCCCATGCCTACCGAACCGGAGAACGGGCTGTCTTTGGTGGTGAAGCCCGCTGGGGTCTCCGAAAAATCATAGGGCTTGTTAAAGGCGTAACCGACGTCGCCGCGCAGATACCAGCCCGAGCCCACTTCGACCGGCTGGTAGTCAGGCGCCTGGTCGACATAGACCGGCGGGTCGTAGTCCGCAGACATCGCCCGTGTCACCTGCATCAGCGCGATTGCGGCAACCGCCAATACTGTACGCGATTTGAATCTCATCGTCCCCGGCTCCCGAAATTGGCGCCGGCCGCGAACGCGAGCGCCGTTTCAAGGAGCCATTGTTAACCATAGTGGTTAAGTGGCAGTTAAGGATAACAGTCCGTTACCGAATTGATTTCGATCGGTATTTACCAACCAAGCACAAACGAAAACCGCCCGGCTGATGCCGAGCGGTTTAAGTTCCAGAAGTCTGCGTAGCGAGTTCTACTTGGTGTAGATCGGTTCCGGCTGGGGCTCATAAGGCTCCGGCGGAGGAGCGCAATCCGACTGGCCGCCGAACTGGTAGCGGAGACCGCCGCGCACTTCGTTCACGCTGATGCCGCGGTCGTAGCCGGGGCCGACATTGCTGTCGGAGGCATAGTTGAACATCTTGCCGCCATTGATATGGCTATAACGGTAGCCGACATCGAGTTTGACGCGATCGGTCAGGCAATAGGAAGCACCGGCCATGAGCGCGTAAGCGAAACGCCAGCCCTTACCGCCGCTATGCTCGAAGGATCCGTCATCGTCGCGGTTGTGCAGCGTATCCCACTTGAGCCAGGCGCCACCGATACCGGCGCCGACATAAGGCGTCACGCCATGCCAGGTGCCGATGTCGACATAGGCGTTGGCCAGCAGCAGCAGCGCCGAATAGGACGAGGTGTCGGAAGAAGTACAAGCCACCTGCGGGGCAGGGCCGCAGAAGCCGTTGGTGGAGCCTTCGAAATTCGACTTACCCATCCAGTCCAAGGTGGCATCGGTGCGGAAATACTGGTTGACCTGGTAGCCGACACCGGCGCCCGCTGAGAAGGCACCCTTGAGCTTGCCCGAGGCGAAGCTGCCCTCGATCTGAGGCGGGGTTGCGCTATAGGTCGTATAGTCGGCGCCGCCGAATCGCGACCAGTGATAGTCGATATCGCCGCGGATGTACCATCCGCCGACGTCGACAGGCTGGGCTTCGACGACAGGCGGCGGAGCCTCTTCGACCGGCTGCGGAAGGTCGGCCGCGACGGCGTGGCCGGCCAGCCCCGCAAACAGCCCGGCAAGCAATGCCATTCTTGCTCTATTGAACATGGTGTCACCCCTAGGAAGGCCTCGGGACGACGCGCCCGAAGATGATTACCTCGGGTTGGATAATGAATCGCAAAGGTTAAAAGCCGTTTAACCGTACCGATTAACCACGAATCTATTCAATTTTTGCGAGAGGTCGCGTGTCTTCAGTTGCGAGGCCGCGACAAAAAAGCCCGCCGGAGGGCGGGCTCGCATACAAGTGGAATGCCGTGCCGTGCAGCTTTCAGGCGGCGCTGCGGGTTTCCTGGATGATGCCGACGATGTCGTTGACCACCGCCTCGACCAGCTGCGGATCGTCGCCCTCGGCCATGACGCGGATGAGCGGCTCGGTGCCCGAGGGCCGGATGACCAGACGGCCGGCCTTGCCGAGCCGGTTGCGCGCATCCTCGATCGCCGCCTTGACCGGTGCCTCTTCGAGCGGCTTGCCGCCGGAGATGCGGACATTCTTCAACAGCTGCGGCACCGGTTCGAACTTCTTCGACAGCTCGCTGACCGGGCGGTTCTGCCGCTTGATGCAGGCCAGCACCTGCAGCGCCGACACCAGGCCGTCGCCGGTGGTCGAAAAATCGGAGAGCACGATGTGGCCGGACTGCTCGCCGCCGACATTCAAGCCATGCGCGCGCATATGCTCCACGACATAGCGGTCACCGACCTTGGTGCGGTGCAGCTGCAGCTTCATGTCGCCGAGGAAGCGCTCGAGCCCGAGATTGGACATCACGGTCGAGACGACTCCGCCGCCGGCCAACCGTCCGCTCTGCTGCCAGGATTCCGCGATCAGCGCCATAATCTGGTCGCCATCGACGATCGCGCCGTTCTCGTCGACGATGACGACGCGGTCGGCGTCGCCGTCGAGCGCGATGCCGATATCGGCACGCACCTCGTGCACTTTCTTCTGCAGCCCGGCCGGATGGGTCGAGCCGCATTCCTTGTTGATGTTGAAGCCGTTCGGCTCGACGTTGATGGCAATGACCTCGGCGCCCAGTTCCCAAAGCGCTGCCGGGGCCACCTTGTAGGCGGCGCCGTTGGCGCAGTCGACGACGATGCGCAGGCCCGAAAGCGACATCGAGCGCGGCAGCGTGCGCTTGGCGAACTCGATGTAGCGGTCATGCACGCCGTCGACGCGCTTGGCGCGGCCGAGCCCGTCGGAATCGGCAAGCGCCAACTCGATGTCCTTGTCGAGCATGCTCTCGATGCGCTCCTCGATCTCGTCGGAGAGCTTGTAGCCGTCGGGACCGAACAGCTTGATGCCGTTGTCGTAATAAGGGTTATGCGAGGCCGAGATCATCACGCCGATATCGGCGCGCAGCGAGCGCACCAGCATGGCGACCGCCGGTGTCGGAATGGGGCCGAGCAGGAACACGTCCATGCCGGCGGCGCACAGGCCCGCCACCATCGCGTTCTCGATCATGTAGCCGGAAAGCCGCGTGTCCTTGCCGAGCACGACGCGGTGACGATGGTCGCCACGCTGGAAGGAAAGACCGGCGGCCATGCCGACGCGCATGGCGATTTCGGCCGTCATCGGAAACTTGTTGGCGCGTCCGCGGATGCCGTCCGTGCCGAAATACTGACCTGCCATACCTGCTACAGTCCCCGTCGATTTTTCAGCGGCCCCTATTGCCACAATTGGGCCGCATCCGATCATCACATTTCGTGATTGTATATTACGATTCCTTAGAAAATCATTGTCGCGGGCGGTGCAAAATGACCCGACAGCCTACCACGACCTCACACTGTAGCGGCAATATACCAACCGGGGCCAGCTTTTCGCCATGCGATCGCATGACAAACCTTGGCAGCCTGGTGGAACCCCGGCAATTCATCACCTTATCGGAAAGCACACACTTTGTGACGGTGTCCGCAGCGGAAGTATCTGGCGCAACCGGACATTGAGAGCTATTGATTCGGCATAGGGACACCTATCGGCGGCATACAGGGAGAAAACGCCATGCTTATCCATAGACTTGCAACTTTGACGGGTCTTGCCGTCGCAACCTTGTTCCTGGCGGCGCCGGCCAACGCGCTGACCATGGCCGAGTGCAGCACCAAGTACAACGCGGCCAAGGACGGCGGCACGCTCGCCGGACAGACCTGGAACCAGTTCCGCAAGGCGCAGTGCGGCACCGACGCAGCTGCCGCGACCGCTACCAAGGCCACCGACGCGAAGGCGGCAGCCACGAAGGCGACCGACACCAAGGCCACCGATACCAAAGCCGCCGACACCAAGCCTGCCAAGAAGACGAAAACGGCAGCCGCCACTGACGACGCCGCCAAGGGCCTGACCTCGAAGGAGTGCAGCGCCAAGTACCAGGCGGCGAAGTCTGGCGGCACGCTGAACGGCATGAAGTGGAACGACTTCCGCAAGGCCGAATGCGGTCCGGGCGCCACGGCGGCAGCTGCCGCCACGCCGGCCGCCGCGACGGCGACCAAGACCTCGACCGCTGCCGCCGATGGCGGCAAGGGCCTGAGCATGGCCGAGTGCAGCACCAAGTACCAGGCTGCCAAGACGGCGAACACACTCAAGGGCCAGAAGTGGAACGACTTCCGCAAGGCCGAGTGCGGCGCCAGCGCAGCTGACGACGACACCGTGCCTGCTCCCACGGAAGCCACCTACACCAGCGAGCCGGCTAAGCCGTCGGTCGCCGCGCCGAAGGGCGTGAGCTTCCCGAAGGCGATCTCGGCGAAGTTCGCAACCGAGACCCCGGCCAAGGGCCGCATGCATACCTGCCTCGAGCAGTACTATGCCAACAAGGACGCCAACACGCTGGGCGGCCTGAAGTGGATCCAGAAGGGCGGCGGCTTCTACAGCCTCTGCAACGCCAAGCTCAAGAGCTGATCGGCAGCAGCATTTGAAAACAAAGCCCGCGAGCCGCAAGGTTCGCGGGCTTTTTTTGTTGGCGGCTTCGGGGCTCTCGCCCTGAAGAAGGGCGCAGTCGGCGACGCTGCGCATCTCCCCTCTCGTGGGGGAGATGCCCGGCAGGGCACAGGGGGGCCCGAAGGATCGCTACTTTGCGGTCGTCACTCTACGGCGAAGCAAGGAGCGGAGCGACGCGCGCAGACCCTGGAATCCATGCCGTGACGTTTAAAGCTTTGCAGCGGTTACAGAATTCTGCACCGTTGCGCCCTCCGGCAACAGTCGGGTCAAGCCCGAGGATGACGAAGAGAGGCCGGCGGGACAGCGCCCCCCTCTGTCTTGCCGGACATCTCCCCACAAGGGGAGATTGGCCGTCACGCCGGCTTTCGCCAAACGCCAACGTTGCAAGTCGCAATTCCTGAACGACTGGATAGTCGTCTGCGACCTCCCAAACAAAAACGCCGCGGTTTGATCCGCGGCGTTCGTTGAAGGTATAGGCTCGTCTTCAGCTCGACGGCTGCGGTTCCATGCCGCCTTCGGGCTCGGAGCCCTTCTTGCGGCGGCCGCCGGTGCCGGCTTTCGGCACGGCCGAGCCGCGGCTGGGCGGGGTGTCGTCGCCGAGGTCGCGGGCAGGCTTGTTGCCGGCGATCAGTTGCTTGATCTCTTCGCCCGACAGCGTCTCGTATTCGAGCAGTCCTTCGGCGAGCGCGATCCATTCCTTCTTCTTCTTGGTCAGGATCGTCTTGGCGGACGAATAGGCCTCGTCGATCAGGCGGCGCACTTCGGCGTCGATGATCTGCGCCGTCTCTTCCGAGATGTTCTGCGTGCGCGCCACCGAATGGCCAAGGAAGACCTCTTCCTGGTTATCGCCATAGGCAACGTGCCCAAGCTTGTCGGAGAAGCCCCAGCGCGTCACCATGGCGCGCGCCAGCTTGGTCGCCTGCTCGATGTCGGAAGAGGCGCCCGAGGTGATGTTCTCCTTGCCGAACTTGAACTCCTCGGCAACGCGGCCGCCCATCATGATCGCCAGCCGCGAGACCATGTATTTGTAGCTCATCGAATAGCGGTCGCCTTCCGGCAACTGCATGACCATGCCTAGCGCGCGGCCGCGCGGAATGATGGTCGCCTTGTGCAGCGGGTCGGCCGATGCCACGTTGAGAGCCAGGATGGCGTGGCCGGCCTCGTGGTAGGCGGTCAGCTCCTTCTCGGCCTGGGTCATCGCCGACGAGCGGCGTTCCGCGCCCATCATGATCTTGTCCTTGGCGTCTTCGAACTCGGCCATGGTGACCAGCCGCTTGTTGCGGCGCGCCGCCATCAGTGCGGATTCGTTGACCAGGTTCATCAGGTCGGCGCCCGAGAAGCCCGGCGTGCCGCGTGCGATGACCTTGAGGTCGACATTGGGCGCCAGCGGCACGTTGCGCACATGCACCTTGAGGATCTTCTCGCGGCCGACGATGTCGGGGTTCGGCACCACCACCTGGCGATCGAAACGGCCCGGACGCAACAGCGCGGGATCGAGCACGTCGGGCCGGTTGGTGGCGGCGATCAGGATGATGCTCTCGTTGGACTCAAATCCATCCATCTCGACCAGCAGCTGGTTCAGCGTCTGCTCGCGCTCGTCATTGCCGCCGCCGAGACCGGCGCCGCGATGGCGGCCGACGGCGTCGATTTCGTCGATGAAGATGATGCAGGGCGCATTCTTCTTGGCCTGGTCGAACATGTCGCGCACACGCGATGCGCCGACGCCGACGAACATCTCGACGAAGTCCGAACCGGAGATGGTGAAGAACGGCACGTTGGCTTCGCCGGCGACCGAGCGGGCGAGCAGCGTCTTGCCGGTTCCCGGAGGGCCGACCAGCAGCACGCCGCGCGGGATCTTGCCACCGAGGCGCTGGAACTTCTGCGGGTCGCGCAGGAACTCGACGATCTCTTCGAGGTCTTCCTTGGCCTCGTCGACACCGGCGACGTCCTGGAAGGTGACGCGACCATGCGCTTCCGTCAGCAGCTTGGCCTTGGACTTGCCGAAGCCCATGGCACGGCCGGAGCCGGACTGCATCTGGCGCATGAAGAATATCCACACGCCGAGGATCAGGATCATCGGCAGCCACGAGACCAGATAGCCGAACAGCGAGTTGGAGCCGTCGGTCTCGGGCTTGGCGGTGATGGTGACGTTCTTGTCCTGCAGCCGCGAAACCAGCGACGGATCGCCGGGCGAATAGGTCTGGAAGCCGTTGGCATTGTCGGAATAGGTGCCGAAGATACGGGCGCCGGAGATCGTCACCGTCTTGACCCGGCCCGAGCCGACATCCTGCAGGAACTGCGAATAGGCAATCTCGCTGGTGGCACCGCGCGTCTGCGGCGTCTGGAAAAGGTTGAACAAGGCGATGAGCAGGACCGCTATGATCGCCCAAAGCGCGAGGTTGCGATAATTCGGATTCATCTATTGTCCCGTTGGCGTCCGTATGCGGACACGCGATGATTGAGGAAGCTTGGGCCTAACATAGGGAGAGCGTCTTCCCTTGCCAAGCAGAACAGCACGTATGGGTTAAGCTTTCGCCCACCCTGCCCCGTCTTCATGGCCACGAAATGGCGGCGCCGGCAGCGGCGGCGCGCCGATGAGGGCCGCCACGGCGGCCGCGGGCCTGAGGTCGAAGGACGGCAGGAAGCGGGCGAAGGGGGCCACGGCCGCAACGATCGAGACCGACCGCAAAGGGGCGGCGGCGCCGGCAAAACCAAGGCATTCGCCGCCCGCCCACAGCGCTGGTTCCACGGCAAGAGCGGCGCGCAGAAGACTTTGCGGAGCAACCTCGCCCAAAGCCGCTCGCCTGGCGGCAGCGGAGCCCAGCGGCGCGATCACCAAGCCGTCCGCATTGTTGCTCAAAGTGATCCGCCGCCGGCCGTCCCAAAGCCAGTTGTCGACCGGTAGAGCAGCGCCCGGCAGGTTGCGGGCTTCGCGGCGCAGAAAAATGCCGGTACGGCGCGCATCGATCACGGTCCGCGACAATGTGGCGCGAAGCGGCCCTGACCGCAGGCGGGCAAACAGCACCCGGCAGCGCGCCTCATCGGCAAGGAAGGGAATGCCGCCGATCGTGGCAAGCAGAATGCGCAGCGCATAGACGGCCGCCTCGCTGTCCGCGCAATTGGCGAAATCGCCGTCGAGACGGACAAGCCCGGGAGCTGGTGGGGCGGCGAGGCTGCGGATCAGCACGGCGGCGCGCCCGCCGAGCTCTTCGCGCCGGGCGGCAGCACCGCCGGCCTTTGCGAGCGCGTCTTCAACACGCCGCTCGCCTTGGTTGCCCGCAAGCGATGCCCGCATGCGCGGCCGCTCGAAACGCAGGTCCGCATTCGTCGGATCCTCGATCCAGCCGACTCCGCTTTGCCGCAGCGCCTCGCGCAGCGCGGCGCGCCGCGTGCGGAGCAGCGGCCGCGCGATCCATGTCCGCCAGTCATAGAGCGTCGCGGGCGCCATTCCGGCGAGACCTCGGCCGCCGTCGTTCACGCCCTCTTGGCTCACTTCCCCGTCACCAACTTCATTGTCGCGCGTCTTGCGCATCAGCACGGTCTCGGCCTGGTCGTCGGCGGTGTGGCCGGTCACGATCAGGCCGAGGCCTTCGCTGCGGGCGAGATCGGCAAGCAGGCGGTAGCGCGCTTCACGCGCCGCGGCCGGCAGGCCGCTTGGCGGTTTGCTGCCCGACCAGATAAGCGTGCGATGCGCGATGCCGCGCTCCGCGCAGAGTGCGGCGACGGCCCGCGCCTCAGTGGCGGAGCCGGTCCGCAAATCATGATCGACCGTTACCGCGAGCAGCCTGGCTGCCGGGGCGTTCCGATCCATGTGTTGCTTGAGGAGGAGGAGAAGGGCGGTCGAGTCGCTGCCGCCGGACACGGCCGCAATGGCGCCGCGGGAAAAATCGAAGGTCGTAAAAAGGCGGTCGTTAAGGTCCGGCTCGGTCTCGAGCATCAATCCGTGTCGCTTCAAAATTGTCCGTGTACAGGGACAACGACATGCAGGAGAAAAACTAGCAAGACGCCAGCGCCTTTTCCTGCTTGATCCGCTCCTTGAGCGCGCCGGAAACATCGGGATAGCGCTTGCCGATTTCGCCGAAGGTGGCACAGGCCACGTCATTCTGCTTCAGGCCGACCAGCGACACGCCGAGCTTGAGCAGCATGTCGGGCGCCTTCTTGGCCTTCGGATAGTCCTTGCTGGCAGCCAGGAAGATTTCCGCCGCGTCGCGGTACTTCTGCTGGCCAAGCAGCGACTCGCCAAGCCAGTAATGCGCATCCGCTGCCTTGGCGTCCTTGGGAAAGCGAGAGATATGGTCGCGGAATCCCTGTTCTGCGGTGGGATAATCGCCAGACAGGATGAACTGGTAGGAGTTGCGGTAGAGTTCGTCAGGATCGTTGGTCGAGGGCAGCGCCGCGACTTCGGTGCCGCCGGCTTTGCTCTTGGCGCTCTTGGCCGGCGCTTCGCCGGACGGAGCATTGGCCGTGGCTGTCGAAGACCCTGCCGGCGCGCTCGCCTGCGGGTCGGTTTCGGCATTGACGACGTTGCCGTTCTTGTCGACGGTGATGGTGCCGAAATTCTTCGGTGCCGCGCCGGGAATAAGCTTGCCTGGATCGCCGGTCTGCGATTCCACGATGACGTCGCCGACGGTCTTGCCGTCGCCGTTCTGCGCGCCGGCATCGGCCGGGGCCTGCGCCGCCGGAGCCTGGGCGACGCCGGAATCGGCGCCGGTATCGCCAGCACCGGAATCGCCGGCGCCGGCATCGCCGGCGCCGGCATCGCCGAGCGTGGTGTTGCCGTTCTGAGGCGTGACGTCCGATTTCTTCTGCCCGGCAGGCTTGGCGCCCGGCGAGCCTCCCTCGAGCTGCTGGAAGCGGAACTCGTTGTCTTCCTGCTGCTTGCGCATCTGTTCCTGCATCTGCAGGATCTGGAAGTTCAACTCTTCGACTTTGCCGTTCAACTGCCGGAGTTGGTCTTCCAGGCCGGTCACGCCGGCGCCGCCGTCCTGCTGCGCGACTTGCGCCGCTTCCGGCTTCTTCTTGTCGCCGAAAATGCCAAGCGTCGGCAGATGGAAACTGAATCCGCTGTCGGAGCCCTGCCCGGTGCTGCCCGCAGAAGCGGCAAGGCTTGGGAGGCTTGATACGATGAGCAGCGCAAGCGTGCCGCTCAGGACCGTTCTGAAATGCATTCTATCTCTCGCGGTGGAATGGTGTTGGCCTGATGCGCCTTTCCAAATCAAACAGTGGGAGCAAGCGCCCTCGCGCTCATAGCAGGACGCGAGACTTCGGCCAAATTTTGTTTCGAACTGTCGCAAATGAAAAAGGCGGCCGTGCGGCCGCCTTTCATGTCCAACTGTTGTATTTTTGTCGCCTGTAGCGCCGCGCTGAAGCGGTCGCTGCGGCGCCTAAGCCTTAGGAACCGGCGCCCGACAGCGTGGTGACGGCACGACGGTTCTGCGACCAGCAGGAGATGTCGTCGCAAACCGCGACCGGACGTTCCTTGCCATAGGAGATCGTCTTCAGGCGGCCGCCGGAGACGCCCTTGGAGACGAGGAAGTCGCGGGTGGCAGCGGCGCGGCGGGCGCCGAGCGCCAGATTGTACTCACGCGTGCCGCGCTCGTCGGCATGGCCTTCGATGACGATGGCATACTGCTTGTATTGGTTCAGCCACTGCGCCTGGCGGGCCAGCGTGGTCTGCGCGTCGGCGCGGATCGAGGCTGAATCGGTGTCGAAGAAGATGCGGTCGCCGATGTTGACGGTGAAGTCCTGCGCAGAGCCCGGCGTCGCAGCGCCCGCGCCATTGAGGCCGAGGTCGTTGGGGTTGTTCAGGTTCTTCTTCGAAGCGCAACCGGTGATGGCGAGCAACGCGATCAGGGCGATCATCGCCGGGTTGCGGGTAAGTGCTGCGATACGGCCCATGCCGCCTCTCCTTCGCATTTCGAGTGATTTCGTTGATCACCCAGTAACCACGTTTGGGTTAACCGGCATTCAAGAAACACGGTTAATTTTTGGTTGCGAGCCGCCGTCCTCGGCTGTTTTTTCCACGCTCACATTGCGTGCGGACCCTAGGCGGAAATGCGGCCAAAACATGAAGAAAAGGGGAATTGAGGAACTGGAGAACTGAGGAACTGGAGAAAGGGATCACTTCAGCGACCCTCTGAGATTTACCAGCATTCCGTAGATCTGGTTGTAGGATCGTAGCCACTCGTCGAGCTGTGTCTTCGAGATGTATTCGAGATCGAACGCGTAGGAGATCCATGTCTCAACTTCGCTACACGACCCCACAGCCATTGAAATGAACCGAGCGAACTCAGCTTTGGAATGAGGCTGCTTGGCAAAGCCCTCAGCTAGGTTAGCGCAGATGGCCTTGCTGGAGCGACGCAACTGATCGGCTAGTGCATATTGCTCGATCTTCGGAAAGGCCAACGTGGCTTTGTGAATTTCAAGAGAAACTGCGTAGGCCCGCTTATAGACCTCCAGATCCCTGGCACGTCCAACATAGCGCCCCTGTCTCTCCATTTTTCAGTTCTTCAATTCCCCAGTTCTCCAGTTCCTCAGTTCTCCAGTTCCCAGCCGCTCACTCCAGCAGCGGCGACCAGGCGGGGTCCGACGCGTAGTTCGCCGTCGGGATTTGCTGCTCGTTGCGGCCGGTGAGATCGACCGAGACCAGCTTCGGCCCACCGGCGGAGTCGCGGAAGAACATCAGCACACGGCCGTTCGGTGCCCAGGTCGGACCTTCCTGCTGGAATCCGGCGGACAGGATGCGCTCGCCCGAACCGTCGGTCTTCATGACGCCGATCTGGAACTGGCCGCCGCTCTGCTTGGTGAAGGCGATGAGGTCGCCCCGCGGCGACCAGACCGGCGTCGAATAGACGCCGTCGCCGAAGGAAATGCGGTGCGGGTTGGAGCCATCGGCCCCCATGACGTAGATCTGGGATCGGCCGCTGCCGCCGCCACGGTCGGAGGTGAAGACGACCTGCGAGCCGTCCGGCGAATAGGACGGCGAGGTGTCGATCGCGGTCGAGTCGGTGAGCCGCGTCGTCGAACGGCTTCTCAGATCCATGGCGAAGATGTTGGAATTGCCGTCGTCGCGCAGCAGGCTCATGATTACTTTCTGGCCATCGGGCGAGAAGCGCGGCGCAAACGTCATGCCTGGGAAATTGCCGACCAGTTCGCGCTGGCCGGTCTCGATCTGCAGCAGGTAGACCTTCGGCTGCCCGCTTTCGTAGGACATATAAGTGATTTCCTGCCGGTTCGGCGAAAAGCGCGGCGTCAGAACGATGGCGCGGCCGTCGGACAGATAGCGCACATTGGCGCCGTCCTGGTCCATGATGGCCAGCCGCTTCTTGCGCGCGTTCTTGGCGCCGGATTCGTCGACGAAGACGACGCGCGTGTCGAAATAGCCTTTTTCGCCGGTGATCTTCTCATAGATCGCATCGGCGATGATGTGCGCGACACGGCGTTGATTGGCGTCGTTGGCGAAAAACTGCTCGCCGGCCAGTTGCTGGTTGCCAAAAATATCCCACAGCCGGTACTGGGCGCGGATGCGGCCATCCGCCTCCTTGCTCACGGCGCCGGTCACCAGCGCCTGCGCATTGATGACCTTCCAATCCTCATAGCGGGGCGCGGCATCCGGATTCGTGATCTTTTCGACAAAGGCGGCCTTGTCGATCGGCGCGAACAGTCCCGACCGCTTCAGATCGGCTGTGACGATCTCCGATATCTGCGCTCCCAGTCCTCCCTGAAAGTCAGGAATGGCGATCGGCATCGGCTCGACATTGCCTTTGTTGACGTTGAGCTCGAGGGTTGCTCGCGCAGGCAAGGTGACGACGGCATTTATGCCCATCGCCATCGCGGCGACGATCAGGAGCGGCTTGAGGATGAATTGCATGTATTCTCGCTTCTCTTGCTGATTTTTTGCGTGCTCAGGTTAAAGACCAAGCATCGCTCTCGGATCAAAATTGACGCGAATGTCGGACCATATGTCTTGTTTTCCGGCGGGAACCTGCAGCCCGGCGACATCGCATTTCTGCACGGCGCGAACCGCGCTGGCGTCGAACTGTGGGTTGCCGCTGGACTTCTCAACGGTCGGGCGGCCTTCCAGCTTGCCGGAGGCATTCAGGTTGAAACGGATGACCACCGTGAAATCTTCGGACCCTTCGAGGCCGACTGGAAGCGTCCAGCAACTGCCGAGCTGATCCTCCAACGCTCCTTGCTCTGACTTGGAGAGCTTCTGGCCCTGGTCCTTTGTGCCGCCGAGCGAAGCCTGCTGCGTCGAGCGCTTGGCGCCGCCGCCGGATGGCTTCTGCTTGTCGAGCAACGCCGTTATCTCGTCGGCGTTGAACTGCTTCTCGTCCGACTTCGGCTTGGAAGAAGCCTCCTTCACCGGCTTGTCGGCGTCCTTGCGATCCGGCGCCTTGGCGCTCTCGGCCTGGGCCGGCTGCGATTGTGGTTGCGGCCGTGCCTGTGGAGCCGGCGCCGAATCCGGAAGCTTGGCCTCGTCTGTCGGCTGCTCCTGCGAGATCGCCTCGGCCACCGCGTCCGGCTTCACTTCTTCCTTTGGAATAGCGGCGGTCGTGTCCTTCGTCGGCGTCGGCGGCTTGGCCGGTGCCGGCTTCGGCTCCGTCTGCTTCACCGGCTCTGGCTTGACCTCTTCCTTCGGCGTCGGCGTCGGCGCGACTTCCGTCGCCGGGATGGGCTTCGGCTTCTCCTGCGGCTTCGGCACGTCCTCGACCGCCGGCTTCTCGGTCGGCGTCGGCGCCGGCGGCGGAGCTGCCGTCTTGTCGACCGGCTTCGGCTTGGTCTCGTCCGTCACCGGCTTGTCGGTGTCGACGGTGTTCTCGCCGACTTTCTGGGCATTGGGCACGACATCCGGCCGCTTGGTCGGCAGCGGCGCCGGCTTGTCATGCATCACCGATTTCTTGTCGCCCTGCAGCGTTTGCGCGACCGCTTCCATGGGAACGATATCGACCGCCACCGATTCCGTATCGGCGGCCGGCATGGCCGGTGGCGACGACAGCGTGAACAACCCGAAGGCCAACGCCACCGTATGCAAGATCACCGATGAGGTAAGACCGGTGCGCATTTGGCCTCTATTGATCCTGTTCCTGCAGCGAGACCAGGCCGATATTTTTGTAACCGGCCGCCGAGATACGGGCCATCACCTTCATGGCGGTGCCATAGTCGGTCGACTTGTCGCCACGTATGAAGATGCGTTCGTCATAGCCCGTCTTCGAGATAGCCTGCAGCTTGGCCACCAACTCGTCGATCGAGATTTCGGTCTCTTGGAGGAAAATCTTGCCGGCCGCGTCGATCGAAACGGTGATCGGCTGGGTGTCGACATTCATCGCCTTGGCCTGTGTGTCCGGCAGGTCGATCGGCACGCCAACGGTCAGGAGCGGCGCCGCGACCATGAAGATGATCAACAGCACCAGCATCACGTCGACCATCGGCGTGACGTTGATTTCCGACATCAGCGCGTGGTGGCGGCCGCGCCGCCTGTGGCCGCGCCCGCCTCGCCCCGTGCCGCCTCCGCTTACGGACATCCCCATGATCGTTCCTCAGGCCTTCTGCGCGACTTTTTCATCGATTTGGCGCGAGAGTATGGCGGAGAACTCATCCGCGAACCCTTCCATGCGCATGCCGATCTTGTTCGCATCCGATGACAGCTTGTTGTAGGCGATGACCGCGGGGATGGCCGCCAGCAGGCCGATCGCGGTGGCCAGCAACGCCTCGGCGATGCCGGGCGCGACCACCGAAAGGCTGGTGTTCTTCGAGGCGGCGATCGCCTGGAACGACGTCATGATGCCGATGACGGTGCCGAACAGACCGATGAAGGGCGCCGCAGAACCGGTGGTGGCGAGGAAGCCGAGGCGCCCCTCCAACTTCTCCATCTCGCGGGTCAGCGCCAGGTCCATCGCCTTGTCGATACGGGTCTGCAGCGCCAGCGCCGATTTGGCACCCTTTTCAAAACTCTTCTTCCACTCGCGCATGGCAGCGACAAAGATCGCGCCCATGCCGGCGGTCTTCCGATCGGCAAGCGTGCGGTAGAGGTCTTCCAGCGACTGCCCTGACCAGAACACCTGCTCGAAGCGGTTGAGCGCCAGCCGCATGCGGCCGTAGGCGACCAGCTTGTCGATGATGATCGCCCAGGTCCAGATCGAGGCGCCGAGCAAGCCGATCATGACCAGCTTGACCACCCAGCCGGCCTGCATGAACAGCGCCCAGATCGACAAATGCGCTGCCGGATCGGCGAGTGCGATATTTTCCATCACTTAAGTCCTTAAGATTTTCCGGGCGTCGCTGGCGGCTGGCCCATGGGCATCCCTTTGGTCCGATCGCGCAAAGCTTTGAAACTTGCGGAACAACCCCGAATGCACCTTTCCTCGGCCTTTTCGGGGCAAATATTGGTGAAAGGAAGGCGTACGAATTGCGCCAATCTTCGCCAATTCCTTCATGAACCGTTATGGTTAAGGATGGGTTAGGATGTAAGGCGCGGCGCATTGCCGCGCTTGGCGTCGAAGTGCTTCCACCGAAGGGCGTTGAGATTCAGGTCAGGCCGAGTCGAATTTGGTGGTTTCCGGAGCGGAGCGGAGCGCGCTTAAGTACGTGAGCACCGGAAGCGCAGGAAGCCGCCATTTGCAGGCCGGCCTCACCTGAATCTCAACGCCCCTTGGGCATGAAGGCCGCAATCCATTCCTTCGGAAAGCGCTTCGGCCGGCCGCTTTCGCCGATGATCGCCGCTTCGACCTTGGCCTCGACCAGCACCTCGCCACCGCGCTTCAACTGCTGGCCCATGAAGATACGCGCGCCGGAAATGTCGTCGGTACGCGTCTCGATGGTCAGTATGTCGTCCATGCGCGCCGACGCGCGGAAGTCGATCTCCATGCGCCGCACCACCCAGACGATGCGCTCGCCATGCTTGCCCTCGGCCAACTCGGTGTGGTGGACGCCGGCGAGCCGCAGGTAATCCGAGCGGCCGCGTTCGAAGAACTCCAGGTAGCGGGCATGGTAGACCACCCCGGAGAAGTCGGTGTCGGCATAATAGACCCGCGCCATCAGCCGATGGCCGAACTCCGTCAGCGCTCCCGAAAGCCCGGCGCTGAGCGCCGCCGATTCACCATGATCGTCCATCGCACTTTCCTTTTCCTGGCCGAACAGGCACCTAACCCGTGGGCTTAGAGCGGTTCGACGTTTCATGGAAACGTCGAACCGCTCTAACTCTTTGTTTTGACGCAATTCCGGACGGAAAACCGATCACACTTTTCCTGGAATTGCTCTAGGTATTTCTGTGCGTGGCACCGTTGGGCGCGATGATCAAGACCTTGATGACGGCGTTGCTGACGCTTGCCGCTCTTACGCTACCGGCCGGCGCGGCAACGTTCGCGATGAAGCGCGGCCTCAATCTCGACCAGTGGGTCACCTGGCCAGCCGAGGACAAATGGGGCGATCGCCAGGCGATCCTGCCCTATCCGGAGTGGCGCAAATTCCTCAAGGAAGACGATCTCAAGGCGCTGAAGGACGCGGGGCTGGACTTCCTGCGCATGCCGGTCGATCCCTCGCCCTTTCTCTCCGACCAGACAACGGCCTTGCGCGACGACCTCTATGCCAGCGTCCTGGACTCGGCGCGCCTGATCAACCGCGCCGGCCTGAAGGTGATCGTCGACCTGCATCTGATCCCCGCCGGCGCCAACCGCAAGATCGGCATGGGGCAGGTGATGGACGACCCTGCGATCTTCGCGGCGTATGTCGAGATGGCGCGCAAGATGGCGCTGACGCTGGCAAAGGAAGATCCAGGTCAAGTCGCGCTTGAATTGATGAACGAACCGATCGTCGATTGCGACGACGATGGCACCGACCTTTGGCCTGAACGCCAGAAGCAGCTCTTCGCGGCCGCGCGTGCCTCGGCGACCAGGCTGACATTGATCCTCACCGGCGGCTGTTATTCGAGCGCTGCCTCGCTGGTGAAGATCGACCCGAAGACGATCCCCGACGACAACATCATCTGGGCCTTCCATTCCTATGATCCGTTTCTTCTGACGCATCAGGGCGCGACCTGGGCCGGCGATTTCATCCAATATGTCACAGGCCTGCCCTACCCGCTGACGGCCGTGCCGCGCACCGAGTTGAACGTGACGCTGAACACCATCCGCGACCGGATCAAGGCCGAGGCGCCCTGGGCCAGGCAGAGCGGCCTGCTCGCCTATCTCGACGAGCAGGTGGCGACAATGGACAGCCCTCAGAAGCTGCTCGGCGTGATGGATGAACCGTTCAAGACGGTCGAAGCCTGGGCAAAGGCCCACGCCATCAAGCCGGAAAACATCACGCTCGGCGAGTTCGGCATGATCCGCAAGGAATATGGCAACGGCTTTGTCATGCCGGCCGCGTATCGCGCGGCCTATGTGCGCGACATGATCGAGCGCGCCGAGGCGCATCATTTCTCCTGGTCGGTGTGGAGTTATGGCGGCGCCTTCGGCATCGTCGACGCTTTCGATGGCGAGAAAGCCGAACCTGACGTGATGGATGCGATCCGCCAACTTCCGCGTTAGTCACCGACGGTGCTACGATTTCTTCGATGGCATCGGGGGATGAGGCTATGCGTTCGCTGCTTTACACAACCGGATCACCTTTCGCGCGCGGCGTTCGTGTCGTGCTCGACGAAATAGGCCTCGACTACGAGCGGCGGGAGGAAACGACCACGCCATCCGCCGCGTCCCGGGCCGAATGGACGCCGGCGCTTCAGGTCCCGACATTGCGCGATGGCGATCTAACGCTGTGGGAAAGCGGTGTGATCGCCGAGTACCTGCTCGCCACCTATCCGCGGCGTGTCCATCAGGAATTTCCTTTGGCGCCGTCGATGTGGCGGGCAGGATCGGAATGGGATGACCGACTGCTCTTTGCTTCGGTCCAGACACTGGGCACCGCCGCAACGACGATCAGCCAGATGCAATGGTCCGGGGTCCGGCATCACGGCAATTCGCATCTGACGCGCTGCGCCGAGCGCATCGCCCATCTGATGGGTTGGCTGGAGAGCAGGATCGACCGCGACGGCGAGGGATTTTTCGGCAAGACCGTTTCGGTCCAGGACATTTTCCTGACCTGCCACCTTCGCTTCATTGCCAACCGGCCCCTGGATCTCGATATCCGGCTCGAGGCGCATCCGAGGACCCGCACGCTTGTGAACGCGCTGGAAGATCGAGCCAGCTTCCGAAACAATCCGGTGCTGTGGTGGGAGCCTGGCATCATCGGCTACGAGGCCGATGGCACCCCCACCCGCGCCACCTGACGGGAGGCTCAGCCGAGATCGATCTGCAGGATCTCCGGCCGCATGCCAAAACGCACCGGCGCGATGCTGAAGCCGAGCCCGCCCGACACGATCAGATTGCGGTCGTTCTCCACGACATGGCCATAGGCGTAGCGGTTGCCATAGGCCGACGGCACCACCGGCGAATAGCCGAACAACCGCACCTGTCCGCCATGGGTGTGGCCGGACAGCGTCAGCGAAACCCGCCAGGGTACTTTCGGAAAAATATCCGGCTCGTGCGCGAGCAGGATGATGGGGGCGTTGTCGCTCACCTTGGCCAGCGTGCCGTCGAGGTCGTCGAGCCCCGTCATCCCGTAGCGGCCCTTGGCGTGGTCCGGCAGCAGCGCCAGCTGATCGGCAAGCCCGGCTATCCAGAAGCCTTGCCCGTCCTTCTCCAGGCGCAAGGCATCGTTTTCGAGCACCGCGATGTTGACGGCCTCCAGCGCCTTGCGCGCCGCGGTCGGGCCGGCCCCTGCTTCCTGGGCGAAAATATCGTGCCACCAGTCGTGATTGCCGAGGATTGCCTTGACGCCGAGCGGCGCTTTCAGTCCGGACAGCGCCGAGGCCCAATCTTTCGTCGCCACATGGCCCGTCACCAGGCGCATCCCGGCAATGTAGTCGCCCAGAAGCACGATCAGATCCGGCTGCAGCGCATTGGCATCCTCGACCAGCGAGGCGATGTGCTGCGGCGTCATCCAGGGCCGGCAGGCATGGATATCGGCCAGCGCCACGATACGCAGCTTGAGGCCTGCCGGCCAGTGCGGCGGCGTCAGCGCGTAGCGTTTCACATGGCTGAGCAGCACCGGCTCGATGCCGATAGCATAGGCGCCAAGCGCCGCCATCGACAGGAATGAGCCGCCCATGAGGCGCATGAAGCCACGTCTGGTGATCATCGTTCGGCCCAAGCCCCTTGGGATTGCATCGAGCAATTCCAGGAAAAGTGTGTAGCGGTTTTCCGTTCGGAATTGCGCATGAACAAAATACGCCGAGCAGCTCTGCGTTTCCGGGAAACGCAGAGCTGCTCTAGCCCCGGCTTAGAGGCGGCAATTGTGCCCTCACCTAGGCCGGGCCAAGCAGATTCCACGCAGACGAGGCCGCTTCCCGCCTAAAGCCGGACAAATCTGCGTTACTCGTCCTGGAACAGGCTGATCTGCTGCTGGGCAAGGTCCTTCGGCGCGTCGAGGCCGAGATGGCGCCAGGCATTGGCGGTCAGCACGCGGCCGCGCGGTGTGCGCTGGATGAAACCCTGCTGGATCAGATAAGGTTCGATGATGTCCTCGATCGCGTCGCGCGGCTCCGAAAGCCCTGCAGCGATCGTCTCGATGCCGACAGGCCCGCCGCCGAAATTGCGGGCGATCATCGACAAATAACGGCGGTCGAGCGCGTCGAGCCCGAGCCCGTCGACCTCCAGCCTGGTCAATGCCTCGTCGGCAATCCGTCTGTCGACATGGCCGTCCCCGGCAACCGAGGCAAAATCACGCACGCGTCGCAGCAGGCGGCCGGCGATGCGCGGCGTGCCGCGCGCCCGCCGCGCGATCTCCAGCGCGCCATCGTCCCCGAGCGGCATTTGCAGGATGCGCGCGCCGCGCCGCACGATCTGCTCCAGCTCCTCGACGGTGTAGAAATTGAGCCGCACCGGAATGCCGAACCGGTCGCGCAGCGGATTGGTCAACAGGCCGAGCCGCGTCGTCGCCGCCACCAGCGTGAAGTGGGCGAGGTCGATCTTGACCGAGCGTGCTGCCGGCCCTTCGCCGATGATCAGGTCGAGCTGGAAATCCTCCATCGCAGGATAGAGGATTTCCTCCACCGCCGGATTGAGGCGGTGGATTTCATCGATGAAAAGGACGTCGCGCTCCTCGAGATTGGTCAGCAAAGCCGCGAGATCTCCGGCCTTGGCGATGACGGGTCCGGACGTCGAACGGAAATTGACGCCGAGCTCGCGCGCCATGATCTGTGCCAGCGTCGTCTTGCCGAGACCGGGCGGACCGACGAACAGCACATGGTCGAGCGCCTCGCCGCGGCCCTTGGCGGCATCGATGAAGACCTTGAGGTTGGCGCGCACCGCCGCCTGGCCGACGAACTCGTCGAGCGATTGCGGCCGCAAGGTCTGATCGGCATCCTCGCCGCGCTTGTCGGGAGCAATGAGGCGGGGTGAAAGGCTCATGCGAGCGTCCTCGCATATGGCCGATGGCGGTACAAGCGCGGCCTCACCGCGCCAATTCCTTCAGGCCGAAGCGGATCAGCTTCGAGGCGTCCGCCCCTTCGCCGGCCGTCTTCAGCGCCGCGGAAACCGCGTTGGCCGCGATGTCGCGCGAATAGCCGAGGTTGACCAGCGCCGAGACGGCATCGGTGATCGGCGCTGGCGCGACGCCTTCGCCGAGTTCCTGCTTGAGGCCGATCGTGCCGCTGGCGGTGCCCGCATAGGCGGGCGCCTTGGCCTTCAATTCGGTGACGATGCGCTCGGCCACCTTCTTGCCTACGCCTGGCGCTCTGGAGACCATGGCGATGTCGCGCAGCGCGATCGCATTGGCGAGGTCGGCCGGCGCCAGCGTCGACAGGATCGCCAGCGCCACCTTGGCGCCGACGCCCTGCACATTGCTCATCAGCAGGCGAAACCATTCGCGCTCCAGCGCCGACTGGAAGCCGTAGAGCCTGATCATGTCCTCGCGCACATAGGTCTCGATGAACAGCACCACCGCTTCGCCCGGCGACGGCAGCGTGGCCAGCGTGCGCGCCGAGCAATAGGCGACATAGCCGACGCCATGCACGTCGACAACGCAGGAATCCTCGTCGATCTCGTCCAGCGTGCCCTTCAGCTTGCCGATCATACCCTGGCCTTCATGGATGTGTTTCCGGAGAGATGATTTCGAGGTCGGGGAAATAGCTGCGGTAGCGAGGAGCGTCGCGCGTCAAAAGACGGTGTCCGGCAACGGCTGCATGAGCGCCAATGAAAAAATCCGGCAAGGTCCGCTCTCTAACACCACCGGCCCGCCGGTAACGGGAGTGCGCGACCCCGGCCAGGAATGCGGCTTCCCAGGGCAAAAACTCGCGATCCATTTCGAGTCTTTCGGCTGCTTTCCTGAGCATCGCTTCGGTCGCTATCAGCGGAGCAAGTTCAGACCAGACAATGCTGTTGATGACCAGTGCGCCGGCGCGTCTGCATGAGGCGATCGACGATGACGACCACTCCGTCAGCGGCCCAGCCGGGCCCCAGACATCGATGAGCACATTTGTGTCAATCAACGTCGAGATTTTCACGCGGGCCCCTCAACCATTCCATATACTCGTCCGTCGTCATGCCGCCCAAATCCAGCGTCCCCTCCATATGGTCGAGAACCTCTTTGAACCTGCGGGCAGCTTCCTCCTCCGAAATGTTTTCGTTGACGGCGACAAGCCGGGCACCCTCGTCCGTAGCGACGAACTCGACCTCCGACCCCGGTCCTATGCCCAAGTGGTCCCTTATTTGTTTTGGGATCGTGACTTGTCCCTTGGTGGTCACACGCATGGTAATACCTCCAAGGTATTACTTACTTCGCAAATGAGAACAAGTCAAGAACAAGACTACCCAGCCAAAGCCGCCAGCCGGTAGGCGACGCTCTGCCGGTGATGCGCGTGGCAGATGGCGATGGCCAAAGCGTCGGCGGCGTCGTCGCCGCTGAAGACCGCCTTCGGCATCAGCACCTTGAGCATCATATGGATCTGCTTCTTTTCGCCATGACCGACGCCGATCACCGCCTTCTTGACGGCATTGGGGGCGTATTCGGCGACCACCAGACCAGCGCGCGCCGGCACCAGCATGGCGATGCCGCGCGCCTGGCCGAGCTTCAGCGTCGCCGTCGCATCCTTGTTGACGAAAGTCTGCTCGACCGCGGCCTCATGCGGCATCTCCCGGTGCAGCACTTCGGCCAGCCCGTCATGCAATTGGCAAAGCCTGGTCGCCAGCGACGCCTTGTCGTCGGACCGCACTGTGCCGGACGCGATGAAGCGCAACGAATTGCCGAGGCTGTCGATGATGCCCCAGCCGGTGCGCCTCAGGCCCGGATCGATACCGATGATGCGAATCGCTTCCCCCATACGCCAAGTCTAGCCTCGGTGCACAGCGATGCCAGCGAAATGTGAACAAACCAGAAACGGGCCAAGCAGGAGCGGGCAGCTTCAGAATTTGGCATGATGAGCCATATAGCGTCGTTCTCGAGAACCGGAGCGGAGCGTACTTAAGTACGTGAGCACCGGAAGCGCAGAAAACGGCGCTAGATGGCCATCAGGGCGAATTATCAAGCTGCCTGTCAGCCGCGCGCGAAGGCGGTGTTGAGCAGCGATATCTGATCGGAAACCGGATTGGCGCGGCGGACGGTCGAGTGCGTATCGGGCATGGCGCCGCCATAGATCTCTTCGTCCATGCGGCGAACCAGCGACTGCAGGCGCAGCGAGCGGGTCACGAGATCGAGGAAATCCTTCGGCAGCTCGTTCCAGCCGAGCGCCTCGTCATGCGCCGACGCGGTGTCGAGGCGCACCTTGGATTTTTCCGACGCGACCTGGTCACGGGTCATCTCGCCGGAATTGGCCGCCCGCTGCAGAAGCAGCCAGGACGCGACCTGCATCAGACGGGTGGTCAGCCGCATCGATTCAGCCGCGTAAAGCGTTGCTGCCGTGCGCGACAGTTTCTTGGCCTCGAGCCTGCCCTTGCCGTCGAGATACTCGGCCGCCTGCTCGACCAGCCCCATGCCCTCCTGGTAGAGGGGCTTGAAGGATTGGGAGAAAACCCGGCGTTCCGCCAGTTTGATGGTTTTCGCGATGCCCTTCGAAGGCTCGTTCATCGATATGCCCCTGCACTGCCGCAAGCCGATTCGGCAATACTTACCGATACCGACCGCACCCTAAATGACTGAGGCTTGAAAATGCGCTTCGACGCCCATGAAGGCAAGCGCATGTTTAACAAACGGTTAACGCCGGTAGGCGTCCCCTGTGCCGGTTGGGGACAAAAAAAGAGCCGCGGATAAGGCGGCTCTCAGGAGTTTAACAGGGAGGCGTCAAACAAAGTGGCTCCAACCACTCGGTAAGAATCCAGCAAAACTGGATGTACATAGTAAACGCCTGTAAAGCTTAATGAACCCTTAACGGCGTGGATATTTCTTGATCCACAACTGTCTCCGCGCCGCATCGGCCCATCGATCCCGGGACCTAATTGTTAGCTCGCTCGGACCTTCTTCCACCGCGGCGGCAAGGAAATAAGGCGAACAGCAGGATTGCCGCGTAAAAACCCCATGGGCTGCCTCGGTGCTTGCCGCGGACTGGTCCCGGCAAGGCCGCGAAAATGGTCAAATGCCGACACGGCGTCTGGCCGGCAAATGCCGGGGATTCTGCAATGTGGCCATAGGCTTGGCAGCCATAGGCGCGGAAAACCGACGGATCCGTCGCTGTAACAAAGCAATGCCCATGCGACATCCCTTCGATACATGCACGGAGATAATCCACCCTCCTTCGGAAGCAGACGCGCAGGCAGCGTCACCCGACAACGACGCACAAGGAGCGGCAATGGACTGGTACTCGATCGTCAAATTCCTCCACATCGTCTCGGCCACCCTGTGGGTCGGCGGCGGCTTCGTCCTGTTCCTGCTCGGCGTGCTCGCCGAGCGCGCCGGCAACATCGAGGACAAGCTGCAGGCGATACGCGCCAGCGGTCAGCTCGGCGGCAGGTTCTTCGCGCCGCTGTCCATGCTGACCCTGATCTTCGGCCTGATCATGTGCGGCTTCTGGGTCGGCTTTTCCGAACTGTGGATCGTCATCGGCCTCGTCGGCTACGCCACGACCTTCTCGATCGGCATGTTCATCTTCAAGCCGACCGGCGAACGCATGGGCGCCATGATCGCCAAGGACGGTATGACGCCTTCTGTGCTCGGCACAGGCCAGCGCATGATGAACTGGGCGCGCCTCGATTATGCGGTGATGCTGGCGATCATTGCCGACATGGTGCTGAAGCCGACCTCGCACGACATCGGCATCCTCGCCGGCATGGCGATGGTGATCGTGCTCGGTGCCGCGCTCGCCTTCGGCGGCAGCCGCCAGTTGGTGCCAAACGCTGCCTGACCGCAGACATGGGCGACCATGCGCCGCCCGCGCCAAGGCGTGTTGAGATTGAGGTTAGGCCGTGCCGAAAATGACGGGGTCAGAGAACCGGAGCGGAGCGTACTTAAGGACGTGAGCACCGGAAGCGCAGGAACCCGTTATTTGCAGGCCGGCATCACCTGGATATCGACACGCCTACATCAGGCCGGCAATGCCGTCCCACAACAGCTTGACCGCGACCACCGCCACCGTTGCATAGGTAAAGGGATAAAAGACCTCCGGCCGCATGCGGCGCACCAGCCAGGCGCCGGCAACGGTGGAGAGCGGCGCCAGCGGCATCAGCACGGCCGAGGCCGTAAGGTTTGCGGTGTCGAACTGACCGAGCGCGAAATAGGGGATCAGCTTCAGCGCATTGGTCGCGGCAAAGAAGACCGCCGCCGTCCCCGACAGCACTTTCGGGTCGAGCCGGATCGGCAGCGCGTAGACCTGGAAGGGCGGGCCGCCGACATGGGCGACGAAGCTGGTGAAGCCGGCGACAATGCCCCAGAGGGCGGCAGCCATACGGTTCGGCGCCGCCGCGTGATCGGCGCCGTGGCGGACCTGCAGATAGATCCAGCGGGCGACGAAGATCAGTGCGACCGCGCCGACGATCAGCCGCACCATTTCCTCGGTGACGAGAGCCGCCGTCAGCCAGCCGAGCCCGATGCCGATGACGGCGCCCGGCATCATGTCGACCAGCATCTTGCGGTCATAGACGCCCCACCACGTCCACACCGAAACGATGTCCATCAGGCACAGGATCGGCAGCAGGATCGCGGCCGCCTGCACCGGCGGAATGGTCAACGCCATCAGCGGCACGCCGACAAAGCCGACAGCGCCGCCGAAGCCGCCCTTCGACAGGCCGACGAGAATGACCGCCGGAATGGCGGCGGCATAAAACCAGGGATCGCTGAGCAGGCCCGACATTGGGAAAGGTTTGAAAACCTGGCTTTGGGAAAGAGTTTGGAAAGGCGGGAGCCAAGCCATAGCGCAGAATACAGCCAGTGGGATAGTCATGAATGGCGGCATCGGCTATGCCGGCCCAACATCGACAAACGGCCGCGCCGCAGCCATCGCCAGCCGGGCCGCTACCAACGAGGTCTGCAATGAGCATCATCAGCATTCGCCGTGCCCGCGAAGCCGATGTCGCGGCCATTGTCGCCATGCTGGCCGACGACGAGCTTGGCCGCGCCCGCGAGGACGCCGGCACACCGCTGGCGCAGGCCTATCTGGACGCCTTCGCGCAGATCGACGCCGACCCGAACCAGCTGTTGGCGGTGATGACGGATGGTGACGATGTCATCGGCACCTTGCAGATCAGCTTTCTCACCGGACTGTCGCTGCGCGGCGCCCGGCGCGGCCAGATCGAGGCCGTGCGTGTCGCGGCGCACCGGCGCAGCGAAGGGCTCGGGCAGCGCCTGTTCGAATGGGCGATCGAGACATGCCGCGAGCGCGGTTGCCGTGTCGCCCAGCTGACGACCGACAAGACCCGCCTCGACGCGCACCGCTTCTATGATCGGCTCGGCTTCAAGGCCAGCCACGTCGGCTACAAGCTGCAGCTTTAGGGCAATTCCAGGCCCGGCTGCCGACCGTTGCTATCGCCGCGCCTGGACGAGCAGAAACATCGGCCGCTCCAGCTCTTCGGCCAGTTCCGGCCTGGCGGCGATCTGCGCCTTGGTCGGGCAGAATTCCTCGACATGTCCAATGACGAACCCGGCCTCGATCAGGAGGTTCAACGTCGTCCCAAGGGTGCGGTGATGCTTCACCACGCCCTTGGCGAACCAGTCGGTGGAGCGCGGCCCCTCGACGAGATATCGATCGACGGGCCAGGTCTTGCGGCCAGCGGTGTCGATGGACCATCCCGGCTGAGTTGGAGCCATATAGATCGGGTGCTCCGTCGAGAACACGAAGGTGCCGCCGGGAACCAGAGCTTGGTGGACCGTCGCGAACAACCGCGCGGCATCGCTGACATAGTGCAGGGCGAGCGAACTGTAGGCGAGGTCGAAACACGCCTTTGGCAGGCTGAGTTCGTCGAGATCGGCGCGCTCATAGGTGATCGCGGCATCAGTGCTTTCGGCGCGGGCCCGCGCAAGCATCTTTTCCGACAGGTCGAGGCCGAGCACTTGCCTGGCTCCATGCGCCCGCGCCCAGCGGCAGAACCAGCCGAACCCGCAGCCGAGATCGATGATGCTCAGGCCACTGACATCCGGCAGCATCGCGCGCAGCGCCGGCCATTCCGGCGCGCCGTCCAGGCCCTCGACCGAACGGTCGAGACGGCTATAGCCTTCAAAGAAATCGATTTGGTCGTAGATGTTCTGTGCCATGTGTCTGCCCTGCCGTCGCGCCTGCTCCATAGATTGGATGCCATGTGCGTATGACAACGGCGAGCCGAATATTTGTATTGTCGTCAAAACATCACCCATGCGATGAATGACCCTGCGGAAAGCGGTGGGCGACAGCGGTGGAAAATATCTCGTTTCAAGGTCGGCTGTTGCCGCATGAACGCATTTTGTGGAGTGGCATGCCCACGCAGGGATTGCTTCTCTCGAGCCGCGACCTGTTCCTGATACCTTTCAGCCTGCTTTGGTGCGGCTTCGCGATTTTCTGGACTTACTCTGCAACGAGACAAGGAGCACCGTTGTTCTTTGATGCCTGGGGCGCGATGTTCGTCTGCATCGGGTTCTTCATGGTCTTCGGCAGGTTCATCGTCGATGCATGGCTGCGGCGGCGCATATATTATGCCGTTACGAACGAACGCATCCTGATCATGCGACTGGCCCCCTCCGCCAACTTCACATCGATCGACCTCGACCGCATTCCCGATGTTCAGTTGACGGGCGAAACGGCGACAAGAGGCACGTTACGGTTCGGGGCGGCTGCTTCAGGGTATGCATTCTCCGGATCGTCGAGGATGACCGGATGGTTTCCATCTCTCGATCCGGTCCCGCAATTCATCGGCATCCAGAACCCGCGGCGCGTGTTTGATCTTGTCATGAAGACCAGGCGCGCCGACACCCGTTAAGAACGATCGACGCCGCTGCCTGAGCATGTCTCCCGGAAGCGCGCAGCGGTTTCGCGAGACATGCTTGGAACCAAACCTGAAGCCCCGCCTGTTCAAGCGGACGCCTTTGCTCTATGCCGCAATGCAACCATCTTCGCCCGGCATAGGCGAAAACCGGGATCGAAGGCCAATGAACGAAGCAAATCCGCCGAACCGCTGCCGCATCGTGCTGATCGCGCCGCCGCTTACGCCGGCGGAGCAGATTTGCGCCGCCTTCGAAGGCGGCGACGTCGCTTCGCTGATCCTGCCGGACAACGGCATGGATGACGCTTCCTTCCAGGCCTTTGCCGAAAGGATCGTGCCGATCGCGCAAGCCGCCGGCATCGCCGTCATCATCGCCGGCGACAGCCGTGTTGCCGGTCGCGTTCAAGCTGACGGCATCCATGTCGAGGCCGGCCGCAAGGAGCTTGCCGAGACGATCGAGCGCGTGGCCGGCAAAATGATGGTCGGCGTGGGCGGCGCCAAGACCCGCGACGAAGCGCTCGGGCTCGGCGAGGAGCGGCCCGACTATATGTTCTTCGGCCGCTTCGGCTATGACAACAAACCGGAGCCGCATCACCGCAACCTGTCGCTGGGTGAGTGGTGGGCCGAGATGATTTCTCTTCCCTGCATCGTCATGGCCGGATCGGAGCTTGCCTCCGTGGAAACCGTAGCCGCGACCGGGGCCGAGTTCGTGGCGCTGTCCAGCGCCGTCTTTGCCGACGGACGCGACCCACGCGCGGCGGTTGCCGCCGCCAATGCACTGCTCGACGAAACCGCGCCGCGCTTCGAGGACTGACATGCGTTGGCGTGTCTCCTTCCCGATGGTTCTGACGGGCCTGGTTGTTCTGACGGGTTTTTTCGCCCATGCCGCGCTTGCCGCCGAGACCGTCCCCGTGCCGCAGCCCCGGCCGGATGCAAACGCGCCAGGCACGCCAGATGCGGTCCCACCGAATGCGGCCTCTCCAAGTGCGGGTTCGCCGGACATAAGCTCGCCCGATAAGGGAGCACCGAATCCGAACAGGTTCGGCGCCGACATACACACCGACAAGCCGATCGAAAATACATTGCCGCAGCCGGCGACCATGACGCCGCCATCGGTCGACGCCGTCAATCCCGATCGCTTCGGCGCCAAGCAGCCGGACGCAGCCTACGGCGCTTTCCAGCGCGGCCTCTACAAGACCGCCTACAACCTCGCCATGCTGCGCGCCAAGAATGGCGATCCGGCGGCCGAGACACTGGTGGCCGAGATCCTGTCGCGCGGCCTCGGCGTGCCCCTCAACCCTGCGGAGGCGGCGAAATGGTATGGGCTCGCCGCCGAGCAGGGCGTGCCGGAGGCTCAGTTCCAATATGCGCTGACGCTGCTCGATGGCCGCTATGTGAAGAAGGACGAAAAGGGCGCCTTTGCGCTGATGCAGGCTGCCGCCGAAGCAGGCAATCGCCTGGCGCAGTTCAACTTCGCGCAACTGCTCGTCGAGCAGGATCCGGGCGATGTCGGTCTTGGCAAGGCCGCGGTCTACTACGAGCGCGCGGCGGCCACCGGCCTTGCCGACGCGCAATATGCCATGGCGCAGCTCTACGCCAATGGCGTCGGCGGCAAGCAGCGCGACGACGCCCAGGCGCGCATCCTTCTGGCGCAGGCCGCGAGGCAGAATTACGACACCGCCCAAATCGATCTCGCCGCCTGGATGATCGAAGGTCGCGGCGGGCCGCGTGACCTGAAGTCGGGGTTTGCCTGGATGAGGCGGGCGGCCGAGGGCGGCAATGTCGCGGCCCAGAACCGGCTCGCCAAGCTCTATATGGGCGGCATCGGTACCGATCCGGATTTGATCCTGGCCGGCGCCTGGTACATCGTCGCCCGCCGCGCCGGCCTCATCGACCCGCAGATGGACGATTTCCTGCAAGGCCTCGACGACGAACAGACCAAGCAGGCGCTGCAGAAGGCAAACCGGCTGCGCTGACCTTTCATCGCGTGTGGTCGAGCGCTACCTTGCCGAAGAGCGACCCGTGTTCGAGGTAGCGAAGCGCCTCCGCCACCGCCGTCCAGGGAAACACGCTGTCGATCACCGGCCTTATGCCGTTCACGGCGATCGCCCGGTTCATGGCCTCGAAGCTTTCGCGCGAGCCGACCGGGACGCCCCGCGCCGTCACCTGACGGCGGAAGATGTCGAGCGGATTGATCGACCCCTCGCTGCCGCCGAGATAACCGATGACGTTGATCTGCGCGCCGCGCGCAGCCGCCTTCAGCGACTGCGCGAAACTCTGCGGCCCACCGACCTCGATGATGTGGTCGGCGCCGCGTCCGCCTGTCAGCGCCAGCACGGTCTGGCCCCAGTCCGGATTGTCGCGATAGTTGACGCCGTCATGCGCGCCGAGCTCTTTGGCCCGCGCCAGTTTCTCGTCACTGCTTGAGGTGACGATGACATGCGCGCCGCCGGCTCTTGCGAACTGCACGGCAAACAGGGACACGCCTCCGGTACCGAGGCTAAGCACCGTCTCGCCCGGCTTCAGCCGGCCTTCGGTGAACAGCGCATGCCAGGCCGTAACGCCCGCGCAGGCCAGCGTCGCCGCTTCAATGTCGCTGAGATTGTCCGGCGCAAGAACGGCGGCCTGCTCATCGAGCAGCGCAAATTCGCTGAGCATGCCGTCGATCGGGCCGCCGCGCTGGTAAGTCGCCTCGACCATGGCGAAGCTGCCGCCTGCCCAGCGCTGCCAGAACGTACCGCAGACACGGTCGCCGACCTTGAACCGGCTGACTTCGGCGCCGACAGCCGCCACCTCGCCGACGCCGTCGGATAGCAGCACAAGGGGCAGGTCGAATTGGGTGTGGTAACTGCCGCGGGCGATTTCGACATCGCGATAGTTGAGCGCGCTCGCTTTCACCCTGATGAGGATTTCCTGGCGACCCGGCTCCGGCGTCGGCCGTTCGACCAGTTTGAGGTTCTCGATGCCGCCCGGGGCCTGCAATTCGATCGCTTTCATCGGGATCTCCTTCAACATTGGGTGCCGTCGGAAGAAATCGCTTGCTTCGACCTCATTTTCAAATTCATAATATTTAAAATCATTATGTCTGAGAGGCATATGAATGCTTGAGGAGTTGCGAACGCTCGTTCTCTTCGCCGAGGAAGGCTCGATCCAGAAAGTGGCCCAACGTCTGCCGCTGACGCAGCCGGCGGTGACCAGGCAGATGCAACGGCTGGAGGACATGCTCGGCACGACGCTGCTCGATCGCCGGCAGAAGCCGCCAAGGCTGACGGCGGCGGGATTGGAAGTGCTGGCGCGCGCCAAAGACATATTGGCCTCGGTGGAAGCGCTGAAATCCTTCGCCGCCGACGCAGAGCCGCAAGGCGTGCTGCGTGTCGGCCTGGCGCACGGCTTGTCCGATGCGAGCGTTGCCGGCGCCGTCGCCGGCGCGGCCGCATCATTTCCAAAGGTGGCGCTGCGCCTCAAGACCGGTTGGAGCGCCGAGCTCATCGAGCAGTTCGACCGTGGCCAGCTCGACATGGCGATCGTGCTGCGGACGGCCGATCCCCGGAACCGGGGTGACCTGGTCGGCACGGAACGCCTTGGCGTCGTGGTACGGGCCGGCTGCAATCCTGCGAACACAGCTCTGGCCGGCATGCCTTGGGTGCTCAGCCCCGAGCCTTGCGACGCGCGCCAAAGGCTGCTGTCCGAGCTCGGCGGCGAGCGGCAGCGTCTCGTCGTGGCGGCGGAAATTCAGGATCCCGCAATGCAGATGGAATGGGTGCGCCGCGGACATGGCCTTGGCCTCGTGCCGCTGCGGCTCGCCGCGCGGGGACTTCCCGAAGACGTACAGCTCGTCCCGGCCGGGGAACTCGACCTTTCCATGCAGGTCGTCGCCATGCGCTCCCCGCACCTCAACCGGCTGGCCAAAGTGGCGACCACCATTGCCGAGGCCGTAGGCCGAGCCATCGACACCTGACCCCGGCTCCTGGCGGAGGTGCCTATCGGCGCTCATTGCCGCCGGCTCGGGGCGGCCGTCCCTTGCCACTTAGGGCGATTTGTGGTCTTGGAGGCGCCGATGCGCGGCCTGCGCCAGAAAAATCTCATTCGGATCAGTTCAACATGGCCAAGATCAATGGCAATGAAATCCGTCCCGGCTATGTCATCGAGCACGATGGCGGGCTGTGGGTGGCGGTCAAGACCAACACCGTCAAGCCCGGCAAGGGCGGCGCCTACAACCAGGTCGAGCTGAAGAACCTGATCAACGGCACCAAGCTCAACGAGCGCTTCCGCTCGGCCGAAACCGTCGAGCAGATAAGGCTCGACCTGAAGGATTTCTCCTTCCTCTACGAGCAGGACGACGCACTGGTGTTCATGGACACCCAAAGCTACGAGCAGCTCGAACTGGCCAAGGAGTTTGTCGGTGAGCGCTCCGCCTTCCTGCAGGACGGCATGATGGTGACGGTCCAGCTTTACGAGGAGCGCCCGATCGGCATTTCACTGCCCGACTATGTGACGCTGACGATCACCGAGGCCGATCCGGTCGTGAAAGGCCAGACGGCGGCCTCGTCCTACAAGCCGGCGGTGCTGGAAAACGGTATCCGCGTCCTAGTGCCGCCCTTTATCGGCGCCGGTGAGCGCATCATCGTCGACACCAACGAAATCACCTACGTGCGCCGCGCAGACTAAAAGCGTGATCCCGAAAAGTTGCAGACTTTTCGGAAAAGATCATGCTTCAAGGCAAGGTTAGAAGGCCAAAAAGCAGGAAGAAAAAATGGCGCGTTCCGCTCTCCTCAACGTCATGGTCCAGGCCGCGATGAAGGCCGGCCGTTCCCTGTCGCGCGACTTCGGCGAGGTGCAGAACCTGCAGGTCTCGATGAAGGGTCCGGGCGACTATGTCAGCCAGGCCGACCGCAAGGCGGAAGAAATCGTCTTCACCGAGCTTTCCAAGGCACGGCCGGGCTATGCCTTCCTGATGGAAGAGCGCGGCGCCGTCGAAGGCGAGGATGCCCAGCACCGCTGGATCGTCGACCCGCTCGACGGCACCACCAACTTCCTGCACGGCATCCCGATCTTCTCGGTCTCGATCGCGCTCGAGCGCCAGGGCCAGATCGTCGCCGGCGTCATCTACAATCCGGCGATGGACGAGCTCTATACGGCCGAGCGTGGCGGCGGCGCCTTCATGAACGACCGCCGGCTGCGCGTTGCCGGCCGCAGCAAGCTCACCGACACCGTGATCGGTTGCGGCGTGCCGCATCTCGGGCGCGGCCAGCACGGTAATTTCCTGATCGAGTTGCGCAATGTCATGGCGGAAGTCTCGGGCGTGCGCCGCCTCGGCTCCGCCGCGCTCGACCTGGCCTATGTCGCCGCCGGCCGCATGGACGGCTTCTGGGAGGTTGGCCTTTCGTCCTGGGACATCGCCGCCGGCATCCTCCTGGTGCGCGAGGCGGGCGGCTTCGTTTCCGACATGGAGGGCGGGCAAGGCATGCTCGACAATGGCGAGGTCGTGGCCGGCAACGAAGTCATCCAGCGCGCGCTTCTCAAGACCATCAAGAAGCCGCTGCCGCCTCGCTGACAGGCATCGCGCGCGGAAAGGTCCTGGCGCAACCAAAGTGCTGCGGCATCCTTTGCGCGTCGAAAGGACGCGCGGCGCCGCAGTCGCAAAACCGCAACCGAATCTTGAAATACTGACCCGCAAAGGCCCAGATTAGGGGCAATGCAGGACTGTTCATGAATAGCGCGCGGCCAGAAACCCGGATCGAAATCCCCTTCGTGGGGCGTTGGCACTATTCGCGCGCCGAGATGATCGCCGACGGCATCGTTCACGCCGTCGGCATCGTGCTGGCAATCGCCGCCGGCTCGGCCTTCCTGGCGCTGGCCGCCTTCCATGCCGGTCCCGGCGAATATGTCGCCGCGGTCTTTTATGTGGTTTCGCTGCTCACCGTGCTGTCGGTGTCGCTGACCTACAATCTGTGGCCGGTGTCGTGGCCGGCGAAATGGATCCTGCGCCGCTTCGACCATGCCGCGATCTATCTGTTGATCGCCGCCACCTATACGCCCTTCCTCGCTCAGCTCCACAACTCGGCGCTGGCCGTGCCGATGATCGTCGTCGTTTGGACCGCAGCGGCAATGGGGATCGCCATCAAGATGTTCCTGCCCGGCCGTTACGACCGGCTGGCCATCGTCTTCTACCTCGCCATCGGCTGGAGCGGCGTCGTGCTCGCCGGACCGCTGGTCGAGACGCTGCCGACGACCTCGGTCGCGCTGCTCGCTGCCGGCGGCATCGTCTATTCCTGCGGCGTCATCTTTTTCGCCTGGAAGGGCCTGCGCTTCCACAACGCCGTCTGGCATGGCTTCGTCGTGACCGGCGCAGGCCTGCATCTGGCCGCCATGGTCGACTGCCTGGTCGTCAACCGGTTCTGAAGAGCAATTCCAGGAAAAGTGTGTAGCGGTTTTCCGTTCGGAATTGCGCCAAACCAAGAGGCTCCGGCTATATTGCCAAGCGCCATTCATTTTGGTCACAATTCCGTTTAGAGTCGCGACAAATCGCGGCGGCGGCATCGGAAACGGGGCACGGATGGCTTTTCTCAGATCCTTCAGGCGGTCGGACGTCCTGGTTTACGATCCGCACAAGCTGTCGAGCCCGCAGGTCTTCCTGCTCACCATGGTGATCTTCCTGATCATCGTCGCTTTCATCGCCGCCATCCTCACCCGCCAGATTACCACCGCCTTCTCCTCTAATCCGGGCCTCAACGGCTTGATCGTCGGTGTGCTGGTGATCGGCATCCTGCTCGCCTTCGTCCAGGTCGGGCGGCTGTTTCGCGAGGTTCGCTGGGTCAATTCCTTCCGCGCCGGTTCTGAAACCACCGAGCCGGTGCTGCTGGCGCCGATGAAGGCGATGATCGGCCGCTCGTCCTCGGTGGCGTTCTCGACCTCGTCGATGCGCACGATGCTCGATTCCATCGCCACCCGCCTCGACGAAAGCCGCGACACCTCGCGCTATCTCGTCGGCCTGCTGGTGTTCCTCGGCCTGCTCGGCACCTTCTGGGGCCTCTTGAACACCATTGCCTCGATCCGCGAGACGATCGAGGCGCTCGACCCCGGCACGGGCGACGCCGCCGCCGTGCTCGATGCGTTGAAGCAGGGCCTGTCGGCGCCGCTCGCCGGCATGGGCACCGCTTTCTCGTCCTCGCTGTTCGGCCTTTCCGGCTCGCTGGTGCTCGGCTTCCTCGACCTGCAGGCCGGCCGCGCCCAGACCCGCTTCTACACCGAGCTGGAGAACTGGCTGTCGTCGGTCACCGATCTTTCGTCCGACATCGCCGTTGCCGACACCTCGAAGGCCGAGTCGTCCGAGGACATCCGCCTGCTGTCCGAGCGGCTGCGCAGCCTGCAGGAGAATGGCGGCGGCTCCAATCCGCGCGTCGCCACCGCCATGGCCAATCTGGCCGACGGCATATCGGGGCTGGTCAAGAACATGCGCTCCGAGCAGCAGATCATGCGCGACTGGGTCGAAGCCCAGTCGGACGAGCAGAAGGCCATGCGCAACACGCTGGAAAAGATCGCCGACGCCTTGAAGAAGCAAGGGGTACACTGAGGTGGCGCTGGCGCGTGGGCGGCGCACCGACCGCCGCATCGACTATTGGCCTGGCTTCGTCGACGCGCTGTCGACGCTGCTTCTGGCCATCATGTTCCTGCTTACTGTTTTCGTGCTGGCGCAGTTCCTGCTCGGCCGTGAGCTGTCCGGCAAGGACACCGTGCTTAACCGCCTGAACTCGCAGATCAACGAACTGACCCAGTTGCTGGCGCTCGAACGCTCGAACAGCCAGGACAAAGAGGATTCGCTCGCCAATCTGCAGGCCTCGCTGTCAGCGGCGGAAGCCGAAAAGAGCCGCCTCGAACAATTGCTGGCGCAAGGCGCCGGCGCCGGCGACGCGGCCGCCAAACGGGCCGACGAACTTTCCGGCGAACTCGGCAACCAGCGCCAGATCAGCCAGCAGGCGTTGAGCCAGGTCGAGATCCTCAACCAGCAGATCGCGGCCTTGCGCAAGCAGATCGGCGCGCTCGAGGACGCGCTCAATGTCTCGGAGACGCGCGACCGCGACTCCAACACCAAGATCGCCGATCTCGGCCGCCGCCTCAACGTTGCGCTGGCGCAGCGCGTGCAGGAACTCAACCGTTACCGCTCCGATTTCTTCGGCCGGCTGCGCGAGATCCTCGCCGACCGCGAGAACATCCGCATCGTCGGCGACCGCTTCGTCTTCCAGTCGGAGGTGCTGTTTCCGACCGGCTCCGAAGTGATCAACGATGCCGGCAAGGTCGAGATGAAGAAGCTCGCCGACGCCATCATCGAATTGCAGAAGGAAATCCCGCCGGAGATCAACTGGGTGTTGCGCGTCGACGGCCACACCGACAACAAGCCGCTCTCCGGCACCGGCCGCTACCGCGACAATTGGGAATTGTCGACCGCGCGTTCGACCTCGGTGGTGAAGTTCCTGATCGAGAACGGCGTGCCGGCCAACCGTCTCGTCGCCGCCGGCTTCGGCGAGTTCCAGCCGCTCGATCCGGCCGACACCGACGAGGCACGCAGCAAGAACCGCCGTATTGAACTGAAGCTCACCGAACGCTGATCTTGCGCCGGCCAACAGCCGGAACCCCCGCTTCTTGGTCCTGAACGGCACGTTGCTGCGATTAGGCAAATTTAGAGGCTTTCCCTGCATTTTGAACGTTTGCGGAGACCCGAAGCTTTGAACCGTGCCGTAAGATGACAGAGACGAGCGCCCTCCGCAGCGGATCTGGTCGGAACGAAGTCATCAAGCTGTTAAACAACCGTAGGCTTTCGGGGTATCGACGGGGAACCTCCGAAGACGGCCATAAAATCGCGCTTGTAATCGAGGGCGGGGCGATGGCCGGCTTGATAAGCGCCGCTTCCGCGCTTGAACTGCAGCAACTCGGCTACACCAACTGTTTTGATGAGGTTTACGGCACTTCGGCCGGCGCGGTGAACGCTGCTTATTTCGTGGCAGGCCAAAGCGATATCTGCGTGAATATCTACCTGGAAGAAGTGATCGCCGGAAAATTCATGCGGCCTCTCCGCTGGCCGAACCAGATTGACATAGATTGGCTGGCGGAAACGGTAGTCTCGAGAGGGACCAAGAAACTGGATACCGCCGCCCTGGCGACGTCTCCGATCGAACTGAGGATTCCCGTCACCGACACCACTTCCGGAGCGTGCCGGTTCGTTTCCAACCATGCCGACCCCATCGGCCATCTTATCCCCGCCATCAAAGCTTCGGGGAGCAATCCCTTGCTCACCACGCATACCGAGAGGCTCGATGGCAACACCTACAATGATGGAATGGTTCGTGCAGCGGTTGCTTCGGAAGCGGCAAGGAACGCGGGAAACGATGTGATTGTCGCCCTTCTCAGTCATCCTCCCGGTCGACGCAAACGATTCAACTTCGGCGCAGCCCTTCTTGAGCAAGCCTTTCGCATCCGGTTTTACGCGCGCGACTATCAGACCGCCTTTCACGCGCGCGCCGCTTTCTACAACGACGCGATGAACATCCTGGAAGAGCCGGGACCCAACCTAACGACGTTAATAGTCGAGGCGGCGCCGGGGACGGAAATCGAGAGGTCCCTGGAAAGGCGGCGCAACCTGCTCTCCAAGATTACAGACCTCCAGCGCACACATGTCGCAGCAATTTTTACAGCCTTGGACAGCCAGGAGACGCCTATCTCTCGATAGAGAAGTATATGAAAAACACCCAGGTAACTATAGATGCCAATGCTACACCATAAAGTAAAAGACCGGTATGAATCTTCCTTTTAGAGATCTGATGGTTCCTTGTAAAAAGTAACCCGCCATAATTTTTCTCTATCTCAATGCATCTTCCGAGACAATTATCTAGATGAGATTGATACGGGGATACGCACAATAGATATGCAAAAGAAAGTAGAAGGCCAGCCCATGGCGCCATAGTCTGGATTCTTTCTATTATCGCAAGTCCACCCCCCGGGGTGTTCTGTAATTGAAACGTTGTAATCAATATTCCATTCAGTATCAGAAAATTCTGTGTCGCGCTGAAGCCTATGTCGACGCCGCGAGAATACATCTCGGCCGATTTTTGGTATTCGACAAATGCAAACTCTTTGTCTTCCATTCCGATCCAAAGCCCCCGCTAAATCTGGAACACGAATTGAGAACGGCTGTGGAACCAAGCCGTTGCCTCCTCGGAAGCTAGCCCGATTGTCTGATCCAGGATAGTCACATTGCTCGGACATGGCGCACTTGTCCGCAAGCGAAGTCTGCCGTGGTCGACGGCGTGGGGCTGACCACGTTTTCATGGAAGCATCGCGTTCACGGAAGCATCGCGAGAAGTGAACCAAAACTCACCGAACGTTGATCTATTATCACGCAAAGTCACGCGAAGTTGTTTGCCAGCTTAACTTTAGGGCGCAAAGTGCCAGCGGCAAGGCCTGAAAACATTATCTTTTTTTAATTACACATCGCAAAATAACGCTCCTAATTTGCTTGCCAGGGCCGGGGATCGCCGGCGGTGCCTCCCATCGCGACGCGACGGACCCGGACGGCCCAAATGGTGGGAAGGCCAAGCGGCGCGACCGCTCCTTCCTTGTAGGAGGATGCGCCGCCATGCGCGCTTTAACATCTCTCAAGACTGCAACTCTCGCTGCGGCCCTGATCGCCGCCCCGCTCGCCGGCGCCTATGCCGCCGGACATCGCAAGGGGGCGCTCGACGCGACCGAACCAACCGATTTCACCGGACCGCGTGTAACCGGCCTGATCGAGCAGGTGCAGGGCGTCAATCAAGGCATCACCGAGGCGCGCGACGAGAACAACATTTCGGCTTCGGAGGCGCAACAGCTGCATATGCGCGCCGCACGTATCAGCCAGGCCGCCGAGAAGGTCGCCGCATCGGATCATGGCAGGATTCCGGCTGCGCAATATCACGATCTGCTGCGGCGGCTCGACAATGTCGACCAGCGGCTGATGAACGACACCGGCAACGGCTTCATGATCGGCGATGGCTCCGACGGCGGAAGCTATCCGAACGGCTGAATCTCTTTTGTCTTGCCGCAGTTCCAGACGAAAACCGCACTTTTCGGGAATTGCTCTGAATACAGAGGAAGGGACTGACTGGCGCCCGCGAGAGCTTATCTCGGGGGCGTCTTTTTCTGACTACCAGCCGAGCCAGAGTGCGATGATGGCGAGCACCGCGGGCGCCGTCTGGATAAACAGGATTTTCCGGCCGACGGTCGCCGCGCCGTAGAGGCCAGCGATAGTGACGCAGATGAGGAAGAACATCTTGATCTGGAACCCGGCGGCGCCGAGATAGAGCCCCCAGATCAGGCCGGCGGCAAGAAAGCCGTTGTAGAGCCCCTGATTGGCGGCGAGCACCTTTGAGGCGCTGGCGAAGTCCGGCTTTAGCCCAAACGCCTTGTGGCCGCGCGGCGTGTTCCACAGCACCATCTCCAGATAGACGATATAGCAATGGATCAATGCCACCAGCCCGACCAGGATATTGCCGATCATTGTCCCCTCCAGTCACTTGTTCCCAGCATTGATCACGCAGCACCGCCCTAAGGCAAGATGGCCGAAATCCTCGGTGGCCGATCGGGGTTGCCAAGCCCGATGGGTTGGTATCTTTTTCGCGCCAGCCAACTCGCAGCTGGGTATGAAACATGTCCTTCCAAAAACTCGACGAACTCGGCCACAAGCTCGAAGCGCTGGAGCACGCCTTGGCCATCCTCGGCGCTGACGAGGCGACGCATATGGCGGTTGGCGGCGGCGAGAAGCGCGCCGAGGCGATGTCTTCGCTCGCCGGCATGCTGCACCGCCAGGCGACCGAGCCGCGGATCGGCGACTGGCTGTCCGCCGCCGAGGCCGAGCCCCTGAACGAGGAGCAGCAGGCGGCGGTCAGGGAGCTGCGTCGGCAATACACCAACCTCACCTGCCTGCCGGCCGAATTCGTCGAACGCCAGACGATGGCGCGCATGCGCTCCGAGCAGCTCTGGCGCGACCTGCGCGCCAAGAACGACTGGGCAGGCTTCCTGCCGGCGCTGGAAGGCGTCGTTGCGCTGGTGCGCGAGGAGGCGGCGCTGCGCGCCAAGGCACTCGGCCTCGCCCCTTACGACGCGCTGATGGAACAATATGACCCCGGCAACCGCACTGCCGACATCACGCCGGTGTTTGCCGAGTTGAAGGCCTTCCTCAAGGATTTCCTGCCGCACGCCCTGGCCGTGCAGGATGCAAAATTGGCGAAGCACCCGCTGAAGCCGCTATCGGGCAGCTACGCTATCGACCGGCAGCGCGAGCTTGGCCTTGCCATGATGGCCGCGGTCGGTTTCGACCTGACCCATGGCTCGTTGTCGGTATCGCACCATCCCTTCTGCGGCGGCGTGCCGACGGACGTGCGCATCACCACCCGTTACAAGACTTCCGACTTCCTGTCGGCGCTGATGGGCGTGCTGCACGAGACCGGGCACGCGCTTTACGAGCAGAACCTGCCGAAGGCATGGTCGCATTGGCCGCTCGGCAAGGCCCGCGGCATGGCCGTGCATGAGAGCCAGAGCCTGTTCGTCGAAAAGCAGATCGGCCGCAATCCCGCCTTTTGGCGCTGGGCGCTGCCTGTGGTCGAAAAGCATCTCGGCGAGGCCTGGTCGCTCACCGACATCCTGCCGCATGTCCATCATGTCGAGCGTGGGCTGATCCGCGTCGATGCCGACGAGGTCACCTATCCGCTGCACGTCATCCTGCGCTACGAGCTCGAGCAGCAACTTGTCTCCGGCCAGTTGGAAGCCGCGGATCTGCCGGAAGCCTGGGACGCCAGGATGCGCGACTATCTTGGACTTTCGACCATCGACAATCCCGCCGACGGGCCGATGCAGGACGTGCATTGGCCGGGCGCCGCCTTCGGCTATTTTCCCTCCTACACGCTGGGCGCCATGATGGCCGCCCAACAATGGGCGGCCTTGAGCAAGGAGCATCCGTCCGCCGACGCGGATCTGGCCAAGGGCGATTTCAGCGCCATCAACGACTGGCGGCGCCCCAAAATCTGGTCGCAGGGCTCACGCTGGTCGACGCCCGAGCTGCTGCAACGCGCCACGGGTGAAAAGCTCAACGCCGCCTATTTCACCGACCACTTGCGCAACCGCTACGGCGGCTGACGCGCCACCGCTGACAACGCAAAACACATGGGTCTGGTCTTTACTTTGGCGCGAAAGACTCTGAAAAACAGAGCCTCTTTGCGTCAGCGGGTTTGGATGTTGGTGGGTGGCAGTCTCCGTGGGCTCGGGTCTTTCCGTTGCCTCGTCGTTTTTTTGGCCGTACTGGCCGGCCTGATCTCTTCGGCAAATGCCGATGAGATCGTCCGCAAGGGACCGGCTGCGGACTGGATCAAAATCGTCGATGTCCCGACGGCCGACCCGGCGCGCGCCGACCAGATCAAGAACGGCATTTCCTGGCTGTTGGCGGACGAGCAGATCATCCACCGCGATCACGGCTACGATGACTATTCGCGCATGGTCTACAAGATCGTCGACCGCCCCGGCCTGGACCAGGGCGCCGGCATCGACCTGCAGTTCGATCCCTCGCGCCACAAGGTCACGCTCAACCATCTGCGCATCATCCGCGACGGTCAGGTGCTGGACCGGCTGGAGGATGTGAAGTTCGACATCTTCCGGCAGGAGAAAGACGCCGAAAAGGGCATCTATGACGGCTGGCTGACCGCCCATATCAACATCGACGACGTGCGCGTCGGCGACGTCATCGACTATGGCGAGACCTACGAGACGACGCCGCTCGTCGGCAAGGACATGTTCTTCTACAGTTTCTCGACCGAGTGGGAAGACCCGGTGGCGCTGATCCGCACCAGCGTCATCTGGCCGGCCGCGCGGCCGCTCGCGATCAAGCCCAGAGGCACCGCTATCAGGCCGGTCATTTCCGCATCGGGAACGGACTCCGTTTATCTCTGGGAGATCGCCAATCCGAAACCCGTTAAGGTCGAAGAGAACGTGCCGTCGGAATTTGCAAGCTGGGGATCGATCGACGTCTCGTCGACGGCAAGCTGGCGCAGCGTCGTCGACGCGGTTCAGCCTTATTACAAGCCGGCGGCAACCTTTCCCGCCGCTTTTGCCGCCAAGCTGGACGACATCGCGGCCAGGCATCCGCAGCCGGAGGATCGGATGATCCAGGCGATGCGCCTCGTCCAGGACGAGATCCGCTATGTCAGCCTGTCGATGGGCTCCGGCTCCTACATTCCGCGCGATCCGGCAACGGTCATCCAGAGCGGCTTTGGCGACTGCAAGGACAAGGCGCTGCTCTTGGCCTCGGCGCTTGAGCGGCTGGGCATCGCGGCGCAGGTTGCGCTCGCCGACCTCGACCAGGGGCGGGCGCTGGACCAGCACCTGCCGGCCTTGCGCGACTTCGACCACGCCATCGTCAAGGCAACGATCGGCGCCAAGACCTATTGGCTCGACGCCACCAATTACCTGCAGGGCGGCGACGCCAGCGATTTCTGGCAGCCCAACTATGGCTTTGCCCTGCCATTGTTCGGCACCGGCGAGCTGGAGAAGATGCCGGACCAGGACCTGAGGGCTCCGTCCATTAAGGTCGCCGAGGACTTTTCCTTCCCAGACAAGCCGGACGGCCACCTGACGCTGAGCGTGCTTTCGACCTATGAAGGCGCCGATGCAGACGGCATGCGCAGCAGGCTCGCCAGCCGGTCGACCACAGAACTGTCGGACGCCTATCTGAAATACTACGCCAAGCGCTATCCGGGGATCGAGACTGCCGCGAAGCTGGGCGTCTTCGACAACCGCGACGGCAACATCATCAATGTGCGGGAAAGCTACACGCTGCCGGCGCAGGCGTTGGCCGCCAACGATCTCGTCAAGAACTTTCCGATCAAGGCCGCCGATCTCGGCACGGACCTGCCGACGCCGACCATGGTGGACCGCGCCGCGCCGATTTCGCTGGGATCGCCGGTTTATCGCCGTCACAGCATTTCGGTGAGCAATTTGAAGGCGCGCTTTTCCGGCGAGGACATGAAGAACGTCGCGACGCCCTATCTTTCGCTGAAATCGTCATGGAACAACACGGCGACAACCTTCGACGTGGAGTGGAATTTTCGGACGCTGGCGAGTGAGGTTCCCGCCAAGGCGATCGGCGACTATCTGAAGTCGGTGAAGGACGTCGGCGACAACATCGACTGGAGCTTCAACTTCGCCTACCAGGACCCGCCCGAAGATCCGGCGCCGGTCGCCGAGCCCGACAGGTCCCAGCAACAGCTCATCACCAGCATGCTGCTCTTGTCGCTGTTCATCGGTGTGCCGCTGTTCATGGTCTACCGTCGCAGCCGGTCGTAAAGCAATATCAGGAAAAGTGTGGCGCGGTTTCTGTCCGGAATTGCGTCAACACAAGGAGATAGGGCGGCGCGGTTATTCCGCCGCGCCCCGGAAGGCGCTGGCGCCGGTCTCGAACTGCAGCTTGGCGAGCCGCGCATAGGTGCCGCCCTTGGCAACCAGGCTTTGATGCGTGCCTTCCTCGACGATACGCCCGCCATCCATGACCAGGATGCGGTCGGCCTTCAGCACGGTCGCCAGCCGGTGGGCGATGACGATGGTGGTGCGACCGCGCATCAACCGCTCCAGCGCGGTCTGCACCAGGGTTTCGCTTTCGGCATCGAGCGCCGAAGTTGCCTCGTCGAGCAACAGGATCGGCGCGTCGCGCAGGATGGCGCGGGCGATCGCGATGCGCTGGCGCTGGCCGCCCGACAGCGTCACGCCACGCTCGCCGACCTGGCTGTCATAGCCCTTCTCGAGCTTGAGGATGAACTCGTCGGCAAGCGCATCCTTGGCCGCCGCCTCGATCTCCGCCTCGCTGGCGCCCGGCCGGCCGAAGCCGATGTTGTCGGCAGCACTTGCCGCGAAGATGGTGACGTCCTGCGGCACGATGGCGATGCGCGCACGGATCGCCGCCGGATCGGCCTCGCGCAGGTCGACGCCGTCGATGACGATGCGCCCGGTCTCCGGGTCGTAGAAGCGCAGGATCAGCGAAAAGACCGTGCTTTTGCCGGCGCCCGACGGCCCGACGATCGCCACCGTCTCGCCGGGCTTCACCTGGAAGCTCAGGCCATGCACGGCGGCGCGGTCCGGCCGCGCCGGATAGGAGAACGAGACGTCGTCGAAGCTGATCGCGCCCTTGGCGATGGCCGGCAGCGGCAGCGGGTCGACCGGCGCCTGGATGGTCGGCTCTTCAGCCAGGATCTCGGTCAGCCGCTCGGCGGCGCCCGCCGCCTGCGACAGTTCGCTCCACACCTCCGACAGCGCCCCGAGCGCGCCGGCGGCGAAGACCGAATAGAGCAGGAACTGGCTGAGCGTTCCGGGCGAAATCGTGCCGGCAAGCACGTCGCGCGAGCCGAACCACAGCACTGCCACCACCGAGGAAAAGATCATGAAGATGGCAAAGAAGGTGAGGAACGAGCGCGCGAAGACCGAGGCCCGCGCCGCTTCGAAAGCGGCGTCGACCGCAGCCGTGAAGCGCCCGGTGACCAGCTTCTCGTTGGTGAAGGCCTGCAGCGTGCGCACCGCGCCGATCTGCTCGCTGGCATAGGCGGTGGCTTCGGCTAGTGTGTCCTGCGCTTGCCGGGACTTGCGCCGCACCGAGCGGCCGAAGGCGACCAGCGGCAAGACAATTACCGGAATGGCGGCGATGACCAGGCCGGAGAGCTTCGGGCTGGTGAAGACCATCATCGCCAGCGCGCCGAGGCCGAGGATGGCGTTGCGCAAGGCGAGCGAGGCGGTGGCGCCGACGGCGGATTTCACCTGCGTGGTATCGGCGGCAAGCCGCGACACGATCTCGCCCGAATGGGCCTGGTCGAAAAAGGCCGGCGACAGCGTCGTGACATGGGCAAAAACGTCGCGGCGGATATCGGCGACGACCCGCTCGCCGAGGGTGATGACGAAATAGTAGCGGCTGGCCGAAGCCGCGGCGAGCAACGCCGCCATCGCCACCAGGGCGGCGAAATATTCCGCGATGAAGATGGTGCCCGAGGCCTGGAAGCCGTGATCGATCATGCGCCGCACGGCCATTGGCAGCGCAAGCGTCGTCACCGCCGCCACGATCAGCGAGATGATGGCGCCGATTGCCAGCTTGCGGTAGCGGGTGACATAGGGAAAGAGGTTTCGGAGCGGCCGGATCGAGCGCTTGCGCGCCTCTGGACTGCCACCGATATCCGCCATGAGCGTGTCCTCTGGCCGTCTGGCGGTTATGCGCTTCAATATGCGCTTGCCGCGGCCTTGTGATTCAATTCCGGCTGATGTATAGGCTCGCCGACCGTTTTAGAAGCCGTGGCTTTCAATAGCTGCGGCTTCGAGTTTTAAAAAGGGGCGCATCGACGCAGGCCATTGGCCCGTCACCAGGCGCCGGCTAGCCAGGAAATAAGACAATGAAGGCCGATATCCATCCCGACTACCACACCATCAAGATCGTCATGACCGACGGCACCGAGTACCAGACGCGCTCGACCTGGGGCAAGGAAGGCGACACGATGAACCTCGACATCGACCCGACCACGCACCCGGCCTGGACCGGCGGCCAGCAGACCCTGCTCGACCGCGGCGGCCGCCTGTCGAAGTTCAAGAAGCGTTTCGAGGGTTTCGGCCTCTAAGCCCTTCTCCGCTTTGTCGCAGATCAAAAACCCGCCTTCGAGGCGGGTTTTTGTTGGTCCTCTCGTCCTTCTCCCCGTTCACGGGGAGAAGCGCAACCATTAGCTCAGGCGGTGTGGTTTGCTGGCGGACTTTTGCTCCACGGAGTGCCGCGTTCGACGACGGCGTTGGCGAAGATGAGGAGCTTTCTGACACAGGCGATGATGGCTTTCCTGTGAGCCTTGCCGTTGTTCG
>NZ_JBFUPO010000016.1:0-114674 GCF_041355295.1 Mesorhizobium sp. RCC_202
ACAGATCGAAACTTCAGCGCAATGATCTACGCTTGCGCATCCGTCATCAACTCACGCTGATTCTCAACAGGCCCTAGGCCGCAGCCCGCGCTGCCGACAATTGGATCGAACCGGCATCGTCGACCGCAATGGCAACTTCGTCATAGGAACGTATTGCCGGGTGCGGCGTGACCAGCGGATGGACGTGCGTGGCGGCGATCACCATCACCGAGGCGCCGGAAGCCTCGCCGGCCGCTATTCCCGCCGGCGCATCCTCGAAGACGAGGCAGTCGCGTGCCGCGACGCCGAGACGCTTTGCCGCCATAAGAAAACAGTCCGGCGCAGGCTTGCCGTGGGTGACTTCCTCGCCTGTGACCATCATGGCGGGAACCGGGATGCCGGCCGCGTGCATGCGCAACAGCGCCAGCTCGCGCGGGGCCGACGTGACGATGGCCCAGCGCTGCGGCGGCAGCGCGTTGAGGAACGCTACGGCGCCCGGGATCGGGACGACGCCTTCGAGATCCTCTGCTTCGGCCTTGAGCAGTGCCGTGGCCTCCGCGACGGCGTCAACGCCAGGCAGCCCCAGTCCGCCAATCGTCTCGATTGCCCGCTTGCCGTGGATCGTCGGCAGGAAGCTTGCCACGTCGAGCCCATGGCGCTCTGCCCATTTCGCCCAGACACGCTCCGCGGCAGCGATCGAATTGAGGACCGTGCCGTCCATGTCGAAGAGAAATGCAGCGAACTTTCTGCCTGCGAACATCGGGTGCCCTGAGTCTGTTTCGGTGAGGGGATCTGTTTTCGGGGAGGCGCCAAGCGCGACCGCACCGTAGCCGCGATGGCGCCATGTGGGAAGGCGGCATTTCGACATGACCCGGGAACAAGGCCGGCCTTGTGGCGTTGAGCGAAAAGTTTTCCAACAATCGTCAAGGGGGAATGCGATGCTGATCCGGCTCGGCTATGAAATCACCATCGGCTGCGTCGCCGCGACGCCCATCATTTCGCTGCTCGAAATCCATCCGGAACGGCAATCCGACATCAAGCGGCAGACGCGCGTGCTGACGTCCCCTTCCGTACCGACTCGAACCTATCGTGACGGCCATGGCAATATGTGCCGGCGCTTCACCGCACCGGCCGGAAGCTTCCGTATTCTCTATGACGCGGCGATCGAAGACAGCGGCGAGACCGACGAGGTCAACACGCTGGCGGGTGAAACGCCGGTGGCGGATTTGCCGGATGACGTGCTGGTGTATCTGCTCGGCAGCCGCTATTGCGAGACGGATCACCTCAGCAACGTCGCCTGGCAGCTTTTCGGCCATGTACCGCCCGGCTGGGCCCGGGTGCAGGCGATCGTCGACTACGTCAACAACCGGCTTTCCTTCGGCTACGGTTACGCACGCTCCACCCGGACGGCCGCGCAAGCGCATGAGGAGCGGGTCGGGGTCTGCCGCGACTTCGCGCATCTGGCGATCACGCTCTGCCGCTGCATGAACATTCCGGCGCGCTATGTGAACGGCTACCTCGGCGATATCGGCGTGCCGGCCGATCCGGCGCCGATGGATTTCTCGGCCTGGATGGAAGTCTTCCTCGACGGCAAATGGTACACGTTCGACGCGCGCCACAATCGGCCGAGGATCGGCCGGATCGTCATCGCGCGCGGCCGCGATGCCACCGACGTGCCGCTGCTGCACAGCTTCGGGCCGCACACGCTCAGCCGGTTCAAGGTCTGGACCTATGAGCAGGAAGGCAAGCTTTTCAATCCGCCGCATCACGGCATCGACCGGACGGCCAGCGCACAGATGCTGGCTTAGGGTCTGTCGGGATTCAGATGAGGCCGGCCTGCAAATGGCGGCTTCCTGCGCTTCCGGTGCTCACGTACGAAGAGTACGATCCGCTCCGGTTCTCGGAATCCGTCCAGTTTGGTCGCTTCGCGCCCGTCTTCGACTCCGACTCGGCCTGACCTGATTCCCAACAGACCCAGCTTCGGTGTTTCATCCCGGCTCATGATCGTCGTTGAGCCGCTTCGGGACAGGCTCCGCTGTGCCGAAGCGGGAAGCGCCGCCATTGCGCTACAGTGCTTGGGTCGGCCTATGGTAAGCGATTCCTGAACGGCCCGCCGCCGCCGCTTTCCCGTTTACCTCTCGTTCACCGTCATGTGTCCGAAAATCTAACAAAAACAACAAATTAACCGAGTGTTAAGGCTGTTCTCGCCGCGCTCCCGGCGCGTCTGGCCGAAATCCTGCAGCGCATTCGCCGAGCGGCACGAAGCCGCACACAGTGGAGGCGGAAGGGATGCGGCAGTTCAGAGGTGTCGTTCGTGGGGTGGACGACTTTGCCCGGGATCGCGGGGGTAATTTCGCGGTTCTGTTCGGAGCTGCCGCATCGGTCCTCGCGCTGGGGGTGGGATTCGCGGTCAATATCTCGCAGCTCTACAATGCGAGATCGAGCCTGCAGGGCGTCGTTGACGCCGCTGTGACTTCGACGGCCCGCGATCTCACCCTCGGCGTAATCCAGGAGGCGGATGCCAACAAAATGGTGCAGGCGTTCCTCGACGCCAACAGCACCGCCGGCATCCTGCAGGCCAACCAGATCGTCATCGACAAGCTTACCGTCGACAGGACAGCCAACACCGTGCAGGCGGATGTGCACGTCGATGTCGGTCTCTATTTTCCGCTGTTCGGCACGGACAGCATGCGGCGCGTGACCGGATCGACCACCGCGCTTTATTCCGACAAGACGATCGAAGTGGCGATGATGCTCGACGTCACCGGCTCGATGGCCGGCCAGAAGATCAAGGATCTGAGAGCGGCGGCCGGCAATGCGGTCGATGCCTTCCTCGACGGCCAGAATGCCTCCAATCCCCGGGTGCGGGTGGCAATCGTGCCCTATGCCAATTCGGTCAATGCAGGTTCACTCGCCGCAAGCAGCGTCTTTGTCGAAACCAAAGCCAGCGAGCGCAAGCAGGCGCCGGGCAATGAGGATCCGAAATATGTCTCGGCGTCGTCGCGCCCGGATAATTGCGCCACCGAGCGCAAGGGCGCCTATCAATATTCGGATGCGGGTCCCGAAATCAGCATGGTAAACCGCGATCTCTATCTGTCCGATTTCGCCAGGCAGAGCGGCACACGCGCCTGTCCGGTTGCAACGGTGCAGCCGCTGACCACGGATGCCTCGGCTTTGAACAATGTCATCAAGAACCTCGATGCGTCCGGCGGCACTGCTGGCCATATCGGCGTGCAGTGGGCCTGGTACATGCTGTCGGAGAACTGGGGCGGCGTGATGAAGACTTCGGAGCGGCCGGCCAGGATGGACCCGAAGAAAGTCGCCAAGTATGTGATCCTGATGACCGACGGCGAGTTCAACCTGTCCTATTTCGACGCCACCGATCCTAATCAGGTCTACAACGATGCCGGCAAGGTGCAGACACGCACCGCAGCGACGACACTGTGCTCGGCGATGCGCGGCCAGGGCATCGAGATATTCACCATCGGCTTTGCCCTCACCGAGAGGAATGCCAAGTCGACACTGCAGAGCTGCGCCACTCCGGACACCGGGAACACCAAGCATTTCTACCAGGCCGCCAACGGCGCCGAGCTCGATCAGGCGTTTCAGGATATCGTGCGCAACATCGACAAGCTGACGGTGACCAAGTAGCTGCGAGAAACCGCTGAACAGTCGTGTTCAAAAGGAAAAGGCCGCCGCTTCTTGACGAAGCCGGCGGCCTTCCGTGTTTCCGTCCATGACGCGGCTTCAGGCGATAGCCGCTTCGGGCTACCTGCCGCGCGTTTCGCGCCTTAACGGGAAGACTGCTTCCCGAAAGTGCAATCCGCTGAGCTCACGTTATGGAAAACGAAATCACTCGACATCGGATCACCTCCTTTCAGTTTGTTGAACACTCCCTCATGATGGGGTGCGTCGCGGCAAAAGACAAGATGCGGTTTGAAATAGCCAGGGACCGTGGGCTCACGGCGGCCTGGTTGCGATTGGCCGTCGGCGCAGGCACACTCCGGGGTGAGGAGACTGCTGGTACTTGGGAGGTGTCCGCATGGAGGCAGCCGAAAAAGCCGCTCGCATCGTGCGAACTGTGATCGAAACGCTAAAGCCGGGTTTTGCGGTCAGGCTCTGGACCGGGGAACGCATCGGTCCGGCCACCGGTCCAGTGCTCACCATCAATGACCAGGACATCGTCTGGCAGTTGGTGCGTCGGCCGGTGTTCTCGACGCTGATCGAGATGTGGATTTCCAAGACCGTCGACATCGAAGGCGGGACGCTGTTCGATTTCTACGCGCTGCCCTCGCAAGGCAAGCTCAGGACGAAGCTCAAATCCTTGCCGAAGCTGGCGATCCTGCGCGACCTGCCGGCGGTGCTGTTCTCGCGAAGAGAGATGAGCGCGCGCAGCGATCTTTCCGGTCGCAACCCCTATGTCAGCGGATCGAGCCAGGAAGCGATCCAGCATCACTACGATATCTCGAATGCCTTCTACCGCCTCTTCCTCGATGAACGCATGGTCTACAGCTGCGGTTATTTCACGGATTTCGCCAACAGCATCGACCAGGCGCAATTCGACAAGCTCGACCACATCTGCCGCAAGCTCCGGCTGAAACCGGGCGAAAGGCTGCTCGACATCGGCTGCGGCTGGGGCGCCATGCTGATCCATGCGGCGAAGAATTACGGCGTCGTCGGCCACGGCGTTTCGTTGTCGCAAGCCCAGACCGATCTCGCGCGCGAGCGCATCCGTGCCGAAGGCCTGGAAGACCGCATCACCATCGAGATCAAATCCTATGCCGAGCTCACCGGCTCTTTCGACAAGATCTCGTCGATCGGCATGTTCGAGCATCTCGGGCTCGTCAACCATGCGGCCTATTTCTCGACGGTACATCGCCTGCTGAAACCAGGCGGCATCTATCTGCATCACGCCATCACAAGGCGCAGCAAGGGTGACATCAAGAAGACGCTGCGCAAGGGGGCGGAGTACAAGGCGCTGCTCAAATACATCTTTCCCGGCGGCGAGCTCGACACGATCGGCATGACAACAGGCAATCTCGAGGCGCACGGCTTCCTTGTCTACGACGTGGAGAATTTGCGCGAACACTACGCGCGCACCTGCCGCCTGTGGGCCGAGCGCCTGCAGGCGCGTTTCGACGAGGCGATCGCCGAGGTCGGCGAGGCCAAGGCGCGGCTATGGCTGCTCTATCTCACCGGCTGCTCGGTCACCTTCGAGCGGGCTTCGGCGCAGATTTTCCAGACCGTCGCCACCAAACGCGCGCGCGGCCCAAGCGGCCTGCCGCCGACGCGGGCGGACCTGTATCGGTAGCCGCCCGCGAAAGGTGCTGGGGCTCAGGACGGAAATCGTTCTGTCGCGATCCTTCGCGCCCCCCTCTGTCCTGCCGGACGTCTCCCCCACAAGGGGGAGATTGGCAGCTTCGTCGCAGGCGCCGTCCTGCAACGCTGGTGATTGGCGAAAGCGGCGGTGACATCGATCTCCCCCAATTGGGGGAGATGGCCGGCAGGCCAGAGGGGCGCGCTGTCCCGCCGGCATCTCAAGGGTTCTACACCAGCTAAACGAACCGCATCGGTGCGCCGATCGCGACGCGCGCCGGCCGGTCGACGGTGCAGTAGACGCCGAGATTGTGGGCGTTGTGGCGCACCACATTGCGCAGGATGCCGGGATCGTTGTCGAAACCGTCCTGGGCGATGATGGTGAAGCCGCAGCGGCGGCAAGGCTCCGAGACGGTCAAGAGCAGGTCACCGATCGCGAGCTTGCGGCCAATCCATTCGGTTTCCGGGAAGGAGCCGTCGACGGCTTTCATGTCGATCAGGATGTTGGGTCGGAAACGGCGCGGATCGGGGACGCCTTCCGGGTGCAGTGCCTTCAGCCGAGCCAATGAGGCGGTGGTGAGCAGGTGGATCGGCGCCTTGGCGTAGCGCGCGGCCGTCAATGGGCCAGTATAGTCCGAAGCTGCATTTTCTTTCCCGAAAGGCAGGATCGACGCCGCAAAGCCAAGGAAGGCGGAAACGGCGCGGTCGCTTTCGGGATCAGGCGCCGGCAGCCAGTCGCCGCCCGGCACCGCCACTTCGAGCCGGCGATCTTGGGTCAGCCGGGTGCGGATCAGCGGCACTTTGTGCCATTTCGGGCTGCGATCGGGACGCGCGATCTCGCCATCGGAAGCATCGACCAGGCCGAACAGCCGGTCACCGTCAACGGTCGTCGTCCCGATCGAGATGGCATCAAGCGGCTCACCGGCGAGCGAACTCGCCGGGTAACGCCACAGCTGGCGGACGGTGCCGAGTGAGGTCTCGCCGGTCATCAGCCCTTCTTGTTCTGCCGGTTGGCGATCAGATCGTCGACCACAGCCGGATCGGCCAAGGTCGAGGTGTCGCCAAGCGCGCCGAAATCATCCTCGGCGATCTTGCGCAGGATGCGGCGCATGATCTTGCCGGAGCGGGTCTTGGGCAGGCCCGGCGCGAACTGGATCTTGTCGGGTGAAGCGATGGCGCCGATCTCCTTGCGGACATGGGCGATGAGTTCCTTGCGCAGTTCCTCGGTCGGCTCCACGCCCTTCATCAAGGTGACGTAGCTGTAGATGCCCTGGCCCTTGATGTCGTGCGGATAGCCGACGACGGCGGCCTCGGAAACCTTGTCATGGCTGACCAGCGCCGATTCCACTTCCGCGGTGCCCATGCGGTGGCCCGAAACGTTGATGACGTCGTCGACGCGGCCGGTGATCCAGTAATAGCCGTCGGCGTCGCGGCGGCAGCCGTCACCGGTAAAGTACTTGCCCTTGTAGGTGGAGAAATAGGTCTGCACGAAGCGGTCGTGATCGCCGTAGACGGTGCGCATCTGGCCGGGCCAGGAATCAGTGATGCAAAGATTGCCGTCGGCCGCACCCTCCAGCACCTTGCCCTCGCCGTCGACCAGCTGCGGTTTGACGCCGAAGAAGGGCCGCGTCGCGGAGCCGGCCTTGAGGTCGGTGGCGCCGGGCAGCGGCGTGATCAGGATGCCGCCGGTCTCGGTCTGCCACCAGGTGTCGACGATCGGCACCTTGCCGTTGCCGACGACGTTGAAATACCACTCCCAGGCTTCCGGATTGATCGGCTCGCCGACCGAGCCCAGCACGCGAAGCGATTTGCGCGAGGTCTTTTTCACGGGATCGTTGCCGGCGCCCATCAGCGCGCGCAGCGCCGTCGGCGCGGTGTAGAAGATGTTGACCTTGTGCTTGTCGATGACTTCCCAGAAACGCGATTGCGACGGGTAGTTGGGCACGCCCTCGAACATCAGCGTGGTGGCGCCATTGGCGAGCGGGCCATAGACGATGTAGCTGTGGCCGGTGACCCAGCCGACATCGGCGGTGCACCAGTAGATGTCGCCGTCATGGTAGTCGAAGACATATTGGTGCGTCATCGAGGCATAGACGAGATAGCCGGCGGTGGTGTGCAACACGCCCTTCGGCTTGCCGGTCGAGCCCGAGGTGTAGAGGATGAACAGCGGATCCTCAGCCTTCATCTTCTCCGGCTTGCAGTCCGGCTTCACGGTGGCGATCTCGTCATGGTACCAGACGTCGCGCCCGGCCACCCAGTTGATCTTGCCGCCGGTGCGGCGCACGACGACCACGGTCTCGACCTTGGTGCCGGCCCGGGCCGCGATCTCGATCGCCTTGTCGGTGTTGTCCTTGAGCGGGATCGGCTTGCCGCCGCGCAGGCCCTCATCGGCGGTGATGACGAAGGTCGACTTGCAGTCGTCGATGCGGCCGGCCAGCGCGTCGGGCGAAAAGCCGCCGAAGACGATCGAATGGATGGCGCCCAGCCTGGTGCAGGCGAGCATCGCGTAAGCGGCTTCCGGGATCATCGGCATGTAGATGGTGACGCGGTCGCCCTTCTTGACGCCGTGCTTCTTCATCACATTGGCTAGCCGGCAGACATGCTCGTAAAGCTCGTTATAGGTGACCTTCTTGTCGTCGTAGGGGTTGTCGCCTTCCCAGATGATGGCGGTCTGGTTGCCGCGCTTCTTCAAATGGCGGTCGATGCAGTTGTACGAGACATTGGTCTCGCCGTCCTCGAACCAACGGATTGAGACCTTGCCGTCGAAGGAGGTGTTCTTGACCTTGCTGAACGGCTTGAACCAGTCGATGCGCTTGCCGTGCTTGCCCCAGAACTTGTCCGGATTTTTCACGCTGTCGGCGTACCATTTGAGGTAGGTGTCGTTGTCGATCAGCGCGTTCTTCTTCCACGCCGGCTGGACGCGGTGTACGTGAACCTCGGACATTTCTGGCATTCCTCCCGAACCGTTCCGTTGGCTTGGCGCCAACGGCTTCACGGCGACGCAGCCGCGAATTCGGCGGCATTATTAACAGTTCCGCGCCGACGGCAACATTAGACGTTGGATTCGCGTGGCGGGATGACGCAGGGCATGCGCAAGGCGCTGTCAGCACTCGTGCCGCGTCGCTGCTAACCAGCTGTTTTGGCGATGAAAATGCCGATCGCGATCAGAAAAAATCAATAGACAGTTAAGCAACTGGGCGCAGAATCCAACGTTGGGAGGAAAGGAGAACCGACCAAGGGTACCGCGATGCGCGACCATTCCGAAATGGACCTGATGCTCAAAGGCTATGGCCTGACCACGGCCAAGATTCTCTACCATTTTCCAGACCATCCGCATTTGCTGCAGAGCTTTATCTGGCAGGACTACGATCTAGCACCGAAGTTCCCTGTGCTGATCCGCTTCATCGAGTTCTGGAAAGCCAAGCTCGACGGCCCGCTGCACTCGATCACCTATACGCATCAAAAGCTGATCGCGCCGAACGAGTGGCGCAAAGTGGATGGCGAGTTCGTGCTGCATTAGTCGAGATCGAAAACGCTACCTCGTTCTTCGCCACCCAACTCTGTGGACCGATGCCACCCCAACCATATCGGCTCTGATACGCTGCCTTTTTCTAAAAGGGCGCCTAAAAGTGTGCGTGCAAGCCAGCTTGGCTCTGGTGCAAGCCGATCATCGTCCACGTAGCAGTCGACTCTCGAATGCGTAAAATACCCCTCCGGATGGATCTGTGGTCGCCATGCATAAAACCGACCGACGGGAGTGCTGATAGACCCTCCAGCCTTGTTGCGCGTGATATGGAAAATTACGCCATGTTGAAACCGTCCATCTGCATCGGACGTGGCGTAGTAGTCAGCACTTAGGTTCAGTTTATCCACTACAGCACGATATGCAGATTGGTCGGTACTGTCGAGGCGCGACGCGACCCTTTGCGCCCCCCAGTGAAAGACAGACTGTCCCCCGTAGCGGTTCCGCGCTAGTTAGACCGCCGGTGGGTTGAGCCGGGCAAAACCTTCCTGCCGCCGATAGGGGAAGTACGGATAGGGCGCGGTGACCTCGCTTGCGGCATCGAGCGTCTTGATCTGGTCCGGCGTCAGCGCCCAGCCGATCGCGCCGAGGTTCTGACGCAGCTGTTCCTCGTTGCGGGCGCCGATGATCACCGACGACACGGTCGGCCGTTGCAAGAGCCAGTTGATGGCGATCTGCGGCACGCTCTTGCCGGTTTCCTGCGCCACCGCGTCGAGCGCATCCATGACCCGATAAAGATGTTCGTCCGCCACCGGCGGGCCGAAATCGGCCGTGTCGTGCAGCCGGCTCTTTTCCGGCAGAGGCTGGCCACGGCGGATCTTGCCGGTCAGGCGGCCCCAACCCAGCGGGCTCCACACCAGCGCGCCGACGCCCTGGTCGAGGCCAAGCGGCATCAGTTCCCATTCATAGTCGCGCCCAAGCAGTGAGTAATAGACCTGATGCGCGACATAGCGCTGGTAGCCGCGCTTGTCGGCCTCCGCCAGCGATTTCATCACCTGCCAGCCGGAGAAGTTCGACACGCCGACATAGCGCAGCTTGCCCGCCCGGATCAGATCGTCCAGCGTCGACAAGGTCTCATCGATCGGCGTCGAGGCATCGAAGGCGTGCAGTTGCAAAAGGTCGATGTAGTCGGTGCCGAGGCGTTTCAGCGCCGCGTCGACCGATTTGATCAGCCGCGAGCGCGACGAGCCCCAGTCGGCCGGGCCGTCACCCATCGGCAGCGAGGTCTTGGTCGAGATCAGCACCGCGTCGCGGCGACCCTTGATCGCCTCGCCCAATACCTCTTCCGAAGCGCCGTTCGAATAGACGTCGGCGGTATCGAAGAGATTGACGCCGGCCTCCAGGCAGATGTCGATGAGACGGCGCGCTTCGCTCGCGTCGCTGTTGCCCCAATGGCTGAACAGCGGGCCGGAGCCGCCGAAGGTTCCGGCGCCGAAGGAAAGCGCCGGCACTTTGAGGCCGGAAGCGCCGAGAGGTCGATAGTCCATCTTTTTTCTCCTGAGTGTCGAAGACGGGAATTCAGCGGGTCAGCACTGGGCGGTGGCCGGCGCGCCGATCGTCGGGCCGCGCTCCAGCCGCAACGCGAGAAGCACCACGCCAAGTGCGGCGAGCGGCACGATGGCGGCGATCAGTGGAACCGCGCCGAGGCCCGGGCCATGGTCGATGACGAAGCCGCCAAGCCAGGCGCCAATCGCATTGCCGAGGTTGAAGGCGGCGATGTTGAAGGACGAGGCAAGGCCCTGGCCGGCACCCTGGGCTTTTTCCAGCACCCACATCTGCAGCGGGGCGACGGTGGCAAAGGCGGCCGCGCCGAGCAGGCCGACGGCGACGATGGCGGCAACCGGCTGGTGCAGCGCGGCCGTCATGGCGAACAGCACGGCCGAGAGCGCGACCAGCGTGCCGATCACCGTCGGCACCAGGCGCCGGTCGGCAAGGCGTCCGCCGAGCAGATTGCCGGCGACCAGGCCGCCGCCGAAGACCAACAGGATCGGTGACACGGAGGCTTCCGAAAAACCGCTGATCCGGGTCAGCATCGGCGCCAGATAGGTGAAGGCGGCGAAGACGCCGACCCAGCTCAGCACGGTGGTGAGCAGGCCAAGCAGCACAGGCCGGCGGCCAAGCACGGCAAGCGTGCCTTCGGAACTCTCTTCTTCGCTTGCGGCAGCCGGCTCGTCGCGCGGCACCAGGAGCGCGATGACGGCAAAGGCGAGCACGCCGACCAATGTCACGGCCCAGAAGGTCGAGCGCCAGCCATAGGCCTGGCCAAGCCAGGTGCCGAACGGCACGCCAAGGATGTTGGCGACGGTGAGGCCGGTGAACATCAAAGCGATGGCCGAAGCCTTCTTGTTGGGCGCGACCAGACCGGTGGCGACGACCGAGCCGACGCCGAAGAAGGAGGCGTGGGCAAAAGCCGTCAACACCCGCGCGGCCATCAGCGTCCAATAATCGGGTGCCAGCGCGCAGGCGAGGTTGCCGACGGTGAAGACCACCATCAAGGCAAGCAGCAAGGTCTTGCGCGGCAAGCGGCCGGCGAGCGCGCCAAGCAGCGGCGCGCCGACGACGACACCCAGCGCGTAGCCGGAAATAAGCAGGCCGGCGGCCGAGATCGAGACGCCGAGATCGGCGCTGACGTCGAGCAGCAGGCCCATGATGACGAATTCGGTGACGCCGATGCCGAAGGCGCCGGCTGTGAGGGCATAGAGAGCAAGGGGCATGGCGGTGGTCCGTCCGATCAGGAAAAGGACGCTTGATGCCGCGCCCTGGATTCTTGTTGGAGCATGATCTTTTCCGAAAACCGGCTCGAGTTTTCGGGATCGTGCACCGACCCGGAAGATCGTGATCGTTTCGCCTGTGAACCAGCCTTGCGTCAGGCATATTATCTGTGAAATAGATTCACGAATGGCCAGGCCCGAAATCAATCGCTCCGGCGAGATCGAAGTGTTCGTGCGCGTCGTCGAGGCGGGCAGCTTCTCGGCGGCGGCGCGAGCGTTGCGCATGACGCCGTCGGCGGTCAGCAAGCTGATCGCGCGGCTGGAGACGCGGCTTGGCGCTCGACTGGTCAGCCGCTCGACGCGCAAGCTGCAGCTCACGCCGGAAGGAACTGCTTTTTTCGACAATGGCAGGCGTGTCCTTGCCGATATGGACGCGGCCGAGCGTGAAGCAGCGGCGGGAGCCGCACCGCGCGGGCGGCTCAGGGTCAACAGCTATGTGCCGTTCGGCCAGCACCGGCTGATGGCGCTGCTGCCGCGGTTTCTGGAGCGTTATCCCGAGATTAGTGTCGAGGCCGTGCTGACCGACAACGTCATCGACCTGTTGGAAGAACGCGCCGATGTCGCCATACGCGCCGGGCCGCTGCGCGAGTCACGCCTGGTGGCGCGCAAGCTTGGCGAGAGCCGGATGGTGGTGGTCGCGGCGCCGTCCTACCTTGAAGTGCGTGGCACGCCGCGCACGCTGGCCGAGCTTGCGAGCCACAACATGCTGGCCTTCGGCTTTGTGCGGCATATAGACGGCTGGCCGTTCGTCGATGCGACGGGCGCCTCGATCATCGTCCCGGTTGGCGGAAACCTGACACTGACCGATGGCGAGGCGATGCGGCGCACGGCGATCGCCGGCGCGGGCATCGCCAGGCTGGCGCTCTGGCATGTCGAGCCCGACATTGCCGCTGGCCGCCTGGTGCCGTTGCTGGAAGCGTTCAACCCCGGCGATTTGGAACCGACGCATGCGGTCTATGTCGGCCAGGGCAAGCATTTGCCGGCCCGGGTGCGGGCCTTTCTGGATTTTCTCGCCGAGACCGTGCATCTCTAAAACAGAAATCAAAAGCCGCGCGCCGATGGGCACGCGGCTTCCTGGAAATGTCGAAGCGGATTACGCCTTCGGGACGAAAGGCGCGGGACGGCGCCCGGCGCCCTGCCGCTCCAGCATCCAGCCCGGATATTCGGCCGGCAGCGCGCTGACCTCATCGAGCTTGGCGAGGTCGTCGGCGTCGAGTTTCACGGTCGTTGCCGCAAGATTCTGCTCGAGCTGGTCCATGCGGCTGGCGCCGATGATGACGCTCATCACGAACGGCTTTGCCAGCACATAGCCGAGCGCCACCGTGGCGACGCCGACATCGTGCTTTTTGGCGATGTCGCGCATGACGGCGACCGCCGCCCAGGCACGGTCTTCATTGACCGGCGGGAAGTTGAAGGCGGCGCGGCGGCCCTCGCCATTGCCCGGCGCGCCGGGGCCGTACTTACCAGACAGCAGGCCGCCCGCCATCGGCGACCAGACCATAAGACCGAGCTTCTCTTCGTTGATCAGCGGCACGATCTCGCGCTCGAGATCGCGGCCGGCGACCGAATAATAGGACTGGATCGTCTCGAAGCGGGCGTACCCCTTGCGTTCGGCAAGGCCGAGCGCCTTGGCGATGCGCCAGGCCTGCCAGTTGGAGACGCCGACATAGCGCACCTTGCCGCTGGCGACGAGATCGTCGAGCGCGCGCAGCGTCTCGTCGATCGGCGTCACGGTGTCGGTGCCGTGCAGCTGGTAGAGATCGATGTGGTCGAGCTGCAACCGTTTCAGGCTGCCCTCTACCGAATCCATGATGTGGCCACGCGAAGAGCCGCGCTCGTTCGGGCCGCCGCCCATCGCGCCATGCACCTTGGTGGCGATGATGACATCGGAGCGCTTGACGCCGAGATCCTTGAGCGATTGGCCCAGCAATTGCTCTGACTGGCCGACGGAATAGACGTCGGCCGTGTCGAAGAAATTGACGCCGGCGGCGATCGAACGGCCGACGATCTCGTTCACCCCCTTCTGGTCGAGGCTGGCGATCAGGCCCCATTGGGCATTCTGGCCGGCGGCGCCGAAGGTCATGGTGCCGAGGCAGAGTTCGGAAACGAACAGGCCGGTATTGCCGAGCTGGTTATAGCGCATGGTGGGATTCCCCGAGGAATGTTGGATGACAGGGAGCAAATAGGAACGGGGCGTTTCGTTTCAAGAGGTGGCGCGGCGACCTTGCCAAGCTGGCCTAAATGCCCGGCTTGTCAGCGGCTGCCGAAGATCGCCGAGCCGACCCGCACGCTGGTGGCGCCGAAGGCGATGGCGGTCTCGTAGTCGCCGGACATGCCCATAGACAGTTTTGCGACGCCGGCCTCACGCGCCAGCTTTTCCAGCAAGGCGAAGTGCGGACCGGGGTTTTCGTCGACCGGCGGGATGCACATCAGGCCTTCGATGGCGAGACCGTGGACATCGCGGCAGCGGGCAACGAAGGCAACCGCGTCACGTGGCTCGATGCCGGCCTTTTGCGGCTCCGAGCCGGTGTTGACCTGGACATACAGCCTTGGTGTGCGGCCTTGCCTGGCGATCTCCCTGGCGAGCTCGGCGGCGATCTTCTCGCGGTCGACGGTCTCGATGACGTCGGCCAAAGCGACGGCTTCCTTGGCCTTGTTCGACTGCAGCGGACCGATCAGATGCAGTTCGACGTCGGGGAATTCGGCTTTCAGCGCCAGCCATTTGGCCTGCGCCTCCTGCACGCGGTTCTCGCCGAAGACGCGCTGGCCAGCTTCGATGACCGGGCGGATGGCGTCGGCCTCAAAAGTCTTCGACACGGCAACCAACGTCACCGAACCGGCGTCGCGGCCGGCCTCGCGCTCGGCAGCGGTGATCCTCGCCTTGACGGCGAAAAACTGTTCGACGGTGGTCGCCATGCCTATATCCTGCCTGTCTTTTAATCGTCCTGGCCGGCTCGCCGCAGTTGACGGGTCCGGCAATCCATGGTGAACACCGCGACGACATTTACCTTGGCCACCGGCCTCGTCCGGCGGCCTGCGCCTGCTTTTAAGTGAAAAACACCCGATGGCAACCGAACGATACAATCCGCGCACCTCAGAGCCCAAATGGCAGAAGGCCTGGGCCGAAAAGAAGCTGTTCGAGGCCCGGAACGACGACCCGAAGCCGAAATATTACGTGCTCGAGATGTTTCCCTATCCGTCGGGCAAGATCCATATCGGCCACACCCGAAACTATACGATGGGCGACGTGGTGGCGCGCTACAAACGCGCCAAGGGGTTCAACGTGCTGCATCCGATGGGCTGGGACGCCTTCGGCATGCCGGCCGAAAATGCCGCCATGCAGAACAAGGTCCACCCCAAGGAATGGACCTACGCCAACATCGCCGCCATGCGCGAGCAGCTCAAGATGATGGGCCTGTCGCTGGACTGGGCGCGCGAATTCGCCACCTGCGACGTCGACTATTACCATCGCCAGCAGATGCTGTTCCTCGATTTCGTCGAAAAGGGGCTGGTGACGCGCAAATCCTCCAAGGTCAATTGGGATCCGGAGGACATGACGGTGCTCGCCAACGAGCAGGTCATCGACGGTCGCGGCTGGCGTTCGGGCGCGCTGGTCGAACAGCGCGAGCTGACGCAGTGGTTCTTCAAGATCACCGATTACGCGCAGGACCTGCTGGAGTCGCTGGATAGCCTTGGCGAATGGCCGGAGAAGGTCAAGCTGATGCAGCAGAACTGGATCGGCCGCTCCGAAGGGCTGCTGATCCGCTGGCCGCTGGCCAAGCCTGTCGGCGATGCCCACGAGCTGGAAGTCTATACGACAAGGCCCGACACTATCTTCGGCGCGTCGTTCATGGCGGTCGCCGCCGATCATCCGCTGGCAAAAAAGGCGGCTGAGACCAATGTCGAGTTGGCCAAGTTCGTCGACGAGGTCCGCCATATGGGCACCTCGGTGGCGGCACTGGAGACAGCCGAGAAGAAGGGTTTCGACACCGGCATTCGCGTCGTCCATCCGTTCGACGAGAGTTGGACGCTGCCGGTCTATGTCGCCAATTTCGTGCTGATGGAATATGGCACCGGCGCCATTTTCGGCTGCCCGTCTGGCGACCAGCGCGACCTTGACTTCGCCAACAAATACGGCCTGCCGGTCATCCCGGTGGTGATGCCGGAAGACGCCGACGCAAAAACCTTCCAGGTCACGGAAGAGGCCTATGTCGACGATGGCGTGATGATCAATTCGCGCTTCCTCGACGGCATGAAGCCAGAGAAGGCTTTCAACGAAGTGGCGAGGCTGCTGGAAGAAAAGACGATCGGCGGCCGGCCGATGGCGGAGCGCAAGGTGAATTTCCGCCTGCGCGACTGGGGCATCTCGCGCCAGCGCTATTGGGGCTGCCCGATCCCGATGATCCATTGCGAGCATTGCGGCGTCGTGCCGGTGCCGAAGGCAGACCTGCCGGTCAAGCTGCCGGACGACATCGAGTTCGATCGTCCCGGCAATCCGCTCGACCGTCACCCGACATGGCGGCACGTCAAATGTCCGCAATGCGGTCGCGACGCGCGGCGCGAGACCGACACGATGGACACGTTCGTCGATTCGTCCTGGTATTTCGCCCGCTTCACCGCCCCCTGGGCCAATGAACCGACCGAGCCGAAGGCCGCCGATGAATGGCTGGCGGTCGACCAGTATATCGGCGGCATCGAGCACGCGATCCTGCATCTGCTCTATTCGCGCTTCTTCACCCGCGCCATGCGCGAGACGCATCATCTGAACCTCGCCGAGCCGTTCAAGGGCCTCTTCACGCAAGGCATGGTGGTGCACGAGACCTACCGTGTCGGCGGCGCGTCGACCAATGGCCGCTGGTTGTCGCCGAGCGAAGTCAGGATCGAGGATGCGGGCGGGGGAAAACGCCGCGCCATCGAGATCGCGACCGGCGAGGAAGCCGCGATCGGCTCGCTCGAAAAGATGTCGAAGTCGAAGAAGAACACGGTGAGCCCGGAAGACATCACCGACGGCTACGGCGCCGACACGGCGCGCTGGTTCATGCTGTCGGATTCGCCGCCCGAGCGCGACGTCGAATGGACCGACGATGGCGCCGCCGGCGCGCATCGCTTCATCCAGCGGGTCTGGCGCCTGGTATCGATCGCCGCCGAGACACTTGGCGGCGTCAAGCCGGAAGCGGCGAGGGATGGTGAGTCCGGTGTTGTTTCCAAAGCCGCCCATAAGATCCTGAAGGCGATCGGCGAGGATATCGAGAGGCTCGGCTTCAACCGGGCGATCGCCCGCATCTACGAACTCGCCAATGCCTTGACCACGCCGCTCAACGACGTCGCCGAGGGCAAGGCCGATGCGGCGCTGAAAGGCGCTTGCCGCGAGGCGGTGGAGATCCTGGTGCATGTGGTCGCGCCGGTCATGCCGCATTTGGCCGAAGAGTGCTGGCATGAGCTGGGCGGGACCGATCTGGTCGCCGAACGGCCGTGGCCGGTCTACGATCCGGCACTCGTCGTCGACAATGAGATCGTGCTGCCGGTGCAGGTCAACGGCAAGAAGCGCGGGGATTTGACAATTGCCCGCGACGCGGATCAAGGTGCCGTCGAAAAAGCGGTGCTGGCTCTCGACTTCGTGCAAAAAGCACTGGAAGGTAAGGCTCCGCGCAAGGTGATTATCGTGCCGCAGAGGATCGTCAATGTCGTTGCCTGATCCGGTGAAATCAGAAGCGGCCCGCCTGCGCGGCCGCTTTGCGGTCTGCGGCATGGTCGCAGCCCTGGCGCTGGTGTCGGCCTGCACGGTCAGGCCGCTCTATTCCAGCCAGCCGCTGTCGCCCGGATCGCAGCTCAGCGCGTCCGCCGAGCTTGGCTCGATCTCAATCAAGCCGGTCAACACCCGCTACGCGCAACAGGTGCGCAACAATCTGATCTTCGCCTTCGGCCAAGGCTCGGGCCAGCCGGCCTCGCCGGCCTATGTGCTCGACCTCGGCGTTACCGAACTGGTCGAATCGGCGGCGACCGTGCAGATCCAGACCGAGGAAGACGAACCGACCGCCGGCACGGTGACGCTGACTGCCAATTATGTGCTGCGCGACACGGCGACCAACACGGTTGTCGCCGTCGGCAAACGCTCGGTGCCATCGTCCTTCGACCGGCCGCTGCAGGAATATGCGGCCTATCGTGCCCAGATCGATGCCGAGAACCGCGCAGCACGCGAGCTGGCTGAATTTTTGCGGCTGTCGATCGCGCAGGATCTGGTCAAGCACGCCAAGAAGACCTGAATCGGAACGCAGCTTCGGGCGGCTTGTATTCAACAAAAAAGGCCGGTCACCCGGCCTTTTCCTTATCTGACGGGCTGCAACCTCAGCCGATTTTCTGGCCGGTCTTTGCCCAGTCGGCGAGGAACTGCTCAAGACCCTTGTCGGTCAACGGGTGCTTGACCAGCGCCTTCAGCGTGGCCGGCGGGGCGGTCACGATGTCGGCGCCGATAAGGGCCGCCTGCTTGACATGGTTCACCGTGCGCACCGAGGCGGTCAGGATCTCGGTCTTGAAATCATAATTGTCGTAGATTTGCTTGATCTCGGCGATCAGCTCCATGCCGTCCGAGCCGGTGTCGTCGACGCGGCCGACGAAAGGCGAGATGAAGGAGGCGCCGGCCTTGGCGGCCAGCAACGCCTGGTTGGCCGAGAAGCAGAGCGTCACGTTGACCATGCGGTTCATCTCGGTGCGGATGGTCTTGCACGCCTTCAGGCCGTCAAGCGTCAGCGGCACCTTGATGGCGATATTCGGCGCGATCTTGGCCAGCACCTTGGCTTCCGCGATCATGTCCTTGTACTCGGTCGCCACGACCTCGGCCGAAACCGGACCCTCGACGATGTCGCAGATCTGCTTGGTGACGTCGATGATCTTGCCACCCGATTTCAGGATCAACGACGGGTTGGTGGTGACGCCGTCGAGCAGCCCAAGATCGTTGAGCTCCTTGATTTCCTTGATGTCAGCGGTGTCGGCAAAAAATTTCATGGTGGTCTCCTTGGGGATTGCCAGGCGCCAGCCAGGCAGATGCGAGGCTCCTCTTTGATCTAGACCAAAGTCAGGGCAAGGTCACGCCTGATGATCGAAGATTCGCCCTTTGTCGCGGCCGCGCCGGTGCTGGTGCCGATGCCTGCCGAACGGCCCTACACCTATGCCGTGCCGCCTGGCATGCGCGTGGTGCCGGGCTCGATCGTGCGCGTGCCGCTCGGGCCGCGCCAGGTCGCGGGCATCGTCTGGGACGGCGCCGTCGAAACCGTCGATGCCAGGAAACTACGGCCGATCGAGCAGGTCTTCGACTGCCCGCCGATCGACCGGTCAATGCGCCGCTTCGTCGACTGGATCGCGCAGTACACGCTGTCGGCGCCCGGCATGGTGGCGCGCATGCTTTTGCGAGCGCCTGAAGCTTTCGACCCGGAGCCCTGGATCGAAGGCCTGCAGCGCACACTGGCCGAGCCCGACCGGTTGACCGATGCGCGGCGTCGCGTGCTCGAGACAGCCGAAGGTGGCCTCGCCTGGACGCGCTCGGGGCTGGCGCATGCCGCCGGCGTGTCCTCGACCGTCATCGACGGGCTGCGCGCGCAAGGCGTGTTCGAGACGGTGACGATCCCGCCACGGCCGGTGGTGGCGGCGCCCGATCCGACGCACGCACTGCCAGAGTTGATGCCGGACCAGGAGGAGGCGGCTGAGAAGCTCCGTTCGGCGATCGCCGGCGATGCCTTCAACGTCACCTTGCTCGATGGCGTCACCGGATCTGGCAAGACGGAAGTCTATTTCGAAGCGGTGGCTGCGGCGCTCGACAAGGGCAAGCAGGTGCTGATCCTGTTGCCGGAAATCGCGCTCACCCATGCCTTCCTCGAACGCTTCCAGGACCGTTTCGGCGCCAAGCCGGCGGAGTGGCATTCCGACCTGCCGCCGAGAATGCGCGAGCGCGTCTGGCGCCAAGTGGCGGAAGGCGGTGTGCGCGTCGTTGCCGGCGCGCGCTCGGCGCTGTTTTTGCCGTTCAAGGAGCTCGGCCTGATCGTCGTCGACGAGGAGCACGACCCTGCCTACAAGCAGGAGGACCGCGTCTTCTACAATGCCCGCGACATGGCGGTTGTGCGCGGCCACATAGGCGGCTTTCCGGTCGTGCTTGCCTCGGCAACGCCCTCGGTGGAAAGCCGGGTCAATGCCAGCCAGGGCCGCTATGACAGGGCGGTGCTGTCGTCGCGCTTCGCGGACGCGGCACTCCCCGATCTGAAGTCGATCGACATGCGGCGTTCGCCGCCGGCGCGCGGCGGCTTCCTGTCGCCGATCCTGATCGACCAGATGCAGCGCACCCTGGAGCGGAAGGAACAGTCGCTGCTGTTCCTCAACCGGCGCGGCTACGCGCCGCTGACGCTGTGCCGGGTCTGCGGCCATCGTTTCGGCTGTCCGGTCTGCTCGGCCTGGCTGGTCGAGCATCGCTTTCGCGGCCAACTCGTCTGCCACCATTGCGGTCACAACGAAAAGCGGCCCGAAGCCTGTCCCGAATGCGGCACGCTCGACCACCTCGTCGCCTGCGGTCCAGGCGTCGAGCGCATCGCCGAGGAAGTGGTCGCGCATTTTCCCGACGCCCGCACCATCGTGCTGTCGTCCGACCTTCTGGGCGGGGTGCGCCGGCTGAGGCTTGAACTCGAAGCCGTGGCCAATGGCGAGGCCGACATCGTCATCGGCACGCAGCTCGTCGCCAAGGGCCACAATTTTCCCGGCATGACGCTGGTCGGCGTGGTCGACGCGGATCTCGGCCTTGCCAATGGCGATCCGCGCGCCGCCGAGCGCACTTTCCAGCTGCTCAGCCAGGTGACGGGGCGCGCCGGCCGCACCGGCAAGAAGAGCCTGGGCCTGCTGCAGACCTACCAGCCGGACCATCCTGTGATGCGGGCGATCGTCTCCGGCGATTCGGAAGCTTTTTACGAGCGTGAGATCACCGAGCGCGAGCGCGCGGCGTTGCCGCCCTTCGGCCGGCTCGCCGGCATCATCATCAGCGCCGCGACACGGGGCGAGGCCGAGAGCCATGCGCGCGCCTTGCGGCGTGCCGCCCCCCAGGCTTCGGACCTGTTCGTGCTCGGCCCGGCCGAGGCGCCGTTGTCGCTGCTCGGCGGCCGTCATCGTTTCCGCCTGCTGATCCAGGGCGAGCGGCGCGCCGACATGCAAGGCTTCATTCGCGCCATGCTGGCCGAAGGACCGAAGCTGCGCGGTTCGGTGCGTGTCCAGGTCGACATCGACCCGCAGAGCTTCCTATAAGCTCCCGAGCAGCCCAAAGGAGCACCCGCGCATGAAAACCCTTGGCCTCATCGGCGGCATGAGCTGGGAATCGACGGCGATCTATTATCGCCTGCTCAACGAGATCGTGCGCGAGCGGCTCGGCGGGCTGCATTCGGCGAAGCTCCTGTTGTGGTCGTTCGATTTCGCCGAGATCGCCGAACGGCAGCATGCGGGCGACTGGCAGGGCGCCGGCGCCCTTCTGGTGGAGGCGGCGCGCAGGCTGGAGGCGGGTGGCGCCGAAGGTCTGCTGATATGCACCAACACGATGCACAAGCTGGCCGACGACGTGCAGGCTGCGATATCGATCCCGCTCATCCACATCGCCGACGCGACGGGCCGTGCTGTCGTCGAAGCCGGTGTCCGGCGTCCGGCGCTGCTCGCCACGCGCTTCACCATGGAGCAGGATTTCTACAAGGGACGGCTCGCCGACAAATACGGCCTTGAGCCGATAGTGCCCGGCCCGGCCGGTCGGGACATGGTGCACAGGGTGATCTACGACGAACTTTGCCAGGGCATCGTCAAGCCCGATTCGCACGCAGCGTATGTCGCCGAGGTCGGCCGCATGCGGCGCGACGAGCGGGTGGACGGCGTCATCATGGGCTGCACCGAGATCACCATGCTGATCGGGGAGCGCGAATTCGACTTTCCGGTGTTCGACACGACGCGTATCCATGCCGAGGCCGCGGTCGATTTCGCGCTGTCCTGATGCGCGACGTCTAATGTGTCCGGGACCATCTGGCGCGGCGTTTTTCCTCCGCTAGAATGCCTCGCAATTCAAAACAAGAATTGACGAGGGGACAGATGGATTTTGCGTTTCCGTGGCCGGCAAGCCAGGGCGAATGGCTGGCATGGTCGAGCGCCGTCGTCACCCTGGCGCTCGGCCTGTTCCTGTTCCTGGCGCCGGGGCTCGCTTTTCGCGTGCTGCGCCTACAGCCGAGGCCGGAGAAAGCGGCGGCGATCGCCGAGGGGCGTGGCCGTATGTCGGGCTTCTATCTCGGCGTCAGCCTGTGCTGCATCCTTCTGGCGCAGCCGCTGCTTTACATGGCGCTCGGCTTCTCCTGGCTGTTCACCGCCTTCGGCCGGCTGTTGTCGATGATGTCGGATGGCGCCAACACGCCCTTCAACTGGGTTTCGATCGTCGTCGAGCTGGCGCTCGCGGCGTTGCCGCTTGCCTTCGCCTTCGGCTTTTTGCCTTGATTCATTGACTAATCCGCCGCGCGGGCTGGACTCTGTAGCCTGATGCGACAAAAGTGCCTGAAAAGCATGCCGGAGGATGCATTGCGGTCTTAAAAAGCCTGTGCTAGACGGCAATCGACTTTCGGCCGGGGATAGCGGAAGCCGCATCTCCGTGCATTGAAAAATTGCAGTAAGGTCAAAGATTTAGCCAGAGTTTTTGCTCGCGCCAACAATCTGCGGCCTGTCAGACAAGAGAAAAGACGGTCCGTGGCCCAATCGTCATCGCCAATCTCAGCTGTCGCAGAGCGCTACGCAGGCTCGCTGTTTGATCTCGCGCTGCAGGAAAATTCCGTTGCCAAGGTTGAAGCCGACCTCAATGGCTTCGAGGCAATGCTCAACGGCAGCGCCGATCTCGGCCGCCTGATCAACAGCCCGGTATTCTCCAGCGAGGAGCAGGCGAAGGCAATTGCGGCGATCGCCGACAAGGCGGGGATCACCGGCCTGGTCGGCAATTTCCTGCGCGTGGTTGCCCGCAACCGCCGCCTGTTCGCGGTGCCAGGCATGATCAAGGCATTCCGCCAGATCGCCGCCGAGCATCGCGGCGAGGCGTCCGCCGAGGTCGCTTCGGCGCATGATTTGACGGCCGCGCAGCAGACCGAGCTCAAGGCGACGCTGAAGAGCATCGCCGGCAAGGACGTGACCATCGCGATTACCGTCGATCCGTCACTGCTCGGCGGGCTGATCGTCAAGATGGGCTCGCGCCAGATCGATACGTCGCTCAAAACCAAACTCAATTCGCTCAAGCTTGCACTGAAAGAGGTCGGCTGATGGACATCCGCGCCGCGGAAATTTCCGCAATTCTGAAAGACCAGATCAAGAATTTCGGCAAGGAGGCCGAGGTCTCCGAAGTCGGACAGGTGCTGTCCGTCGGTGACGGCATCGCCCGCGTCTACGGCCTCGACAATGTCCAGGCCGGTGAAATGGTCGAATTCCCCGGCGGCATCCGCGGTATGGCGCTCAACCTCGAAGCCGACAATGTCGGCGTCGTCATCTTCGGCGCCGACCGCGACATCAAGGAAGGCGACACCGTCAAGCGCACCGGCGCCATCGTCGACGCGCCTGTCGGCATGGGCCTGCTCGGCCGCGTCGTCGACGCGCTCGGCAACCCGATCGACGGCAAGGGCCCGATCAAGGCGACCGAACGCAAGCGCGTCGACGTCAAGGCGCCCGGCATCATCCCGCGCAAGTCGGTGAACGAGCCGATGTCGACCGGCCTCAAGGCCATCGATGCGCTGATCCCGGTCGGCCGCGGCCAGCGCGAGCTGGTTATCGGCGATCGTCAGACCGGCAAAACCGCCATCATCCTCGACACGATGCTCAACCAGAAATCGGTGCACGACAACGGCCCCGAGAAGGAAAAGCTCTACTGCGTCTACGTCGCCGTCGGCCAGAAACGCTCGACCGTCGCGCAGTTCGTGAAGGTTCTCGAAGAGCGCGGCGCGCTCGAATATTCGATCATCGTCGCCGCCACGGCTTCCGATCCGGCGCCGATGCAATTCCTGGCGCCGTTCACCGGCGCCACCATGGGCGAATATTTCCGCGACAACGGCATGCATGCGCTGATCAGCTATGACGATCTGTCGAAACAGGCCGTCGCGTATCGCCAGATGTCGCTGCTCTTACGCCGCCCGCCGGGCCGCGAAGCCTATCCGGGCGACGTCTTCTACCTGCACTCACGTCTGCTCGAGCGCGCCGCCAAGCTCAACGACGATCTGGGCGGCGGTTCGCTGACCGCGCTGCCGATCATCGAGACGCAGGCCAACGACGTGTCGGCCTACATCCCGACCAACGTGATCTCGATCACCGACGGCCAGATATTCCTCGAAACCAATTTGTTCTTCCAGGGCGTTCGTCCGGCGGTCAACGTCGGCCTGTCGGTGTCGCGCGTCGGTTCGTCGGCGCAGATCAAGGCGATGAAGCAGGTCGCCGGCTCGATCAAGGGCGAGCTCGCGCAGTACCGCGAAATGGCGGCCTTTGCGCAGTTCGGCTCCGACCTCGACGCCGCCACGCAGCGCCTGCTCAATCGCGGCGCACGCCTGACCGAACTCTTGAAGCAGCCGCAGTTCTCGCCGCTCAAGGTCGAGGAGCAGGTCACGGTGATCTTCGCCGGCGTCAACGGTTATCTCGACAAGCTGGCGATCAACCAGGTCGGCAAGTTCGAGCATGGCCTGCTGTCGCATATGCGCGCGGCCGGCAAGGACATTCTCGACGCCATCCGCAAGGAAAAGGCGCTGTCGGACGATCTGCGCGCCAAGCTCAAGGCCGAGATCGACGCCTTCGCCAAGACCTTCGCTTGAAGAAGCCGGACGCACGGGATCAGGTTTGAAGCATGCCTTCATTAAAAGACCTTCGTAACCGTATCGCCTCGGTCAAGGCGACGCAGAAGATCACCAAGGCGATGCAGATGGTCGCCGCGGCGAAGCTGCGTCGCGCGCAGGAAGCGGCGGAAGCGGCGCGTCCCTATTCCGAGCGCATGGGCGCGGTGCTGGCCAACATCACCCAGGCTATCGGCGGCGGCGGCGATGCCCCGGCGTTGATGACCGGCACCGGCAAGGACGATGTGCATCTGCTCATCGTCTGCACCGCCGAGCGCGGCCTGTGCGGCGGCTTCAATTCGCAGATTGCCCGCCTCGCCCGCGACCATATCCGCAGGCTCCTGGCCGACGGCAAGCAAGTTAAGATCATCTGCGTCGGCAAGAAGGGTTTCGACATCCTGCGCCGCGACTACGGTTCGCTGATCCTCGAGCGCGTCGACCTGCGTGAGGTCAAGACTCTCGGTTTCGTCAATGCCGATGCGATCGCGCGCAAGATCATCCACCTGTTCAACCAGGGCGAGTTCGACATCTGCACGCTGTTCTATTCGCAGTTCAAGTCAGTGATCAGCCAGATCCCGACGGCGCAGCAGATCATTCCGGCAGGCGTCGCTTCCGCCCCGGCCGAAGCGACGGTCGGCGGCAACGCCGTCTACGAATACGAACCGGAGCCGGGCGAAATCCTCTCTGACCTCATCCCGCGCAACATCTCGGTCCAGGTCTTCCGCGCGCTGCTCGAAAACGCAGCCGGCGAGATGGGCGCCAAGATGAGCGCGATGGACAATGCGACGCGCAATGCCGGCGACATGATCAACAAGCTGTCGATCACCTACAACCGCCAGCGGCAGGCGCAGATCACCAAGGAACTGATCGAAATCATTTCGGGCGCCGAGGCGCTCTAGGCACGGCCGCGCGGATCTATGGATCCCCGGCGGACGTGAGCAACAGAAAGACGAAAAGGGCAAAGACGATGGCGAAAGCAGCGACCCCGAAGACGGCGGCCCCCAAGACGGCAGCGGCGGCAAAAGCTCCGGCAGCAGCCGCGAAGGCCGCTCCGGCCAAGAAGGCAGCGGCACCGGCCAACGCAGCGGCCGCTCCGGCCAAGCCGGCCGCCGCGAAGTCGGCAAGCGTTTCGACCAAGCGGGTCGGCGCGGCCGGCAAGGTCCGCCAGGTCATCGGCGCCGTCGTCGACGTGCAGTTCGAAGACCATCTGCCGGCGATCCTGAACGCGCTGGAAACCGAGAACGTCGGCAACCGCCTGGTTCTCGAGGTCGCCCAGCATCTCGGCGAGAACACTGTGCGCTGCATTGCCATGGACTCCACCGAAGGCCTGGTTCGCGGCCAGGACGTGTTCGACACCGGCGCGCCGATTTCGGTCCCGGTCGGCCCGGGTCTGCTCGGCCGCATCATCAACGTCATCGGCGAGCCGGTGGACGAGGAAGGTCCGGTCGACGGCATCGAACAGCGTGCCATCCACCAGCCGGCCCCGGCCTATGTCGACCAGTCGACGGAAGCGCAGATCCTGATCACCGGCATCAAGGTCCTCGACCTGCTGGCTCCCTACGCCCGCGGCGGCAAGATCGGCCTGTTCGGCGGCGCCGGCGTCGGCAAGACCGTGCTGATCCAGGAACTGATCAACAACGTCGCCAAGGCCCATGGCGGCTTCTCGGTGTTCGCCGGCGTCGGCGAGCGCACCCGCGAAGGCAACGATCTCTATCACGAGTTCATCGAATCCGGCGTCAACAAGAAGGGCGGCGGCGAAGGCTCCAAGGCAGCACTCGTCTATGGCCAGATGAACGAGCCGCCGGGCGCCCGCGCCCGCGTCGGCCTGACCGGCCTCACCGTCGCCGAGTATTTCCGCGACCAGGGCCAGGACGTGCTGTTCTTCGTCGACAACATCTTCCGCTTCACGCAGGCGGGCTCGGAAGTGTCGGCGCTGCTCGGCCGTATCCCGTCGGCCGTGGGCTATCAGCCGACTTTGGCCACCGACATGGGCGCGCTGCAGGAGCGCATCACGACGACAACCAAAGGCTCGATCACCTCGGTGCAGGCCATCTACGTGCCCGCCGACGATCTGACCGACCCGGCGCCGGCGACCTCGTTCGCTCACCTTGATGCGACGACCGTGCTCAACCGCGCGATCTCGGAAAAGGGTATCTATCCGGCCGTCGATCCGCTCGATTCGACCTCGCGCATGCTCGACCCGCTGGTTGTCGGCGAAGAGCATTATGGCGTCGCCCGCCAGGTGCAGTCGATCCTGCAGCGCTACAAGTCGCTGCAGGACATCATCGCCATCCTGGGCATGGACGAGCTGTCGGAAGAGGACAAGCAGACGGTGGCTCGCGCCCGCAAGATCGAGCGCTTCCTGTCGCAGCCGTTCTTCGTTGCCGAAGTGTTCACCGGCGCGCCTGGCAAGCTGGTTGATCTGGCCGACACCATCAAGGGCTTCAAGGGCCTCTGCAACGGCGACTACGACCACCTGCCGGAAGCCGCCTTCTACATGGTCGGCGGCATTGACGAGGCGGTCGAGAAGGCGCAGCGCCTGGCGGCTGAAGCAGCGTAATTTAGGGAATAGGGAGTAGTGAATAGTGAGTAGTGAATAGCAGATGTGACGTGGGCTGTTTGGCCCCTTCACTACTGACTACTCCCTATTCCCTACTCGCTAAGTTGATCATGGCTGAAGCTTTCCAATTCGAACTGGTCTCGCCCGAACGGCTGCTCGTTTCCGAGAAGGTCGAGTCCGTCGTCATTCCGGGCGCCGAAGGCGAGATGACCGTGATGGCGCAGCACGCTCCGGTCATGACCACGATCAAGCCCGGCGTCGTCACAGTGAAGACCGCCGGCGGCGCGGAAGAGCGTTACGTGGTGTTCGGCGGTTTCGCCGACATCCTGCCGTCCGGCTGCACGCTGCTTGCCGAATCGGCAGTGCACGTCAACGACATCGACCGCGCCGATCTTGCCCGCCGCATCCAGGAGGCCAAGGAAGACGCGGCCGACGCCAAGGATGACGCCAGCCGCAGCCGGGCGGAGCAGTTCCTCAGCCAGCTCACCACGCTGGAAGGTGCGCTGCTGCCGGCCTGATTTCGGAATCCGATAATGGTATGAGAAAGCGGGGCTTGCCCCGCTTTTTGTTTGCCCCGATTTTCCGTTTGCGAGACGGTCCCGCTTGTTGCCGAAACGCCCATCGCGACGGTGGGGCGGCTTCGACCAATCCCCTGGCGTTTGCGCTGATTTCACGGAAAGCTTGCACCAAGACTAACGGCAACCTTTCAAAATCCCTGCGCTATCCGCCCAGCCTGGGCGGTTCGTTGCCGATACCGAGAGCGGCGAAGGCCAACTTCGGACCGCCCTGCTTGAAATGGACGAGATGCGTGGCGACAAACTCGATCAATTTCTGCCGCTCGGGATGGGCTTTGGCAAAGCCGGCGAGATCGAAGACGGCTGTCACTGCCTCGTCTGTTGCCGGGTTACGGCTGAACAGATCGTTGAGAGCGGCATCGAGCGGGTCGGTGAAGTGGCGTTGCGGCAATGCCGAGCCGCGCGCCGCGCAAGCGGCGATCCAGGCAGCGACAACCAGGGAAAGGTGTTCGGGCAGCAATCCTTCCTCCAGCCTGGCAAGGGCGGAGGCGACGATGCGCTGCGGCAGCTTCTGGCTGCCGTCATTGGCGATCTGCGCGGTGCGATGAGCAAGCGCGGTGTTGGAAAAGCGTTCGGCGAGTTCCGCCGTGTAGGCGGTGGTGTCGAGCCCGGCATCCTGTGGCAGCGTTGGGATCGCTTCGGCCCAAAGCCGATCGACGAACTGTCTTATCGCCGGGTCGGCAAAAGCGCGGTCGACGGTGGCATGGCCGCTGAGCAGGCCGAGATAGGCGATACCGGAATGCGCGCCGTTGAGGAGCCTGAGCTTCATGTCTTCGAACGGCCGCACATCCTCGACCATCGCGACGCCGAATTTCTCCCAGGCCGGCCGACCGGCCGGGAACCGGTCCTCGATCACCCACTGGCAGAACGGCTCGGTCATCACCGGCCAGGCGTCCTCGATGCCGAGCGTGGCGGCAACGCGCGCCCTGTCGGCATCGGTGGTGGCCGGCACGATGCGGTCGACCATGGAAGACGGGCAGGCCACGTCGTCGGCGATATAGCGTGCCAGTTCGGCATCGCCTTGGCGCGAGAGCTCCGTGCCAACCGTGCGCGCGTCGCGTAATCTGGCGAACTCGATCAGCAGGCGATGCAGCGTGGCGCCGTTGGCCGGCAGATTGTCGCAGCAGAGCACGGTGAAGGGCGGTGTGCCGGCGGCGCGGCGGCGCGCCAGCGCCTCGGTGAGATAACCATGCGCTGTCTTCGGTGAGCCCGGATTTGCCAGGTCGTGGGCGATGTCGGGGTGGCTCTCGTCGAGCGTGCCGTCGGCGGCCCTGAGATAGGCCTTTTCGGTGATCGTCAGCGTGACGATGCGGATGTCTGGCTCGGTGAGCGCGGCAAGCACGGCTGCGGGGTCCTCCGGCGCCACCAGCAGCGACAGGATCGATCCGACGACCTGCAATCGCTCGCCGGCGCTGTCCCTGATCGCCAGCGTGTAAAGGCCGTCCTGCGGCGCCAGCGCGTCACGCGTATCGGGGCTGCGCAGCGACACGCCGACAACGCCCCAATGCGTTTCGCCATTGGCCAGGCAGGCATCGACATAGGCCGCCTGGTGGGCGCGATGAAAGGCGCCGACGCCGAGATGGACGATGCCCGGCCTGACCGCGCGGCGATCGTAGCGCGGGAGCTCGGTGCCGGCCGGCAAGGTTGCGATTGTGGCGTGGGACAGGCGGCTATTCATGGCTGCGAAGCGTCTCCGGTCAAGTCGCCCGTCGAGCACCGGGCAAGGATTGCGGCAAGCGGCGTAGCACCCAGCCGCCATGCGGCACAATGCCCGTCGAAAGTCATCATACAACAATCCAGTTTTTGTATGTTGACATTATTTCTGGTCAATTTACCAATAGGCCCAAATTGGGAGGAGCCTTTGGCTGGACTGACCGATCCGGATCTATTGTTTCCGCCGGAAAACCGCTCCCTGGCCCGCACGCTCTATGCGGGGGTAAAAGACCTGTCGATCGTCAGTCCGCACGGACACACCGATCCGCGCTGGTATGCGCAGAACGAGCCGTTCCCTGACCCGGCGCAGCTGCTGATCGTGCCGGACCACTATATTTTCCGCATGCTGTTCAGCCAGGGCGTGCGGCTGGAAGAGCTCGGCATAGCCGGCCTCGATGGCGCCCCGGTCGAGGCCGACGGCAGGGTGATCTGGCGGCGCTTCGCCGAACATTATTATCTGTTCCGGGGCACGCCGACGCGGCTTTGGCTTGACCATGTGTTCGAGCACCTGTTCGGCATCCAGGAACCGCTCACCGCGACCACCGCCGACCGCTGCTACGATACGATCGCGACACTGCTGCAACGTGACGATTACCGGCCGCGAGCCCTGTTCGAGCGCTTCAACATCGAGGTGATCGCCACCACCGAGGGCGCGCTCGACGATCTCAAATGGCACAGGATGATCCGCGACGGCGGCTGGGGCGGCCGCGTCGTCACCGCCTACCGGCCCGATGCGGTTGTCGATCCCGATTTCGAGGGATTTGCCGCCAATCTCGATCGTCTTGGCGAGATCACCGGATGCGATACAGGGACATGGGCCGGCTATCTCGACGCGCATCGCAAACGTCGCGCCTATTTCAAGGAGTTCGGCGCGACCTCGTCGGATCATGGCCATCCGACGGCCGAGACCGCCAATCTTTCCGACGCCGCAGCCAAGGAGCTGTTTGACCGCGTCCGCGGTGGTTCCGACGACGAGCGCGAGCGGCGGCTGTTTCGGGCGCAAATGCTGACCGAAATGGCCAAGATGAGCCGCGACGATGGCCTGGTGATGCAGATCCATCCCGGATCGTGGCGCAATCATTCGTCGGGTGTCTTTCAGAAGTTCGGCCGCGACAAAGGCTTCGATATCCCGACCCGCACCGACTATGTGACGGCGTTGAAGCCGCTGCTCGACTGCGTCGGGCTGGAGCGCGACCTTACCGTCATCCTGTTCACGCTCGACGAGACCAGCTATGCGCGCGAGCTGGCGCCGCTCGCTGGCGTCTATCCAGCGGTGAAGCTCGGACCGGCCTGGTGGTTCCACGACAGCCCGGAAGGCATGCGCCGCTTCCGCGAAATGACCACCGAGACGGCTGGCTTCTACAACACTGTCGGCTTCAACGACGACACGCGCGCCTTTCCGTCGATCCCCGCGCGTCACGACGTCGCGCGGCGGGTCGACTGCGCATTCCTGGCGCGGCTGGTTTCCGAGCATCGCCTCCGGGAGGAGGAGGCGCATGAGCTGGCGCGCGAGCTTGCCTACACGCTTGCCAAGAAGGCGTACCGGCTCTGAGCCGGGCGCCGCTATTTTTAGAAGGGAGGAAGTCATGTTGTATTTTTCAAAATTGACGGCAGCCACATTCGCCTTCGGCTCGTTGCTGGTTGGGATTGCCAATGCCGAAACCGTGCTGCGTTCGGCCGATACCCACCCCGACGGCTATCCGACTGTCGAGGCGGTGAAGTATATGGGCGAGCTGATCAAGCAGCGCACCGACGGCCGTTATTCGGTCGAGGTCTATCATTCGGCGCAGCTCGGCGAGGAGAAGGACACGATCGAGCAGACGCAGACCGGTGTCATCGATCTCAACCGCGTCTCGATGGGCCCGTTCAACGGCATCGTGCCGGAAACCGCGGTGCCGTCGCTGCCTTACATCTTCCGCTCGGTCGACCAGATGCGTCATGTCATGGATGGGCCGATCGGCGACGAGATCCTGAAAGCCTTCGAGGCGCATGACCTGGTCGGGCTCGCCTTCTACGATTCCGGCGCGCGCTCCTTCTACAACACCAAGAAGGACATCACTTCGATCGCCGACCTCAAGGGCATGAAGTTCCGTGTCATCCAGTCCGACGTCTTCGTCGACATGGTCAAGGCGCTTGGCGCCAACGCCACGCCGATGGCCTATGGCGAGGTCTATTCGGCGCTGGAGACCGGCGTCATCGACGGTGCAGAGAACAACTGGCCGAGCTTCGAATCGGCCAAGCATTACGAGGTCGCCAAGCACTACACGACGGACGAGCACCAGATCGTGCCCGAAGTGCTGGTGATGTCGAAATCAAGCTGGGACAAGCTGTCGCCCGAGGACCAGGCGATCGTGCGCCAGGCGGCCAAGGACAGCGTCGTCAAGATGCGTGAACTGTGGGACGCGCAGGAGAAGAAGTCGCGCGACATCGTCGAGAAGGCCGGCGTCAAGGTCAGCGAGATCGACAAGCAGCCGCTGATCGATGCCATGAAGCCGGTCTACGACAAATATCTGTCGACGCCCGAGCTCAAGGATCTCGCCGCCCGTATCCAGGCGACCAAGTAAGGCTCCGCGGGGCGGACTCGGTGTCCACTCGGCACTTCTTGACCAGGCTAGGGACCGGGAGGATCGGATGGCGACAACAGCAAAGCCGGGCACGGCGCCGCCGCGTTTCAGCATCGTGCTGTCGAGGATTTGCGACGGCGCGCTTTATCTTGCCGGCTTCGGACTGGTGGTCATGACCGCTTTGGTCGCCTACCAGGTTTTCTTCCGCTTCGTGCTCAACGACTCGCCGAGCTGGACCGAAACCTGCGCCATCATGCTGATGAACTGGTTCATCTTCCTGGGTGCGGCCGTCGGCGTGCGCGAGAACTATCATATGGGCTTCGACGTGCTGCTCTATATCCTGCCGAAAGGCAGCAAGGGCGCGCTGCGCACGCTTTCCGACCTCATCGCGCTCGGCTTCGGCTTCGGCATGGTCTGGTATGGCTGCAAGCTGGTCAGCCTGACCTGGCACACCATCATTCCGGCGCTCGAATTGCCTGGCGGCTTCGACTATCTGCCGCTGGTTGCGGGCGGCGCGCTGATCTGCCTGTTTTCGGCCGAACGCGTGGTGCTGCGCTTGTCGGGCGTGGACATCGACAAGGATATCAATCTCGAAGAGGTGCCGGAGATGCCGGCGGTGCAGGAGGCCTAGATGGAACTCTGGATCCTGTTCGGCGTCTTCACGCTGTTGATGTTTGCCGGTACGCCGATCGCGTTCTGCCTGGGTGCGGCGTCGTTCGCGACGGTGATCTATCTCGGCTTGCCGCCGCTGGTGGTGTTCCAGCAGATGAAATCGGGCATGTCGGCGTTTTCGCTTATGGCCATCCCGTTCTTTATCTATGCCGGCGATCTGATGGTGCGCGGCGGCATCGCGCAGCGCATCGTTTCCTTTGCCGGCTCACTGGTCGGGCATGTGCGTGGCGGGCTCGGCCAGGTCAACATCATCGCCGGCACGCTGTTTGGCGGCATTTCCGGGTCGGCCGTGGCTGAAGCCGCCGCTGTCGGCGGTCTGATGATCCCGCAGATGAAAGCCCGCGGCTACGGCGCCGACTATGCGGTCAACGTCACCTCGATGGCGGCGCTGATCGCGCTGCTTTTGCCGCCGTCGCAGAACATGATCATCTATTCCATCGCCGGCGGCGGCAAGATCTCGATCGCCGACCTGTTCACGGCCGGTATCCTGCCCGGCCTGCTATTCGCGGCCTCGCTGATGGTTACGGCCTATTTCGTCGCCCGCAGCCGCGGTTACCCTGTCGAAGCTTTCCCTGGTTTTGCGCGTGTCGGGCACCTTGCGCTGATCGCTGTTCCCGGACTGCTGTTGATCGGCATCATCTTCGGCGGCGTCCGCTCCGGCATTTTCACGGCGACCGAAAGCTCCTGCATTGCCATTCTCTATGCCTTGCTGGTGACCGTCTTCGTCTATCGCTCGATGGGCTGGAGCGATTTCGTCCACGCCACCAAGGGCGCCGTGCGCACCACCTCTATGGTGCTCTTGATCATCGGCACGGCGGCTTCGTTCAGCTGGCTGATGGCCTATCTCAAGGTGCCGGTTCTGCTGATCGCCGGCATGAACGCCATTTCCACCGACCCGCTGGTCGTGCTGCTGCTGCTCAACGTTTTGATGCTGTTGCTCGGCACCTTCATGGACATGGGGCCGATGATCATCATCTGCACGCCGATCTTCCTGCCGCTGGTCACGCATTATGGCGTCGACCCGGTGCATTTCGGCGTCATCACCATCCTCAATCTCGGCATCGGGCTCAACACGCCGCCGGTCGGCACGGTGCAGTTCGTCGCTTGCGCCGTCGGCAAGATCACGGTGTGGGAAGCGATGCGCTCGATCTGGCCGTTCTATGGCGCTGGTATCGTGGTTCTGGGACTGGTGACGTATATTCCGGCCATCTCGCTCTGGCTGCCGAGCGTGTTCAAATAGGAAGTTCAACGTGGCTGACATCGCATCGGATCTCAGGGTCGAACGGAAGCCGAAACTGTCGGAAACGGTGGTGGCGGCGATCCGCAAGCAATTGCTGGCGGGCGAGATCCCGCCCGGACACAAGCTGCCGACCGAGGGCCAACTGACCGAGACCTTCGGCGTCAGCCGCACCGTCATCCGCGAAGCGCTGGCCAAGCTCGCCGCCGACGGTCTGGTCGAGGCGAGGCAAGGCGCCGGCGTCTTCGTCACGGAACACCTTTCGACGACCTTCGGCGTTCTCGCCGCCGACATGGGCAGCAAGGATTCGATCGCGCTCAACGTGTTGGAAGTGCGCCTGGCCATCGAGATCGAATCAGCCGGTCTTGCCGCCATCCGCCGCAACGCCGCGCAGGAGGCGGCGATCCAGGAAGCCTTCTTCGAGTTCGAGCGCCTGTTGCTCGACAGCCAGCCGACCGGCCCGGCCGATCTCGCCTTCCATCGGGCAATCGCCAGCGCCACCAACAATCCGTTCTATATCGAAATGCTCGACGTGCTCGGGCGCCGCGCCATCCCCTGTGACGTGACTTCGCCCTGGTCGACGGAGCTCGTGCAGTCGGACGATTACCAGCGCGGCCTGCAGCGCGAGCATCTCGTCATCCTCAACGCGATCTCGGCCGGAGATGCCAATGCGGCGCGCGAGGCGATGCGCACGCATCTTACCGCCAGCCAGCAGCGCTACCGCGAGCGTCTGCAGGCGCGGCAAGCCTACTATTCCAAGTCGGCGCAGGCAGCATCGACCGAATAACCATTCGAGCAAGGGCAGCATGGACCAGAAACACACCGAATTCTCCTCGCGCTTCGCTGTCGATCCCGCTGCCGCGGCAGCCATGGGCACCGATGAGCTGCGCCACCATTTCCATATCGAGGGGTTGTTTCAGCCCGGTCTCGTCAACCTGACCTATACGCATTACGACCGCATGATCGTCGGCGGTGCGGTGCCGGTGAATTCAACCTTGCCGCTCGAAGCGATCAAGCCGACCGGCACCAAGGCTTTCCTCGATCGCCGCGAGCTGATCGCCGTGAATGTCGGCGGCGCGGGGACCGTCACCGCCGATGGCCTGCCTTATGAGATGGCGGCGCGCGACATGGTCTATCTCGGCATGGGCACGCAGGAAGTCTCGTTCGCCTCGACGGCTCCGGATAAGCCGGCAAAGTTCTACCTGCTGAGCGCGCCGGCGCATCAGAGCCATCCAAGTCAGCTGATCCGCATCGGCGACGCCAAGCGGCTCGACCTCGGCAGCCAGGCAACCAGCAACGAACGCTCGATCTTCCAGTTCATCCACGCCGGCGGGGTCAAAACCTGCCAACTTGTCGTCGGCATGACGCAGCTGGCGCCAGGATCGGTGTGGAACACCATGCCTTGCCATATCCACGACCGGCGTATGGAGGCGTATCTCTATTTCGACTTGGTTGAAGGCGCGCGCGTCTTCCATTTCATGGGCGAGCCGGACGAAACGCGCCACATCGTCATGCGCAACGAGGAAGCTGCGCTGTCGCCGGGCTGGTCGATCCACTCGGGCGCCGGCACATCCAACTATGCCTTCATCTGGGCGATGGCCGGCGACAATGTCGACTATACCGACGTCGATCAGGTAGCGATGGATCAGCTCAGGTGAGCGATCTCTCCGCCTTCAGCCTTGCCGGCAGACGCATTCTCGTCACCGGCGCCAACACCGGCATCGGCCAGGGCATCGCGGTGTCGGTCGCGCGCGCCGGTGGTTCCGTCATTGGCGTTGGCCGCTCGGCGATGGATGACACGGCGCAAAAGGTCGCCGCCGCCGGAGGTAGTTTCGAAGCGGTGGCCGCCGATCTTGGCGATCCGGCAAGTGCGGCGGCCATGCTCGAGCGCGTCTGGGACGCAAGCGGACCGATCGACGGGCTGGTCAACAATGCCGGCATCATCCGCCGCGCCGATGCGGTCGACCTGACGGAGGCCGACTGGGACGAGGTGATGGACGTCAATTTGAAGACGGTCTTTCGCCTCTGCCAGGCTTTTGCCAGGCGCGTGCTGGCCGAGACCGGACGGCGTGGCAAGATCGTCAATATCGGTTCGGTGCTGAGCTTCCAGGGCGGCATCCGCGTCGCCTCCTACACCGCTTCGAAACATGGCGTGCTCGGCCTCACCCGGCTGCTGGCCTGCGAATGGGCACCGAATGACATCAACGTCAACGGCATCGCGCCGGGCTATATCGAGACCAACAACACCGAGGCGCTGCGCGCCGATCCGGACCGAAGTGCTGCCATTCTCGGGCGCATCCCGGCCGGGCGCTGGGGCCGTCCATCCGATATCGGCGACGCGGCGGTGTTCCTGCTGGCGGCAGCCTCCGACTACATGCATGGCGCGGTGATGCCGGTCGATGGCGGCTGGCTGGCACGGTGATGCAAGCACCTAGGCAATTTCGAATGGAAGCTAAGCGATGACCGAGATTTTTTCGCACGCAGGCAGCAAGGCCTGGGAGCCGACGCCGGACGGCAACAGGCGACGCGTGCTGGTGCACACCAATGAACTGATGATGGTGGAATTCGCGTTCGAGAAGGGCGGCGTCGGTGCGCTGCATTCGCATCCGCATGTGCAGGCAAGCTATGTCGCCGAGGGCCGCTTCGAGGTGACGATCGACGGTCGGTCGGAAATCCTGGAAACGGGCGGCAGCTTCATTGTGCCGTCCAACCTGGTCCATGGCGTCAAGGCACTCGAGGCCGGGCGGCTGGTCGACAGCTTCGCGCCTTACCGGGCCGATTTTCTGGCTCGCTAGTTCAACGCAATTCCAGACGGAAAACCGCTCACACTTTTCCTGGAACTGCTCAAAACGAAAAAAGCCCGCGCCGTGAAGCGCGGGCTTGTTGCCTGGGCGCACTTTGCTTCACGCAATTCCGGACGGAAAGCCGCTAGGCACTTTTCCTGGAATTGCTCGAGGCGCCACCGCGGTACTCAAACATCGCCGCAGGAGGGCAAGCGTGCCGCAACATGGTGAAGATAGGTTTAACGGGACCGGCATGGCCAAGGCCGATGCCTGGCGATAAAGTGAGTTCGAGTTGCATCAGGCAACCGACAGCGGCAACCACTTTCCGCGCCCGTAAATCAAGCCGGATCACCGTCATTCCGACCCGCGCGACAGCTTTACAGCTATAGAGCCGCCCAGTTGCTCCAATGTGAAGTGGCTAACAGTCAGGGCAGACGGTCGCGGCGAAAGTTCGCGTAGCGGTACTTGAGGCCTTCCGCCTGCCGAGACGACAGTTCGGGGGCTGGTTGCCTGCTGCCGCGGCGTTCGAAAGAGCAAGACGTCCGGCAGGAAATATAGACCGATATTTCCTTGCCTTTCATCGCAATTGGTGCACAGTTTACTTGTTGGGGAAACTTCGATCGCCTGTATAATTAAGGGTGGCGCATGCTGATTTTTCGGCGTGCTTGGCTATTGGGGGAATAAACATGCTGACGCGCGCAGCAGTTGGAAGTGGCGTCAATGCAATCGAACGGGCACGCGACGCCGGAACAGGATTTGCGTTTGCCGGGACAACAAGGCGGCGCCTCCTTCGCTTCGCCGTTGTCTTCGCCGCCGTCGCCACGGCCGCACCGGCCTTCGCGGAAGGCACCGACACCGGGCTGAACATAGGCAAACTCGGTGTCGAGCTTGGCGCGCTCGCCGTCATCGTGCTGGTGGTTGAAAGCGCGCTCGCCACGATCTTCCAATGGCGTCTCTACCGAATGCTCTTCAACAACCGCGCCTTGAAGACCGTGGTGATGGTGGCTGTCGGCCTGATCATCGTGCTTGGCTTCAACTATGACATCTTCGGCCGTTTGATGGCGGAGCTTTCGCCGGGCGGCACGACGCCGGACTCAAGCGCCAAGGCAGTGTCGGTCGTTCTGTCCGCCCTCATCATTGCCGGCGGCAGCGCCGGCGTGAACACGCTGCTGCAGCGGCTGGGCTTCCGCAACCCCGTGCAGGCCGAGCCGGCACTGCCGGTGCTCAACGAAAACCAGGCCTGGGTATCCGTCCGGGTGAACCGAAAAGAGGCTGTTGGCCCGGTGCAGATTGCGGTGCGCGAAGCGGCTGATGACCCGCAGGCGTCGGCGCTGGCCGGCACGGTTCGGGAACGCGGTTTCTGGGAGACGGTGAAGGAGGCGTTCACCGCCGACGCGATGCGGTTCCCGAACTATGGCGGGCGCACGGTGACGGTGGGCAAGACCTATGAAATCGTCGCGATGGCCAGGCGGCCATTGGCGCCCGTCAACGGCGCCCCTCAGGACGAGGCGTTCTCGATCCCCGTCTACAAGGGCAGCTTTGCGTCGCGGGCTATCGTCGACTTCAACGTCGACGTCTGATGCCGGTCGTCCAGGGACACGATGATCCGGATGAGCAAGGGACCTGGCGGCAGGGACCGCTGATGGACGTGGCAATACGCAATTCCATGATCGAGGCCGCGCCGACGAAACGGCCGCTGCCCGATTTTGCGCCGGGGTGATCGATGCTGCTGCCCGCCGAGGATCCGCTTCGCAAGGACGGTCTGGTCTATCTGGACGGCGCGCTCGTCGATGGGCCAGCCACCCATGTGCTGATCATCGGCGTCGGGGCCTATAAGTCGCCCCAATTCAAGATACCGCTGACCAGCACCACAGTGTCCGCCCGCGCGCTGGCCGACTGGTTCGTCGACGGAGCGAAGCCACACTTCCAGAACAAGGACTGTCCGCTTGGCAGCGTTGCCGTGCTTCTGTCCGAGCCGGCCGTCGGTGGCGGCAACCTTGCATCCTATGCGGGCGGCGACGTTCCAAGGGCGACTCTGGCGAATTGCGCCTGCGCCGTGAAGGCCTGGGTGAGGCGCATCAACACCAACAAGGACAATCTCGCCATCCTTTACGTCGCCAGCCACGGCGAGAGTTTCCTGAACCAGACCGCCTTCCTGCTCGAGGACTACGGCCTCGATGATCTCGACAAGACGTCCGGCATGTCCAAGATCGAACAGCTCGCCGGCGCGCTCGAGAACGCCAAGCCGGTCGCTCAGTTGCTGTTGTTCGACTGTTGCCGGGTGCCAACCGATATGCGCCTGCCCTGGAATGAGGAACTGGGCACCAAGCTGATATCGCTGACCCGTGCCGATGACGATCATGGCGAGCCGCGAAAACAATGGATGATCGCCGCCACCTCGCTTGGCGAGGTGGCCACCGGGCGCAGCAACAAGACGACTTTGTTTGCCGATGCGCTGATCAATGCGCTCGATGGCGTCGCCGCCGATCCGGCCGAGGACGGCTGGCCGGTGCGACCGGGAACGCTTGTCGACAAGATCGACAGCCTGCTCGCGCTGCACCGGCTGCCAAGCGAAAAGGCGCAGACGCCAAGCGGACGCATGGCGGGATCGTTCGAAATCACCTTCGCGGGCGAAAAGTCCGAAGTGCCGGTCTATGTTTCCTTCAACGATCCGGCCGAATGGCCGGACAGTGTCATCACCGTCACCGCCAATCCGGGAAACGGCATCACTATTCAAGGGGTGCAGAACGAGTCGCCGTTCCGGATGATGTCGGTTCCGACGATGGCGGATGTGCAGGCGAGTGCCGTCCGGAACGACGAGTCCGTCGGCAGCGCCAGGAAGAAAGCCTATGCGCCGGCGATCTTCCTGGAGTTAAGGAAGGTGCCGCAGACGGCGGCAGTCGTCGTCGGAGCCTTGGAAGCGAGCCGCGGCATAATCGGACGCGGCAAGCTTACGGTCGCGCTGCGCAGCCCGGTGCAGATCGGCGCCGGCGCCGTCGCCGACATCGTCTGGCGGGGCAAACAGAAGAAGCCGGTCAAGCAGATCGCGGTGCCGCTCGGCGGCGAAGCATCGCTTGAAGTCCAGGATGGCGATTACACCATCACATTGCGCACGCCTGACGGCCGGGTGCAGACGAAAGACGTCCAACTGGCTAAGGATACGATCCTTAAGGTCGAATTCTCGACGCAGGATTCGCCGCATGAGTGGCTGGCGACCGCTGCAGTCTCGGGCGCCGTTGGAGACGCAACAGCGCCGCCGGCGCCACAGCCGCAATCATCACCTTTCGAAAGGATGGTACGCCGCCATCTCAGGGAGTTTGGCGGCAAATTAGGCTTGGGAGGGCCTGCCGGAGAGGCCGCCGAGTATGACGATTCCGGCGGTTCGGATGGGATCGAAGAATCGAACGATGACGTCGTTACGGCAACGATCGCCGGCCAGCTGGATGTCGACTTGGTCCAGAAGCCGGCGCCGGGGGCGAAATTGGATATCGCTGTCGAGCGCGATGACGGTCTCCTGATGCGGTTTGACATCAGGGACGGCGCCGACTGGCGATACATGCCTGGAGGCGGAGAGTGTCCGCTGTTTGCGGTGATAAAAATGGGCGGTCGTCAAGAGCTTGCCGTTGTTCCAACCTTGGGCGCCAGGCCAGGAGAAGCGGATTCTCCGGGCGGTTGGACGCCATACATCCTGATCGACAGGACGGCCGGCATTGAGCAGATGATGAGCACTGTCATCGTCGAAGACAGCGTCTGGGCGGGCCTGCTGGGGTTCGTCGCATCGCGCGATATGATCATGGGCGAAAAGCTGCTCGACAGCGGCCTGGTGGAGGTCGCGGTGAGCGCCTTCGCCGGCAAACGGCAGAACCCGCTTGCAGCTCTTGCCGGCGCGCTGGTGGCGGTGGCGGCCGCCAGCGCCGATGTCGAGAAGCGATGGGAACCCTGGCTCAGGAATCTTGCCGACTGGTTCCCCGGTCTGCCCGACGGGCCGATCATCCTCGGCCGCCGTCTGCTCATGCGCGCACGCAATGCCGAACAGATCGCGGAAGCGAGAAAGTGGCTGTTCGAGGGCTTCGACCGGGGCGTGCCCGTCTATTCGCTTTGTGTCGATTGGCTGGCGCGCGGGCTGGAAAGCCTGGGCGGAGACGAAGCCGATTTGAAGGCCAGGAAGCTGGCCGCGCGTCACCTGGCCAATCGGGTCGACCCGACACGCGCCTTCACAGTGATCCGTCTCGACGATTGAGGGAGGACAATTTGCCGACATTCAAACTGGCCATGCATCCGGCTTCCGAGGGCGACGCTTTGATGCTGACCTGGGGCGATGCCAAGCTGCATTACGCCCTTGTCGATCTCGGCCGCACCGGCGACTACAAGGCGCTCAAGCCGCTGCTCGGCAATATCGGTGCGTTCGAGCTGTTCACCATCAGCCATATCGACGCCGACCATATCGAGGGCGCGGTGCCGCTGTTCAAGGAAGAGGTGCTGCCGTTCAAGGCCAGGAATGTCTGGTTCAATGCCCGATACCAGCTGAATGCGGCGAACAAACGCATGACGGAGCGGGTCGATCTTGGCGCGATCCAGGCCGAGAAGGTGACGGCCGGCATCGTGAAAAGCAAATGGCCGTGGAACGCGCAATTCGCCAGCAGCATCGTCTCCCTCGACAGTCCCGAGGCACGCGCGCCCTTGACGTTCGACGGCGATCTCAGACTGACGCTGCTGTCGCCGTCCGACAGGAAACTGGCCGAGCTGCTGCCGGTTTGGGACGCGGAACTGAAGAAGGCCAATTTGCGCACCGCCGATCCCGACGAGGTCGAGGCAAGTCTGGCCGAGGGCCGCGAACAGCTTTCGGCGCTCAACGTGGCGTTTCTTGCGGCGCAGAAGTTTCAGATCGACACGACAAAGCCAAACGGGTCGAGCATCACCTTCATTGCCGAATTCGATGGCAAGCGCGTGCTGATGGGGGCGGACTCGCATCCCGATATTATCGAGGCGTCGCTGTGTAGGCTCGGCGCCAGCGAAACCAACAAATACCGGCTCGACTGCCTGAAAGTCTCGCATCATGGCAGCAAGGCCAACACGTCGCCCGCGCTGCTGAAGATCATCGATTGCACGCGCTTCGCCTTCTCGACCGATGGCTCCCGGCACCACCACCCCGATGCCGAGACGATCGCGCGCATCCTGGCAAACGACCCCGGCCGCAAGAAAACACTGATCTTCAACTTTCGGCAGAACAGCACCAGCCAATGGGATGACGACGAGTTGAAGAAAAAATGGAACTATGAATGCCTGTTCCCCGAGGCGGGGAAAACCGGCATTGAGTTCGATATCTGAGATGTGAGGCCTGATGCCGATCGAGGCAACGAACGCAGCCGGTCCCGGTGGGCCAGTCGAGCGGCGCGTGGCGCTGGTGATCGGCAATGGCGGTTATCAGCATGCCTCGACGCTGGAGAATCCCACCCAGGACGCGCGCGGCATGGTCGCTGCGCTGCGGGCGCTGCGCTTCGAAGTCCTCGAAGGGTTTGATCTCACGGTCAGCCGCATGGACGAGGTGCTCAGCGCCTTTGCCCAAAAGATCGACGACGCCGACGCCGCTCTTCTGTTTTATGCCGGGCACGGCTTGCAGGTGAATGGCGAAAACTACCTGGTGCCGATCGACGCCGAGCTCGACAATGAAGGCCAGCTGAACCGGCAGACGATCAAGCTGCAAGACCAGCTCGACATGATGTCGGCGCGGGCAAGGGTCAGCGTGCTTTTGCTCGATTGCTGTCGCGACAATCCGTTCGTACGCTCGCTCGGCCGCCTGCGGCCCGGCAGGACGCGCGGCGTCGCCGCCGACCGCGGCCTGGCCGAAATGGAGACCACCGAAGGCTCGTTCATCGCGTTCGCGACCGGGCCGGGCTCGGTCGCCGAGGATGGGGAAGGCGGGCACAGTCCGTTCACTGCCGCACTGCTTGCGCATATCGATTCGCCCGGACAGTCGATCGCCGACATCATGACCGATGTGACCAATACGGTGGCGTCGGCGACCAACGACAAGCAGGTGCCCTGGTATCATTCGTCGCTCAGGCGAAGGTTCATTCTGAGGCCGTTGCCGGCGGTGGTGGCAGCCCCCGTCGCGATGGCTGCGCCGGTCGTGACCCCTGCAGATCCGACGAAGCAGACTGACAGGGCGGTTGTGGACGCGACGCCTGTCGCTGAGAAAACGGAAAAGGCGGGAGCGGAACAGCAAACCGAAAAACTCCCCTCAGCGGCGGAGCCTGTTTCGACGGAAGTGAAGCCCAGGGCAGTTGAAATTCCGGCCGTTACGCCGAGATCGACGAATCTGCGTAAAGCGCTGGCCTGGGCGCTGACGCTGGTGGTGATTGCCGCCGTCGGGGCTTTTGCCGCGTCGGATCGTCTGTGGACTTACCTGGCGAAAGGCCCCGCGACCGTCGAGGTGCCCGACCCCGCCGGCTTTACCGAAGCCTCGCAGAGGCTGATCGCGCGCATCGATATGCGCGACGGCGGTCTCGGCGATGCGTTGCGACAGGATGTCGTGAATTTCATCCTCGGTCCGGCTCCGGACCGATCGAAGCAGCAGGTGCTCTCTGTACTTGCCGCCATGGCGCAGTCGTATGTTCGCGAGGTGACCGCAACGGATCCCGTGCCGAGCAATTGCCGCGCCCCGACACCAAATCTGCGCCCGGGCGACAATGTGCGTACCTTGGTCTGCTCCGGCCTGGCCGACCCAGATCGGCAAGGGATCATATCGATATTGGCGGCATTGCCGCCTTCGACCTGGAGTAGTCCGGAGTTTTCCGGTGCGCACAGCCTCATTCGCCTCGCCGTCGCGGATATCGCCGCCCTCTACAAATCTCAGTCATCCGCCGCCGTACTGCCTGGCCACATCCAGGCCTTGTCGGACAATGTGCATGTCACGTCCGGGGCCACGGTTGCGCGGCAAGTGACGCTCCAATTTGCCGGGGATTTTCAGCGCGGCAATGCGCAGGCGATCATGGACAGGCTGGTATCGTTCGGGTGGAATCTCGGTGGCGTCCAGCGCGATGGCGGCGCCGCGGGCCTGAATGAAATTCGCTACGGCAATCAGGCGGGAACGGCGGAGGATGCAAAAAAGCTATCGGCCGATCTCGCGCTGCAGGGACTGACCGTAACACCCAAGGCCAACGCCGCGATCGGCGCCGGCAGGCAGCTCGACATCTATATCTCGACGCCTTTGGCGCTGTGGGACGACAAGGCTCCGCAATTCGCCTGGTGCTATCAGGAATATGATCCTTCGAAGAGCGCCGACACACGCTACCTGGTGGCCTGTCATCCCTCGCAGATGGCCTGCGCCGACGCGCGCGGCAATCCGTCGGCCAAGACCCAGTCGGCCTGCATCTTTCGCGAGGATCTGAGCAGCGGCAACTCGATCCTGAAGGCAGGCGGCTGGGCGAAGTCATGGTTCGCTGAAGCGGGCGCCCCGTTCCAGGCGCCGTTCCCGGCGCTGCCGCCACAGTGATCGACTGCCCCAGGCTTGCGCCTGTCGCCGCAGGCAAAGCCGAGCCATTTCACCGCTGTTGCAGCGCGAGCCGGATGCCAAGCGCGCAATAGATGCCGCCGACCACTTTGCCTTGCCATTTCAGCACCACGGGATTGCGGCGCAGGAAGGCGCCGAGGCCGCCCGCGCTGACGGCGAAGATGACCGTGCTGAACAGGCCGAGAGCCACAAAAATGATGCCCAGCAGCATCAGTTGCAGCGCCACGAAACCGTTTTGCGGATGCACGAACTGCGGCAGGAAGGCGAGGAAGAACAGCGCCGTCTTCGGGTTCAGCACCTCGGTCAGGATCGCCTGGCGGAAAGCCTTGCCGGCCGAGATGGGCAGCGACCGGCCTGCAAGATCGGCCGGCGCCTTTTCCAGAATGGCGCGGATGCCGAGGTAAACGAGATAGGCCGCGCCGATATATTTGACGATGCTGAACAGTATCGCCGAGGTGGCGACGATGGCCGAAATGCCGACGATGGCCATGATGGTGTGGATCACGTCGCCCGCCGCGACGCCGGCGCCGGTGGCGATGCCGACCTTGGTGCCCGAACTGGTGGCGCGTGCCACCGTGAGCAACGTCGCCGGCCCGGGGATAAAGACAAAGCCGAACACGACCGCTGTGTAGGCGATGAGCGTGGCGGGGTCGATCATGCGAAGGCTCCTCTTGGCATTCGGCCGCTAGAGCAATTCCAGGAAAAGTGTGATCGGTTTTCCGCCCGGAATTGCATCAAAACAAAGAGATAGAGCGGTTCGCCGTTTCCGTGAAACGGTGAAACGGTCTATCGGGTCCCGGACCTATAGCACCGGGAGCCGCACGGGCGGAACTCTTCAGCCGCCGTGCCGCAATGCTCGGCGATGGCGAAAAGCTCCACGGCGGCGATGCCGGCGCTGGCCAGGCGGCGTATGCCGCGGCTCGATGGCGCGGTCGTGGCTGACCACGCAGCCGCCATGGCGTAGCCTGACGATGGTATCGCCAGCTTCCTGCAAAGGGCGTTGTGGCCGCGTGATTGCTGCGCTAGATCAGGATGGCGACTCGTCACCCTGATCTAGCTGTGTTGCTGGAGCATCATCTTTTTCCGAAAACCGGTGCCCACTTTTTGCTTTCGCTGACCTTCGGTTCGAGATCATGCTCTACCCAGAGACGTCATAGGGTGAATCACTTGACCGGTCCTCACATCCTTTCGAAAATTGCCTCTTGCGCGGTGTCCGCCTGATGCCGGCGCAAGCAGCGAGCATGCGGGCCGAGGATCCGAAACGCCGCGTTCTGAAGGACGTGTTCGGCTTCGACGATTTTCGTCCCGGACAGGCCGATGTCATGGATGCGCTACTGGCCGGGCGCCATGTGCTGGCGGTGATGCCGACGGGTGCGGGCAAGTCGCTCTGCTATCAGGTCCCGGCGCTGGTCAAGGGCGGCCTCACCATCGTGGTCTCGCCGCTGGTGGCGCTGATGCAGGACCAGGTCGCGGCACTTCGGCTTGCCGGCGTCGCCGCCGATACGATCAATTCCTCGTTCGACCGCGACGCCAATGTCGCGGCCTGGCGCCGGGTGGCGGCCGGGCAGACACGGCTGCTCTATCTGGCGCCGGAGCGGCTGATGACCGAGCGCATGCTCGACGCGCTGTCGCGGCTGGAGGTCAAGCTGATCGCCATCGACGAGGCGCATTGCATCTCGCAATGGGGTCCGGCGTTCCGGCGCGAATATGAGGATCTGTCGCGGCTCAGCGGCATCTTCCCGCAAGTGCCGATCATCGCGCTGACGGCCACCGCCGATGAGGCCACGCGCAGCGACATCGAGGCGCGGCTGTTTGCCGGGCGCGCCGAAACCCTGGTGCTGGGCTTCGACCGACCCAACATCAAACTGGCCATGGAGTCCAAGCAGGACAGCAAGCGTCAGCTGCTGCGCTTCGTCGAGCGGCACCCCGGCAAGAGTGGCATCGTCTATTGCCTGTCGCGCAAGAAGACGGAGGAGATGGCCGCCTTCCTCGAGAAGAACGGCGTGCGCGCTCTCGCCTATCACGCCGGCATGAGCAAGGAGACGCGCGAGGCGAACCAGAACACTTTCATGACCTTGTCCGGCGTCGTCATGGTGGCGACCATTGCCTTCGGCATGGGCATCGACAAGCCCGACGTCGCCTATGTCTTCCACACCGACCTGCCGGGTAGCCTCGAGGCCTATTACCAGGAAATCGGCCGCGCCGGGCGCGACGGGCGAGCGGCCGAGGCGCATATGCTTTACGGGGCCGGTGATATCCGCACGCGCCGCATGTTCATCGACGACGAGGATTCATCGCCCGAGCACAAACGGCGGACACATCGCAGGCTCGACACGCTGATCGGCTATTGCGAAACGGCGCAGTGCCGGCGCCAGGTGCTGCTCGGCTATTTTGGCGAGGAAGCCCAGCCCTGCGGCAATTGCGACAACTGCCTCGACCAGGCGCCACGCGCCGACGGCTCCGCGGAAGCGCGCATCATCCTCGCCGCAGTCGCGCAGAGCGGCGAGCGTTTCGGCGCCGCCCATGTCATCGACATTCTGCTCGGCCACGAGACCGAGAAGGTGCTGGCGAGGAACCATCACAAGCTCAGCAGTTTCAGGACGGGTGTCGCGCACAGGAAGACGGTCTGGCTGTCGCTGATCAGGCAACTGGTCGCCGGCGGATTCCTGGTGCCGGATCCGGACGGCCATGGCGGCCTCGCCATTTCGGAAAGCGGCCGCGCCCTCGGGCGGGGCGAGGTGGCGTTCGAGTATCGGGTCGAGGGCAGGGACCGTCTCGCGCGCGGCAGGAAGCGCGCCGCGCAGGGCTCAGTCGCGGATGGTGAGGGCGTCGATGCATCGCTTCTGGCGACGCTCAAGACGCTGCGGCTGCGGCTCGCCAAGGAACGCCAGGTGCCGGCCTATGTCGTGTTTTCCGACCGCACCCTGATCGACATGGCCGAACGCCGTCCGCAAGACCTCGACGACTTCGCCGAGGTCAATGGCGTGGGCGCCGCCAAGCTCAAGGAGTTCGGCGAGGTGTTTTTGAAGGCGATTGCCGCGCATGGGGCGGGTGGGACGAGTTGAGGACACGCCTCGTTTGGTGCATCACAACACTATTCGGAAATTGCCAGGCAGCATTTCTTGAATTTCTTGCCGCTGCCGCAGGGACATGGGTCATTGCGCCCGACATGCCGCAAAGGGTTCGTCACCGGCTCCTCCGCGCTCGCCCAGGGCAACGGTGAGGAAGACAGCCAGTCTTCCTCCTCGTCGCCATCGTCGCTTTGCCAATCGCCGAACCACTCCAGCGTTTCGATCACATCATCGATATAGCCGAGATTGTTGCTCTTGAACCGCTCGATGTCGTCCGGCGCCTTCTCGGCTGCTTGAAGGTCCTCTTCGAAATGGTGCCGCTCCAACACGCCTGGCGGTATGCGTCCTTCATCCCATGCGCTAAGGACGAGCGGCGCGAGATCGCGCCATCCCAGTATGGCGATCGCCCCGAGCCAGGCGACCCAGACCTGCTCCTCGTCGTCGGCCATCTTCTCGGCATGGAACCGCTCGAGAAACAGCCGCATCCGGTCGCGCTCGATGCGCCCGTCCCAGGTGAGAAAGGCCGCCGCGCTCAACAGCACGTCGCGCGTGAATTCATCGACGGTGCGGTCGCCGATGGTGTTGAAGAGGGCTTGGGCATCGCCGTCGAACATGCCTGCGAAGATGCGCGGCAGCGTTTCCGTGATGGCGTCGCCGAGCAGATCCTCGACCTCGCAACCTGGACGACGGAGCAAACGCAGCAAGGATTGACAGACCTGCGTATCGCGCGCGCCGCCCAGAATATGCAAGCCTCGGAAGAGGAGCCTCTCGTCGTCCTCCGACAGCATCTCTCCGTCGGCGGCCCTTGCCAGAACCGCCCGCAAAGCGGGAGCGGCTTCCTCGATCCTGATGGTGCAAACGCCAATTGCAACCTTCGGCATTTGCCGCTCGGTCGCGAGGGCATGCAGGTAGCGGTCTATCGGATACAGCACGAAGTCTTCGGTGTCGGTGCTGAGGAGTTTTTCCAGCTCTTCTTTTTTCATCACTCGCCTCGATGGAACGCCGTTGCGGCGGCGTGCTATCGATCGCTGAGCCGCACTTTGTATCAATCCTGAGCGTAGCAATGAGCGAATACCAATACTATGAATTCCAGGTAATCGATCGGACGCTCAGCCAGGCGGATCGCCGCGCTCTGCGCGAGTTTTCGACACGGGCGCGCATCACCGCCACCAGCTTCACCAATTTCTACGAATGGGGAGATTTCAAAGGCGATCCGGACGCGTTCATGGAACGCTGGTTCGATCTTCATCTCTATCTGGCCAATTGGGGCACCCGCCGCCTGATGATCAAGCTGCCGGCGCGGCTGGCCGATCGGGATCGCATGGGCGCCTTCCTCATGGAGACTGACGACGTCGTGCTCGTCACCGCCGGCGAAAACATGATCGTGAGCATCGCGCGCGAGGAGTTGGAGTTCGAGGACCGCGACGATGACGATGCGAGTTGGCTGGCAGCCCTGGCGCCGCTGCGAGCGGATCTACTCGCCGGCGACCTTCGGCTTTTCTATCTCACTTGGCTGATGGCTGTCGAAACGGATGCGGTCGAACCCGATGCGCCGGAGCCGATGCCGGGGATCGGGCCGCTGACTGACGCGCTCGAAGCATTCGCCGAGTTCTTCGGCATCAATCGCAATCTCGTCCAGGCGGCGGCTGAGCAAGGCGCGGCAACAGTTTCCGATGACGCGACGCCGGAGATGGTTCGACGGACCATCGCTGCCATGCCGGATACCTGGAAAACCGATCTGCTGGTGCGCACCTTCGACGATGGACCGCATGCGTCGGTGGAACTGCGGGCTATGGTTCGGGCGCGCCTAAGGCCCAAGAACGCGACGCCGGTCACCGCCTTGCGTACCGCCGCCGAACTGCGGGCCCGTGCCGATGAAATCCGCCTTGCCCGCGAGCGTGCCGAGGCGGAACTGGCCGCGGCACAGCGACGACTGCAAATGGAAGCGGCCGAGAAAGCCCGCCAGATACGACTTGAGGCCATCAACAGCCAAGGCGAAAGCGTCTGGGACGATGTCGAAAACGAAATCAGACGCCGCAACCCCAGCGGCTACGACAAGGCGGCGGCGCTGCTTTTCGACCTGCAGGCGCTTGCCGAACGACACGGCACCGTCGATGCGTTTCGCCTCCGGCTTCAATCCATCCGGGAGCGTCATGCCGGCAAGGAGCGTTTCATCGAACGTCTGACGCAGCTTGAGTAGAGGTTCGCGATTATCGCGGATCGATCCGCGAATTCGACCTCAGCTGAAAGCCGGCCGGTTCAGCGATACTGCAAGGCGAGCCGCACGCCCAGGCAGCAATAGATGACGCCGACCACCTTGCCTGTGCTTGGACTAGCATCGCTATAGTGCCATGACCTCAACTTAACCTGGGGTTCTATCAGCCCGTCAGCTTGCACCGGCAAGCCCTCGTCCGTACCCCAGCTTGCCGCGCTAGTCGCGGCGGTGATCTCGGCTGGCAACGCGTCTTGCGTTTCAGTGACGCGGCCGAGCCTGCTGGCATCCTGCTCGCCGAGAAGTGTTGCAAATGGCGGTCGCACCGGCGAAATCGGCTACGTGGCAGATATGCAACGCAAGGTGGTGTTTCCGCTGCCGTCGCGAGAGATCCGATGGTTTTGCGATCGAAAGCGCGATATTTACGTCACCAGCGAAGGGACTTGGCATGAAAGCTATTTTTGTTGCGGCGGCCATGCTTGCCGGGTTTGCGACCAGCGCCATGGCGGCGGACGCCTTAGGCGAGCTGCCGGTCGCATCGGCCTATAGTTGGACCGGCGCTTATGTCGGCGTGCATGCCGGCGGCGGCTGGGACCATGTCGACTTCACCTTCCTGCCCGCGCCCAATCCTGCCAACCACAGCGGCAGCGGCGGCCTTGGCGGTTTGCAGGCCGGCTACAACTTCCAAACCGACAACATCGTCTACGGCATGGAGGCCGACATTTCGGCTGCCGGCATCAACGGCTCGACAGAGTGCCCGAACCCGACTTTTACCTGCGGTTCCAAGGTGAGCATGCTCGGCTCCGTTCGAGGCAGGCTCGGGCTGGCGATGGACAATCTGCTGATCTATGGCACCGGTGGCCTGGGATACGGTACGGTCGATATTTATGACCGCAATGGTGCCGGGACCACATTCGACACCAAGAAAACGAAGGTCGGATGGACCGTCGGCCTCGGCGGGGAATATGCTTTCAATCAGCATTGGACGGCCAAGGCAGAGTACAAGTATTTCGATTTGGGGTCGGCCGACTACATGACGGATGGTGAACTGGTCCGCGCCAAACCACAAATACATACCGCCGTCATCGGTCTGAACTACAAATTCTGAGCGGGTACTCCGCTGGCGCGGCCTCAGGCCTCAGCGTCGGGTTGGCTGTTCATCGTCACAAGCTCGGCCTTACGATGCGAAATCGGTGGATCGAGAGACTTCTTCCCAGGCGCCAATCTCGGCTTTCATCATATCGATCTTGTCCCCGACGAGCTTGAGGGCGTCGGTGCCGAGATAAAGCCGTACGGGCGGGTTTTGCGCCGCCACCAGCTTGAGCATAGCCTGCGCCGCCTTGGCCGGATCGCCGGGCTGGTTGCCGCTCTTGGCCCGCCGCGCGGCGCGGATGGGGTCCATCACCGCGTCATAGTCTGCAATGTCGCGCCCGGCACGGACCATCGAGCGTCCGGCCCAGTCCGTCCGGAATTGGCCGGGCGCCAGCGCCGTCACGTGGATGCCGAGCGGCTTCACCTCCTTGCCCAGCGCCTCCGAGATGCCTTCGAGCGCGAATTTGCTGCCGCAGTAATAGGCGATGCCAGGCATGGTGATGAACCCGCCCATGGATGTGACATTGACGATGCGGCCGGAGCGCCGCGCCCGCATGCCGGGCAAAACGGCCTTGATCATCGCGACCGGGCCGAACACGTTGGCGTCGAACTGGCGGCGCATATCCTCAAGCGAGGACTCCTCCAGAATGCCTTCGTGGCCATAGCCGGCATTGTTGACAAGGACGTCGATTGGGCCGGCGTCGCGTTCCGCCTGAGCGACAGCGCCGGGAATGGCATCGAAATCGGTCACATCGAGCAGCATTGCATGCGCGCGGCCGGGTGCGAGCGCCGCGAAAGCCGATGCGGCATCCGCGTTGCGGACCGTGCCGACGACGCGATGCCCCTCCGCTAACGCACCCTCGGCAAATGCCCTGCCGAGACCCGAGCTGACGCCCGTGATGAGAAATGTTTTGGTAGTCATAGCTGCTCCTTTTGAGAATGGCCGGAGGCCTTCGATATCGTGACATAATATTTATATCATGATATAACTTTTCAAGAGGTAACGGAATTCAGGCGGAACGGATGATGGAAGACACGGCGCGTCAGCCCTTGAGGGAGAGAAACCGGCAGCTTGCACGCGACGTCGTGCTCGACGCCGCCGAGCGGCTGCTGCGGAAAAGCGACACGGCGGACTTCTCGATGCGGGCATTGGCCGTGGAAGCCGGCGTTGGCTTCGCGACGCCGTTCAATCATTTCGGCAGCAAGAACGCGATCATGCAGGCGCTGTCGTCCCGCCTGATCGAACGGATGGCGAAGCGCTTCCACGACGAGGCGCCCGAGGGCGATGCAATCGATCGCGTTCTCGAGATGGGGCGCATCAGTGTCGCGCTGCTCTTGGAGAAGCCGGACGTCCACAAAGCGGTGGTCGGCTCGCTCGGCGTCGCCAGCCCCGTCCCGAGTTCCGTCCGTCAGAACTCGCGGCAGCTTTGGGCGCTTGCATTGGCAAGCTTCACTGGCATCGCCGAGGATATGAGGGCGATGGCGCAGGCGACGCTTGCCGAACAGCTTGCCTTCGATTTTCGCGGCTGCGTTTCATTCTGGATCGCCGGCGAGCTCGAGGACGAAGATCTCGGAACCGCGTTCCGTGTTGGCGCCTGCACCCTTCTGCTGGGCTTCGCCAATCCGACGCGACGCTCCTACCTGATCGGGCAGATCAAGAGCCTTCAGAGCGCCCGGAGCGGCCTCGCCTGGTGACTATCGCAGCGCCGGACTGCAGGCTTGCGGGAAAATTTGACCTCAGTCCACCGTCACGGCGAAATTCCTAAAAGAGCCGCGGTCGAGACGCTTTAGGGTGCTGAAGTCGTCAGCCTGGATGGCGGCAGGCGAACGATCAATTCAACAATTCGGCGCTGCGCCTGAGTGCAGGAGCATCAGGGGGAATGCCGAGACGGCGAAGGCTGTGTGTCCACATAGCCGCAAATCCATTTTTGGGAATCCGCGAATGACTGTAACCATCGACAATGCCGCAAGCTGGCGCGAGATCGCACGCGTGGGGGACGGCGAGACGCTGGCGTTGGCGCCGGCTGCCTGGGAGCGCATCGCCTATGCGAATCGCATTGTCGCAAGCCTCGTCGAAAAGGGCATCCGCGCCTATGGCGTGAACACCGGGGTCGGCGCGCTGGCAAACCAGGTGGTGGCGCCTGCCTTGCAGGAGAAGCTGTCGCGCAACATCATCTTCAGCCACGCCTGCGGTGTCGGCGATCTGGTGGCCGAACGCGGCATCCGCGCCATCATTGCCGTGCAGGTGGCAAATTTCGCGCATGGCCATTCGGGGGTGCGGCCTCAGATCGTCCGCAACCTCATCACCTTCCTCGAGCGGGGCTGCATTCCGGATGTTCCTTCCCGGGGATCGGCGGGGTATCTGACGCACAATGCCCATATCGGTCTGGTGCTGATCGGCGAGGGCAGGGCGACTGTCGCCGGGCGCAGGATGAGCGGTCGCGAGGCGCTGGCCGAGATCGGCCTGGAGCCGCTGGTGCTGGGTGCCAAGGAAGGTCTGAGTCTCGTCAACGGCACGGCATGCGCCACCGGCCTGATGAGCATCGCGCTCAATCGCGCTGAGCGTCTTATGCGTTGGGCCGATGCCGCGTCGGCGCTGACGCTGGAGGCTGCCGGCGGGCAGATGGCGGCCTTCGACGAACAGGTGCTGGCCCTGCGACCGTCCCCCGGCATCGAGGCGGTGGGCGCCTCATTGCGGCGCCTGCTTGACGGCAGCGGCCTGATTGCGGCGGCGCATGGCAGCCGCACGCAGGATGCGCTCAGCCTTCGCGCGGTGCCGCATGTGCACGGCGCGGCGCACGAAGTGCTGGAACGCTCCGTGCAACTGGTCGACCGTGAGCTGGCTTCGGTAACCGACAATCCCACCGTTTCCGGCACGATCGATCAGCCGCTGGTGTTTTCGCAGGCGCATGCGGTCGCGCCGGCGCTCGGGCAAACCGCAGACGCCTTGACGATCGCGCTTGCGCAGGTTGCCGCGATGAGCGAACGCCGCATCGACCGCCTGGTCAATCCGCTGGTCAACAATTTGCCGGCATTCCTCGCCGCGGAAGGCGGTTGCAACTCCGGCTTCATGATCGCTCAATACACCGCCGCTTCGCTCAGCAACGTCAACCGGCGCCTTGCCGCGCCGGCCGCGACCGATGGCGGCGTCACATCCGGCCTGCAGGAGGATTTCCTCGCCCACCCGACGGTCGCGGCCAACAAGCTTCTGGCCGTCATCGACAACGCCGAGTACATCTTGGCGATAGAACTCATGGCCGCCGCGAAGGCGCATGACTTGCTGACCGGCAAGGCCGCGCGGGCGCCTGGCACAGACGCCATCTACCAGGCCGTGCGCCAACGCGTGGCGCATTATGGCGACGATCGCCCGCTGTCCTGGGACATGGAAACGCTGCGCGATTTCATCCGCGAGGTGGATGTGGCTCAGTAAGGGCAACAGCGGGAGAGGCCCGAGCCACCCTCTCGTCAACTACCCAATCGATCTGTTTCACTCAACCAGGCGGCCGCCCTGAGTTGGCTAATGCCAAAGGCAGATCCGGACGTCCTTGCCGACAAAGCACGCGCCTTCGCGGCGAAGGTCGTCCCATCTTTCGTCGCCGTGGGTTTCGTCAATATCCGCGTTCGAATAGCCTGCCCAGGTATCGCCGTCCTTATAAACAACGGCCCAGTAATCCTTGGACATTTCACCGGCCCCGCTATGTGCGTCGGGATAGTCGACGCCGGCAAAAACCTGCTTGGGCCCCTGGATGTTGAAATCGCCGCCCTTCTCGATTTGATAGGAGCATCTTCCGGATATGCGGGTCTCACCGCTAACGACAAGCTGGCAACGGCCCCATTTGTAGCCGCTCGGCAAACGATGCTGTGCCGCCTGCGCAGGCGGAAAGGAAAATGCAATCGCAAGGGCAGCCGCTATGGTTCGTCCGGCCTTTGAATACTGCCCAGAGCGCATGTCGAAGGGTCCTCCGCAGGATAATCCCTGAGATCATATACTATCGACCATAGTCGGATTTTGTCACGCGACTGTGTGCTGCTTCACGGCCGGAGCATGGACCGATCGAGACGCGTAGCCCGGAATTCAAGCCGGGATCCCGGCCCTCCCATGCTAAAGCTTCGGAGGCATCCTGCGAAGCTCGAAGAGCGAAGCAGGATGGCGGGCCGAGAACGATGAAACGGAGACCTACGTCTACGCTATAACCCTCCAAAATTCAGGCACGAGCGAATGGGAACGATTCACGGACTGGGAGATGGCTGATGCTGTGTCCTGTGGCCGCTTCAGCTGCGCGACGCAGCATGGCCGGGTCTGACACTCCCTGATGGTCGAGCCGCGGCGTATAGGGGGCCTCCAGCCTGGCTGCCTCGTCGTCGGTTAGGCTGATCGACAGGGAGGCCACCGCGTCGTCGATATGGTCTGCTTTCAGCGCCCCCACGATCGGAGCTGCCACAACAGGATTGCGACGCAACCAGGCCAGCGCGATCATTGACCGGCCAACGCCCCGTTCTTCCGCAATCGCCCCCACCGCATCGATAATCAGCTTGTCGCTGTCGGCAGTGGCTGCTCCCAGATTGTAGACGGCTTCGGCTTGCGCCCTTGCGGTGATGCTCCCCACGGCCGGGCCAGCCGACCACGGTTGAGAGGGCTGTAGACAATGGTCTGCACCCCTTCATCGATGCAAAGCGCATGCATCTCGCGCTCTTCCTCGCGGTCGAGAAGATTGTAGGTATCCTGCATCGACACGAAGCGGGCCCAGCTGTTGTATTTCTGCAGGTGCAGCGCTTTGCCGAATTCCCAGGCCTTCATGGACGATGCGCCGAGATAGCGGACCTTGCCGGCCTTGACGACCTCGTTCAGGGCCTCGAGCGTTTCTTCCCAGGGGGTGGTCCTGTCACGACGATGGATTTGGTAGAGGTCGATATAGTCGGTGCCCAGGCGCCTGAGGCTCATATCGACTTCGGTCATGATCGCCTTGCGCGATAGCCCGATGCCATTGGGTCCGTCGCGCATTGGCGCGCTGAGTTTGGTCGCAATCACAACGTTTTCGCGGTGCGCAAAGTCCTTCAGTGCCCGCCCGAGAATTTCCTCGCTGGAACCTTTTGAATACAAATTGGCGGTGTCGAAGAAATTGATGCCCGCTTCGAGTGCGTGGCGAATGAGCCGCCGACTTGCTTCCTCGTCGAGTGACCAGGAAGGGTAGCCGCGCGACGGGTCCCCGAACCCCATGCAGCCAATAGAGATAGGCGAAATATCGAGGCCCGTCCGGCCGAGCTTGGCATATTGCATGTCTGTCTCCACATCCGCTATATTCGGACAAGTGTCCGCTTAGCGTCAAATAACGGACAATTGTCCGTTTAGTCAAGAGGCGATATGGCTGTAGAAGAGGATGGATTGCGAGCAGACGCCCGCGCCAACCGTGATCGCATCCTCGAGGTGGCACGGGAGGCTCTGACCGCCGATCCCGAAACGCCGCTGAGCGCCATCGGCAGGGCAGCCGGAGTCGGGCAAGGCACGCTCTATCGCCACTTCCCGACGCGGGAAGCTCTGGCCCTGGCCATTTATCGCAAGGAGATTAACGCCCTTGCGGCTCTCGCATCCACGCTTCTTCAGGAGCATCCGCCGCTGGAGGCGTTCCGTCTGTGGTGTGCCCAACTGGCCGTTTCCAGTGCGATGAAACGCGGGGTGGCAAAACTTCTGCAAGGAGCCACTTCCGAGGACGATCAACGCGAGGCCTATCAGCAAATGGTGTTGGCGCTGCGTTCACTCCTAGCTGCATGCGAGACTGCCGGCGCGATTGATCGCGATGCAGATGCCGACGATGTTTTGATGCTTCTCGGAGTCCTTTGGCAAATCCCATCCCATCCCGGGAGGGATGCTCAGGCAGCGAGGATAATAGCGCTCATCTTCAGGGGGTTGGGCGCCAAAGACTAGGCGACCGGCGGTGTTTGGCGGACCGCGAACGATGAAACGGAGAACTGCGTCTACGCTATAGCCCTCCAAAATTAAGGCACGAGCGAATGGCAACAATGGGCGGGAAGCGGACGGTCAGCTATTGCAAGGCAAGACTGCCAAATCGGACGAGCGTGACCACGTTCTGCTTCTCGGCATGAACAGTGGTCCGATGGCAAGATGCGACGACGGGTAGCGGCGATCTTGCGCACACCTGAACTCGGTGGAAGCAAACGGGCTCCATCGGAGGGCTGCATACTCCCGATCAATCAGGCTGCCGCAGCGCGATTGAGTTTCGGAACAACGGCGTCGATGAACGTATCCATCGTTGCTTCACCCATATCCACGGCCTTGGCACCTTCGCCATGAATAATCCTCACGTCGGTGATGCCGAGGACGTTGAGAATGGCCTTGAGGTATCGTGGGGCAAAATTGAGGTGGTTGATTGGCGAGGCCTCGCCATAGATGCCGCCGGACGCCAGCGTCACGGTGGCTTTCTTGCCGATCAGCAGTCCCTTGCCGTCGAAGCCAAGCGTTACGCCCTTGCGCACGATGTGATCGATCCAGGCTTTGAGGCTGGCCGGGATATTGTAGTTGTAGACCGGCGTGGCGATGACAAGCTCGTCAGCTGCCAGCAATTCGGCAACCAGCGCGTCCGAGAGGCGCAGTTGCCCGGCCATGTCCGAGGTATGGGCATGCGGGGGCGTGAAATAGGCCGATAACCACGGCATGGTCACGTGCGGCGGCGCATCCACGGCGAGGTCGCGCCGCACGACCGTGCCATCCGGGTGCGCCTCGAGCCAAATGGCGACAAGGCGTTTGGTCAGCTGACGGGAAATTGAAGCCTCGCCGCGCGCGCTGGTTTCGACAACGAGAAGGTTGGGCATGGCGTCCTCAAGGTTTTGGGCTAAACAGCCGGAACAGATGCGGACGATGTAGGGCTTTCTATCTAGCGGGGGGAGCGATAATAAAGCGATCATCTCTATCGGCTAATGTGATGGATCATGATCGGCAGTCTCAGCCTCGACCAGTTGCGCATCCTCGTGACCATTGCTGATGCCGGGAGCTTTTCGGCGGCCGGGCGGCAATTGCGCCGTGCGCAATCGGCAATCAGCCAGTCGGTGGCGACATTGGAAGCCGCGCAGGGCGTCCAGCTCTTTGACCGCAGCACCCATCGCCCCCGCCTGACTGAAACGGGCCGGGTTCTGGTCGATCAGGCCCGGCTGGTGCTTTCGAGCGCAGCACGCTTCGAGGCCGTCGCGACCGGCGCGCGAGGCGGGGTCGAGCCCGAGCTTGCACTGGCCATAGATCCGCTGGTGCCCACCGCCCCGCTCATCGAAAGCCTGCGCGCGTTGCACCAGGTCTATCCGCATCTTCCCATCAGCTTCTCGACCGAGGGCCTGGGCGGGGCGCTGCGTCGTTTGCGCAGCGGCGACGTTGCACTGGCCTTCTGCCTGCTGCTGCCGGTGGTGCCCGAGGACGTCGTGGCTTCGCCGCTGCTGCGCGTGGCGCTGACGCCCGTGGTCAGCGCCGAACACCCATTGGCAGCGCTTGGTCGTCCGGCAACCCGCGACGACCTGGAGCGCCATATCCAGCTCGTCCTGTCCGATCCGGTCGATCGGGAAGCGAACAATTACGGCCTGGCCAGCGCCACGCGGTGGCGCTTTGTCGACCTCGGCCGCAGACTGGATTTCCTGCTGGCCGGCTTTGGCTGGTGCCGGATGCCGGAGCATCTGATTGCCGATCATCTCGCAGCCAGCGATCTGGTTCGGCTCGAGCTGGCCGAAGATGCCCGTGACCCGGCAGACGCCCTGACCATCTACGCCGCCCGCATGGCGGACCATGAACCTGGCCCGGCCGGCCGGTGGCTCCTTAACGACCTGCAGGTCCGGCTGTCGCTCTGATCCGGTCAAACAATTGTCGTCAGTATCGCCTAATCCCAGAGAGATACCGGAAGAGCCGCAATGAACGCGGTCAAGGTCGGCTCTTCGGTGTTGGTCGCACTGTCGCCAACGTCCGCAATGGGTCGAATTCTGTCGTCGCTCACCTTCAAGATATATCGGGCTGTGGCGTAGAATTGGCGGTTCTCAACGTCGCGTGGTGCGAGCGTGGTCGTCGACGGTGATAGCGCACGACAATCGACGGTGTTTGGCGGAGAGGGAGGGATTCGAACCCCCGATACCCTTGCGAGTATGCCGCATTTCGAGTGCGGTGCATTCGACCACTCTGCCACCTCTCCGCGAGGTCATGGTCGGCCGTTGCCGGCGCAGCGCGCTAGATAACGGCTGACCGCTGGAGTTACAAGGCCCTATTCGAGCGATTTCCCGCTTCTTCACACGGTGACCGACGGCGCGGCTCCAGCCGGTCGCACCTTGGAGCGCCGCTTGCCTTGACTCCGGCGCAACCTTCGGTTAGGGACAGCGCGCAATCGGCGTGGAGGGTTCTTCCGCGCCGCTTGTTTTTTGAACCCGCAGACTGACAAAAAGACGGCCGAACCGCCTCAGGCGGCTCATCAAGGCCGACCGAACAGCGAAAGGCAAAAAATGTTCGCAGTCATCAAAACGGGCGGCAAGCAGTATCGCGTCGCCGCCAACGATCTCTTGAAGATCGAAAAAGTCGAAGCCAAGGTCGGCGATATCGTCGAGATCGGCAATGTGCTCGCGCATGGCGAGGGCGAGAATGTCACCTTCGGCGCGCCGTTCGTCGATGGCGCTCTGGTCACGGCGGAAGTCGTCGAGCAGGGCAAGAACCGCACCGTCATCGCTTTCAAGAAGCGCCGCCGCCAGAATTCGCGCCGCAAGATTGGCCACCGCCAGCTTTTGACCACCGTCAGGATCTCCGAGATCCTGCTGGGCGGCGCCAAGCCGGCGAAGAAGGCCGCCGCCAAGCCGGAAGCCAAGGCTGACGTCGCCGCCGAGGCGAAGGCCGAGGCCGCGCCGAAGGAGCCCAAGGCCAAGAAGGAAGCCAAGGCCGAGGCCGCTCCGAAGGAAGAGGCCAAGGCCGAAACCGCTGCTGCCGAAGCCAAGTCCGCGCCGCTGTTCAAGGCGCCGAAAGGCGAGCCGGACGACCTCACCGTGATCAAGGGCATCGGCCCGGTCGCGGCCAAGGACCTCGCCGAGCAGGGCATCGTCACCTTCGCGCAGCTCGCCAAGCTGACCGACAAGGACGTCGCCAAGATCGACGAGCACATGCCGTTCAGCGCCGACCAGATCAAGGACTGGCGCGAGCAGGCCAAGGAACTGGCGAAGAAGTAATTTTTACCGGCGACGATCGTCGCCGGTACGGACTTGAAACGGAACGCGAACGCGTTCATAAGACCATTCAAGCGCCTCCTGAGGCGCATCGGAGTTAGTTAGATGGCACACAAGAAAGCTGGCGGTTCGTCGCGCAACGGTCGCGATTCGCACTCCAAGCGTCTGGGCGTGAAGAAGTTCGGCGGCGAAGCCGTGATCCCGGGCAACATCATCATCCGCCAACGCGGCACGACCTGGCATGCCGGCGTCAATGTCGGCATGGGCACGGATCACACCCTTTTTGCGCTCGAGACCGGCGCGGTCACCTTCAACAAAAAAGCCAACGGCCGAACCTACGTGTCGGTAAACCCGATTACCAAAGCAGCGGAGTAGCCGGTTCCGCACCACAACACCGGCGCCCATCTCGGGAACCGGTGTCTGGCCAGGCCAGGAAAAGGATCAGGAGAGATGGGCCGCCCATCTCTCCTTTTTCATTTTCTTGCCCTGGAGGACTAAAATGGTTGCCGAAGCGGAAGATACGGACGACGAAAGTTACGCGGTCGACTGCCCGGTGCTTGCCACCGAGCGTCTGGTCATGCGTGCGCCGCGCAACAGCGATCTCGAACAACTCGTCGCGCTTGCCGACAACCGCCACGTCGCCGAGATGCTGGCCCGCATGCCGCACCCCTATGGCCAAGCCGAGGGCCGCGCCTTCCTGGCCATGGCGGCCTCGCGGCGCGCCGGCATCGTCTATGCGCTGACGCTCGCCGGTACCGGCACCTTCGTCGGTTGCGCGGGGCTCAACACCACCGATCGCGGGCTCGAGCTCGGCTACTGGATCGGCGAGCCCTACTGGAAGCGCGGCTACGCGACGGAGGCCGCGCATGCGCTGGTCGATCTCGCCTTCCAGAAGACCTCGATCCAGGTGCTGCATGCCTCGACCCGGGTGATCAACCCGGCCTCGCGCCGGGTCATCCACAAGTGCGGCTTCCAGTATGCCGGCCAGGGCATGTTGAACTCGATCGTCGCCGGCCAGGTGCCGGTCGAGCGCTACAGGCTGGATCGCAAGACGTGGACCAGCCTCAGAAACTGGGTGCATTTCTGATGCGTGGCGCTGGTGAAGCCGTTGGTTGAGGACAGCACTGATATTGAAACGGTCGCGATCGTGCCGTTGGCGATTGGGCATATTGAAAGCTTTCATCACGCGCTCGATATCGTTTCGCGCGAGCGAAAGTACCTGTCCTTCCTCGAGGCGCCGCCGCTGGATCAAGCCAGAACATTTGTCCTGGATCGCCTCGGAAGAGGCGATCCAGGATATGTGGCGATTGTTCGGGACGAGGTTGTCGGTTGGTGTGACATCACTCGGCACGATCGGCCCATACACGCTCATCGCGGCACGCTTGGAATGGGCATTCTCCCGGCCTACAGGGGGCATGGCCTTGGACTGAAACTGATCAATGCAACCGTGGCGCAGGCGCGCAGGGACGGCTTTGTCCGCGTCGAGCTTTTCGTGCACTCCGACAATGCCCGCGCCATCGCGCTTTACGACAAGGTTGGGTTTGTCAGAGAAGGCCTGCAGCGCGATGCCGTCTACATCGACGGGGAGTATCGCGATGCGATCGCAATGGCGATCGTCGAACGGGAAAACGTTGCGGGATGAATGCTTGTCAGCCGAGCTCGGCCCAGAGCGGCAGGTGATCGGAGCCGACCGCCTGCCGGTCGGCCCACAGTCGCTGCAGCGATTTGGCCAGCGAGGCGCTGGTGAAGACATAGTCGATGCATTTGTGGCGGCTGGCATCGGCGGGGCGGTCGGGATCGACCCAGGTGACGAGACCGGCAATATCGAGGCGCTGGGCGACGTCGACGGCGAGATCGGCGGTCAAGGGCATGCCGAATTCGTGGTCGGGGCGGCCGGCCAGCTCGACATATTCGGGCGACCCCGGCAGCATGTTGAAGTCGCCCATGACGATGAAGGCTTCCGGATAGGGCAGGTCCGGCAAGCCGATCTCGGGAATGCCGGACAGCCCGCCGCCTTCCAGCGTGTAGTTCAACAGGCGCTGGCGCAGGAAGCGGATCTGGTTCTGGCGCTCGACCGGGCTGCGATGGTCGAGATGGGTGGAGTAGAAGCGGATGAAGCCGAGCGGCGTCTCGATCAGCGCCTCGAGCGCGCCGCGCTGGAAGTTCATCGTCTCGAGGCTGCGGCTGCGCGGCAAAAGGAGATTGCGCGACAGATGGATGGGTGTCTTCGACAGCACCATGTTGCCGAGCTGGAAGTTGGTCGAGACGGCGCGGCCGTTCTCGACACGCCCGCCGATGTTGACCTCGAAATTGCTGCCATAGGCGGCAAAATAATCGGGCAGCGCCTCGCCGATCTCGGCCACCATGTCGCGGTCGCCGTTTCTGGGATTGTTGCGCGTCACCTCCTGCAGCGCGATCACGTCGGCGCCGCGTACCGCGTCGGCAATGCGGCCGACGTCGTATTTGCCGTCGAGCCCGATGCCGTACTGAATGTTATAGGAAACGACCTTCATTCCGGCGCCCCTTCAGCCATGCCCCGCCCCAGTGCTACCGCTTCCCCGGCAAAAGGGCATCCGGCGCTTTAGTCGCAAATCGGCCTCGCCCTAGGCCCCGCCTTGGTTTAAGGCATGTCGAGATTCAGGCAATGCCGGCATACCGGTTTCGGTTCGGCCTGACCTGAATCTCGACATGCCCCCTAATCCGCAAGTGCAATAGCAGAAACTCGAAACGATGAAATTCCTCGATCAAGCCAAGGTTTACATTCGCTCCGGCGACGGCGGCGCCGGTTCGGTGTCGTTCCGGCGCGAGAAGTTCATCGAGTTCGGTGGCCCGGATGGCGGTGACGGCGGCCGCGGCGGCGACGTCTGGGCGGAAGCGGTCAACGGGCTGAACACGCTGATCGACTACCGCTACCAGCAGCATTTCAAGGCCAAGACCGGCATCCACGGCATGGGCCGCAACATGACCGGCGCCAAGGGCGCCGACGTGACGCTGAAAGTGCCGGCCGGCACTCAGATCTTCGCCGAGGACAATGAGACGCTGATCTGTGACCTGACCGTGGTCGGCCAGCGCTTTCTGCTCGCCAAGGGCGGCAATGGCGGCTTCGGCAACCAGCATTTCAAGACCTCGACCAACCAGGCGCCGCGCCGCGCCAATCCCGGCCTGCCGGGCGAGGAGCTGAACATCTGGCTGCGCCTGAAGCTGATTGCGGACGCCGGGCTGGTCGGCCTGCCCAATGCCGGCAAGTCTACCTTCCTGGCAGCGGTCACCGCCGCCAAGCCGAAGATCGCCGACTATCCGTTCACGACGCTGCATCCCGGCCTCGGCGTTGCCCGTATCGACGCGCGCGAATTCGTTATCGCCGACATTCCCGGCCTGATCGAAGGCGCGCATGAGGGCGTCGGCATCGGCGATCGCTTCCTCGGCCATGTCGAGCGCACGCGCGTGCTGCTGCACCTCGTCTCGGCGCAGGAGGAAAATCCGGGCAAGGCCTACAAGACCGTGCGCGCCGAGCTCGATGCCTATGGCAACGGGCTGACCGACAAGGTCGAGATCGTCGCGCTCAGCCAGATCGACATCCTCGATGCCGATGAACGCAAGAAAAAGGCGGCCTCGCTTAAACGCGCCGCCGGCCGCGCGCCGATGCTTTTGTCGGCTGTCACCGGCGAAGGCGTCGAGGCGGTGCTGCGAGCGCTGATGGCCGTGGTGGGTGAAGCGCGCGACAAGCTTGCCGCTCCCGTCGAGACCCGCTGGAACCAATAGCGATGACGGCGCAATCGCTGACGAAATACCGGCGCATCACGGTCAAGATCGGCTCGGCCCTGCTTGTCGATCGCAGCAGTGGCCTGAAGCGCGACTGGCTGGCCTCGCTTGCCGGCGACATCGCGGTGCTTGCCAATGGCGGAGCGGAAGTGCTCGTTGTCTCCTCGGGCGCGATCGCGCTCGGCCGCACTATTCTCGGCCTCGGCAAGCGAGCGCTGAAGCTCGAGGAAAGCCAGGCCGCGGCCGCTGTCGGCCAGATCGCGCTCGCCGGCGCCTGGTCGGACGCGCTCGGCAAGGACGGGCTGAAATCGGGCCAGATCCTGCTCACGCTGGGCGACACCGAGGAGCGCCGCCGCTACCTCAACGCGCGCGCGACGATCTCGACGCTGCTCAAGATGAAGGCGGTGCCGGTCATCAACGAGAACGACACCGTGGCGACCTCCGAAATCCGCTATGGCGACAATGATCGCCTTGCCGCGCGCGTCGCGACGATGATGGGCGCCGACTTGTTGGTCCTGCTCTCCGACATTGACGGGCTCTATACCGCGCCGCCGGCCAAGGATCCGGGCGCAAAATTCATTCCGGTAGTCGACCGCATCACACCCGACATCGAAGCGATGGCAGGGGCGGCCGCGTCGGAGCTGTCGCGCGGCGGCATGCGCACGAAGCTCGATGCCGGCAAGATCGCCAATGCCGCCGGCACCGCCATGATCATCACCTCCGGCACCAGACTGTCGCCGCTGATGGCCATCGCGCGCGGCGAACGCGCCACCTTCTTCAAGCCGAGCGCCAATCCGGTGAAGGGGTACAAGACCTGGATCGCCGGCCAGCTCGAGCCGGCAGGGCGTCTCACCGTCGATGCCGGCGCCGTCGGGGCGCTGAAGTCGGGCAAGTCGCTGCTGGCGGCGGGGGTGAAACTGGTCAGCGGCAACTTTTCGCGCGGCGATACAGTGGCAATCCTGTCGCCGGAAGGCCGCGAGATCGCGCGCGGGCTGGTTGCCTACGATGCCGCCGATGCCGTAAGGATCGCGGGCCTGAAGACGGCCGAGATCGAGAATGTGCTCGGCTACGAGGCGCGCTCGGCGATGATCCATCGCGACGACCTTGTGGTGGGCAGTGTCGCCGATTGAGACGCGGTCTCGCCGTTATAGACGTTTCTTGTGCTTAGGCGGCCATTTGGGTGGATTGCGGTATCGCTTCTGAAAGTCCTGCTGCATTTTCAGAAGCTCGCCGCAACCTCCTAACTCGGTTCCGATGGCAGCCTTGGCTTGTCGATCCAGTTCGGCTTGGGAAATAGCCTTGTTCTCTCCAGCGACCATATCGCGGATGAGTTCGTCGCTCGACGCTACTGCCGCACCGTCGTCTTCCTTCATCCTTTTTTCGACTTCCGCCTCGAGCCGGGCACGCGGCCCGCAACCATGGAATTCCTCAACAACAACGGCGATCTGGGAAGGTGGTGTCGGTGGCGCGCCGCAATAGCGCTCAGCAACGGCAAGATCCAACATCGAGCTCACCATCATCATAGCCATGCCATCCGGGCTCTCGTCGGGTTCGATCTTGTCGTCGCAATAATCGGCGGCGCGAAGGCCGGTCGGCGCCATCATCACGCCCAGAGCAACGAGGATTATGGCGCTCTTCATCCTGCTCCCCCAAAATCTGCAGCCATTGCCGCGAGGGCCGGCCGCGTGTAAATCCACCAGGCTTTACCCGGATCGGTCAGATGTTGAACAAACACCAAGGCGAAGATGTAGCCAGTTTGATGGCCAGGATAGGCCGCAACGCCCGCGCTGCCGCCCGGCCGTTGGCCGTCGCTTCGACCAAGGCCAAGAACGCCGCGCTTGTCGCCATGGCCGACGCCATCCTGCGCAACGAGCAGGCGATCCTCGAGGCCAACGTCATCGACGTGTCGAATGGTGAGGAAGCCGGGTTGTCCGGTTCGTTCATGGACCGGCTGAAACTGACGCCTTCGCGCATCAAGGCGATGGCCGACGGCATACGCGAGATTGCTGCGCTCAAGGATCCGGTAGGCGACATCATCGCTTCCTGGGATCGGCCGAACGGGCTCAACATCGAGCGCGTGAGAACGCCGCTCGGCGTCATCGGCGTCATCTATGAAAGCCGGCCGAACGTCACGGCGGATGCCGGCGCGCTCTGCCTCAAGGCCGGCAATCCGGTGATCCTGCGCGGCGGCTCGGATTCGCTCAATTCGTCGGCCGCCATCCATGCCTGCATGGTCGAAGGGCTGAAGACCGCCGGCCTGCCGGAAGATGCCATCCAGCTGGTGCCGACCACCGACCGCGCCGCCGTCGGCGAAATGCTGAAGGGCCTCGGCGGCAATCTCGATGTCATCATTCCGCGCGGCGGCAAAAGCCTGGTCGGGCGTGTGCAGACCGAGGCACGGGTGCCGGTCTTCGCGCATCTCGAAGGCATCTGCCATCTCTATGTCGACCGCTCGGCCAAGCTCGACATGGCGGTCAATATCGCCGTCAACGCGAAGATGCGGCGCACGGGTGTGTGCGGCGCGGCGGAGACGCTGCTGGTGGACCGCGCCGTCGTTGCCACGCATCTGGTGCCGATCCTCGAGGCGCTGCGTGCGGCCGGTTGCGAAATCCATGCCGATCAAGAGGTGCTGCGGGCCTTCTCCGATGCCAGTCCGGCGACCGATGCCGACTGGGTGACCGAATATCTCGACGCCATCATCGCGGTGAAGCTGGTCGACGGTGTCGCCGGTGCGATCGAGCATATCGAGACCTTCTCCTCGCATCACACCGAGGCGATCATCGCCGAGGACGCCAAGGCGGTCGAACGCTTCTTCAACGAGATCGATTCGGCGATCCTGCTGCACAATGCCTCGACGCAATTCGCCGATGGCGGCGAGTTCGGCATGGGAGCCGAAATCGGCATCGCCACCGGCAAGATGCATGCGCGCGGTCCGGTCGGCGTCGAGCAGCTGACGTCGTTCAAATACCGCGTCCGCGGGTCGGGGCAGGTGAGGCCTTGACGTTTGTTACCTTGAAGGGCTGAAAGCTTGCGCCCAGGCCCCCCTCTCTGGCCTGCCGGCCATCTCCCCCTCGAGGGGGGAGATCAGCTGTTGTTTGGGGCTTCGCCAATTATCGATGTTGCAAGGGTTGCGCTGACGATGAGGCTGCCAATCTCCCCCCTTGAGGGGGAGATGCCCGGCAGGGCAGAGAGGGGGGCCTAGCACCATGCTTTCGTCCCCTCAGCCGGTCGTTCCTTCGCGTTACCTTCGCATGCCATATGCCGCCAAGGGCCTGACGGTCGGTTTGTTCGGCGGCTCGTTCAACCCGCCGCATGCCGGCCATGCGCTGGTCGCCGAGATTGCGCTGAGGCGGCTTGCGCTCGATCAGCTGTGGTGGATGGTGACGCCCGGCAATCCCTTGAAGAGCGTGCGCGAACTCGCCCCGCTCGCCGAGCGTATCGAACTTTCCGAGAAGATCGCCAGGAATCCCAAGATCAAGGTCACCGCTTTCGAGGCGGCACGGCACGTCCGCTACACAGCCGATACGCTGGCGCTGGTCAAGGCGCGCAATCCGGGCGTCGACTTCGTCTGGATCATGGGCGCGGACAGCTTGCGCGATTTCCATCGCTGGCAGCGCTGGCGCGAGATCGTGCTGACCTTCCCGATCGCCGTCATCGACCGTCCGGGGGCCACCCTTTCCTTCCTGTCGTCGGTCGTCGCCAAGACCTTCGACTATGCCCGCATCGACGAGGTCGACGCGCCGCGGCTCGCCCGCATGCAGGCGCCGGCCTGGACCTTCATCCACGGCCCGCGCTCGTCGCTGTCGTCCTCCGCGATCCGCCAGGCGGCGAAGGGCTAGGACAACTCACCTGCGATGTCGCTTTTGAGGCGGCTTTTCGCCGGCCTGTAAGCCAAGCTCGCGCAAGCATGCTGAAGCAGAACCAGACCACGACCGATCGCGGCCGCGCCGAACAGCCGGCGCCGCTGATCGCCATTGCCAGCGTCATCGTCTCGATGGCGCTGATTGCGATCGGCAATGGGTTGATGTTCGCCTATATTCCCGTGCGCCTCGGCGCCGACGGCTTCGATCCGACCTGGGCCGGGCTGATCGTCACCGGGCTTTCCGCCGGTGGGCTTGCCGGCTGCATCCTGACCGGACCTCTGGTCAAAAGGGTCGGCCATGCCCGCGCTTTCATGGTGCTGTCGGCGCTCATTGCGCTCTCCAACGCCGCCATCGGGGCCGGGCCGATCCCGCTTTTATGGATCGCAGCCAGAGCACTTTACGGCTTTGCCATATGCGGTCTGTTCATCGTCGCGCAGAGCTGGCTGAACGATGCCTTGCCCAACGCCATACGCGGCCGGGTGATGGCGGTGTTCTATGTCGCCTATATAGCGGGCCTCGGCGTCGGCTATGCGACGCTCGCGGCGATCAACATCCACAGCGCCGCGGCGTCGCTGATCGGCATCACCTTCACCGCGCTGTCGATCCTGCCGGTCGGCATGACACGACTTGCGCAACCGCCCGCGCCACAGGCCGCCTCGGTGGCGCTTCGGCAGGCCTGGCGGATCTCGCCGGTCGGTGTTGCCGGCATGCTGGCCGTCGGCGGCCTGTCGATGATCGTTTCCGGCTTCGCGCCGATCCATGCCACCGCCAAGGGTTACAGCCAGGCCGATGTGGCGCTGCTCTTGTCGGCAATGCCGGTCGGCACGCTGATCCTGCAGATACCACTTGGCTGGCTCTCGGATCGCACCGACCGGCGCTATGTGCTGGCGGGCGCGGCGGCGTTTGCGGCCGTTGCCAGCGTACTCGCCATTTTATTCGACGGCGGCGCGCTGATGGCTCTGGTGGTGATCTACCTGATCTGGGACGGCGCGGCGGAATCGATCTACGCGCTGTCCAGCGCGCATGCCGCCGACCGCGCCCGCAAGGACGAACTGCTGGCGCTTTCGAGCTCGATGCTGTTTGCCTGGTCGCTTGCGGGTTTCGTCGTGCCGGGCATCGTCACAGCGCTGTCCATCGTCTTCGGCACCGCGACTTTCATTTATGTCGGCATCGTCATTGCGACGGCCTTCTGCCTGTTTGTGCTCTGGCGGGTGATGGCCGCGCGGCCAGCTCCCGCCGTGGCCACAGGCAGTTTCGCACCGATGTCGGCACAGACGCCGTTGCCGGTGGAGCTCGCCTTCGCGCCGGACGATCAGCCCCGACACGCGAAAGACTGAGAAGGTAGGAATTCGAAATGGCGAAAAGCTATGATCCCCCGACGGTGTGGAAGCCTTTCGGCGCGTTCTCCATGGTGAGAATCAACGAGGACGGGCAACTCATTCATCTCAAGGGCCAAGTTTCGCTCGACCGCGAGGGGCAGGTTGTCGGCAAGGGCGATATGCGAGCTCAGGTCCGGCAAACGCTCGAAAACATCAAGGCTGTGCTGGCGGCCGTCGGCGGCGAGATGGCCGATATCGTGTCGCTGACCCAATATGCGACCGATATCGAGCGCTTCATGGCATCGGGCGATATCCGCAAGGAATTCTTTTCGGAGCCCTATCCGGTGACGACCACCGTCCAGATCGTGCGTCTCTATCATCCGGACTTGCAGATCGAAATCACGGCGATAGCCGAAATACCCCGAAACCGGTTCAGAATGCCGGCTGGTTGAAACCGCTGGCGTGACGGGCCTATTACTGCTTGCGCGCCTCCGGCGGCGGCGCTTCCGGCGGCGGCAACGGGATCGAGATGCCTTCGCTGTCGAAGGCCTGCTTGGCGCGCTTGGTCATGTCGGTCTGGGTGGAAAAATAGTCGGCCGACGCCGTCCAGTAGCGCAAGGTGAGCGAAACCGTCGTGTCGCCGAGATTGGCGACGAAGGCGATCGGCGCCGGCTCGCGTCGGATGCGTTTCTCGGCATTGGCGATGGCAAGCAGCGTTTTCTGGGCGCGGTCGATGTCGTTCCAGGAGCCGATGCTCAAGGAAATGTCGGTGCGGCGAACGCCGTTGCGGGTGAAGTTGCGCACCGGCTGGTTCCACAAGGTCGAGTTGGGCGCCAGCACATAGACGCCGTCCGCAGTGCGCAACTTGGTGGCGAACAGGCCGATCTCCTCGATGGTGCCTGAGATCGAGCCGACCTCGACATATTCGCCGATGCGGAAGGGCCTAAGCGCCAACAGCATGATGCCGGCAGCGATGTTCTGCAGCGTGCCCTGCAGCGCCAGGCCGATGGCCAGGCCAATGGCGCCGATGGCGGCAATGATTGAAGCCGTCTGCACGCCGAACTGGCCGAGCACCATGATGACCACCAGAATCAGGATGGCGTAGCGCACGATCTTCGAGAAGAAATGCCGCAAGGTCTGGTCGAAGCCGTGGACGTGGCCGAGCCCGGCGAAGATCGAGCGTTCGGCGAGGCCGGCAACGAAATAGCCGACAACCAGCAGGATGACGGCGCCGATGGCCGAGAAGGAATAGGAAACGATCAGGGTGGAAAGCTGCGCAATCGCTGCCTGGATGGTGACAAGGGCGGTTTGCGGGTCGGTGGGCATGGCGGGATTCCCGTTGGTCGGTGTGCCGATAACCCATGCCTCCCGTATCAGTTCCCGCCTTTTGCGGCCGCTCAAACGACGATCTGGACCAACCCACTGACAGGGGCCGGAGAGCCTTCGTCTTGAAAGTGCAATGGAACTCTGCCTATCTAAGGGGTGTCACCTGATTTGGTGGGTGATTTGGTTGTTCTTGTTGGGAAAGGAAACACACTGAGAACAGCACTGCGGAAGAAGGCTGACGTCATGCCTTCGCCGGCCGGGATCAGCGTAAACGACGCCGTGTCCCTTGCCATCGATACAGTCCTTGCCAGTCTGGAAGACTCCAAGGCCGAAAACATCGTCTCAATCGACATCCAGGGAAAATCGAGCCTCGGCGACTATATGGTCATCGCCTCGGGCCGGTCGCACCGTCATGTCTCGGCTGTCGCCGATCATCTCCTCAAGGCGCTCAAGGATGCCGGTCTCGGCAATGCGCGCGTCGAGGGGCTGTCCGGCGCCGACTGGGTCCTGATCGATTCGGGCGACATCATCGTCCATGTCTTCCGCCCCGAAGTCCGCGAATTCTACAATCTCGAAAAGATGTGGCAGGCGCCGGACCTCGAGGAAGAGACCTTGCACTGAGCGCTGTCCCGTGTCGTAACCGTTCAGGCCACGACAGGGATCAAAGCGCTCACCGAGGCAGGGATGAAAATTACCGTTCATGCCGTGGGCCGGATGAAGACCGGCCCCGAGAGGGAACTCGCCGACCGCTATTTCGAGCGCTTCGCCAAGAGCGGGCCTGCGGTCGGGCTGGAATTTGCGGGCATTGTCGAGACTCCTGAAAGCCGTGGCCAGAGCGCCGACGAGCGCCGCCGCGAGGAAGCCCAGCGGCTGCAGGCGCAGTTGCAATCCGGCGCCGTTCTCGTCCTGCTCGACGAACGCGGCAAGGCGCTGTCGTCCGAAGATCTGGCCGCCCGTGTCGGCCAATTGCGCGACGGTGGCCGCAAGGCGCTGGTCATGGCCATCGGCGGCGCCGACGGCCATGACAAGTCCCTGCGCGAGCAGGCCGATCTGGTGCTGTCGTTCGGCGCCTTGACCTGGCCACACCAGCTGGTGCGCGTGATGCTGGGCGAGCAGCTCTACCGGATCGCCACCATTTTGTCGGGCCACCCTTATCATCGATCTTGAATGGCGCTTGCGATCTCCAAAGCTGGGGATTGCGCGCGCCTGCCCGGATTTTCGCCTCAAAGGCTGGACATCACGGGTAAAATGGGCGCTCCAACATGGTTGATGGTTCGTTAACGAAGCGGCGGATAGGGTAGAGGCCTGATGTCCGAAGGCTGGAATCCGATGACGCGCGCCTGGCGCAGCCGCTGCGGCTTGATCCTTGTCGCCGCCGTGATGGTGCTTGGGCCAGCGCGGGCGGCGGAAAATACCCTCGACATGGCGCCCGACCCCGACCAGAACCGGGCCGAATACGAGCAGGTCTCCAAGGAAATCACTTTATCGTCAGAACGGCTGGCCAAGCTTGCCGCCGCAATCGCTTCGGTTCGCAAGGATTACGCCTCGATCACCGCGGCGCTGATCCAGTCGGCAATGACCGAGCAGAAACTCGGCCAGGACATCGAGGATATCGGCGCCAAGCTGGAAGGGCTGAAAGCCGAGGAGCAGAAATTGCGCGCTTCGCTCATGGCGCGGCGAGACGTGCTTGCCGAGGTGCTTGGCGCGCTGCAGCGCATGGGGCTCAACCCGCCGCCGGCGATCCTGGTCAAGCCCGAGGACGCTCTATCGTCGGTGCGCAGCGCCATCCTGCTCGGCGCCGTGGTGCCGGAACTGCGCCAGCAGACCGACCGGCTGATGGCCGATCTCAAGGAACAGACCAGGGTGACGGCCTCGATCGAGGCCGAACGCGCCCGGCTCACCGCCGCCGTGACCGAACAGACGGCGGAAAAGAAGCGGCTCACCATGCTTCTGGAAGCCAAGAAAAAGCTGCAGGCCGATACGCAAACGGCAATCGTCGCCGAACAGCAGCGCTCGCAGCACCTGGCCGCCAAGGCGAGCAGCCTCAAGGACCTGATCGCTTCGCTGGAAGCCGACAAGACGCGCAAGGCGGCGGACCAGGCCAAGGCAGGAGAGCAGAAATCGACCGATGGCGACACAACCGCCTCGACCACCGAGCTTGCCGCGCTGCCGGTGCCGGAGGCCAATCGCCTGACGACATCGGCCCCGTTCTCGGCGCTGCAGGGCCAGATCGCGCTGCCCGTGATCGGCAAGGTCAAGCTGCGCTTCGGCGCCGACGACGACAATGGCGCGGCCATGCAAGGCGACATGGTTGCGACACAATCGGGAGCCATCGTCACCGCGCCGGCGGATGGAAACGTGCTTTATGCGGGGCCGTTTCGCTCCTATGGTCAACTCTTGATCCTGAACGCCGGCGACGGGTATCATGTCGTTCTGGCGGGGATGAGCAGAATCAGCGTCGCGACCGGACAGTCGGTTCTCGCAGGGGAACCGATCGGCGCGATGGGAGAGGCCCGGGTGGCGAGCACCTCGGCCTCGCGAAATGGAAATGCGACGCCGGAACTCTATGTCGAGTTCCGCAAGGATGGAAAACCCGTCGATCCTGCCCCATGGTGGGCGGACCGATTCTCTGGAAGGACGTGAAATGATGCGGAAACTGTCGCTTCTGTTTGCCGGCGCGCTGATGGGCGCATCAGCAATGAGCCTGGTCTACGGCGCGCCGGGCTCGGCGGCGAACGCTGCGGGGTCCGAGACCTACAAGCAACTGGCGATCTTCGGCGACATCTTCGAGCGCGTGCGGGCGCAATATGTGACGCCGCCTGACGACAAGTCGCTGGTCGAGAACGCCATCAACGGCATGCTCGCCTCGCTCGATCCACACTCGTCCTACATGAACGCCGAGCAGGCGCAGGACATGCGCGTGCAGACCAAGGGCGAGTTCGGCGGCCTCGGCATCGAGGTCACCATGGAAAACGACCTGGTCAAGGTGATCACCCCCATCGACGATACGCCGGCTTCCAAGGCGGGTGTGCTGTCGGGCGACTACATCGCCAAGATCGACGGCGAAGAGGTGCGCGGCCTGACCCTCAACGACGCGGTCGAGAAGATGCGCGGACCGGTCAACACGCCGATCAAGCTCACCATCCTGCGCCAGGGCGCCGACAAGCCGCTCGAGATCACGGTGGTGCGCGACATCATCAAGGTCAAGGCGGTCAAGTTCCGGGTCGAGAACGACATCGGCTATATGAAGATCACCTCCTTCACCGAAAAGACCTATGACGACCTCGAGAACGCCATCGAGACCATCAAGAAGCAGGTGCCGAACGACAAGCTGAAGGGCTATGTGCTCGACCTGCGCCTCAATCCGGGCGGCCTGCTCGACCAGGCGGTGAGCGTGTCGGATGCCTTCCTCAAGCGCGGCGAGATCGTCTCGACGCGCGGCCGCGACCCGAAGGACGTCACCCGTTTCGACGCCAAGCCGAAGCAGGTGGACGACGTCAACGGCAAGCCGATCATCGTGCTGGTCAATGGCGGCTCGGCGAGCGCTTCCGAAATCGTCGCCGGCGCGCTGCAGGATCTGCGCCGCGTCACGGTGGTGGGCACGCAGTCCTTCGGCAAGGGTTCGGTGCAGACCATCATCCCGCTTGGCGAGAATGGCGCGCTTCGGCTGACGACGGCGCTCTATTACACGCCGTCCGGCAAATCGATCCAGGGCAAGGGCATCACGCCCGACATCAAGGTCGACCAGCCGCTGCCGCCGGACCTGCAGGGCCGCGACCTGACGCGCGGCGAGTCCGACCTCAAGGGCCACATCAAGGGCGCCGACGAGAGTTCGACCGGTTCGGGCTCGGCAGCCTATGTGCCGCCGGATCCGAAGGATGATCTACAGCTGATCTACGCCGAACAGCTGCTGCGTGGCCAAAAGACCGACCCGGCGTTCCCGCCGAACCCGGACAAGGCCGTGCTGAACCAGTAATTGGCGGTTTGGCCGGACCTCTGGCCGACTGACCGAAGCAATGCAATGCTGCCGGGACCGCGAGGTTCCGGCAGTTTGATTCGGGGGACAGGCGCCGGCTAGGCCCTGGAGCCGGATGAAATCATCCGGTTCCAAATCAAAGAGATAGAGCACGATGTCGTCCGAAAACCGCTTCATACTTTTCGGCATCATGCTCCAGGGTTTGAATTGCTCGTGACGTTCGCCTGGATCATGGGCCTGGGGATGCGGCTTGGCTGACACCGGCAAGGACATCGAACGGCCACTTGGACAGAAGCTCCAGCCCAAGCGGCCGGCTTCGCGCGGCATCAGTGGCACCACGCTTGCCGCGGCCGTTGCAGTGCTTGGCGTCATCGGTATTTCCGGCGCGATTGCCTTTCGCGAAAAACCATTCCGCAAACCGGAAGAAGTGGCGGTCTCGACGCCGAAGGTTGTCACCGCGGCTCCTGCGCCGACCGCGCCACCCGCGCCGACCCCGGTGGCGGCAGCGACACCGCCGGCCGGAACGCCGATGAAGAGCAGCGGACCGCAGATCATCCACGTCCAGACCGAGGAGGGCGACGGCCCGCCGAAAACGGCGATCGTCATCCGCGATCCGTCGACGCTCGGCCAGAACCTGAAGGTCGCGCACATCCCGGACCGGGCGTTGATCGAGGCGAGCGATACCGGCCCGCTGCCGATACGCGGCGCCGACGGCCGGCGGCCGTTCGACGTCTATGCGCGGCCGTGGTCCGGCGCGCGCGGCGCACGCGTGGCGATCATCATCGGCGGGCTTGCCGTCTCGCAGACCGGCACCCAAGCCGCGATCGCCAAGCTACCGGCCGAAGTCACGCTGGCCTTTGCGCCGCAAGGCAACAGCATCGGCCGCTGGATGCAGGCGGCGAGGCAGAGCGGCCATGAGATCATCATGCAGGTGCCGCTCGAGCCGTTCGACTATCCGAACGTCAATCCCGGCCGCAACACACTGACCGTTGCCGCCAGCTCGGATGAAAACCTGAAAAGCCTGCACTGGGCTTTGTCGCGCACGACCAACTACACCGGCGTCATGAACTATATGGGCGCGCGCTTCTCAGCCGACGCCACGGCGATGGAGCCGTTCATGGCCGAGCTCGGCAAGCGCGGGCTCGCCTATATCGATGACGGCTCGTCCTCGCGCAGCGTCGCACCCGACCTGGCGCTGAAGGACGGCGTGCCGTTCGTCGCCGGCGACACGGTGATCGATGCCGCGCAGGACCGCGGCGAGATCCTGAAGAAGCTCGACAGCCTCGAGGCGACGGCGCGGGCCAAGGGCACGGCGGTCGGCATAGGCTCGGCCTTCGACCTGACCGTCGACACGGTGACGTCGTGGATCGCCGAGGCGAAGAAGCGCGGTATCGAAATCGTGCCGGTTTCCGCTGTGGCCATCGATCCGCAAAAACGCTAGACCGTTTCACCGTTTTCACGGAAACGACGAACCGCTCTGTCTCTTTGTTTTGACGCAATTCCGGGCGGAAAACCGATCACACTTTTCCCGGAATTGCTCTAGCCCTGCTTAACGACGTCAATTCTCAAAGCGGCTGTGAAATCCGATGGCTAAAAAGATCGATCCCGAAACGCTGCCCTATCGCCCCTGCGTCGGGCTGATGATCCTCAACAAAGCGGGCCTCGTCTGGGTCGGGCACCGCATCGCCGAACCGGACAGCGAGTTTGCCGGCACCACGAAGCTCTGGCAGATGCCGCAAGGCGGCATCGACAAGGGCGAGGAGCCGATCGAGGCCGCCGGGCGCGAGCTTTACGAGGAAACAGGCATGCGCGGCGTGTCGCTGCTGGCCGAGGCGCCGCACTGGATCAATTATGATCTGCCGCCGCATCTGGTCGGCGTGGCGTTCAAGGGCCGCTATCGCGGCCAGACGCAGAAATGGTTCGCGTATAGGTTCGAGGGCGACGAAAACGAGATCCAGATCAATCCGCCGCCCGGTGGCCACACGGCCGAATTCGACCAGTGGGCATGGCGGCCGATGCAGGACCTGCCCGGGCTGGTCGTACCGTTCAAGCGCAAGGTCTATGAACAGGTGGTGGCGGCATTTCAACACCTGGCAGCCTGAAAACCGCCGTTGCCGTGCGGGCGCCAGCGCCGTATTGATGGCTGATTGAACGCCATGAACGACGACACCAGGCACGACTTTCAGGACTGTCACGCGGCCGGCAGCCAGCCGGTCAGCGAGACCGTTGCCGGCGCGATCCTGACCATTGATCTCGGCGCCATCCGTGAAAACTACCGGCGGCTGAAGGCGCGGCTTGCCGGCGTCCGCTGCGCCGGTGTGCTCAAGGCCAATGGCTACGGCCTCGGCGCCCTGCCGGTGGCGTCGGCGCTGATGCAGGAGGGCTGCGACATCTTCTTCGTCGCTCTGCTCGGCGAAGGTCTGGCGCTGCGCAAGGCAATCGGGCCGGGTCCCGACATCTTCGCGCTGAACGGGCTGCCGCCGGGCTCCGAGGCCGAAGCCGCGGCCGCCGGGCTTTTCCCCTTGATCAACAGCGCCCCGCAACTGACGGCCTGGCGCGAGACAGCGCGAGCCGCTGGCCGCAACCTGCCGGCCGCCATCCAGGTCGACAGCGGCATGGCGCGGCTCGGCATGTCCGCGGTGGAGGTCGAGGCGGTCGCCGGCGAGGCCGGCGCTTTCGAGAACATCGACATCCGCTTCGTAATGAGCCATCTCGCCCGCGCCGACGAGCCGCATGAGGCAGCCAACGAGTCACAACGGCTCGAATTCGAGCGGCTGCGCAAGCTTTTGCCGCCGGCGCCGGCCTCGCTTGCCAATTCGTCCGGCATCTTTCTCGGGCCGACCTATCATTACGATCTCGCCCGGCCGGGCGCGGCGCTCTACGGCGTCAATCCGACGCCGCACGAAGCCAATCCGATGCTGCCGGTCATCCAAATTCACGCCAAGGTCGCGCAGACGCGCGCGGTCGAAAAAGGCGCCGGCATCGGATACGGCCATACGCTGCATGCACAGGGTCCGCTGCGGCTGGCAACCATCTCATTCGGTTATGGCGACGGCTGGCACAGGCGCGCCGCGTCGGCCGCCTGGTTCGACGGGGTGCGGCTGCCTTTCGTCGGCCGCGTGTCGATGGATTCGATCATCCTCGACATTTCGGCGCTTCCAGCCGGCACATTGAGCGAGGGCGATCTGGTCGAGTTGATCGGCACCTCGCAGAGCCTCGACGATGCGGCCGGTCATGCCGGCACGATCGGCTACGAGATCCTGACCAGTCTCGGTCAGCGCTTTCATCGCCGTTACCTTGGCGCGTGACCACGCCACTTGGCGGGCGTCGTAAAATCCGGCAGACAGGGAGAACGGTTAAGACGCTTCGGCGTGTGGCCGGCCTTTGAGGGAGCAAGCGATGAAGATCCTGGTGCTGGGCGGCGGCGTGATCGGTGTCACCACGGCCTATTTCCTGGCCGAGGCCGGTCACGAGGTCACCGTGCTGGATCGCCAGCAAGGACCGGCGCTGGAGACCAGCTTTGCCAATGCCGGCGAAGTGTCACCCGGCTACGCCTCGCCCTGGGCTGGCCCCGGCATTCCGACAAAGGCGGTGAAATGGCTGCTGATGAAATACGGCCCCCTGGTGGTACGGCCGGCCTTCGACCCGCATATGTGGACATGGCTCCTCAAGATGCTGCGCAACTGCACGGCAGAGCGCTACGCGCTCAACAAGTCGCGCATGGTGCCTTTGGCCGAGTACAGCCGCGACACGCTGAAGGCGCTGCGCGCGACAACCGGCATCGCCTATGACGAACGGACCCAGGGCACGCTGCAGTTGTTCCGCAAGCAAAAGCAGCTCGACGGCACCGGCGGCGATGTCGAAGTGCTGAAGAAATACGGCGTGCCTTACGAGCTCCTCGATCGCGACGGCTGCATCGGGGCCGAGCCGGCGCTGGCGGCGGTGCGCGAGAAATTCGTCGGTGGGCTGAGGCTGCCCGGCGACGAGACCGGCGACTGCAAGATGTTCACCGACCGGCTGGCCGAGCTTTGCGTGGCGCGTGGCGTGACCTTCGATTACGGCAGGACAATCCGACGCGTCGTCAGGGATCGCAATCGCGTCAGCTACGTCCTGACCGACGAGGGAGCGCGGACATCGGACGCCTATGTGATGGCGCTGGGCAGCTATTCACCGCAATTCATGCGCAAGATGAAGCGGCCGGTTCCGGTCTATCCGGTCAAAGGCTATTCGATCACCGTGCCGATCACAGACGCCGGGGCAGCGCCGGTCTCGACGGTCATGGACGAGACCTACAAGGTGGCGATCACCAGGCTCGGCGACCGCATCCGCGTCGGCGGCACGGCGGAGATTTCCGGCTACGACCTTCGCCTGCATGAATCGCGCCGTCGCACGCTCGAGCATTCGGTCGGCGATCTTTTCCCCGGCGGCGGCGATCTCAAGGCGGCGACCTTCTGGTGCGGCTTGCGGCCGATGACGCCGGATGGACCGCCGGTGATCGGCCAGAGCGAGCTGTCCAATCTTTATCTCAACACCGGCCATGGAACGCTTGGCTGGACCATGGCTTGCGGCTCGGCAAAGGTGCTGGCCGACATCGTTTCCAACCGGGTTCCGGAGGTCAACGCGCGCGATCTGAGCCCAGACCGTTATCTGAAACCCATTTAAGGTGCGTTGATATTCAGGTGAGGCCGGCCTGCAAACGCCGGTTTCCTGCGCTTGCGGTGCTCACGTACTTAAGTAAGCTCCGCTCCGGTTCTCGGAAGCCGTCATTTTCGACTCGGCCTGACCTGAATCTCGACGCACCTTACGACGGTCGTCAAAATGCCTCGCGGACCCAAGCGTCGCTGAACAGCAGGCGATAAGCCCAGCCGATACTCACATTGGTGGCGACGGGCCGCGAATGGGCGACATAGTCGTCATAAATCGGCTTCATGCGGCGGTAGAAGGCCGGGTCGAGCACGACCATGCCGTTTTCGCTGTCGTGGAAAAAGCTGCGGTTGTTGAGGTTGACCGAGGAGATGGCGACGAGCCTTTCGTCGATCATCATGATCTTGGCATGCAGCACGACATCCGGCGCCTTGAACTCACGGATGTTGATGCGATCGCCGTATCTCTCGACGAACAGCTTGTTGAGCGCGGTGAGGAACCGGCCACCGATATCGCCCTTGAGATCGATGCGGCCGACAACGTCGATCTTCACGCCGCGGGCGAGCGCCCGGTCGAAAGCCTCGGCGATGGGCGGCGTCAGGTTGAGATAGGGATTGACGATCTGGATGTGATGTCTGGCGGTGTCGATCAGCTCGACGAAGTAATTCTCCAGCGCATGACCGTCCTCGTAGGGCACGGAAACGAAATGCCGCGCCACGCCTTGCGGGAGATGACCGCTCGATCGCACGGGAATTGAGAATGGCCGTGACAGGTTGGTGTCGGCGTCGCGCAGCCAGATGGTCGACAGATGCGCGGCCAGGGTCTCGACCGTCGCCGGATCGGCGATCTCGATGTCGAAGTCGCTCCAATTGGAATAGTAGTTCAAGGAGAAGCCGTCGGTCTTGCCGTACTGCTCGAGATCCGGATAGCGCGTCAGGTCGACCGGCTTGTGGAAGAGGAAGCCGTCATGGATGTTGCGGCCGCCGATGATGACGCGCGAGCGCGCCGGGTCGAGCGCCAGTGTCGCCAGCATCTTGATGTGAAGGACCTTGTGCAGCTGTGAGATCTGCTCGTCGAACGGCGCGCCATGGTCGGCCTGCCAGCGGTATTCCTGCAACTCGACATTTGGGAATTCGGCCGCCAGCCTGTGCAGCATGGCGTCGTCCTTCTCGCGCTCCAGCACATCGGTCACCAGGATGCGCACCTTGGTGCCGAGGGCGGCGTGATGGCGGATCAGCCGCTCCATGATGCGGCCGGAGAAATCGGCCTTGAATTCCAGCGACGACAGATAGATCAGCTTGAGCTTCGGTGCGTTGGAGAAATCGAGCGGCAATTCGGGATCGGCCTTGTCGATGGTGCTGTCGGGCAGCGTCCTGCCGAGCAGTGCCTCGACCTTGGCGTTGAAGCCGTCGCGCGATTTGCGCAGCAGCGTCGGATTGCCAAGCGGCAACGCGCAGGTCTGCGACAGCCAGCGGCTGGCGTAAAAGACGCGGCCGAGCTCATCCAACCCGGTTGGATCGGGTACCGGGCAGCGGTCGTAGCGGCTGTCCAGTGCCGCGATCCACGGGTCGGCGGCATCCTCGCGCAGCAGCGTCAGCGGCGTGCCGGCCGGCGCCAGGCGCGAGGCGACGCTGAGGTCGCAGCGGGTCAGCGCCTCGTCCGGAAACAGGCTGGCGGATGTTTCTCCGGCGGGCAGGCTGAAATGAAACGAAGCGCCCTTGGCGATGGTGCTGGACCCGCCCGATGCGCGGATCGCGAGAGCGCCATTGCAGGCTCCGGCAATCTCGACCGGCTGTTCTCCTGCCTGGCGCAGCACGATCTCGACCGAACGCGCCTCCAGTCCGGAAAAACTGAACGTCTTGGCTTCGAGCGGTCGCGCGGCGGCGTCGAGATAGAGCGTCTGCCGCGACATGCGCCAGCGCTCGCTGAAATGGCCCTCGCCGGGCTTGCCGGTCGACGGTGCCACTTCGGTTTTGTCGAGCGGTTTTGCCAGCCGCTGCAGCGCCGGGTAGGTCGCATGGAAGCCGCTGTTATAGACATTGCGCCAGTCGCGGCTGAAGCGGCCGGTGCCGTTGCTGCGGTCGAGCGCGTCGATGCGGCTCTGGGCAAGCAGCGCCAGGAACTGTTTTTCGTAGGCGCTGTCGCCATCGTTGGCGAAGTAATGCGTCGTGGCGACTTGCGTGCCGGTGTTGTCCGCCGAGATCGGTGGATTGCTGCAGGCATCATCGCCTGGGAAAAAGGCGCAGGCCGAATGCCCCGGCATGCCGGCGCAACCGGCGAGCGCCGTTAGCGCCAATCCGAATAACAACCGTGTCGCCGCGGATTTCAGGCTCATCCGGTCGCCCCGCTCATGGCTTTGAGCTGGGCCGGATCGCGCGGCGGCATGAAGCCCTGCGGGAAGATCTTGCAGACCGGGAACGCGAAGGTGGCAAGCAGGAGTTCGGCCTCATCGCGCATCCCCAGTGGCGCCGTCTTGTCATCTCGAATCTTTCTGGCCGAAGCGATCAGCGCGCCGTCGCAGTCGCAATGGTTGTGACGGGCGATGTAGCAGGCGTCGTGGACCTGGCATGCGGCGTCGAGGCGGTTGACCGGCTTTGCCGACAGATCGCCGGTGCGGGTGCCCGGTCCGCAATAATTGCCGATCACGAAGGGCGAGGGCCGCGACATCGCATAGCGGATCGGCTTCGGCAATTCCGTCTCCGGCACCTTGGTCCATGGGTTGGCGCAATCGGAGACGAACAACAGCGGCAGGATCGCAAGAACGGCTCGCATGTCTATCCGCGCCAGCTTTCTGAAAGATTTCCCCACCCGGCGACCTGCGTGGGGCCGTCGACTGCACGCCTGATGCCACACTGGCCGGTTTTATGGCAAGGAAAAGGCGGCGCCGACAGCCTCGGTCATGTATTGCAATGCTGGATTGATCTGCCTGATAATACTCAGTCAGGCACCCGGAGTATAAGCACCAGTGATGCAGCGTTGCCTTATCGTTACGGTTGTTGGACTTCTGTCTTGCGTTGCGGGTGCAAATGCCGCCGACAATACAATCCATGACCGGAATAACTGGGTGTCGTTGACGGTTCCCCAAGAATGGACCAGTGAACCGCCTTCTGGCGAAGCCATGCTGATGGTTGTTGAACCCGCGGATGATGAAGGTCTTTCCTGCATGGTATCGGGCTCGCTTTACAACCCAAACGGTTCGCCGCCCGATCCGCGCAAATTCATCGAGGACTGGTCGATGGGCACCTGGCAGAGGATGATCGGTAGATCGTTCAACACAGCCGATTTCAGCAATGACAGGCTCGCAAAGTTTCCGGACGGCTATCCTGTGCGCCTTGCCGATCTGGAGTTTACGGTCAACGACGGGAGTACCATCCTGCACGGCCATTCCAGGTTTGCGTTTTCGGTGCGAGGCGCGCGCTATGGTTATGTCAATTGCTCGTTGATGGCCGGCAGCGCCGAGGAGGTAGCGCAGCGATGGGCGCCCTTGGCGGACAAGGTTGAGCGTGTGGTGAATTCGTTCGTTCTCTACCCGCCTTGAATGGCGCGTCGCTTTCGCGAAATCAGACGAACAGACCTTTCTCCCGCTCCACCGCCCTGGTGATGAAGCTGGCGACGATCTGGACGCGGCGCAGCGGTCGCACCGATTCGTGATAGACCAGCCAGTAGGCGCGGCGTATCGGCGCGACGATGTCGACCGGCACCAGCTCCGGCATCGAGCGGGCGACGAAAGTGTGCAGGATGCCAATGCCGGCGCCAGAGCGCACCGCCTCGGCCTGACCGAGCGCCGAGGAGATCGCGAAACTGGTGCGCCAGTCTGGGCTGAACTCGGCGGCATAGTCGAGCGATGGGCTGACGATAAGGTCGGGCACGTAGCCGATCAGCGTGTGGCGGCCGAGCTCAGCCGGCGTTTTCGGCAGGCCGTTGGCGTCGACATAGGCGCGCGACGCAAACAGGCCGAGCGTGTAATCGACCAGTTTGCCGGCGACCAGTCGTCCCTCGGTCGGGCGCTCGACGGTGATGGCAATGTCTGCCTCGCGCCGGGACAGCGAGAAGGAGCGCGGCACAGGCACCAGCTGGATGGTGAGCTCGCGATGCAGCGCCGTCAGCTCGCCCAGCCGTTTCGCCAGGAAGGCGACACCGAAACCATCGGGCGCGCCGATGCGCACCGTGCCGGAAACATCGTCGCCTTCGCCCGATATGGTCGAGCGCGCGGCGATCATGTCGCCTTCCATGCGCTCGGCGATGTCGAGGAAGCGCTCGCCGGCCGGCGTCAGTTCGCTGCCGGTGGTCAGGCGTCGGAAGAGTTTGGTGCGCAACGCCTCCTCTAGCGCGGCGATGCGGCGCGAGACGGTGGCGTGGTTCAGCTCCAGGCGCTTGGCGGCGCCCAGAATCTGCCCGGCGCGCGCCACGGCAAGGAAGATGCGGACGTCATCCCAGTTCATGGGAACGGCCTTTCAACGATCCATCATTTGCGACAATTAATGCACAGGTCGTTCTCGTTGTCTATTTTCCGCACAACGGTTGCGTTCTCGCTCGCGTTGCCTTCGACGCGGCAAAGGCGGACAATGCACCATCATCAAAACAGGGAGAGAAACCATGATCGAATACGGTCATTTCATCGGCGGCAAGCGTGTCGCCGGCACCAGCGGCCGCAAGCAGGATGTCATGCAGCCGATGGACGGCACGGTGCGCGGCACGGTGGCGCTGGCTTCGCAGGCGGAACTGCGCGCGGCGGTCGAGAACGCCAAGGCGGCGCAGCCCAAGTGGGCCGCCACCAACCCGCAGCGCCGCGTGCGCGTGCTGATGAAATTTCTCGAACTGGTCGCCCGCGACTATGACGAACTGGCCGACATCCTGGCGCGCGAGCACGGCAAGACCATCGCCGACGCCAAGGGCGACATTCAGCGCGGCCTCGAAGTGGTCGAGGTCTGCATCGGCGCGCCGCATATGATGAAGGGCGAGTTCACCGACGGCGCCGGCCCCGGCATCGATGTCTATTCGATGCGCCAGCCGCTCGGCGTCGTCGCCGGCATCACGCCGTTCAACTTCCCGGCAATGATCCCGCTGTGGAAGATCGCGCCTGCGATCGCCTGCGGCAACGCCTTCATCCTGAAGCCTTCGGAGCGTGATCCGGGCGTGCCGATCCGCATCGCCGAACTGTTCCTCGAGGCCGGCCTGCCGGCCGGCATCCTCAACGTCGTCAACGGCGACAAGGAAGTGGTCGACGCCATTCTCGACGATCCCGACATCAAGGCCGTCGGCTTTGTCGGTTCGACGCCGATCGCGCATTACATCTATTCGCGCGGCACCGCTGCCGGCAAGCGCGTGCAGTGCTTCGGCGGCGCCAAGAACCACATGATCATCATGCCCGACGCCGACATGGACCAGACGGTCGATGCGCTGATCGGCGCCGGCTACGGTTCGGCCGGCGAGCGCTGCATGGCGATCTCGGTTGCCGTTCCGGTCGGCAACGACACCGCCAACCGGCTGATGGAAAAGCTGATCCCTCGCGTCGAAAGCCTCAAGGTCGGCCCGTCGACCGACGCTTCGGCCGATTTCGGTCCGCTGGTGACGGCGCAGGCCCTGGAGCGCGTCAAGGGCTATGTCGACACCGGCGTCAAGGAAGGCGCCAAGCTCGTCGTCGACGGCCGCGGCTTCAAGATGCAAGGCTATGAGGACGGCTATTACATGGGCGGCTGCCTGTTCGACAACGTTACGGCCGATATGCGCATCTATAAGGAAGAGATCTTCGGGCCGGTGCTTTCGGTGGTGCGCGCGCCGCGCTACGAGGATGCGATCAAGCTCGCCAACGACCACGAGATGGGCAATGGCGTTGCCATCTTCACCCGCGACGGCGACGCCGCGCGCGACTTCGCTTCCCGTGTCCAGGTCGGCATGGTCGGCATCAACGTGCCGATCCCGGTTCCGATCGCCTATTACACCTTCGGCGGCTGGAAGGCGTCGTCCTTCGGCGACCTCAACCAGCACGGCCCGGACGCATTCCGTTTCTACACCAAGACCAAGACGGTGACCTCGCGCTGGCCGTCCGGCATCAAGGACGGCGCGGAGTTTGTCATCCCGACAATGAATTAGCCGGACGTTCCTTGCTTGCGCGTCCTCGCCGCGTTGCGGCTGCGGGGCGCGCGGGCCTAGGTCAACATTGGGAAAGCGCAGTGCAAATTGCGCTTTCCTTTTTTATGAGCGCACCAAAATGACATGGCGTCATCGGCCTCATGGTACAGTCCTAGGTGCATGATTCCCTGCGCGACACGCCCAGAGAGCATCTGAACATCCTGATAATTCCATTGCCCTGTGATGGAACCAACAGACCACCATCCGTCTTAGCGTATATTCCTGCCATGCGTGCAGGCAATCAAACAGCGCCGGTGGCAGCCGGGGTTCTCGTCTGGCGCGAGGAGGTGTCGGATGACACGATTTCTTGTGGCGACAATGTTGGCAGCGGCGGCGGTGGCCAGTGGAGCCGCGCCGGCGAACGCAGCCGGGCAATGTGCGGCGCGCGCGGACATCATCAAAGCGCTGGGCGACAAATTTCACGAGAGCGAGGCCGGGCGCGGCCTGATCAATCCGAACGTCGTGCTTGAGATTTTCATCTCGGATCAGGGCAGCTGGACCGTGCTTGCCTCTGACACGAAAGGCCAGAGTTGCGTCCTGTCCGCCGGCGAAGGCTGGGACGCCCCGACGATCACTGCCGCGATGCCGGGCGCCTGAACTATCAGGCAGGGTCGCGCTCACGATTTTAAATCAGGGCAATTTCACCAAAAGTGTGAGCGGTTTCGACCGGAATTGCATAAGCAAATAGTTAGAGCGGTTCGCCGTCTCGGCGAAACGCCCTACCGCGTCGCCGCCACCTCCGCGTGGCCGCGCAGCAGCGCCATCAGTTTTTTGGCATCCTTGGCGGCGGCTTCCTCGTCGCCGTCGAGGATCGAGCGGATGAGCGCGACGTGATGTTCGGCTGACTCGGCCAGGCCCGTGTCGGCTTTGTAGCGGAACCAGAAGCGACGGCTGTGGCTCTGCAGGGGCGCCGCGACGCGCGCCGCGAATGGGTTGTCGGCGGCGATGGCCAGCGCCTCATCGAGCGCCTTGTCGGCCTGGATGAAGGCAAGGACGTTGCCGGCGATCACTGCCTTTTGCATCGCCAACGCCGCCTCGTGAAACATGTCGGCGGCCTCGCGGGTGACGAAGCGGGCGGCCGAGCGCGCCAGCACCACCTCGATGCCGCACCTGGCGTCCAGCACCCGCAGCCAGTCGCCGGCGTGAAGCGGCGCTACCGCGATGCCGGCGCGTGGCCGCACATCGAGAAGTCCCTCCCAAGCGAGCCGCTGGATCGCCTCGCGCACCGGCGTACGGCCGAGACCGAGCTTGTCGATCAACGCGCCTTCGGTGACGAAGCTGGACGGCGCCAGTTCGAGCGTGACGATCATGTGCTCGAGCGTGCGATAGGCCTTGCTCGCCGCGGGCTCAAAGGTCGCATTCGCCTCGACGGATATCAGTGGGGAGATCAATGACGGGCTCCTGATATATTTTTCATATATCATAGTGGATTCAGCGTTGACGAGCCAGCTCTTAATAGATATACGACTGATATATCAATCGGAGAGATAGCCATGTGGACCGGAGTTTTCCCCGCCGTCACGACTAAGTTCACGGCCGACGACCGCCTCGATCATGCCGAAATGGAGCGCTGCTTTGCGCTGCAGATGGAGGCCGGCTGCGACGGCATCATCGTCTGCGGATCGCTCGGCGAAGGGCCGATGCTGTCGCCCGACGAGAAGATCGAAGTGCTGAAGACGGCGCAGAAAGTCGCCGGCAAGAAGCCGGTGCTGCTCACGGTCAATGAGCCCGGAACGCGCGAGGCGGCGAGCATCGCGCGGCGCGCCGCCAAGGAAGGCGCCGATGGGCTGATGGTGGTGCCAAGCCCGATCTATCACACCAACCCGGAAGAGACGGTCGCCGCATTGCGGGCCGTGGCGGAAGCCGGCGATCTGCCGGTCATGATCTACTCGAACCGGCTCGCCTACCGCGTCGACGTCAGCATTGATATGATGGAGGAGCTGGCGTCCGACGAGCGTTTCGTGGCCATCAAGGAATCATCCGACGACATCCGCCGCTCGACCGAGATCATCAACCGCTTCGGCAGCCGCTTCGATCTCTTCACCGGCGTCGACAACCTCGCCTTCGAAGCGCTGTCGGTCGGCGCCGTCGGCTGGGTGGCGGGGCTGGTCACCGCTTTCCCGCGCGAGACGGTGGCGATCTACCAGCTGATGAAGCAAGGCCGTCGTGAAGAGGCGCTGGCGATCTACCGCTGGTTCCGGCCGCTGCTCGATCTCGATGTCTCGACCTATTTGGTCCAAAACATCAAGCTTGCCGAAGTGCTGGCAATCGATACCAATGACCGCGTGCGCATGCCGCGTCAGCCATTGTCGGGCGAGCGCCGCAAGGCCGTCGAGAAGATCATCCGGGATGCGTTGGCGGTGCGGCCGCAACTGCCTTCGCTCCAGACATCTTCCCGATCGGCGGACAAGCTCGTGGCGGCCGAATAAGGGACAGCACCGACGTGCAGGAAAATTCCGAGGAGGGGCGCCGCCCCTCATCCATCCTTCGGGCATCTTCTCTCACTGAGCGGGGAGAAGGGGAAGACATTGCCATTATCGGCGGTGGCATTATCGGTATCTGCGTAGCGACCTTCCTCAGTGAAGCCGGGCGCAGCGTCACCGTTTTCGACCGCACCGGCATTTGCGAGGAGACGAGCTCCGGCAATGCCGCCGCCTTCGCCTTCTCCGACGTGCTGCCGCTGGCGCATAAGGGCATGCTCCGGCAATTGCCGAAATGGCTCGCCGATCCGCTCGGACCCTTGACCATCCCACCGGCCTATCTGCCCAAACTGCTGCCCTGGCTGATCCGTTTCTGGCGCGCGGGTGCCTCGAGGCATTATGAGACGAGCCTGGCCGCCCAGGTCGGCATGATGAGGCTTGCCGAAGCCGAATGGATGAGCCTGCTTGAGCGCTCAGGCACAAGGCCGATGCTGCGCGAGGACGGCTCGCTCGAACTCTATGAGAGCGAGGCCGAATTCCAGAACTCGCTTTCCGGCTGGCGCGAACGCGCACGGTTCGGCATCGGTTTCCGGCATGTCGAAGGCGAGGAGATGGCGGCGCTGCAGCCAGGGCTGTCGCCTCGCTTCATCAAGGGCAGTTTCGTGCCGGGCTGGAAGACGGTCGCCGATCCGAAACTGCTGGGCAAGGCGATCTGGTCCCATGCGGAAAGGCTTGGCGCCCGCTTCGAACAGGCGCGGATCGATCGCGCCGAAGCCGGTGCTGGTGGCGTAGAGATCGTCCTGGCCGATGGCGACAGGCGCAAGGCGAAACAGCTCGTCATCGCCGCCGGCGCCTGGTCGCATCTGCTGGCCAAAAATCTCGGCGATCGCATCCCGCTCGAAACGGAGCGCGGCTACAACACGACGCTGCCGGTGTCGGCCTTCGACGTGAAGCGTCAGCTGATCTTTTCCGGCCATGGCTTCGTCATCACGCCGCTCGAAACCGGATTGCGCGTCGGCGGCGCCGTCGAGCTTGGCGGTATCGAGAGACCGCCGAATTTCGCTCGATCCAAGGCCATGCTCGAGAAGGCCAAGCGCTTCCTGCCGGGGCTCGATCCTTCCGGCGGTCGCGAATGGATGGGTTTTCGACCGTCACTGCCGGATTCGCTGCCGGTGATTGGACGGGCGCGTGTGCCGAACGTTTTCTACGCTTTCGGTCATGGTCATCTCGGACTCACCCAGTCGGCGGCGACCGGTCGCTTGATCCGCGATCTCGTTCTCGGGCAGACTCCGCCGCTCGATCTCACCCCGTTCCGCGCGCAGCGTTTTTGACAGTCTCTTGATTTGACGCAATTCCGGACGGAAAACCGCTTCACACTTTTCCTGAAATTGCTCTGGAGAGCATCATGGCCAAAAAATCCTTCTTCTGCATCGACGGCCACACCTGCGGCAATCCGGTCAGGCTGGTTGCCGGCGGCGGACCGCTGCTTCAGGGTTCCACGATGATGGAGCGGCGCGCGCATTTCCTTGCCGAATATGACTGGATCCGCACCGGACTGATGTTCGAACCGCGCGGCCATGACGTGATGTCGGGCTCGATCCTCTACCCACCGACACGCGAGGACTGCGACATCGCGATCCTCTTCATCGAGACCTCGGGCTGCCTGCCGATGTGCGGCCACGGCACCATCGGCACGGTGACGATGGCGATCGAGCATGGACTGATCAAGCCGAAGACGCCGGGCGTGCTCAGGCTCGACACGCCGGCCGGGTTGGTCATCGCGGAATACAAACAGGTCGGCGAATATGTCGAGGAGGTGCGCATAACCAATGTGCCGTCGTTCCTTCACGCCGAAGGCCTGACGGTGGACTGCCCGGTGGTCGGCGAGATCAGCGTCGACGTCGCCTATGGCGGCAATTTCTACGCCATTGTCGAGCCGCAGAAGAATTACCAGGACATGGCGGACTATTCGGCGGGCGACCTCATCGCCTGGAGCCCGGTGGTGCGGCAGCGCCTCAACGAGAAATACTCGTTCGTTCACCCGGAGAACCCGGGCATCAACCGGCTGTCGCATATGCTGTGGACCGGTAAGCCGACAAATGCCGAGGCCGATGCGCGCAACGCCGTCTTCTACGGCGACAAGGCGATCGACCGCTCGCCTTGCGGCACCGGCACCTCGGCGCGCATGGCGCAGCTCCACGCCAAGGGCAGGCTCAAGGCCGGCGACAGCTTCGTGCATGAATCGATCATCGGCTCGCTGTTCAGGGGCCGAGTCGAGAAAGAGGTCAGCGTCGCGGGCAAGCCGGCGATCATTCCCTCGATCGGCGGCTGGGCGCGGATGACCGGACTGAACACGATCTTCATCGACGACCGCGATCCGTTCGCGCATGGATTTGTCGTTACGTGATGCGGGTGCCAGCGCGCGTCAGAGCTTTGCCTCTGCTTCGTCGATACCTGATCGCGAAACCAGTCGGCAAAGGTGACCTCGGCCGCCGAAGGCCGCGCCGACATGGTCAGGAAGTAGCCCTTGTCGTCGTCGGTCGAAATGTCGGAGACAACGATAAGGTCGCCCCGCCGCAATTCCTCGCGAAAACCTCGATCGGGCAAAGGGCTGCGCCTTGGCCGGCGATGACGGTCGTCGCCATGATGTTGAAGTCGGCAAAGACCGGGCCGTTGCCGACCTCGGCCCTGCCGATCCCGGCCTTGGCGAGTGTCTTCAATCCACCGCTCAAGGGGACTGAAAAGCACAGTCTCAATGGGCAAGCCGGCTCCGCTTGCTGAAATCTCGCTTCAGCGCTTTTTCTATTTCAGCAGGGCCGCCCTCAGCTGGGCCGCCCTGCGTCATATGGTCGTCACACGAGGCAGAATCCTGACCCAACGGAATGAGCGACGGTCCCAAACGAAGCACTCTCGCTCGCGCAAGAAATCTCCCAATCAACTTATTTTGACGGTGATTTCTTCGAAATGGGGCTCATCATAAGGTTGAATCGTCAAAGACATTGCGTTGTGCCAATGCTAGGGTCCGCGATAGTCCAGGGGTCGGGCGCGAAAAAACGGGCAATCGGGCGGCGTGCTTCCAAAACACGCAGTGCGATTGAAAAATCACGTTGCAATCCGGGCTCGAAACTTTACGACTAGGGGAAATACGAAAAGGAATGCGTCCGGGAAGGCGACATTCCAGGGGAGCCGCGTAAATATGCAGTACTTCGTCCAGCAGCTTATCAATGGGCTGACGCTGGGATCGATCTATGGCCTGATCGCGATCGGCTATACGATGGTCTACGGCATCATCGGCATGATCAACTTCGCCCATGGCGATATCTTCATGGTCGGTGCCTTCACCGCCCTCATCGTCTTCCTCATCCTTGGCGCGCTGTTCTATTCGGTGCCGGTCGTGATCGCGCTTCTGATCATGATGATCGTAGCGATGCTTCTCACCAGCCTCTACAACTGGACGATCGAAAAGGTGGCCTACCGGCCGCTGCGCGGGTCGTTCCGGCTGGCGCCGCTGATCACCGCCATCGGCATGTCGATCGCGCTCTCCAATTTCGTGCAGGTCACGCAAGGGCCGCGCAACAAACCGATCCCGCCGATGGTCAGCCAGGTCTACACCTTTGACGGTGTCAGCGTCTCGCTGAAGCAGATCATCATCGTGCTGGTGACCGCGGCGCTGCTGGTGCTGTTCTGGTACCTGGTCAACAGAACTTCACTGGGGCGGGCGCAACGCGCTTGCGAACAGGACCGCAAGATGGCGGCGCTGCTTGGCATCGATGTCGACCGCACCATCTCCATCACCTTCATCATGGGCGCCGCCCTTGCCGCCGTCGCGGGAACGCTGTTCCTGATGTATTACGGCGTCGTGGTGTTCTCAGACGGCTTCACGCCGGGCGTCAAAGCGTTCACCGCAGCCGTTCTGGGCGGCATCGGTTCGCTGCCGGGCGCCGTTCTCGGCGGACTGCTCATCGGCTTCATCGAGAGCATGTGGTCAGCCTATTTCTCCATCGACTACAAGGACGTCGCCGCCTTCTCGATCCTGGCGATCGTGCTGATCTTCCTGCCTTCCGGCATTCTGGGCCGGCCAGAAGTCGAAAAGGTCTGAGATCATGGCGGTTACCGTTTCTCCACAGCGCGATGCTGTCGCCAATCCCGATGCCCTCGCCAATCCCTTTCATCGCGCCCTGCGCGAAGGGTTCTATGCCGGCGCCATCGCGCTCGGCCTGTTCGTGCTCTTCATCGGCCTGAAAACCGACCAGAACATCTCCAATGAGCTGATCCTGGTGCCGCGGTGGGCTCTGCTCGCCATCGTGGTGATCGCCGTGGCTGCCGGACGTTTTCTTTTCGTCGCCTACGGCTTGGCCGGTCGCGCGCAGGTCTTCAAGCTGTCGTATTTCATCGCGGCCGTCGTCATAGCGGTCGTGGTGCCCATTTTGACTTGGGCCGGTTTGTTTGAATGGTTAGGGCCGTTCGTTGCCGGCTCTCTACGAATCCTCTGCGGGTTGGCGGCCGTTTATGCCCTGGTATCAGTATTCGTTTATTTTCGTGCCCGCGGCGGCTCCGTCTTCCAATTTCCGTATTTCATTGGCGCCGTCGTCATAGCAGTCGCGGTGTCCATCTTGAGTTTGACCGGCTCGCTCGAGGGATTGCTCGGACCATTCCTTGCCGACTTTTCCCGATTCCTGCGCGGACTGGCTATCATCTATGCCTTGGCCTCGGTGTTTTTCTATTTTCGCAGATTTATCGGTGCCAACAGTTCCATATTAGGCCTTGCGGCGTTGCTGCTTTATCCGGTTGTCGTGGTGCTGGTTCTCGCCGCAATGTCGCGATCATGGGTGGCCGGTTTCCAAGGCTCGCTGCTGCTGGTCGACAATTTCGGCATCCAGATCCTCATCTATGTGATGCTGGCCTGGGGCCTCAACATCGTCATCGGTCTCGCCGGGCTACTCGATCTCGGTTACGTCGCCTTCTATGCGGTCGGCGCCTACGCCTATGCGTTGCTCGGCACGCATTACGGCCTGTCGTTCTGGATCCTTCTGCCCGCCGCCGGCGCCATGGCCGCGCTCTGGGGCGTCATGCTCGGCTTCCCGGTGCTCAGGCTGCGCGGTGACTATCTGGCGATCGTCACCCTTGCGTTCGGCGAGATCATCCGTCTGGTGCTGATCAACTGGCGCGAGGTGACCAACGGCTCAGCCGGTATCACTGGCATCCCGAAAGTCACCTTCTTCGGCCTGATGACCTTTAATGTTTCCGATCCGAACTACATCGCCAAGGTGCTGCACCTCGCTACGTCGAGCGCCTACTACAAGATCTTCCTTTATTATCTGATCCTAGGGCTCTGCCTTGTCACCGCCTTCGTCACGATCAGGCTGCGCCGCCTGCCCGTCGGGCGCGCCTGGGAAGCGCTGCGCGAGGACGAGATTGCTTGCCGCTCGCTTGGCATCAACACCACGACAACCAAGCTGACGGCATTCGCCACCGGCGCGATGTTCGGCGGTTTCGCCGGCTCGTTCTTCGCGGCACGCCAAGGTTTCGTCAGCCCGGAATCCTTCGTCTTCCTGGAATCGGCGATCATCCTGGCCATCGTCGTGCTCGGCGGCATGGGTTCGCTCGTCGGCATCGCGATCGCCGCGATGGTGATGATCGGCGGCACGGAAATCCTGCGCGAGCTTGATTTCCTGAAGGTCGGGATGAAATGGGGCGACGTCACGGTGCTTCCCGGCTTGGGCTCAGACTTCACACCTGAGCTCTACCGCATGCTTCTGTTCGGCATGGCCATGGTCATCGTCATGCTGTGGAAGCCGCGCGGCTTTGTCGGCAGTCGAGAACCGACGGCCTTCCTGAAAGAGCGAAGAGCGGTCTCTGCGTCCTTCACCAAGGAGGGACACGGCTGATGGACACGCAAGCTTCCACGAACGATATCATCCTACAGGTCGAGCACCTGTCGATGAAGTTCGGCGGCCTGGTCGCCATCGGCGATCTGTCCTTCCAGGCCAAGCGCGGCGAGATCACCGCGCTTATCGGCCCCAACGGCGCCGGCAAGACGACCGTGTTCAACTGCATCACCGGCTTCTACAAGCCGTCGGAAGGCATGATCTCGCTCAACCGGAAGGACGGCTCGACCTATCTGCTCGAGCGTCTGCCCAACCATGAGATCCCGGCACGCGCCAAGGTGGCGCGCACCTTCCAGAACATCCGCCTGTTCTCCGGCATGACGCTGCTCGAGAACCTTCTGGTTGCCCAGCACAACAAACTGATGAAGGCCTCGGGTTATACCTTCCTCGGCCTGTTCGGTTTCCCGAGCTATCGTAAGGCCTCGGCCGAATCGATCGACCTCGCCAGGCACTGGCTGGAAAAGGCCGACCTGGTCGACCGCGCTGACGATCCGGCCGGCGATCTGCCCTATGGCGCGCAACGCCGCCTGGAGATCGCGCGTGCCATGTGCACCGGGCCCGAGCTTCTCTGCCTCGACGAGCCTGCCGCCGGCCTCAATCCGAAGGAATCGGCCGCCCTCAACGAGTTGCTGATGGGCATCAAGGCCACCGGCACGTCGATCCTGCTCATCGAGCATGACATGTCGGTGGTCATGCAGATTTCCGATCACGTCGTCGTTCTGGAATATGGCCGCAAGATTTCCGACGGCAATCCGCAGTCGGTCCGCACCGACCCGCGCGTCATCGCCGCCTATCTCGGCGTCGACGACGAGGAGGTCGAGACGGTGTTGACCGAGGTCGGCGATGAGGATGTCATCGAGCAACTCGACACCGGTCCCGACGCCGCGCATGGCCCCGGTTCGTCGTCGTCCTATCTCGCCGGGCCGGTGAGCGACACGATCGGCCACAGCGAGGGCGAGCGCGTGACGGTGTCGAAGGGCGCGTCGAAAGCGGCTCAGGTCGATGCGCGCGCCGCATCCATAGCCAGCGTGCCGGTCGTGCCGCCAACCGCGGAACCCGCTCCGGCAAAGCCGGTCGCGAAAGCGGCGAAGAAACCGGTTGCCAAAGCGCCAGCGAGACCGCCGGTTGCGGCGAAAGCCGGCGGCATCTCCAACCGCCTCGATGCGCCGCGCGACGGCAAGGCCGACAGCCTGATCCGCATCAAAGGCATCGGCCCGGTCAACGAGAAAAAACTCAACGAGCACGGCATCTTCCATTTCGACCAGATCGCCGCCTGGAAGAAAACCGATATCGAAGCGGCGGAAGCTTATCTTGCCTTTGACGGTCGCATCACGCGCGAAGACTGGATCGGCCAGGCCAAGGCGCTTGCGAAGGAAGTGGCGGCCAAGCCCGCGACGCGTGGAGGGCGCAAATAATGGCCGGCACAACGCTGCTCGATATCAAGGGCGTTCAGACCTTTTACGGCAACATCCGGGCGCTGAACGGCGTCGACGTTTCCGTCAACCAGGGGGAGATCGTGGCGCTGATCGGCGCCAACGGCGCCGGCAAGTCGACGCTGATGATGACCATCTTCGGCGCGCCCCGAGCCCGTGCCGGCACCATCACTTTCGCCGGTACCGACATCACCCAGTTGCCGACGCATGAGATCGCCCGCATGCGCATTGCCCAATCGCCGGAAGGACGCCGCATCTTCCCGCGCATGACGGTGATGGAAAACCTGCAGATGGGCGCCAGCCTCGACAACCTCAAGCACTATGACGAGGACGTCGAGAAGGTGTTCACGCTGTTCCCGCGTCTCAAGGAACGCATCGGCCAGCGTGGCGGCACGCTGTCGGGCGGCGAGCAGCAGATGCTGTCGATCGGTCGCGCGCTGATGGCGCGGCCGAAGCTGCTTCTGCTCGACGAGCCGTCGCTGGGCCTGGCGCCGCTGATCGTCAAGCAGATCTTCGACGCCATCCGCGAGCTCAACAAATCCCAGGGGCTGACCGTGTTCCTGGTCGAACAGAACGCCTTCGGTGCGCTGAAACTCGCCGACCGCGCCTATGTCATGGTCAACGGCAACGTGACGATGAGCGGCACCGGCAAGGAACTGCTCGCCAATCCGGAAGTGCGCGCCGCCTATCTCGAAGGCGGACATCACTGATAAGGGTCACCATAATGCAAGGCATTCTCTACGAAGAGGCCAATATCTTCCAGTTTCTGTTCGTCACCTGCCTGCTCGGCGGTTGGGCGGCCTGGATGACGGGCAAGGCGGCGGCACAGACCTGGCGTAGCTACGTGCAGTTGTTCTTCTACATGCTCGGCCTCGGCATCGGCATCAGGTTTATCCATCATGCCTTGTTCGGCGGCACGATGTTTTCGCTGCACTACTACATCATCGATACCATCGTGCTGATGATATTGGGCTTTGTCGGCTATCAATACACCCGCACCAGCCAGATGGTGACACAGTATAATTGGCTCTATGAAAGAGCTTCCTTATTGAGCTGGAAACCGAAAGGTTGACGTTCACCATTAACGCCGTTTCGGGGATGAATCGGCGTGACAAGTGCCTGAAAATCGGCATTCTATGCTTTCTGCGATAAGGGTGGGCATCGCATGAAAGTGTCATCCACGCCCACTCCGTAAATGGGAGCGTTTCAATGAAAAAATCACTCTTGTCCGCCGTGGCGCTGACCGCGTTCGTCGCGTTCAGCGGCAGCGCGTGGGCCGCGGATATCCTGATCGGCGTTGCCGGTCCGATCACCGGTCCGAACGCTGCGTTCGGCGCACAGTTGCAGAAGGGCGCCGAGCAGGCGATCGCCGACATCAACGCGGCGGGCGGCGTCAACGGCCAGCAGCTCAAGCTCGAGATCGGTGACGACGTCTCCGATCCCAAGCAGGGCATTTCGGTGGCCAACAAGTTCGTCGCCGATGGCGTCAAGTACGTCGACGGCCACTTCAACTCGGGCGTCTCGATCCCGGCTTCGGAAGTCTATCAGGAGAACGGCATCCTCGAGATCACGCCGGCCGCGACCAACCCGAAGTTCACCGAGCGTGGCATGTGGAATACCTTCCGCACCTGCGGTCGCGACGACCAGCAGGGCAAGGTTGCCGGCGACTACATCGCCAAGAACTTCAAGGACGCCAAGATCGCTATCGTCCACGACAAGACGCCTTACGGTCAGGGCCTTGCCGACGAGACCAAGAAGAACCTGAACGCCAACGGCATCACGGAAGTGATGTATGAAGGCGTCAACGTCGGCGACAAGGACTTCTCGGCGCTCATCGCCAAGATGAAGGAAAGCGGCGTCACGCTCATCTACTGGGGTGGCCTGCACACCGAAGCCGGCCTGATCATCCGTCAGTCGGCCGACCAGGGCCTGAAGGCGCCACTGTTCTCGGGTGACGGCATCGTCTCCAACGAACTGGCCTCGATCGCGGGCGACGCCGTTGCCGGCACGCTCAACACCTTCGCTCCGGATCCGCGCAAGAATCCGGCCGCCAAGGAAGTGGTCGAGAAGTTCCGTGCTGCCGGCTTCGAGCCGGAAGCCTACACGCTCTACTCCTACGCCGCCGTGCAGATCATCGCCCAGGCGATCGCCAAGACCGGTTCGGCCGACGACGCGCAGAAGGTCGGCGAGACGATCCGGGCCAACACCTGGAAGACGGCCATCGGCGACATCGGCTATGACGCCAAGGGCGATATCACCCGTCCTGACTACGTCATCTACGAATGGAAGAAGGGCGACGACGGCAAGTACAGCTATTTCGAAAAATAAGCCGGCTACAGAAGTCGACTTTTCGCGATGCCCGGCGCTTGCGCCGGGCATTTTTCGTTGACGCGATGGGCCGACCTTCGGGCGGCCTTGACTGGCCTTGGGAACACCGCTTGCGATCTTCTCCTTGGCGGCAGCAAGGCGACAGCGATGCCGGTGGCGCAAATAGGGGACCTAAATCGTTTTAGATGTCGCGCGATTCTGTTTGCACTGCAGCATTTTCACGTTAATCATTGCGCCGGTTTATCTTCCCTTACGCTGCTGGAGCCCTGTCCTTGGCCATCACGAAGATCCTCGTCGCCAACCGGTCCGAAATCGCCATTCGCGTCTTTCGCGCGGCCAACGAGCTCGGCCTTAAAACCGTGGCGATCTGGGCGGAGGAGGACAAATATTCGCTGCATCGCTTCAAGGCAGACGAGAGCTACCAGGTCGGGCGTGGACCACATCTCGCCAAGGACATGGGGCCGATCGAGAGTTACCTGTCGATCGATGAGGTGATCCGCGTCGCCAGGCTGTCCGGCGCCGACGCCATCCATCCCGGTTACGGCCTGTTGTCGGAGAGCCCGGAATTCGCCGAGGCCTGCGGCGAAGCCGGCATCACCTTCATCGGCCCTAAGCCGGAGACGATGCGCAGGTTGGGCAACAAGGTCGCCGCGCGCAATTTGGCGATCGAGGTTGGCGTGCCGGTGGTGCCGGCCACCAATCCGCTGCCCGACGACATGGAGGCGGTGAAGAAGCTTGCCGCCGAGGTCGGTTATCCGGTCATGCTCAAGGCCTCTTGGGGCGGCGGCGGCCGCGGCATGCGCGCCATCCGCGCCGAAGCCGACCTCGCGCGCGAGGTCATGGAAGGCAAACGTGAGGCCAAGGCCGCCTTCGGCAAGGACGAGGTCTATCTCGAGAAGCTGATCGAGCGCGCCCGCCATGTCGAGGTGCAGGTGCTTGGCGACACGCACGGCAATGCCGTGCACCTGTTCGAGCGCGACTGCTCGATCCAGCGCCGCAACCAGAAGGTCGTGGAGCGCGCGCCGGCGCCTTACCTGAGCGAAGCGCTGCGCCAGGAGCTCTGCGGCTACGCGCTGAAGATCGCGGGCGAGACCAGCTATATCGGCGCCGGCACGGTCGAGTTCCTGCAGGACGCCGACACCGGCAAGTTCTATTTCATCGAGGTCAACCCGCGCATCCAGGTCGAGCACACCGTCACCGAGCAGGTCACCGGCATCGACATCGTCAAGGCGCAGATACACATCCTCGACGGCTTCGCCATCGGCACCAAGGAATCCGGCGTTGCGGCGCAAAAGGACATCCGGCTCAACGGCCACGCCCTGCAATGCCGCATCACCACCGAGGACCCGGAGCACAATTTCATTCCGGACTATGGCCGCATCACCGCCTATCGCGAGGCGGCAGGCTTCGGCATTCGCCTCGATGGCGGCACCGCCTATTCCGGCGCCGTCATCACCCGCTTCTACGATCCGCTGCTGGAGAAGGTGACGGCGTGGGCGCCGACGCCCGGCGAAGCGATCGCCCGCATGAACCGGGCGCTGCGCGAATTCCGCATCCGCGGCGTGGCCACCAACCTCACCTTCCTCGAAGCGATCATCAACCACCCGCGCTTTGCCGACAATTCCTACACGACCCGGTTCATCGACACGACGCCGGAACTGTTCGAGCAGGTGAAGCGGCAGGACCGCGCCACCAAGCTGCTCAACTACCTTGCCGATGTCAGCGTCAACGGCCATCCAGAGACACGCGGCCGGCCGATGCCGAAGGCCAATGCAGCCGCGCCCGTGGTGCCTTATCTCAACGGTCATGTCCCGGACGGCAGCAAGCAGCGGCTCGACGTGCTCGGACCTGAGAGGTTCGCCGCCTGGATGCGCGAGCAGCGCCAGGTGCTGGTCACCGACACGACGATGCGCGACGGCCACCAGTCGCTGCTTGCCACGCGCATGCGCACGCATGACATCGTCGGCATCGCCGGCACCTATGCGCGGGCGCTGCCGCAGCTCTTGTCGCTCGAATGCTGGGGCGGAGCGACCTTCGACGTCGCCATGCGCTTCCTCACCGAGGATCCCTGGGAACGGCTCTCGCAAGTGCGCGAAGCCGCGCCAAATCTCCTGCTGCAGATGCTTCTGCGCGGCGCCAATGGCGTCGGCTACACCAACTATCCCGACAATGTCGTGCAGCATTTCGTCAAACAGGCAGCCAGCGGCGGCGTCGACCTGTTCCGCGTCTTCGACTGTCTGAACTGGGTCGAAAACATGCGCGTCGCCATGGACGCGGTCGGCGCCGAGGGCAAGCTCGTCGAAGCGGCGATGTGCTACACCGGCGACATCCTCGATCCGGCGCGCGCCAAATACGATCTCAAATATTATGTCGGCCTGGCCAAGGAGCTGGAAGCGGCCGGCGCGCATATCATCGCCGTCAAGGACATGGCCGGCCTGTTGAAGCCGGCCGCGGCGCGGGTGCTGTTCAAGGCGTTGCGCGAAGCGACCGACCTGCCGATCCATTTCCACACGCACGACACGTCCGGTCTGTCGGCGGCAACGGTGCTGGCGGCGGTGGAAAGCGGCGCCGATGCCATCGACGCGGCGATGGATTCTTTCTCCGGCAACACCTCGCAGCCTTGCCTCGGTTCCATCGTCGAGGCGCTTAAGGGCACCGAGCGTGACCCTGGCCTCGACCCGCAATGGATCCGCCGCATCTCCTTCTACTGGGAAGCGGTGCGCAACCAGTACGCCGCCTTCGAGAGCGACCTCAAGGGGCCGGCCTCGGAGGTCTATCTGCACGAGATGCCGGGCGGCCAGTTCACCAACCTCAAGGAGCAGGCGCGCTCGCTGGGTCTCGAGACGCGCTGGCATGAGGTGGCGCAGGCCTATCACGACGTCAATTTGATGTTCGGTGACATCGTCAAGGTGACACCGTCCTCCAAGGTTGTCGGCGACATGGCGTTGATGATGGTGAGCCAGGATCTCGCCGTCGCCGATGTCGAGAACCCGGCCAAGGACATCGCTTTCCCGGACTCGGTCGTGTCGATGCTGCGCGGCGATCTCGGCCAATCGCCCGGCGGCTGGCCCGCGGCGCTGCAAAAGAAGGCGTTGAAGGGCGACAAGCCGATCACCGTGCGGCCGGGCTCGCTTTTGAAAGCGGCCGATCTCAAGGCCAGCCGCAAGGACATCGAGGCAAAGCTGGAGCGCAAGCTCTCGGAATATGAATTCGCCTCGTGGCTGATGTATCCGAAGGTGTTCACCGACTTCGCCGCCGCGCAGGAAACCTACGGGCCGGTAAGCGTGCTGCCGACGCCGACTTATTTCTACGGCATGAAGTCGGAAGATGAGATTTTCCTCGACATCGAGAAAGGCAAGACGCTGGTCGTGCGCTGCCTGGCGCTCGGCGATGTCGACGAGAAGGGCATGGTCACAGTGTTCTTCGAGCTCAACGGCCAGCCGCGCCGCGTGAGAGTGCCGGACAGGGCGCATGGCGCATCGGCGGCCAAGGCGCGGCGCAAGGCCGAGCCCGGCAATGAAGCGCATGTCGGCGCGCCGATGCCTGGCGTGGTCTCGGCACTCGCCGTGGCGTCCGGACAGGCGGTCAAAGCGGGCGATGTGCTGTTGTCGATCGAGGCGATGAAGATGGAAACGGCACTCCATGCCGAGCGCGACGGCGAGATCGCCGAAGTGCTGGTCAGGGCCGGCGACCAGATCGATGCCAAGGATCTTCTCGTCGCCTTCAAGTGACGGCTTGAACTAGAAGTCGAATGGTCGACTGACAGCAGTCGTCCACAGCCGACCGATAGTGGCTTGACCCGCCGCGCCCGCTCGGGCAGGGAACCCGCTCCAATTTGGCACGGCGGGAATCGCCTTGCCCCCAGTAGACGCGGAGAGAAGAAATGGCCGACGAGATCACCGAGACCAGCCAGACTGTAGCCGCCGGCCAGCTGCGCGCCATCATCGAGCGCATCGAGCGCCTCGAGGAAGAAAAGAAGACGATTTCCGACGACATCAAGGACGTCTACGCCGAGGCCAAGGGCACGGGTTTCGACACCAAGGCGGTCCGCACCATCGTGCGGCTGCGCAAGAAGGATCAGGCCGAGCGCCAGGAGGAGGAGACCATCCTCGATCTCTACAAGGCCGCGCTCGGCATGGTGTAACCCTCATGGCCGGAAGCCGGCCATGAGTGAGTTCGACTTCGGCGGCCGCCGTGCCTCGGAGTTCCGCCATCGCGGCTTCTGGACGCTGTTCGCCGAACGGCATCCTGAAGAAAGAGCCAGGCTGGCGCGCCGTGGTCCCTGGTTCTGGCAACGTGGAATGCCTGACTTCGCCCTGGTGCTTTCCATGTATGTCGCGCCGGCGCAAAACCATGTCGGCGTCTTTTTCGGCCGCAATGAAAAATTCGGCGCCACGCAGTCCTGGTCGCGGCTGAAGCCGTTCCAGCCGGCGATCGAAGCGAGGCTGAAGCTGAAGCCGGAGCAGAGCGCGCAAGGCCTTGGCATCAATTCGCTGTGGCATGTTAACTGCTATGCCGAAGACAACTGGCCGGCCATGACCGACTGGCTGGTGACGGAATGCTCCCGTATCGAAGAAGCGGCGAGTGCGGTTATAGGGCAGGATCGCCCGTGACAGCGGACTTTTTCCACGCGCGCTGGCGAGGCGAGGCGCCGCTCGACCGGCTGTTCTGGCGCGACATGCTGCTTGTCGGCACCTTGCTCAGCATCGCCTCGTCGGCGCTCGCTCTAATCCTGTTGGGGCTGAAGCTGCCGCTCTGGCTGGTGCTCGCGGTGCACTTCCTGCCGGTGCCCTACAACATCTTCCTCACCATTGCCGTCTGGCGGACGGCGGAGAAGGCCGGCGGCCTCAAGGCCCAGGCGATCATGCTGGGCTCGGCGCTCTGGTTGATCGCGACTGTCGTCGCTTGAGAAACTTTTCCATCGAGCAATTCCTGACGGAAAACCGCGTCACACTTTTCCTGGCATTGCTCCTATGAAAAAGGACGGCCGAAGCCGCCCTTTCCTTGAAATCCGCGATGATGGTTCAGGCCGTCGGCTCGAAGCGCAGCGCCACGCCGTTGATGCAGTAGCGCAGGCCGGTGGGCGGCGGGCCGTCCTCGAAGACATGGCCGAGATGGCTGCCGCAGCGCGAGCAGTGGCATTCGGTGCGGACCATGCCGTAGCTGCGGTCGACGGTGTTCTCGATCGAACCCGGGACCGGATCGTTGAAGCTCGGCCAGCCGGTGCCGCTTTCGAACTTGAGCTTGGATTCGAACAGCGGCTGGTCGCAACCGGCGCAATAGAAAGTGCCGGCGCGCTTCTCGTAAAGCAGGGCGCAGCTGCCGGGGCGCTCGGTGCCGTGATTGCGCATGACGGCATACTGCTCCGGCGTCAGCCGGGCGCGCCATTCGGCGTCGGTGCGGGTGACAGGATAGGTGTGGGTGTCCATTGGATCTCCTCAGCCTTGGCGGCTCGTTATTGGTTTCAACCGGATATTCGCACCAACATAGGCATTTGTTACGCGATTTTCCTGCATTTTCGATCGACTGTCACGCGATGGCCGCGAGATAGCGGGCGACCGATGCATCGAAGGCCGTTCTCGCGTCGCCGATGATGTTCAGGTCCCACCATGCGCCTCGGATGTCGTCGAAGTCGAAGGGCTCGAGTGCTGCCGCGATGCGGCGCACGGCGGCCGCGTTGAGCGGTATCTGGTTCGGATAGCTATACATGAAGCTGACATGGCGGCGGGTCGGGGTCACCTGCACCGTGTCGCCGGTCAGGATGGCGTTACCGCCGTCACGCGCCCAATGCAGCACCTGGCTGCCGGCAAAATGGCCGCCGCAGCGGATCAGGGTAAGCGATGGATTTATGGCAAGCGTCTCGCCTTGCCAGCTGACGATCGACGGATGTGGCCGCATGATCCATTGGCGGTCGTCGGCGTGGAGGTAGATCGGCACGCCGCCAAACGCGTCGCTCCATTCCGCCATCGCCGAATAGAAATGGCAGTGCGAGATGGCAATGGCCGCCAGGCCGCCGCGGCGGTTGATTTCCGCCACGGCCTCGTCGGTCACCATCGGAATGCAATCCCACAGAACGTTGCCGTGCGGCGTCTGCACCAGCTGCGCGCGCTGGCCGATGGCGAAGCGTGGCTCGATGCCGAAGCCAAGCACGCCGGCATCATCTTGCATCACCAGCCCATGCGTGGCGGCGAGCTCGTCAGGCGTGATCCAGGCCTGGCCCTCCCAGCGCACGAATTGACGCTCGTCCTCACAGATCGGGCAATTGCCCGGCGGTGTTTCTGTTGCGGCAAACTGGACGCCGCATTGCACGCAATGGAAACAGGTCAACGAATTCCCTTTCGATGCAGTTCAGTGCTTCCTCGACAGCTGCTTCGTCGCGCCTTCCAGCCCGGCCAGCGTAAGCGGAAACATGCGGCCGCCGAAAATCTCGCCGATCAATTGGGTCGAGTGCGTGTAGCGCCAGTTCTTCTCGGCTTCCGGGTTCAGCCAGATCGCGTTCGGCCATTGCTGCAACAGCCTGGCCAGCCAGACATTGCCGGCCTCGGGATTCCAGTGCTCGACCGAGCCGCCGGGATGCATGATCTCGTGGGGGCTCATCGCCGCGTCGCCGACCACGATCACCTTATAGTCCGGTCCGTATTTGTGGATGAGGTCGAAGGTCGGGGCCGTCTCGGCCAGGCGACGGCGATTGTCCTTCCACACGCGCTCGTAGAGGCAGTTGTGGAAGTAGAAATATTCAAGCTGGCGGAATTCGGCACGGGCGGCCGAGAACAACTCCTCGACGCTTTTGATGTGGTCGTCCATCGAGCCGCCGACGTCGAAGAACATCAGGAGTTTTACGGCGTTGCGTCGCTCGGGCCTGGTCTTGACGTCGAGATAACCGCGCTCGGCGGTGGCATGGATGGTGCCCGGCAGGTCGAATTCTTCCTCAGCACCCTCGCGCACCCAGCGGCGCAACCGTTTCAGCGCCACCTTGATGTTGCGGGTGCCAAGCTCGACCGCGTCGTCGAAATTCCTGAACTCGCGCTTGTCCCAGACTTTCACCGCGCGGCGGTTACGGCTCTCGTGCTGGCCGATGCGCACGCCTTCGGGATTGTAGCCATAGGCGCCGAAGGGCGACGTGCCGCCGGTGCCGATCCATTTCGAGCCGCCCTGGTGGCGGCCCTTTTGCTCCTCCAGCCGCTGCTTCAGAGTTTCCATCAGCTTGTCGAAACCGCCGAGAGCCTCGACCAGCTTTTTCTCTTCCTCGGTCAAATGCTTTTCGGCGAGGCGGCGGAGCCATTCTTCCGGGATGTTGGCGACATCGACCGCCTCCGGTCCGCCGAGTGCCTCGACGCCCTTGAAGACATGCGCGAACACCTGGTCGAAGCGGTCGATATGGCGCTCGTCCTTCACCAGGGCGGCTCGGGCGAGATAGTAAAAACCCTCGACGTCGTAGTCGACCAGCCCGGCTTCCAGCCCCTCCAGCAGCGACAGATATTCCCTGAGCGAAACGGGAACCCGCGCGGCCTTCAGTTCGAGGAAGAAAGGAATGAACATCAGTCTCTACAACAGATCATACTCGATGAAACCCGTGCGGCGCGCGACATGGTCGTAGAGTTTGCGCGCCGTGGCGTTGGTCTCATGCGTCATCCAGTAGACGTTCTTGACGCCGATCTTGCCGGCTTCGTCCTGCACCGCCTTGATCAGAGCCGCGCCGACACCTTTGCCGCGGACATCGGGGTCGGCGAACAGGTCCTGCAGGTAGCAGTTGTTTTTCTCGGACCAGCCTGAGCGGTGGTAGAGATAGTGGGTGAGGCCGACGGCCTTGCCGTCGAGCGTGGCAATGAAACCCTTCGGCTCGAACTCGCCGGTCGTGAACAGCCGCTTCCAGGTCACGGCGTAGACCTCTTCCGGCAGCTTGGTCTCGTAGAAGGTGAGGTAGTCGGTCCATAGACGCTTCCAGTCGGCGTGGTCGGACGGCGCGAGCGGACGGACAATAATCTCAGACATTTCATCTCCTCCGAAGGGGTTCTGGCCGAAGCTGCCTTTCTGGCCGGCTGGCCGCAACAGTCCACAGCCGGGGAAGCGCTATTGCTGCCGCCTTGCCATGAACGCCAGCCGCTCGAACAGATGCACGTCCTGTTCGTTCTTGAGCAGCGCGCCATGCAGCTTGGGCAGCGCGTTCTTCGGGTCGGCGCGCAAATCTTCCGGTGCGATGTCGTCAGACATCAGCAGGCGGATCCAGTCCAAAGCTTCGGAGGTCGATGGCTTCTTCTTCAACCCCGGCACCTCGCGGATCTCGTAGAACTGGGTGAGTGCTGCCCGCACCAGATTCTGCTTGATGCCGGGATAGTGCACGTCGACGATGCGGTGCAGCGTGTCGATGTCGGGGAAGCGGATATAGTGGAAGAAGCAACGGCGCAGGAAAGCGTCGGGCAGTTCCTTCTCGTTGTTCGAGGTGATGATGACGATCGGCCGGACGGCGGCACGGATCGTCTCGCCGGTTTCGTAGACGAAGAACTCCATGCGGTCGAGTTCCTGCAGCAGGTCGTTGGGGAATTCGATGTCGGCCTTGTCGATCTCGTCGATCAGAAGCACGACCTTTTTCGAGGCGGCGAAGGCGTCCCATAGCTTGCCGCGCTTGATGTAGTTGCTGATGTCGCTGAAGCGGTCGTCGCCGAGCTGGCTGTCGCGCAGCCGCGAGACGGCATCATACTCATAGAGGCCTTGCTGCGCCCGTGTCGTCGACTTGACGTGCCATTCGATGAGGTCGAGGCCAAGCGCCGCCGCAACCTGGCGGGCAAGCTCGGTCTTGCCGGTGCCCGGCTCGCCCTTGACCAGCAAGGGCCGCTCCAGCGCGATCGCGGCGTTCACCGCGACCATCAGATCCTTATCGGCGACATAGGCCGCCGTGCCTTCGAAACGCATTCTTGCTCCTTATTCGTCGATCGCGACCGTAAGGATGCTGTCCGGCCTGTGCAAGGGCGCGCCGGCCGCGACGAACGGGCTTGAAACCTGGACCCGAAAATATCCGTTGCTGCAGCAAAGGCCGCATGGCGGGCCGAAAGGACAACAGCGTGAAAGACGAGATATCAGGCAAAACGGCACTGCAGCTCGTCGTCGCGGTGCTGGCGGCGACACCGGTCGTGGTCGGCATCGAGGGTATCGCATCCGGTCCGGAGTTCCTGCATACAGTCCCGCCCCGGCCGATCGATCTCGACAGCCACTTCCGCTTCCTGTCCGGGCTTTTCCTGGCCGTCGGCATCGCCTGGTACAGCTGCGTGCCCGGCATCGAGACAAAGACGGAGCGGTTCCGCCTTTTGGCGGCATGCACCTTCGCTGCTCTCGCTATTCACAACCGGCGTACCCTCGCGGGGTCACATCGCCGGCCTCTGCGTTGAACTCGTGGCAGTGCCGGCATTGGTCTGGTGGCAGGCACGTGTCGCGAATAAAGCGGCTGAAAATGCCTGCCTCTCTGGCGCTTAGCCGGCCATCGGCCTATATTGAGCTCGGCGGTCTGCGCTTCCCGGCAGGAAACACTTTTCCCCGGGGCCTTAACGATCCTTAGGGAGCTGTCCCTGGGAAGACCCGTGGGTTTTCTCACACGGCGCCCACCTACTTTGTAGGCACCCGGGATCGACCTTTCCACCGGTTGTGTGGATCGTCACTGTCTCGATTTCGAGAGACTCGCGCTAGAAAACGTCGCTTCTGCAACGCCATCCAAATCCAGCCTTTTCTAGCGTCACGGCATGACCTCTTCCAAAGACCTGAAAAAACAGCTTCGCAAGGAAGCGCTGGCGCGACGCGATGCGCTGGACGAATTCTGGCGCGTGGAGATCGCGCTTGAAATGGCCGAAACCGCGAAAGAGAAGATCGCGCTCGAGCCCGGCCAGATCGTCTCCGGCTTCTGGCCCATGCGCTCCGAGGTCGATGTCCGGCCCATGATGTTCGCGTTGCGCGAGAAAGGCGCCAGGCTCTGCCTGCCGGCGATCCTCGACAAGACCACGATCGTCTTTCGCGAACTGGTGCGCGGCGCGCCGATGGTCGAGATGGGGTTCGGCACGGTCGGTCCGCATGAAGAAGCGGAAGTGCTCGATCCGACCATGATGCTGGTGCCGCTTGCCGCCTTCGACGCGCGCGGCCATCGGATAGGCTACGGCGCCGGCTACTACGACCGGGCGATCGCCAAACTCGCCGCCAAGGGCATCACTCCCAGGCTGATCGGCATCGCCTTCGATTGCCAGGAAGTCGAGCGCGTGCCGGAAGAGGACCATGACGTCATCGTTTCGGAAATATTGACCGAGAGCGGGCTGCGCCGGTTCATAGCTTGACGTTCATGCCCGTCTGATCGATACTACTGAATTCCAGTAGGTCTGCATGCTTGAATTCGAGTGGGATGACGAGAAAGCAGCGGGCAATCTTGCCAAGCATGGTGTGGCATTTTCCGATGCCAGGCGCTGTTCGACGACATCCACGCGTTGCACTATTCCGATCGCTCGATGAATTACGAGGAAGAGCGGTTTATTGGCCTCGGCATCGTCAATGGGGTGCGCTGACGGTGGTTTACACCGAGCGCGACGACCGAATAAGACTGATCTCCGCCAGGAAGGCGGCGCGCCATGAGTAGAAAGCATATGACCAAGCACGCAGGGACTGAAACCGAGACTGATTGGGATCGCCTGCGCGACATGAGCGACTCAGATGCGGAAGGTGGCGCCTTGGCGGACAAGGACAATCCTCCGATCCGCACGGATCGGTCGGATATGGCGCCTGTTGCGCGGGTCAAAGTGATACGCAGCGCTTTGCACCTCACACAGGAGGAGTTTTCCGTCCGCTATCGCATTCCGCTCGGTACGCTGAGAGACTGGGAGCAGGGAAGAACAGAGCCGGACCAGGCTGCGCAGGCCTATTTGCAGGTTATCGCCAAGGAGCCGGACACGGTGTCGCGGGCGCTCGGTACGCGTAGCGCCGCATGAGACTTCTTTTCCTCGGCGACATGGTTGGCAAGACAGGGCGCACGGCGGTGTGGGAACAGCTGCCCGGACTGATTTCGGACTTCAAGCTCGATTTCGTCGTCGTCAATGGCGAGAACGCCGCCGGTGGTTTCGGCATCACTGAAGAGATTTTTCGCGAGACGCTCGCCGCCGGCGCCGATGTCGTCACCACCGGCAACCATGTCTGGGATCAGCGCGAGGCATTGATCTTCGCCCCGCGCGAGGAGCGTTTCCTGCGCCCTTCCAATTTTCCCAAGGGCACGCCGGGGCGCGGCTCCGGCGTCTATATCGCCAGGAACGGCGCGCGGGTGCTGGTCGCCAACGTCATGGGCCGCGTCTTCATGCATCCCGAGCTTGACGACCCGTTCCAGGCCGGCGAGCGCGAGCTTGCCGCCTGTCCGCTTGGCGAGCAGGCCGATGCCGTGGTCTTCGATTTCCATGCCGAGGCGACTTCGGAAAAGATGTGCTTCGCGCATTTCGTCGACGGCCGCGCCAGCCTGGTCGTCGGCACGCACACGCACCAGCCGACCGCCGATCACCATATCCTCAATGGCGGCACCGGCTATATTTCGGACGCCGGCATGTGCGGCGATTATGATTCCTCGCTCGGCATGGACAAGGAAGAGCCGCTCAACCGTTTTCTGTCGAAAGTGCCGAAAGGACGTTTCGAGGCGGCAAACGGGCCGGCGACGCTGTGTGGCGTCGGCGTCACCATATCCGACCTAACCGGACTTGCGGAGAAGATCGCGCCGTTTCGTCGCGGGCCACGGCTTGAAGAAACGGCGCCGTCTTTCTGGTCCTGACGTTGATATAGAGGTTTTTAGTACCTAACTGCCGGCGACACTGCTCTAGATCGTAGGGGACGACCTCCATGCAGGTTATAGAATTCCTGGCGCCGCATTTTCATTTTATTTCCGATCCAACAGCGTGGGTCGCGCTTTTGACCCTTGTGGTGCTCGAGATCGTGCTCGGCATCGACAATCTGATCTTCATCTCGATCCTGACCAACAAATTGCCGGAAGCGCAGCGGGCCCGCGCGCGCCGGCTGGGCATTTCGGCGGCGCTGATCATGCGGCTGGTGCTGCTCGCCACCATCTCCATCATCGTGCAGCTGACGACGCCGGTGTTCACCGCGTTCGGGCACGGATTCTCCTGGCGCGACCTGATCCTGATCGCCGGCGGCCTCTTCCTGGTCTGGAAAGCGACGAAGGAAATCCATCACACAGTCGATCCGGAGGACCATCAGGATTCGATCGTCGGCGGTACGCTGCAGATGAGCCTGGCCGGCGCGATCTTCCAGATCCTGTTGCTCGACCTCGTCTTCTCGATCGATTCCATCATCACCGCCGTCGGCATGACCGACGAGATCGCTATCATGTATATCGCGGTGATCGTGGCGGTGAGCGTGATGATGCTGGCGGCTGGCCCGCTCGCCAATTTCATCGCCAGGAACCCCTCGATCGTCATGCTGGCGCTGGGCTTCCTTTTGATGATCGGCATGACGCTGATCGCCGACGGCATGGGCTACCATGTGCCCAAGGGCTACATTTACGCCGCCATGGGCTTTTCGGCGCTGGTCGAGGGCCTCAACATGCTGGCGCGGAGCCGGAAGAAGCAGAGGTCCGGCAGCGGGCATTGACCGCCGGCAGGACCTTGCGGGAGAGTTTCAGCTCTCCCGCTACTCTCATTTGCGCTCTGAAGTCGGCAATTCACCACGCATTTCGCTGGGATAGAATCCCTCGCGCAAATTGATGCCGTATTCGAGATAGGCCTTCATGCAGGCCAGCATGTGCGACCAGCCTTCGCAATTGCCGTAGGACGACTTGCGGCCTGCCTCGTCCTCATACCAGCCCGTCTCGACGATGGTGACGAAGGTGCCGCCATCGTCGAGCGGCTCGAAATTCATCTCGATCCTGGTCTTGTAGGGCGGTCTGACGTCTGGGCCGCTGCCATCCCAACGCATGACAATGCGCTTGTCGGCGATCACCTCGTCGACCTCGACCGGCACTGCCTTCCACCAGGTGACGGTGGTGCCGGCGACCAGCGGAGCGGACGCCCCGCCGATGGTGGTGAAATAGCCGCTGAGCTTGGTCGGGTTGACGACCGCGTCGAAGACCTCGGCGACCGGTTTGCCGATGCGTCCGGAAATCTTGAATCCAAGGGACATATCCACAGCTCCTTATCTTGATCGTCAATACAATATGTTATAGAAACATAACATGTCAAGCCAAACCGCGGACGATCATGTTTTCAAGGCCTTGGCGCATTCGCGCCGGCGCGAATTGCTGGATCTCCTGAAGGATCAACCGCGGACCACGGGCACGCTTTGCGAGGCGTTTCCCGACATGGACCGCTGCACGGTGATGATGCATCTCAAGGTGCTGGAAGATGCCGATCTGGTCGTGGCCAGGCGCGAGGGGCGCGAGCGCTGGAACCATCTCAATGCCTTGCCGATCAAGCAGATCCACGATCGCTGGATCAGCCAATATGCCGGCCATGCGACCAGCATCCTCGACCGGCTCAAGTCCGACCTCGAGGGGTGAGTTGGCTGCGCAGGCAGGTGTAGAGCTTCGCTGTACGGCGCGGCTGGACGAATTGAGCCAATTTATCTATAAGCCGGCCATTCCGACAAAGAGCGCCGTGTGCCTTCGCAGGCAATCTGGGACGTTCTGAAAATTTGAATTCGAGCGTCCGGCCGGCGAAGGGAAATCACTTTGCCTCGGGTGCTCTAGCCGAACACGACAGGGGTGCCATGGCTGGCCATTCACAGTTCAAGAACATCATGCACCGCAAGGGCCGCCAGGACGCGGTGCGGTCGAAGATGTTTTCCAAGCTGGCGCGCGAAATCACCGTCGCCGCCAAGAGCGGGACGCCCGACGTATCGATGAACCCGCGCCTGCGCCTTGCCGTGCAGAATGCCAAGGCGGTGTCGATGCCGAAGGACAACATCCAGCGCGCCATCAACAAGGCGTCGATGGGCGATGCCGAGAACTACGAAGCGGTGCGCTATGAAGGCTACGGCCCGGGCGGCGTGGCGCTGATCGTCGAGGCGCTGACCGACAACCGCAACCGTTCGGCCTCCAATGTGCGAGCCGCTTTCACCAAGGCCGGCGGGGCGCTCGGCGAAACCGGCTCGGTGTCGTTCATGTGGAACCGCGTCGGCGAGATCTACTATCCGGCCGCCGCCGGCAGCGCCGACAAGGTGATGGAAGCCGCGATCGAGGCCGGCGCCGATGACGTCGAGTCCGACGAGGAAGGCCACACCATCTATTGCAGCTTCGAGAGCATGGGCGAAGTGTCGAAGTCGCTCGAATCCGCGCTCGGAGAAGCGGAGTCCGTGAAGCCGATCTGGCAGCCGCAGAACAACGTTCCTGTCGACGAAGAACGCGCGCAGTCGCTGATGAAGCTGGTCGCCACGCTCGAGGACGATGACGACGTGCAGAGCGTCTACGCCAATTTCGAGGTCGACGACGAGACCATGGCCAAGCTCAGCGCGGCGTAAGTTTCTGACCGTCACGCCGAAGTGTAGAGGAACACCATAGTCAACGACTCCCCGCCCAACGTATAGCTCAACGAGTTATCGACGGGGAGGGGAGATGACTGGCGACAGGATTGAGGTTGCCACTGCGATGGCCTGGCCTCGCCGGGGTGGCATATGGCGTCGGTTCCTCGCTTTGGCCGTCGACTACCTTATCTTGATCATACCCCTCTATTTTCTGGTTGCTGGCCTGTTGCTAGCGGCCGGCGGTGGGGATCACTTCGTAGAAATATGCAGGTCGGGCAAGGTGGACGGCGGTCTGTTACCCGAACGTTGGCAAGTGTGCAAATCGTATAACTCCGACTTTCCAGTTGCCGATCGGGCGGTCGAAAAAGCGAAGATGGCCCAGCTTGCAAAGTCCGAGACGGTTTTAATCAAAAGTGGTTCGGAGGAAACGTTTCAACTTACGGCATTGGATCAGGGTTTCCTCCAGTTATCCGTTCTGGCGATCTATCTTCTTGTCATGGAGACGGTCTTTGGCCGATCAGTCGGCAAGCGGGCTTTGGTGCTCGTCGTTTATGACAGGGATAACTGGCAAAGGAGAGGCTTGCCCTTGCAAAAGGCGTTTCGTCGACAGCTTATCAAGTTTCTCGGCGCTATCCCCCTCGTACTGACGGGAGCCTGGTCTGCCTTTGAGACCTGGGGAAGCGTTCCAACACCTGCGCCGAGCTATTCCTGGCTGGAAGTCGTTACTACCTTGGCTTTGATCTGGCCGCTCTGGATCGGAATTTCGATAGCGTTGGGCCTTGAGCCGATCCATGATCGGATAGCCGGCACAACCGTCCGCACCCGCGAGAAATACAAATGAGCCTTCTTCAGAAACCCCGGATCGTCATCAGCTATTGCACGCAGTGCCAATGGCTGCTGCGGGCCGGCTGGATGGCGCAGGAGCTCTTGTCCACCTTCGGCACGGATCTCGGCGAAGTGACGCTGGTGCCGGGCACCGGCGGCAGCTTCACAATTTCCTGCAATGACGTGCTTGTCTGGGACCGCAAGCGCGAAGGCGGCTTTCCGGATGCTGCGAAGCTCAAGCAACTGGTCCGCGACGTCATCGATCCGGATCGCGATCTTGGTCATTCGGACCGCAAAGGCCATAGGACAAGGGACCCGGCCTGAGGCCGGGTCCTTGCGTGAGCCGGGCGACCTTCAGATCAGCGCCATGATGAAGCAGCCCATCGCCACGATGGCGGTGACGGTGCGGACGTGGTTCCACATCACCCATTCGCTCAGATAGTTCGTCCAGACGGCAGCACCGTTGGCGCTGGCGGGATCGACGGCGGCCAAGGCATCGTTGAGCGGCACGTTGAACACCATGGTCACGATCGGATTGCCGATAAAATAGAGCACGGCGCCGGCAAGCAGCCAATAAGTGCCAGACTGGCTCCAGCCCAGGAGAGCGGCGGCGATCAGCACCAGGCAGATGAGGCCGGTGCCGAACAGCGCCGTCATGAAGGTCGGCGTGATCACCGTGATGCTGATCGAATTCATGGCGGCGATGCCCGCAGGGACGGGCAGCCGGGCAAGTGCGGCCATGACGAAATTGGAGAAGGCGAAGAAGACACCGCCGACGACGCCGGAGCCAATCGCGGCAATGAAGGTCAGGGTGGGAAGAAGCTTGGTCATCTCAGTCACTCCAGATGCCGCTAGCGGCGGTTTCGGTTGCGTAGGCGGAAAAGTCCCTGGGCTGGCGGCCGAGCGCGCGCTGCACGCCGTCGGTCAGCGTCTCGTTGCGGCCGTCGAGCACCTCGGTGAAGAGTTCGTTGAGCAGCCAGGCGATTTCCGGCGGCAAATTGTGGGTCGCTACTGCCGACGTGAATTCGGCATGCGAGATCTGCCGGTAGCTTATGTCGCGGCCGGCGGCCTTGCCGATCTCGGCGACGGCCTCGGCAAAACTCAGCAGCCTGGGACCGGTGAGTTCATAGAGCTGGCCGATATGGCCGGGCCTGGTCAGCACGGCTTCGGCGACATCGGCGATGTCGTCGACGTCGACGAAAGGCTCGCCGACATTGCCGACCGGCAGCGCGACTTCGCCTTCGATAATGTTTTCGACGAGGAAGCCCTCGCTGAAATTCTGCGAAAACCATGAGCAGCGCAGGATCGTCCAGTCGGCGCCCGAGGCCTTGACCATCTCCTCGGCGCGCTGCGCCTCGGTCTCGCCGCGGCCGGAGAGCAGCACCAGCCGCTTGATGCCGCGCGCGACGGCAAGCCCGGCGAACGCCTCGACCGTTTCAGCGGCGCCCGGCACCGCAATGTCAGGATAGTAGCTGATGTAGACGGCACCAGCGCCGTCCAGCGCCGCATCCCAGGTGCTCCTATCGAGCCAGTCGAAGGACGGCGTGCCCGCGCGGGAGCCAATGCGGACGTCAATGTTGCGAGTGGTCAGTCGGTTGGCCAGACGGCGCCCTGTCTTACCGGTGCCGCCCAAGATCAGAATCGGTTTGCGGGTGATGTCAGTCATCTCGGTTTCCTCGTTCATAAACATGAGAAGTCCTCACATTTGCAAAATGTGATAAACCCTCGTATTTTGTGAGTCAAGCGAGGTTTTCGAGATTCTTTTCCGGAGAAGGCTATGGAAGGCAGGATCGCCGCGAAGGCGGAACAGGATGGAGCCGTCGCCGCGCCGCGCCGGGCGCCGAGCCAGCAGCGCAGCCGCGAGCGGGTCGAGCGCATGCTTGCCGCCGCCTCGGCCTTGATTGCCGAGCAGGGCAGCGATGCCATGCGCATGGGGGAGGTGGCCGAGAGGGCGGGCGTCTCGATTGGCTCTCTCTACCAGTTCTTTCCAGACAAGCGGGCGATCGTCTGGGCCCTGGCCGAGCGCCGCACGGCCGAAGGCCAGGCTTGCATCGCCGCCGCGCTCAAGGATGTCGGCGACGCCGAAGGCCTGCGGCAGGCATTTTCCGGGCTGGTCGACATCTACTACGGGCTGTTCCTGGCCGAGCCGGTGATGCGGGATATCTGGTCAGGGACCCAGGCCGACAAAGCGCTACGCGAACTGGAGCTTGCCGACAGCCGGGCCAACGCTGAATTTCTTGTCGCGGCGCTGAAGCGTCTGAGGCCCAAGGCCGATCCGGCCGAGCTGGAGGCGACGGCGCTGCTCGTCTGGCAGATGGGCGAAGCAGCAATGCGGCTGGCGATCTCTGTCGACCGCGAGGAAGGCGATCGGCTGGTCGCGGCCTATAAGCGCATGGCGTTGAGGGAGCTGGGGGACGGGTAGAGAGCGCCCCTCTTCGCGTCACTATATGGGGAGAGGATGCCGGCAGGCAGGTTGGGGCAGCGCCGGCCTTGTGATATTGGCGTTCCTCTAAAAATGCACTGTCACCGAATTTCGCCCAATCGCCGGGGCTGGCGCTGCCCCTCATCCGCCCTTCGGGCACCTTGCATAAGCGATGTTGTATGAAGTGGTCGTCTCGTAAGAGACGCCAACGGCCGGGTGGCCACCCGGCCGTTG
>NZ_JBFUPO010000017.1:0-109723 GCF_041355295.1 Mesorhizobium sp. RCC_202
ATCCTCTCGGTCTCCTTCCCACTTCAAACATAGCATGGGACCAACACACAGGATCCTCGGGTCTGCGCCGCGTCGCTTCGCTCCTTGCTTCGCCCGTGGATGACGAAGCGATGGGATGTTTGCGCCAATCGCGGAGGCACCGCCTCATCCAGCTTCGCGCCTTCAACCATTCTTTTCGTCGACAATCTTACTCCGCCAGCGTCTTAAGGAACGCCACCAGCGCTGCGCGTTCGCGATCCGACAGCTCCAGCGGGTGAATCTCGGTTGTTCCTTCCACGCTGGGTGCTGCTTTCGAATAATGCGCCACGACCTCGTCGAGCGTCGAGAACTGCCCGGCATGCATGAAGGGCGGGCGATCCGCCGCGCCCCTGAGTGACGGCGTCTTATAGGCGCGCATGATCCGCGGACCGTCCTTCACCATGAAGCGCAATTCCTTGCAGGCACTGTCGTCGCCATCGCGGAATTTGCCGAGACAGTTGAAGGGGTCGACCTGAACCTGCGCCACGGCGTCGATCCGGCCGCGGTCCAGAGGCAGTCCGTCGACCGGCGGCACGCCCGTGTTGTGGAAGGAATTGTCGGTGAAGCGCGGCCCGTTGTGGCAGGTGACGCAGTTGCCCTTGCCGATGAACAGTTTCAGCCCGAGAATTTCTTCCGGCGAGAACGCCGCGTCGCCTTGCGGCTTGGCGCCGGTCGCCAGATCGATGGCAAAGCGGTCGAAGCGCGTTTGCCCAGGCTCGATCGAGCGCTCGAAGGCGGCGATCGCCTTGCCGATATTGGCATAGACGCGGTTGACGTCCTCTTGCTGGCCGGCGGCCATGGCGTTCCATGCGGCCTTCTCCGCATCGGTGCCGAGCGGGCTGGCATTGGCAGGCACGGTCGACAGATCGGGCAGTGGCCCGAAGATGCGCTCATAGCGCTCGCCGAACCGCTTTTTGATGTAATGCGCGAAGGCAGCCCGGTTGCCGGCCTGCTCGAGCGGGTTTTCCAGCGGTGTCAGCGCCTGCGCCCACAGGCTGTCGCGCCGTCCGTCCCAGAAGAACCACGGATTGCGCGCCACGCCGGCCAGCGGCATGGTGCGCCGGTTGGTGCGGGCAACGCCGACGGCTTGCGGCAGGTCGTCCTGGAACTGGCGGCCGATCTTATGGCAGGTCGAGCAGGATACGCTGCCGTCGCGGCTCATGCCGCCGTCAAAGAACAGCGTCGAGCCCAGCGCAGCGGCAGCCGGCAGGTCGGCATACTGGTTGGTGGTGTCGGGTTTCAGCGAAGGCAGCGTGTTCAGCGCCAGCGAGGCGATGGTCTTCTTCTCCGTGTCGCTGAACTGCGGCTTGCCGCAGCCGCCGAGAAAGGCGAGCGCCGTCAATGCGAGCAGGCCTGCGGCAGCGGCAAACCGGCTCATTTGCAGCTCACAGCACGATGTTGAAGACGACGGAATCCGACCCCGCCGCGGCTGAAATGCCAAAATGCAACTGCCACCAGCCGCCCATCGTGAACTTCACGCCGTCGATGCGGTAGCGCCCGCCGCCGAGATAGTCGGTTGCTTGCGGACTGGTCGGCAGGCCGTGGTCGTGCTGCGGCATGCCGCCGGAAACGGCGATCGCCGCGCCCTCGACCGGCGCGCCGGCGGCGGTTTTCAGCGTCAGCAGCCAGGATTGCAGCTCGCCTTGCCGCACGACGCCGCGTTCCGGCTCGAAGCTCGCCACGAACAGGCCGTTCACCGTCTTTTTCGAACGCGACAGGTCCGGGCCGGATGCCGGTTGCGGCAGCATCAGATAGACGGCAGCCAAGATGCCGACCAGCAAGGCAGCCAGACCGAGACCCGCGAGAATATAACGCCATACCGATGCCAAACCCGTTCCTCTTCGGCTGCTAACGTCGCGAACTGCTTGTCGCGTCCCGCATGGCCTGTGGGAAATCGCTTCTGGCGCAAAATTCGACCTTCGCCAAGCATGGCGCTATCGGCTGCAAAAAGCTACAGCAACAAAGCGTTAGAGCAGGAATGGGCTGCATGGCAGGCAACGGTATTGCGTCAATCGGCGAGTGCATGCTCGAACTCTCGGGCCAGGCCGGCGACAATTGGCGCATGGGCTTTGCCGGCGACACCTTCAACACGCTGTGGGCCCTGCATGCGCTGAGCCCGGACCGGCCGGCGACCTATGTCTCTGCCTTCGGCGACGATCCTTTCTCGCGCGACCAGATCGATTTCTTCGGCCGGAACGGCATCGGCATCGGCTCGAGCCCGATCATCTCCGGCGCAAGGCCCGGCCTCTATGCCATCACGCTGACCGGCGCCGAGCGCGCCTTCACTTATTGGCGCGCCGATGCCGCGGCCCGCAAGCTCGCCTCGGACCCGGCCGCCCTGGCGAAAAGCCTCGAAAACCAGGCGCTTGTCTATTTTTCCGGAATCACCCTGGCAATCCTGGACGAAGGCGCGCGAAAAATCTTGCTGGACGCCGTTGCGGCAGCTCGCGCCGCTGGTTCCCTTGTTGCTTTCGATCCCAACTATCGTCCCCGGCTTTGGTCGAATCGCGAGACGGCGCAAGCCGCGATCCTGGAAGCGCTTGGCGTCGCGGATATCGCACTGCCGACATTCCCCGACGAACAGATGCTGTTCGCCGACGAGACGCCGGAAACAACCGCAGGGCGGCTCGGCAGGCTGACCGGCGAAGTGATCGTCAAGAACGGCGAACAGCCGGCCCTGATTGCTGTGAACGGCAACGCGCTGAGCGTCGAGGCGGTCCATGTCGCGACGCCTGTCGACACCACCGGTGCCGGCGACTCCTTCAACGGCGGTTACCTCGCGGCACGGCTGGCCGGCCATGCGCCCGCCGACGCGGCCCGCCGCGCGCATCGTGTTGCCGCCGCAGTCGTCCAGGTGCGCGGCGCGCTGGCGCCGTTCGAGACGCTCAGAGCTGCCTTCGACAGTTAAACGCCGTCGAAGCTTAGACGCACTTCACTTCAATAATGGAAAACCTTACGGCAGCCGGAACCGATATTCCGTCACCTGGTGATAGATCTGCCCCGGCCACAGCGTGGCCTGCGGGAAATAGGGCCTATTCGGCGCGTCCGGCCAAGTCTGCGCTTCGAGGCATAGCCCTGAAAACGCCCTGTAGCGGCGACCGTCGAGGCCAGGCGATGTCGGCGCCACATACTGGCCGCTATAGAGCTGCAAGCCGGGCTCCGTGGTCCAGACCTCCATTTCGACGCCGGAATTGGCGCCCTGCACCCAGGCCGCCTGGTGCAGCGGTCCGCGGCTGGAGGCCAGGCAGTAATTCAGGTCATAGGCAAGCTGCTCGCCTTCCATTTCCATGCGCAGCGGCCGCGCCTGGCGGAAATCGTAAGGCGTGCCGTCGACCGGCTTGACGACACCGGTCGGGATCATCTCGGCGTCGACCGGCGTGAAGGCGCCGGCGTTGAGCATCAGCCGGTGGTCGAGAATGTCACTGGTGCCGCCATCGTCGAGGTTGAAATAAGAATGCTGCGCGAGGTTGCACAGCGTCGGCTCCTCGCAGGTGGCGGTCAGCTCCATGCTGAGTGTGCCGGGAATCTTCAGCCGGTAGGTGCAGGTGACGTCGAGCGCGCCGGGAAAGCCCATCGCGCCGTCCGGGTCATGCAGTGTCAGCGTCACGAAATCCCGGCCATGCAGCGAAACCGTCCATGGCCGGTGGAAATAGCCTTCCGAGCCGCCGTGCAGCGTGTGCTTGCCGAGGAAATTGCGCTCCGTCTGGTAGCGCTTGCCGGCAAGGGTGAAGCGGCCATTGCCGATCCGATTGGCGAAGCGGCCAACCACCGCGCCGAAGAAAGCGCGGTCGGTCTCGTAGGGCTCGAAACGGTCATAGCCCAGCACCAGCGGCGCATCATGGCCCGTGAGCCTAAGGTCCTGGACGATCGCGCCAAGCCCGATGATGTTGGCGGTGATGCCGCCGCCCCGGATAGTGAAGCGGCGCACGGCCTCGCCCGCCTGCGTCGTGCCGAAGACCTCGCCGTCCTTCATCGCAATGTCCGAATCGTCTGTCTGTTAATCCGCGACTGTGGCCGGCTGCATAGCGTCCGGCAAGGGCAGGCTCGATCACGATGCCGGTTGGTTAAGCCGTTATCCTGATCGAGCCGCTTCTCAGATCAATTTCAGAGGCCGAGACCACCGATGCAGACATATTTGGTGTCGAGGTAATCCTCGATACCCTGATGTCCGCCTTCCTTGCCGAGGCCGGATTCCTTGACGCCGCCGAACGGCGCCTCGGGCGTGGTGATCAGGCCTTCATTGACGCCGACCATGCCGTATTTCAGCCCTTCCATGACGCGGAACGCGCGACCGAGATCGCCGGTGTAGAAATAGGCGGCGAGGCCGAATTCGGTGTCATTGGCCAAAGCGACGGCCTCTTCCTCGGTTTCGAACTTGAACACCGGCGCGATCGGCCCAAAGATCTCTTCCTTCATGAAGCGCATCTTCGGCGTGGCGTTGGCGATCACGGTCGGCTGGAAGAACGAGCCGCCAAGCGCATGGCGCTTGCCGCCGGCAACGATCTTGCCGCCCTTCTCCGTCGCGTCGGCGATGAATTCCTCGACCTTCTCGACCGCCTTCTCATCGATCAGCGGGCCCTGCTGCACACCTTCCTCCAGGCCCGAACCGACCTTCAAATTGTTCGAGGCCGCGGCAAGCTTTTCGACGAACTTGTCATAGACGCCGGCCTGGACGAGGAAGCGATTGGTGCAGACGCAGGTCTGGCCGGAGTTGCGATACTTGGCCGTGATGGCGCCGGCGACCGCGCGGTCGAGGTCGGCGTCGTCGAAGACCAGGAACGGCGCGTTGCCGCCAAGCTCCATCGACACTTTCTTGACGGTCACCGACGACTTCTGGATGAGAAGCTTGCCGACCTCGGTCGAGCCGGTGAAGGTGATTTTCGACACCAGCGGGTTGGCGCAGATCTCGTCGCCGATCTCGGCGGCCGAACCGGTCAGGATGTTGACGACGCCCTTGGGGAAGCCGACTTCCTCGGCAAGCGCGCCCCAGGCGAGACCGGAATAAGGTGTCTGCGTCGCCGGCTTGACGACGGCCGTGCAGCCGGCGGCCAGCGCCGGGCCGAGCTTGCGGGCCAGCATCGAGGATGGAAAATTCCATGGTGTGATGGCGGCGATGACGCCGACCGGCTCCTTGGTCACCAGGATGCGGCGGTCGCCCCACGGCGACGGCACGACATCGCCATAGGTGCGGCGGCCTTCCTCGGCGAACCACAGAACGTAGCTCGCGGCCGAGCCGATCTCGCCCTTGGATTCGGCGAGCGACTTGCCCTGCTCGATGGTGAGCAGCTCGGCCAGCACGTCCTGATTGTCCATCATCGCGTCATGCAGCTTGCGCAGCAGCTTCGAGCGCTCGAGCGCGGTCGTCTTGCGCCAGCTCTTGAAGGCTTCCTGGGCTGCCTCGATGGCGCGGCGGGTCTCGGTCTTGCCGGCCTTCGGCACGGTGCCGATCTTGAGGCCCGTCGCCGGATTGGTGACGTCGATGGTCTGGCCGCTGTCGGCCTGCACCCATTCGCCGTTGATGAGATTGGCCTGGCGCATGAAATGGCTGGTTTTCTGAAGCATGGTCTGGCCTCCGTACGGCGCGCTGATCGGCCGTTTTGTCTGGATATCCGATGGAGCGTGCTTGAGCCGCACGCCGGCGCATTGCTCTTACCTAGGGAAAGGCGGGCAAGCAATCACAAGATGGCATATAGGGGTTGGGCCAGCAAAAGCGAGCCGGGAGACTTATCCAAAGACGTGGATCGCCACCGTCAGCCAGATCGACGTGGTCAGCACCGCGCTTGCCGTGGCCAGCGTCATCTGGTTCGAGGCCAGTGCCTGTCCGGTGTTGAACTGGACGGCGATCAGGTAGGAGTTGATGCCCGACGGCAGCGCCGCGACGACGACCGCGACCTTGGCTGTCAGTGGCGGCAGGCCGAGCAGCCAGACGAAGACCAGCACCAGCGCTGGCATCAGGAACAGTTTCAGGACCGACAGCGCCAAGGCCGGGCGGATGTTGCCGGAAATGCCGAAGCGACGCAGGCTGAGCCCCATCGCAAACAGCGCTACGGGGCCGGCCGTATCCGCCAGCGTATCGACCAGACGTTCGACAAGGTCCGGCATCGGCACGCCACTGATGCGCCAGGCGAGCCCTGCCAGAATGCCGATGATCAGCGGATTGATGAACAGCCGCTTGAGGAAGCTCTTGATGATGCGCAGCGGATGGACGGTTTCGCCGCCGGCGCGGCCGAACATCTCGAACAGCACGATCGAGGCCATCATCATGATCGGCAGATGGACCGAGACCAACAGCGAGAGCACCTCGAAGCCGCTCGCCCCGAAGATGCCGAGGATAAACGGCGCGCCGAGCAGCACGACATTGGAATAGGCCGACGACACGCCGCCGACGATGCCCGCGCGGGCGTCCCGGCCGAAGATGCGCGTCATGACCAGATGGCCGGCGGTCCAGGTGATGGCCGCCGCCGCGAAATAGGCGGCCCACAGCGACCACGGCGTGACGCCATGGAAATCCGACTGCACCATGGTCTGGAACAGAAGCAGCGGCATTGCCACGTTGACGGCGAATTCGGAAATGCCCTCCCCGCTCGCCGGCTTCAGATAGCCGGTCAGCCCGGCGAGATAGCCGAGCGCGACGAGACTGAAGACGAAGAGGACCGTTTCGACAAGCGGAGACATTTTTTCCGTGATAGGCGAGGCCGGACCACCGCGCAATCGGCCGGCGGAGCTCTCGTCTCCTAGCCGTTAGTCCTCTGCTTGTCTTTCAGCCGGCTTTACGGTCCCTATATGCCAATCATGGCCCCGGCCCTCGGGCTGCCATAAGGACTTCTCATGCTGCGACTTGCCCTGGCGCTTTTCCTGCTTGCCGTTCCGAGCCTCGCTAACGCGACCGACGCGGGCTGGGCGCTGCTGCGCGAAGGCGGCCATGTCGTCCTGCTTCGCCACGCCTACGTCACCGGCGCGACCGATCCGGCGAATTTCAGCATCGACAATTGCGCCACGCAGCTCAATCTGTCGGAGCGCGGCAAGCAGCAGGCGAGCCGCATCGGCGCGCTTTTCGCGGCCCGCGCCGCCCCCATCGATCACGTGCTCTCCAGCCGCTATTGCCGCAGTCTCGACACCGCCCGCATCGCTTTCGAAGCCGAGCCGCAGCCTTTCGCGCCGCTCGACCTTTTGAAAACCGATCCCGCCGAGAAGGCCGGGCAGATCGCGGCGGTGATGAAGGAGATCCGCGGCTATTCCGGATCCGACAATCTGGTGCTGGTTACGCATCTCGAAAACATCCAGGCCCTCACCGGCGTCTCGCCGCGCGAGGGCGAGGCGGTGGTGGTGGCACCGGAAGGCGACGGCCTCAAGGTACTTGGACGCGTCACGTTCTGAGGGCGCTGCGTCTGGTTTTACGGCACAATTGTTGCAGAAATACCACTACCGCAAGCTGCAAGCTCAGGGCCGAGAACCCGCCGAAGTCCCTTTGGATTGCGTTCTACAAGCCGGCATCCCATCTGCGCCCGGCGCATCAGGCCTTTTCCTGTCGGGAAAAACCGATTAGACAGCGCCCAAACAAGATGCGGACAGATTCCGCCCGCAACCGAAGGAAGAGCCCTTGTCCACCACGTTCGAGAAAGTCGCCAAGATCATTGCCGACACCAGCGAGATCGATATCGACACCATCACGCCCGAGAGCCACACCATCGACGATCTCGGCATCGACAGCCTCGATTTCCTCGACATCGTCTTTGCCATAGACAAGGAATTCGGCATCAAGGTGCCGCTGGAGAAGTGGACGCAGGAAGTCAATGACGGCAAGGCTTCGACCGACGACTACTTCGTCATGAAGAACCTCTGCGCCAAGATCGACGCGCTGGTCGCAGCCAAGACCGCGTGATGTTCAAAGAGCGCGTGAACTTGACGCGCACAGCGCATGACCCCGAAATCGGCATCGATTTTCGGAAAGGATCATGCGCAAGATCAAAAAATCGCCTGACCCACAAAAGCCATCCATGAGCAATCCGCACGACGTCGTCATCACCGGCATCGGCCTGGTCTCTTCTTTGGGAGAGGGTCCGGATGCGCATTGGCAAAAGCTGACCCAGCCGGGCCTCGAGCCAGTGCTGGAGGCGACGCGCTTTGCGCCCTACACCATCCACCCCCTGCCCGAGATCGACTGGAACCTGCAGATCGCCAAGCGCGGCGACCAGCGCCAGATGGAAACCTGGCAGCGGCTCGGCACCTATGTCGCCGGCCTCGCCCTGGACGACGCCGGCATCAAGGGCAATGACGAGCTTTGCGCCACCATGGACATGGTGGTGGCGGCCGGCGGCGGCGAGCGCGACGAGGCGGTCGATGCCGCGATCCTGGCCGCTTCGGAGGCCCGCAACGATCGCGACGTGCTGCTCAACGAGAAGCTGACCACCGAATTGCGGCCGACCTTGTTCCTGGCGCAGCTCTCCAACCTGCTCGCCGGCAACATTTCCATCGTGCACAAAGTCACCGGTTCGTCGCGCACGTTCATGGGCGAGGAAGGCGCAGGCGTTTCCGCCGTCGAGACGGCCGCCGCGCGCATCCGCTCCGGGCAGTCGACGCATGTGCTGGTCGGCGGAGCCTTTCAGACCGCCCATTCCGACATGCTGCTCGGCTACGAGCTTGCCGGCTATCTGCATCGCGGCCCGTGGAAGCCGGTCTGGCAAAGGCAAGGCGCTGAAGGCGGCGGCGTGGTGACCGGTTCCGGCGGGGCTTTCCTGGTGCTCGAACAGCGCCAGCACGCGCAAAGCCGAGGCCGCAAGATCTATGCAGAGCTCGGGCCTGTGGCTTCCGGCCGCGCCCGGCGCCGGCGCGGCGAGTTGAATACGGAGATCGCCGCACTGTTGCAGCAGGCGGCATTGCCGGCTGGCGAACTGCTGACGATTTCGGGCGCCTCGGGCGCGCATGCCGCGACAGCAGCGGAGAAAGCCGTACTGGACGCCAACCCCGCGCTGGCCGTGCGCGCTTTCTCGACGCTGACCGGCCACATGAAGGAAGCGCAATTCCCGTTTGCCGTGGCGCTGGCGGCGCTGGCCGTCGATCGCAAGGCCGCCTACCCTGTCTTCGACGCGACAGCGGAGCGACCCTTCGCCGGCGCTCCGACATCCGTCCTTGCAACGGCGATCGGCTATCACCAATTCGAAGGCCTGGGCCTGATCAAGGCCGCCTAGAACGAGGCACGTAAAGCATGGCCAATCTCCGCGATCATATGGGCAGGCCGATCGTCGCCGTGACCGGCATCGGCGTCGTGACTTCGCTGGGCGTCGGCAAAAAGGACAATTGGGCGGCGCTGACCTCGGGCAAGTCGGGCATCCATCCGATCACCCGCTTTCCGGTCGATCACCTGAACACCCGCATTTCCGGCATGGTCGACTTCCTGGACTCAAGCTCGAAAGGCGCCAGCCAACTTACCTATGAACTGGCCGAAACGGCCGCCCAGGAAGCTGTGTCGGAAGCCGGCCTCGATGCCGGCGATTTCGGTGGGCCGCTATTCCTTGCTTCGCCACCGGTCGAACTCGACTGGCACGATCGCTTCGCGCTCTACAATTCCGACAAAAACGATGCCGGCGCCGACAGGCTGCTGCGCGTGGCTCGCGGGCTGAAGGAACTCGACGTTTTCGACACCACTCAGTTCGGCTCGATCGCCGACCGTCTGGCCGACCATTTCGGCACGCGCGGCCTGCCGATCACGCTGTCGACGGCTTGCGCTTCCGGCGCCACCGCCATCCAGCTCGGGGTCGAGGCGATCCGCCGTGGCGAATGCGACCGGGCGCTGTCGATCGGCGCCGACGGTTCGGCGACCGCCGAGGCGTTGATCCGTTTCTCGCTGCTGTCGGCTCTTTCCACCCACAATGACAATCCCGAAAAGGCGTCAAAACCCTTCTCCAAGGATCGCGACGGCTTCGTATTGGCGGAAGGCTCCGGCGCCCTCGTATTGGAATCGCTGGAAGCAGCCCTTGCCCGGGGTGCCAGCGTTCTGGGCATCCTCAGCGGCTGCGGCGAGAAAGCCGACGATTTCCACCGTACCCGCTCCAAGCCCGACGGTTCGCCGGCGATCGCCGCGGTCCGCGCCGCCCTTGCCGACGCGGGCCTGAGCAAGGACGAGATCGACTACGTCAATGCGCATGGCACGTCGACACCGGAAAACGACAAGATGGAGCATCTGTCGCTGTCGACGGTGTTTGGCGAGCGGATCGGCTCGATGCCGGTGTCTTCCAACAAGTCGATGATCGGTCACACGCTCTCGGCCGCGGGTGCCGTCGAGGCGGCGTTCTCGCTGATGACGATGCGCGAAAGCGTCATCCCGCCGACCATCAATTACGACAACCCTGACCCGGCGATCGTGCTCGACGTGGTGCCCAACAAGAAGCGCAATGCCGAGGTTCGCAGCGTTTTGTCGAACTCCTTCGGTTTCGGGGGCCAGAACACTTGCCTTGTCATGGCGCGGGAACCGGTCTAAGCGAGCGCTTTCCGCTCAATAGAACCGACAGGCTTCATGCGCGCACTGCAACTTATCGAGGACCGCCGTCTTGAAACGGTGGACCTGCCGCCCCCGCCGCCACCCGCGCTCGGCGAAGTCACGCTGCGCATCAAGGCGGTGGCGCTGAACCATATCGACGTCTGGGGCTGGCGCGGCATGGCCTTCGCCAAGCGCAAACTGCCGCTGGTCGTCGGCGCCGAGGCCTCGGGCGAGGTCGAGACGGTCGGCCCCGGCGTTTCCAGCCTGCTGCCCGGACAATTGGTGTCGATCTACGGCGCCCGCACCTGCGGACTTTGCCGCGCCTGCCGCGAAGGCCGCGACAATCTCTGCGAACACGTCTCCGGCGTCCACGGCTTCCATCTCGACGGTTTCGCGCAGGAGAAGATCAACCTGCCGGCGCGCCTGCTGGTCCCCGCCCCGCCCGGCGTGACCGACATCGGCGCCGCTGTTGCGCCTGTCACCTTCGGCACCGTCGAGCACATGCTGTTCGACAACGCCAAACTCCAGCCCGGCGAAACCATCCTCATCCATGCCGGTGGCTCCGGCATCGGCTCGGCGGCGATCCAGCTCGCCAAGCGGATGGGCTGCACCATCATCACGACGGTCGGCTCCAACGACAAGATCGACAAGGCCAAGGCGCTCGGCGCCGACCATGTCATCAACTACCGCGACGACCGCTTCGAGGGCGTGGTGCGCAAGCTGACCAAGAAAAAGGGCGTCGATGTCGTGTTCGAGCATGTCGGCGCCGACACTTTTGCTGGCTCGATGCTGTGCCTCAGGCGCGGCGGCCGCCTCGTCACCTGCGGCTCGACGTCCGGCGTGTCGACGCAGATCAATCTGATGCAGCTCTTCCAACAGCAGCTCAAGCTTCTTGGATCCTTCGGCTGCCGTATGGAGAACATGGCCAATGCCATGCAGAAGATGGCGGCGGGACAGGTGGCTCCCGTCATCGACACCGAGGTCGGTTTCGACGACATCGACGCCGCGCTGAAGCGCATGGAAGGCCGCGACGTTTTCGGCAAGATCATTCTGCGGGTCTAGAGCATGATCCCGAAAAGTGGAAACCGGTTTTCGGACAAGATCATGCTCCAACAAAAGGTTAGATCAGCATGACGATTCAACGAAACGTCATGCTGATCTGACGCGACATGGTCGGCAAGGTGTTCAAGAAAGCCCGCCGGGACTTCATGTTCCGCTACGGCCGGCGGCTGCGCCAGATGGAGCACTGGCTGGTGGCGCGCCTTGCCATGGTAATTATCCGCCTGCTGCGGCTTTTGCCGGCGGACAGCGCGCTCAACTTCGCCGACCGGGTCGCCCGCCGCATCGGGCCGATGGTCGGCCGCCACCGCGTGGCGATCGACAATCTGCGCCTGGCCTACCCTGAAAAGAGCGACGCCGAGATCGAAGCCATCGCGCTCGACATGTGGGGCAACATGGCCCGGCTTGCCGCCGAATACATCTTCCTTGATGCGCTCTTCGACTATGATCCGAAGGCGGCCAAACCGGGCCGGGTCGAAGTTCGCGGCGTTGAGCATTTCCTCGAGATCGCCGGCGAGAACAAGCCGCACATCCTGTTTACCGGCCATCTCGGCAATTTCGAGCTGCTGCCGGTTGCGGCCGCGACATTCGGCATGAAGATCACGGCGCTGTTTCGCCCGCCGAACAATCCTTATCTCGCCGACTACATCCACTCGACGCGACGTTCTACGATGGGCGACCTGTTGCCCTCCTCCACCGGCGCGTCATTCGCGCTGGCTTCCATTCTGGAAAGCGGCGGCAATATCGGAGTGCTGGTCGACCAGAAATTCTCCAGCGGTGTCGACACCAGCTTCTTCGGCCGCCCCTGCCAGAGCAATCCGGTGCTTGGCATGCTGGCGCGCCACTACGATTGCGACGTCTATCCGGCGCGCTGCGTCAGGCTGCCGGGCAACCGTTTCCGCCTGGAGATCGAGGACAAGCTGACCTTGCCGCGCACCGAAGACGGCAGCGTCGACGTCAGGGCGACCACCCAGCTTCTCGCCGACGTGGTCGAGCGCTGGGTGCGCGAGGATCCTGGACAGTGGATGTGGTTCCACAAGCGCTGGGAAATCAGTGGCCGCCGCCGCAAGCGCGGACAGGCCACGGCGAAAGCCGGCGAATAATTCTCCGGCTTTCAGCCGGAGATCAGTTGGTCACCACGATCCGCGTGTTGCCGAAGCCTGCTTCCTTGACCATCGCGTAGAAGGTCGCGGCGTTCGCCGTATGCAGGCGCACGCAGCCATGCGATGCGGGACTTCCCAGATATCTCACCGCATTGGTGCCGTGGATGGCGTAGCCGCCATGGAAGAACACCGAATAAGGCATTGGCGACATGTGATATTTTTTCGAATACCACATCCGCGCCGTCCGTTGCGGCCGATAGGTGCCGGGCGGCGTGAAGTAGCCGCGGCGCGCGGTCGACACGCTCCACCGATACATGACCTGCCCATATTTGCTGACAGTCATCGTTTGCGACGACACGTCGATGCTAGCGACGAGCGATGCCGCCCGGCTTGCAACCGACATGCCGAGCATGGCGATTGCCATCATTGTTGCCATGAGAGCGAATTTCTTCATGCGATCAAACCCCTTTGATTGCCCTTCCCGCCATCACGTGATTTTTCATCGTTTTATTGGCAGGTGAATGAATTACCACACACTCCTTGAAAAATCGCCCAACCTAAAGCCACGAATTTGAACGATTCTCGTCATAGTTGCTACCACGACACCCACGCTCCCGAGTTTCAATCATCGGCTTTGGGCCATGCGGGGATGGCCGTTTGACAATCAGCGAGAGGCTGCTTGCAAAAGCTCGGCATTGCTCTTTCAATCCGCTGCATGAATGAACGACTCCTCAAGGCGGTCGACGATCGGGTCGATGACCTGGTCCAGCTCACCACCGACCTAATCCGGTTTCCGACCGTCAATCCGCCAGGCGAAGCCTATGGGCCTTGCGCCGAGTATGTCGGCGAGCGCCTGAGCAAGCTCGGCTTCGAAACCGAATTCATCCGGGCGCAAGGCACGCCGGGCGACACCGATCGCTACCCGCGCATCAATGTCGTCGCCCGCCGCGACGGCCGCTCGCCAGGGCCTTGCGTGCATTTCAATTCGCATATCGATGTCGTCGAAGCCGGCGAAGGGTGGACCGTCGACCCCTTTGCCGGCGTGGTGAAAGACGGGCGCGTATATGGCCGCGGCGCCTGCGACATGAAAGGCGGTCTGGCTGCCTCGATCATCGCCGTGGAGGCGTTCATGGCGGTCCATCCCGATTTCCCCGGCGCCATCGAGATTTCGGGCACGGCGGACGAGGAGTCGGGCGGGTTCGGCGGCGTCGCATACCTGGCCAGGCTCGGCTACTTCTCCAAGCCGAAGGTCGATCACGTCATCATCCCGGAGCCGTTGAACAAGGATCGTATCTGCCTTGGCCATCGCGGCGTGTGGTGGGCCGAAATCGAGACCAAGGGCGAGATCGCGCATGGCTCGATGCCGTTCCTCGGCGACAATGCGGTGCGCCACATGGGCGCTGTCCTGCAGGCCTTCGAGGACGAACTTTTCCCTACCCTCGACCGCAAGATGACGCGCATGCCGGTGGTGCCCGAAGGGGCCCGGCGCTCGACCATGAACATCAACTCGATCCACGGTGGCCAGACCGAGGATTTCCGGCCGGGCCTGCCCTCGCCCAACGTGCCGGATGCCTGCCGGCTGACCATCGACCGCCGCTTCCTCCTGGAGGAGGATATCGGCACCGTCAAAGCCGAGGTCACTGATATCCTCGAGCGGCTGAAGCGCGAGCGCAGGAAATTCGACTACGAGATCCGTGACCTGATGGAAGTGCTGCCGCTGATGACCGAGCGCGACGCGCCGGTGGTCAAGGCGGTTGCGCAAGGCATCATGGCGGTCTTCGACCGCGAACCGGACTATGTCATCTCGCCCGGCACCTACGACCAGAAGCACATCGCTCGCATCGGCCACCTCTATGATTGCATCGCTTACGGTCCAGGCATTCTCGACCTTGCGCACCGGCCCGACGAATGGGTGGGCATCGCCGACATGGTGGAATCGGCCAAGGTGATGGCGATCGGCCTCAACGTCTTGCTGAGAGGGACGACGGGCTGATCCGGCGGCAATGGGAAAAACATTCCCATTGGCAGGGCACGGCAGCACGAAACGCAATTTACTAGTGCGCGAAATCACGCTTCTATCCGCCGGCTTGAGCATTTTTAAGCAATGGGAGTTCAGCGATGAAACTGTGGAAGACCATCCTGGCCGCGGCTGTGCTGTCGCTTGCCGCCGCCACGTCGGCCTTCGCCGCGCGCACCGATCTCACGCTCGGCATCGTGCTTGAGCCGCCGCATCTCGATCCGACCGCCGGCGCGGCCGCGGCCATCGGCGAAATCACCTATGCCAATGTCTTTGAAGGGCTGACGCGCATCGACGAGAACGGCCAGGTTCAGCCCGGTCTCGCCGAGAGCTGGGCCGTCTCCGACGACGGCAAGGTCTACACGTTCAAGCTGCATTCCGGCGTGAAATTCCACGATGGCTCGGCCTTCAGCGCCGAGGACGTGAAGTTCTCGTTGGACCGGGCGCGCGCCAAGGATTCGCTCAATCCGCAAAAGCCGCTCTTTGCGCACATCACCGACGTCACGGCGGTCGACCCGGCGACGGTGAAGGTCACGCTCGACGGTCCGCAGGGCGATTTCCTCTACGACATAGGCGAGGTTGCCGCGGTGATCGTGGGCAAAGGGTCGGCCGACGGCAACAAGGACAAGCCGATCGGCACCGGTCCGTTCAAGCTCGATCACTGGGCCAAGGGTTCCGAGATCACGCTCGTCAAGAACCCCGATTACTGGGGCACACCCGCCGCGCTCGACAAGGCCACATTCCGCATCGTTCCCGACGCCGCCGCGGCTGTCCCTGCCTTGCTCTCGGGCGACATCCAGGCCTTCGCCAACATGCCCGCACAGGACGCGCTCGCGCAGCTCCAGTCCGATCCGCGCTTCAGCGTCGTGATCGGCTCGACCGAGGGCGAGACAATCCTGTCGATCAACAACAAGAAGCCGCCCTTCGACAAGCTTGCGGTGCGACAGGCCCTCGCCTCGGCGATTGATCGCAGCGCCATCATCGAGGCGGCTTCGAACGGTCTTGGCAAGCCCATCGGCTCTCATTTCTCGCCAGGCGATGCGGGTTATGTCGACCTCACCGGCGTCTATCCGCACGACATCGCCAAGGCCAAGGCGTATCTGAAGGAAGCCGGTCTGGAGAACGGCTTCTCGGCCACGATCAAGCTGCCGCCCGTGCCCTACGCACGCGACGGCGGCCAGGTTATCCAGTCGCAACTGAAGGAAATCGGGGTCGATCTGCAGATCATTCCGGTCGAATGGGCGGAGTGGCTGAGCCAGGTCTTCACCAACAAGGACTACGACCTGACCATCGTTTCCCATGTCGAGCCAAACGACATCGATATCTACTCACGGCCCGGCTACTATTTCCAGTACGACAATCCGAAATTCAACGACGTCATCAAGGAGCTCGGCGCCACGGTCGACAAGGACAAGAGGCTGGAGCTGCTGGGCGAGGCGCAGAAAATTCTCGCGCACGACGTTCCCGCCGTCTACCTGTTCGAGCTGCCGAAGATCGGCGTCTGGGACGCCAAGCTGCGGGGCATGTGGACGAACTGGCCGATCGAGGCGGATGATCTGACCAAGGTGAAGTGGACGGATTGAGGCGATGCGATCGCCTGATCGCCTCCCATGACCGCCTACCTCCTCAAGCGCCTTGGCATCGCGGCCCTCACCTTGGTGCTGGCCTCGATTGTGGTGTTTGCGGTCATGGAGATCCTGCCTGGAGATCCGGCGCGCCTGATGCTGGGGCTGAACGCCAGCGCCGACCAGGTTGAATTGCTGCGCAACCAGATGGGGCTGAACGCGCCGCTGGTGCTGCGCTACCTGCATTGGGCGGGCGGGCTGCTCAGCCTCGATTTCGGCCGCTCCTACACCTATTCGGTGCCGGTCATCGACCTGATCCGCGAACGCGTGGTCGTTTCCCTGCCCTTGGCGCTGATCGCGCTCGCGCTGTCGACGATCATCGCAATTCCGGTCGGCGTGTTTTCCGCCAGCCGGCAAGGCCGTGCCGGCGATACGCTTGCCATGGGTGCGGCCCAGCTTGGCGTCGCGGTGCCGAACTTCTGGTTCGCGCTGATGCTGATCTATCTCTTTGCCGTCTGGCTACGACTGGTGCCGGCCGGCGGTTTCCCCGGCTGGAGCGCCGGGATCTGGCCGGCGCTGAAGTCGCTGCTCCTGCCGGCAATCGCGCTGGCGCTTCCGCAGGCGGCGATCCTGGCCCGTGTCGCCCGCTCGGCGCTGATCGAGGTGCTGAACGAGGATTACATCCGTACCGCCCGCGCCAAGGGCCTGCCTTACCGGGCTGTGCTTTGGCGTCACGCGCTGCGCAACGCCTTGATCCCGGTGCTTACCATCCTCGGCCTGCAATTCGCCTTCCTGGTCGCCGGCACCGTCATCATCGAGAACGTTTTTTATCTCCCCGGCCTCGGCCGGCTCGTATTCCAGGCGATTACCCAGCGCGACCTGATCGTCGTCGAGGGCGTCGTCATGCTGTTGGTCGCCGCCGTGATCGTCATCAACCTCGTCGTCGATTTCTCCTACGCCGTCGTCGATCCGCGCCTGCGAGGCCGGCAATGACGATGCGTGTCGAATTGCCCGAGGAAACACTCGCCAGCGTGCTGGCAAAGGCCTTCGGCAACCGCTCGTTCCTGATCGGCTTTGCCATCACGTTGCTGGTGGCCGCGGTCGCGCTGCTTTCCTTCGCCTGGACGCCCTACGACGTCACCAAACTGGTGATCGCCGACAAGACGCTGGCGCCCGCATGGACACACTGGTTCGGCACCGACCATTTCGGTCGCGACATCCTGTCGATGATCATGGTCGGCGCCCGCAACTCGATCGCCGTGGCGCTGGTTGCGGTCGGCATCGGCATGGGCATCGGCGTGCCGCTCGGCGCCTTGGCCGCGGCGCGCGGCGGCCTCGCCGACGAGGCGCTGATGCGCGTCAACGATCTCGTCTTCGCTTTCCCGGCGCTGCTGTCGGCAATCATGATCACCGCCATCTTCGGTCCCGGCGCCGTCAACGCCATCATCGCCATCGGCATCTTCAACATCCCGGTGTTCGCGCGTGTCGCCCGCGCCGGCGCGCTGGCGATCTGGCCGCGCGAGTTCATCCTTGCCGCCCGTGCGGCCGGCAAAGGCGCCACGCAGATCACGATCGAGCATGTCCTGCCCAACATCGCGACGCTGCTTCTGGTGCAAGGCACCATCCAGTTCGCGCTGGGCATCCTCGCCGAGGCAGGGCTCTCCTATGTCGGCTTGGGCGCCCAGCCGCCGATGCCGAGCTGGGGCCGCATGCTGTTCGACGCGCAGACGCGCATGGTGACCGCGCCCTGGATGGCGATTTTCCCTGGCATGGCGATCGTCGTCACGGTGCTCGGCCTGAACCTGCTCGGCGACGGCATCGCCGATATCCTCGACCCGAAATCGCGGCGGCGCCGATGAGCCTGCTCGAGATCGAGAACCTGTCGCTGTCGATCGGCCAGACGCCGATCCTGAAGGCAATGGAGCTCACCGTCGCGGCCGGCGAAGTCGTAGGCCTGGTCGGCGAATCCGGCTCGGGCAAGTCGATGACGGCGCTGACGATCATGCGGCTCTTGCCGCATCTGGCGCGCGCCGGGGGTCGCGTTACTTTCGACGGCATCGACATCCTCGCCGCCAGCGAAGACCAGATGTGCGCGCTCCGCGGCGACGACATCGGCATGGTCTTCCAGGAGCCGATGACGGCGCTCAATCCGGTCAAGACGATCGGCGAGCAAGTGGCCGAAGGCATACGCTGGCACACAAAGGCAAGCCGCGCCGAGGCCGAGTACCGCGCGCGAAAAATGCTCGACCGGGTCGGCCTGCCCGAAGCAAGATTCCCGTTGTCGCGCTACCCGCACGAACTGTCCGGCGGCCAGCGCCAGCGCGTCGTCATCGCGATCGCTTGCGCGCTGAAGCCGAAATTGTTGATTGCCGACGAACCGACCACCGCGCTCGATGTCGTGCTGCAGGCGCAGATCCTCGATCTGTTGCGCGATCTGGTCAGCGAGAGCCGTATGGGCCTGCTGCTGATCTCGCATGATCTTGCGGTGGTGACCGAGATGGCCGACCGCCTGACCATCCTGCGCCATGGCGAGGTGATGGAGGCCGGTGACACGGCCCGCACGCTGTCGGAGCAACTCCACCCTTATACGCGCCAACTGGCGCTGGCTTCGATGCATGTACCGGCGCGCCCGAAGCCGCATCAGGCCGGCTCGGCAAAGCCGCTGCTCGACGTCGAAGGCGTCAGTCGCGATTATGCAGGGAGGCGCACATCGCTGTTCCGGCCGGCGCAGCCGATCCGCGCCGTCGACGACGTCTCGCTGACCATTGAACCTGCACAATCGGTGGCGCTCGTCGGCCGCTCCGGCTGCGGCAAGTCCACGCTTGCCCGCATGATCCTGGCGCTGGACAGGCCGACGGCGGGCACAATTCGTTTTCGGGGCGAGACCATCACCGGCAGGGCCGCATCCGAGCTCAAACCGGCACGGCGCGACATGCAGGTTGTGTTCCAGGATCCCTACGGCTCCTTCGACCCGCGCCAGAAGGTCGACAAACTGGTGGCCGAACCGCTGCATCTCCTGGAAAAGCAGCCGATGAGGCCGGAGCAGCGCGATATGGTCGCGCGTGCGCTGCATGAGGTTGGCCTCGCGCAAAGCGACATGGACAAATACCCGCATGAATTCTCGGGCGGCCAGCGCCAGCGGCTGTCGATTGCCCGCGCCATCATCACCCGGCCGAAGCTGGTCGTGGCCGATGAGCCTGTTTCGGCGCTGGACGTGTCGATCCGCGCTCAGATCCTCGATCTGTTCGCCGAGCTCAACCAGAAGCTCGGCATCGCCTATCTGTTCATCACCCACGACCTGACGGTTGCCCGCGCCATGGCCGACGAAGTGCTCGTGATGCATGAGGGCAGGATCGTCGAGCGCGGCAAGGCGAGTGAAGTGCTCGACCGCCCACAGTCAGAGGCTGCCAAGGCGCTGGTTGCCGCCGCTCCCGATCTGCATCGGGCGATTGCCCGGCGCATGCAGGAACAGGGGTGAGCAACCGGTTCGCCAAAGGCGAATTCATCGTGCCAGTGGCACGATGAAAGGCCACCGAACGCCGGGACGCTGCGAAGCAGCGCGGACCCGGCCGGGCGGCCGCGTTCAGCCTTCCGGCTTCACCACATCGACCGGGCTGATATCGAGCAGGTCGAGTGTGCGGCGCAACAGTCGCACTTCGCTCTCGGCAAGCTTGGAATCGGCCTTGGCGATCTCCGCCATATGCTGGGCGAGCAGCTTGCGCCGCTCGACATCGAGATCGCGAAACAGCGCGATCGCCTGCGAGCCGTTGGTCTCGTAGCCGTAATCGTTGAGATATTCGATGACGCTGTCGATGCTGCTTTCGGCAATGCCGAACGCCTCCTTGCAGATGCGCCGGAAGACGACCATCTCACTCTCTGAGACCGAGCCGTCGGCCAGGATCATCCGGAACAGCATCAAGAGTTCCGCCGACAGCACCGGGTCGTCCGCCACTTTGCGCACACCGGGATCGCCGTCGAAGATCGAGCGTATCTGATCGAGCAGCGCCATCACCATAAAACTCCCGTTTCGATTCCGGAGGGATTGTTAGCGTGGAATCGCTCTTGCGCAAACGAGGCGAGCATGATGGAAGCTGCTGTTTCCTTCCAAGCGCCCTCCTGATGATCGACCTCACCCTGCAGACTGTCCTCATGCTCGTCGCTGCGGCCTTTGCCGCGGGCTTTGTCGATTCGATCGCCGGCGGCGGCGGGCTGATCACCATCCCGGCGTTGCTGCTGGCCGGCTTCTCACCGGTTGCGGCCCTCGGCACCAACAAGCTGCAGGGCATATTCGGCTCGGGTTCGGCCACCATCCACTATGCCGCCAAGGGTCAGGTCGACCTGCGCCGGCAACTGCCGTCCGCGGCGCTGGCGCTCGCCGGCGGCGCCATCGGCGCCCTGCTGGCGACGGTTGTTCCCGGCGATGTCCTGCGCGCCATCCTGCCGCTGCTCCTGATCGCGATTGCGCTCTATTTCGCGCTGAAGCCCAACATGGACGATGTCGACCGCGCCGAGCGGCTGTCGCCTTTCCTGTTCGGGTTGATCATCCCGCCGCTGGTCGGCTTCTATGACGGCGTGTTCGGCCCGGGCGCCGGCTCCTTCTATATGCTCGCCTTCGTCTCCCTTGCCGGCTACGGCGTGCTCAAGGCGACCGCCCACACCAAGCTGCTCAATCTGGCTTCCAACATCGGCGGTTTCATCGTCTTTGCCGCCGTCGGGGTCATCGACTGGAAGATCGGCCTGATGATGGGCGTGGCGCAATTCATCGGCGCCCGCGTCGGTGCCAGCCTCGCCATCAAGATCGGCGCGAAACTGATCAAGCCGCTGTTGGTAGTCGTCTGCCTGGCGCTTGCCGCGAAGCTCTTGGCCGACCCGGCCAATCCGCTACGCCAGCTCATTGGTATGTGAGGCCCCTGCTGATACTATATGAGTGTGCGAATCATGTTGGAGGGACCGGACATGAATCTCAGTGCACCTACCCAGATCGTATTCATCATTTCGTTGGTCATCGCCGTCATCGGCCTTCTCGCTGCTGTCAACGTTCTTGCATTCATTCCGCTTGCATCGGTGTGGATTATGCTCGTCGCTTATGTCGTGCTCGCCGCCGGCTGTTTGATGCGCGGCGCGTGAGCATTGCATCTCAGGCAACTCGGAGCGCCCGGCCCTGCCGGGCGCTTTTGATTTTTGCGAGCGTGTTCTGCTAGGCTCGGGTCATGTCCGACGAGACAGAGCGCCATCGACACGACAATCGCTCTCCCGCCCTCAATTTCGAGATGGTGCGGCGCAAACCAGCATCTTCGCTCGCCGGCATCGTCACCGACATCTGCGGCTACCGCGAAATCCGTCCCGGCCATTTCCGCATCGTCGAATATGCCTCGCTCACCGTACCGCTGGTGATCAGCTTCGCCGACGCCTTCGCCATCGGCCTCGGCCACGCCCCGGGCGACAATGATCGTTACGCCAGTTTCGCCGCCGGCCTCTATGCCGGGCCGGTCATGATCGAATCCTTCGGCGGCTGTTGCTGCATCCAGGTCAATTTCACGCCGCTTGGCGCCAGGAAGTTCTTCGGCCTGCCGATGAGCGAATTGCGCGACCGGATGGTCGGCCTCGACGACGCCCTGGGTCTCGATGGCATGGCACTGCGCGAACGGCTTGGCGAGGCGTCGGATTGGGACGCGCGCTTCGACATTGCTGAGGGCTTCATTGCTGGCCGCCTTGCTGAGGCGAATGCGCTTTCGCCCGAGATTGCCTGGGCCTACCGGACCGTCATCGCCTCAGGCGGGCGCACACGCATCTCTTTGCTTGCCGGCGAAATCGGCTGGAGCCGCAAGCATCTGGCGGCAAAATTTTCGGACGCCATCGGCATCGGGCCAAAGACGCTGTCGCGCGTCGTGCGCTTCAACCGCGCGCTGTCGCTGTCGAAACAGCAGGACGACGACTGGGCCAGCATCGCCGCGGACTGCGGCTATGCCGACCAGGCGCATCTGGTGCGCGAATTCCGCCAGTTCGCCGGGCAAACGCCGACCGCGCTCGCCGCCCTGATGTAGGTAACATTTCTTCAAGACGCCGCAACGGCCTTCGTCGAGACTGGGTTTATCGACCCAAAAAAGGAGACCGCCATGTCCACGGCCAACGAAGCACCACGCATTTATCCTACACTGCGCTACAAAAACGCGGCCGCCATGATCGACTGGCTGTGCGAGGCCTTCGGCTTCGAGGTCCGCGCCCGCTATGGCGAGGGCGATGTCGTCCATCATGCCGAGCTCACATTCGGCTCCTCGATGATCATGCTCGGCACCGCCCGCGACGACGATTACGGCAAGATGGTCGGCGATCCGGGCGGAGGCGGCAAGTCGACCTATATCGCCGTCGACGACGCCGACGCGGCTTATGCCAAGGCGAAGACAGCCGGCGCGAAAATCATCCAAGAGCTGGTCGACCGCGACTATGGCAGCCGCGAGTTCATCTGCCTCGACCCGGAAGGCAATGTCTGGTCCTTCGGCACCTATTGGCCGAAGGCAGGCGAAAAGGCATCATGAACCCTCTCGGTAACGAACGGGGTTCTCGGGGTCCGCGTTGAACATACTGGCTGTTTCGGCAACCAGCTTCGCAACCATTTCGGCTTCGAGCTCATCAAATCGCACGAAGCTGAAATTGTTTCTTCCCGACCGTGTTTCCCCGAGCTTGCCTCGGTAGCGATCGACGATCGGGTGGCCGTCGACAGCGACCGAAACATAGACGCTTATGTAGCTCCTCTGGAGGGCGACGCCGATCACCGGCCAGTCGGTCGATTTGCCGCATTTTATGGAGTAGCGGAACCTGCCGTAGCCGATCATTTTCATGCGCATGCCGGCGCTTCCCGCCGGAGTGCCTGCATGAAAATGGCGTTGCAGCGACCGGGCAGCTTCGCGGATCAATCCGTCGAATTTCCGAAGGTCCGGCTCCCGTTCCGGATCGAAGCCGAAATAGTCGTTTAGATCATCGGCGGTCACCTTGAAACATCGAGCGATCTCCTTTCCGAGCGCCTCCCCCTGTTCAAGGACGAATTCGATGAAGCGGCTCCGACAGCGCCAAAACACATTCCGCAAGGCGATGAGGGATGGCCTAGCGGGCCAGCGAGAAGATGGCCTCGCAGTCGAGATGGGCCTCCAGTTCGGCCGCGATATCGTCAAGCGCCTTCTCGACCTCGGCGCGATAGTCGAGGCCGCCGCCCTTGACGCCCAGGCTTTCCAGATAGGCGGCGCGAAAGGCGTCGGCGGAAAACAGCCCGTGCAGGTAGGTGCCGATCACCTTGCCGTCGGCCGAGATCGCGCCGTCCTCGACGCCATCGATGACGGCCGACGGCCGCGCGGTGTCGGGACCGGTGGTGCGGCCGAGATGGATTTCGTAGCCTTCCAGCGGCAGATCGAACGGCACCGACCGCGCGCTTGAATTGCGCACCGTCTTTTCCGGCTCCATCACCGTTTCGATATCCAGCAGGCCGAGGCCTTCCGTCTCCCTCACGCTGCCTTCGATGCCTTCGGGGTCACGCACCACCCGGCCAAGCATCTGATAGCCGCCGCAGATACCGACGACGTGGCCGCCGCGTTTTCGGTGGGCGGCGAGATCGCGATCCCAGCCGTTTTCACGGAATTTGATCAGGTCGCCGATCGTCGACTTCGAGCCCGGAATGATCACCAGTCCCGCATCCTCCGGCAGTCGCTTGCCCGGCGGCACGAACACCACCTCGACCTGCGGCTCGGCCTTGAGCGGATCGAGATCGTCGAAATTGGCGATGCGCGCCAGCATCGGCACGGCAACCTTCAGCGCTCGCTTCCCGCCGGAAACGAGGCGTTCGAGCACCACCGAATCCTCGGACGGCAGCCGGCCGGCAGCCTTGAGCCACGGCACGACGCCAAAGCAGCGCCAGCCGGTGAAGCTGTCGATCGCCTTGATCCCGTCGTCGAACAGCGAAACATCGCCGCGGAACTTGTTGATGATATAGCCGGCGATCATGCGCCTGTCTTCCTCCGGCAGGATCAAATGCGTGCCGGCAACCGAGGCGATGACGCCGCCGCGATCGATGTCGCCGACCAGGATCACCGGCACGTTGGCGCGCGTGGCAAAGCCCATATTGGCGATGTCGCGGGGACGCAGATTGATCTCTGCCGGCGATCCGGCGCCCTCGACGATGACCAGATCGGCGCCCTCGCCGACCTTGTCCCAGGAGTCCAGAACGGCGTCCATCAGCCTGGCCTTCATCGTCTGGTAGTCGCGCGCCCGCGCCTCGCCGAACACCTTGCCCTGCACGATCACCTGCGAGCCGATATCGCTCTGCGGCTTGAGCAGCACCGGGTTCATATGCACCGTCGGCTTGACCCCACAGGCCAGCGCCTGCAGCCATTGCCCGCGGCCGATCTCGCCATCGCCGGACCTGTTGTCGCCGGGGATTTCGGCGACGGCGGCATTGTTCGACATGTTTTGCGGCTTGAACGGCCGGACATTCAGCCCGCGCTTCCTGGCGGCGCGGCAGAGCCCTGCCACCAGCACGGTCTTGCCGACATCCGAACCGGTGCCTTGCAGCATGAATGCCTTGGCCATCAGCCCCTGCCCCCCGTGCCGATGGTCGATGTCTGCGCCAGCGGCCCGCCGCGCCAGAGATAGAGCGCCATCAGCGGATCCTTGCCGGTGCGCATGGCGTGGCTGACATTGGACGCGTGGTGGATCACCTCGCCTGCCGCACGCAGCTGGAAACCACCCTCGCCCATGCGCCATTCGGTGCCGCCGGTCAGCGGAATGTAGATTTCCTCGGCGATGTGATGGTGGTCGGGATAGACGATGTCCGGCCCAAGGATCAGCACGCCGCCAGCGACCGCGTCATTGGCGAAATGCCCGCGCGTGCCGAACACCTCCAACCAGCCGTAATTGTCGATGAAGCCCTGGCCGAAATCGGCGGCGCTATAGGTCTGGCCCCAGCGCAACGCGTCGCGATTGTTGGCGACGAGCCGCACCAGCGGCTGGATTGCCGGAGGCGCAAGCTCAGCGATGCGGTCGAGATGGTGAAGGCAGGCAAGACCATGCGGTTCAAGCGAACGTGCCGGCATGGTCCAATCGATAGCGGCGACCGCGCCCCTGACCACCGCGCCCTCAACGCTCTTGAGATACCCCCGGAACTCCCGGAGCAAAGCATCGAAAATTGTCGGCACAAACGGCTCCGTTATCATTCCATGCACAACCGGTCCGCAGGGGGCCGGGTTGCGCGGCGGCATCATTGGTCTAGATTGGCGAGCGCGCATAGCCAAAAACGACAGGCCAGCGACAGGCCGGCCGAAAACCATCAGGGAGCACGTCATGGACGCGGCAGTCGATGCGGGCACTGGCCAATTCGAACTCAACGAGGACCAACGCGCCATCCAGGAGATGGCCCAGGCTTTCGCGGCCGATCGCGTTGCGCCCAATGCGCTCGATTGGGACAAGGCAAAGCACTTCCCCGCCGATGTGATCCGCGAGACCGGCCCGCTCGGTCTGGGCGGCATTTACGTACGCGACGATGTCGGCGGTTCGGCGCTGGGCCGGCTCGATGCCGTGCTGATCTTCGAGGCGCTGGCGCATGCCGACCCCGCCTTTTCGTCCTTCATTTCGATCCACAACATGGCGGCCTCGATGATCGACCGCTTCGGCTCCGACGAGCAGCGCCAGCGCTTCCTGCCGAGGCTGACCTCGATGGAGTGGCTGGCCAGCTACTGCCTGACCGAGCCTGGCTCCGGCTCGGACGCAGCCGCCCTGAAGACCCGGGCGGTGAAAGGCGGCGGCGACTATGTCTTGAATGGCGCCAAGCAGTTCATCTCCGGCGCCGGCGACAGCGACCTTTATGTCGTGATGGCGCGCACCGGCGCCGACGGCCCGAAAGGCATTTCCACCTTTGTCGTGCCGAATGACGCGCCTGGCCTCTCCTTCGGCGCCAACGAGCACAAGATGGGCTGGCACATGCAGTCGACGCGCCAGGTCATCCTCGAGGATTGCAAGGTGCCGGCCGAAAACCTGCTTTCAGGCGAAGGCGCCGGTTTCGGCATCGCCATGGCCGGGCTCGACGGCGGCCGCCTCAACATCGCCGCGTGTTCGCTCGGCGGCGCGCAATCGGCGCTCGACAAGGCGCTTGGCTATACAAGCGAGCGAAAGGCGTTCGGCTCGAAGATCAACCAGTTCCAGGCGCTGCAATTCAGGCTGGCCGACATGGAGACAGAGTTGCAGGCGGCGCGCATCTTCCTCTACGCCGCCGCCTCGAAACTCGACCGCAAGGCCCCGGACGCCGGCAAATGGTCGGCGATGGCCAAGCGTTTCGTCACCGATATCGGCTTCGACGTCGCCAACCAGGCGCTGCAGTTGCATGGCGGCTACGGCTATCTGCACGACTACGGCATCGAGAAACTGGTGCGGGATCTCCGCGTCCACCAGATCCTCGAGGGCACCAACGAGATCATGCGCGTCATCATCGCGCGATCGCTGATCGGCCGCTGACAGAAAACATTCGGGAGAAAACGATGGCAACCATCGCCTTCATCGGCCTCGGCAACATGGGCAATCCCATGGCTGCCAATCTGGTCAAGGCCGGACACGCTGTGAACGGGTTCGACCTTGTGCCGGAAAACCTTACCGTGGCCCGGGAGCATGGCGTGACGGTGATGGCCAACGCGATGGCTGCTGTGAAAGACGCCGACGTCGTCATCACCATGTTGCCCGCCGGCAAGCATGTGCTCTCCGTCTACGAAGACATTGCGCCTAAGGCCAAGCCGGGCGCGTTGTTCATCGACTCCTCGACCATCGACGTCGAATCGGCTCGCAAGTCGCATGCGATCGCCGCGAAGCACGGCCTGCCCTCGATTGATGCGCCTGTCTCCGGCGGCACCGGCGGCGCCACCGCCGGCACGTTGACCTTCATGGCCGGCGGCTCCGATGCGGCTTTCGCCGCCGCCGAGCCGATCCTGAAACCGATGGCCGGCCGCATCGTCCATTGCGGCGGCGATGGCGCCGGACAGGCGGCCAAGATCTGCAACAACATGATTCTCGGCATCTCGATGATCGGCGTCGCCGAAGCCTTTGTGCTGGCCGAAAAGCTCGGCCTGTCGCACCAGGCGCTTTTCGACGTTGCCTCCACCTCCTCCGGCCAGTGCTGGTCGCTGACCACCTATTGCCCGGTGCCCGGCCCGGTTCCGGCATCGCCGGCGAATCGCGATTACAAGCCCGGCTTCGCCGCGGCGCTGATGCTGAAAGACCTGAAATTGGCGCAGGAAGCCGCCCAGAGCGCCGGTGCGGTAACGCCCTTGGGCGCCGAGGCGACGCAGCTTTATGCGCTGTTCAATGCACAAGGCCATGCCGGCGTCGATTTTTCCGGCATCATAAATTTTCTGCGCGGTAATTTAAAATAAGTCACTGATTACAAAAGGTTATTAGCCGCAGCGGCTAGAAAATTTAGATTTGCTTAAGGTCTCGATAACGCACCGGTAACGATGTGCCTATAAAACGGACTTCGAGGCGGACATCACATTCGCCCGGCGCTCCGGATCAGGTCTCGCGTACCGGAGCCCGTTAGTTTCGCAAGTGCTTCGTCGCGAAACGCCATGTGTATCTGGCAAAGCCGCGTTCCCATTGGGGCGCGGTTTTTGCTTTTCCGGGCGCTATACTGCTCAGCCCTTCCAAGCAATTTCCCTAAGCCTTGTTGGACAACCGCCGGAAATTTGCCTTCACAGCGCGGCTGGCAGGCTTCAGCGCCGCGCTGATCGACCGTTCCGCCGCGATGCCGTTGAACAGCGATGGCGTGCGGCCCGAAAAAACCTCAGGCCAGAAACGCGCCGCCGAGTGCCACAGCGCCATCTGCGCCGCAAACGCGCCTTCGGCTACCGCGTTGGCTTTCTCCTGCACCGCGCGTGCGGTTTCAGGACTATAGGCTCGGCCGGTTTCGGCGGCCATCAGCGGCAGCCGCATCAGCGCCACCAGCGGCGCCAGCATCAGGTCCTGACCGATCCCTGCCGCTTCAAGCGACCGCCGGCTCTTGCCTGTCTTTGCCATGAAAATCCAACCCCAATGCAGCCGGTGTGGCCGGCTCCCGACACTTAAGCGCGTGGCGGGCCATTCGTTCCCCGACATATCTGGAAAGTTGGCCGGGCGCCACGTATCAAAAGGCGCCCGGCCCTTTTGTCCTAGCGCTTGCGCAAATCCGCCTCGGCAAGATCGAGCGCCTTTGCGATGCGGTCGCAAGCCATGTCGACGGTGTCGCGCGTCCAGATCAGCGGCGGCGACAGGATCATCGTGTCGCCGGTGGCGCGCAGCATCAGGCCCTGCGCGATCGCGTGATCGCGCACCACGACGGCAGCACTTCCCGACGGCAGGTAACGCTCCTTGGTCGCCTTGTCCTTGACGATCTCGATCGCGCCCATCAGGCCGATGGAGCGCACTTCGCCGACCAGCCTGTGGCCGGCAAGCTGCTCCTGCAGCGCCTGCGCGAAATACGGGCCGGTGTCGTTCTTGACGCGTTCGACCAGGCCTTCGCGCTCGATGATCTCGAGGTTCTTCAACGCCACGGCGCAGGCCACCGGATGACCGGAATAGGTGTAGCCGTGATAGAACTCGCCACCTTTCTCGACCAGCGTCTTGGCGACGCGGTCGCCGACCAGCAGCGCCGACAGCGGCTGGTAGCCCGAAGTCAGCGCCTTGGCGGTGGTGATGGTGTCGGGCTCGATTCCGAAAGTCTGCGCCGCGAACCATTCGCCGGTGCGGCCATAGCCGGTGATGACCTCGTCCAGCATCAACAGCACATCGTATTTGCGGCAGATGCGCTCGACTTCCGGCCAATAGCTCATCGGCGGGATTTTCACGCCGCCGGCGCCCATCACCGGTTCGCCGATGAAAGCGGCGACCTTGTCGGCGCCGGCTTCGAGGATCGCGTCCTCCACCGCCTTGGCGGCGCGGATGCCGAAATCATGGTCGCTTTCGCCCGGCAGAGCGAGCTCATAAGCATAAGGCATCATCACATGGACGATGTTGGGCACCGCGCCGCCCAACTGCTTGTGCATCGGCTCCATGCCGCCAAGCGACGTGCCGGCGACCGTCGAGCCGTGATAGGCCGACTTGCGCGAGATGATGCGGTTCTTCTCGGGCTTGCCTTCGAGCGCCCAATAGTGGCGGACAAGCCGCAACGCCGTATCGTTGGCTTCCGAACCGGACGAGCCGTAAAACACCTGGCTGACATGCTTGGGCGCCAGCTCGGCCAGCTTCTTCGACAGAAGCACCGGCGTCGGCGTCGAGCATTTGAAGAAGGAGTTGTAGTAGGGCAGCTCCTTCATCTGCGCATAGGCGGCCTCGGCCAGCTCGTCGCGGCCATAGCCGACATTGACACACCATAGCCCGGCCATGCCGTCGAGGATTTCCGTGCCGTCGGCATCGTAGATGAAGGGGCCGTTGGCGTGGGTGATGATGCGCGAGCCTGTTTCGCGCAGTTCCTTGTGGTCGGTGAAGGGATGCAGGTGATGCGCGGCGTCGATCTGCTGAAGCTGCTTCAGCGAATAGTTCTGATAAGTCATCGATTTGATCTTTCCTCTTGAATCAATCCGGCAGCCGCCGGGGGCGGATTCGTCAGAGGAAGCGGGGGGGCGAATAGCCGATGCGGGCGCACAGTCGCAAAAGCTCGGCGCGCAGCGTGCGCGGCGACGGCGTCACCGCGACCCCAAAGGCGCCATATGTCATCTTGCGAGCCATGCCAGGCAGCTTACGCCGCCTGAGGCCCAAGATTCAAGCCGTACCGGTCAGGCAGATTCACCAAGCGCGCGCTGCAGGAACATATAGCGCATCGCCGTTTGCGCCGCTTGCGGACGGCGGTCGCCGCGCCCGCCATGGCCGCCTTCGGTTTCTTCGAAGAACCGCGTCCTGGCATGGCCCGTCTCCTGCAGGCGCGCCGCCATCTTGCGGGCATGGCCAGGATGGACGCGGTCGTCGGCGGTCGAGGTCATCAACAGCACCGGCGGATAGGCGGCATCCGAGACATGCTGATAGGGCGAGTAAGCGCCAAGCCAGGCAGCCTCTTCCGGCTTGGCCGGGTCGCCATACTCGGCGATCCACGAGGCGCCGGGCGGCAGTTCGGTGTAGCGCAGCATGTCGAGCAGCGGCACGTCGATGATGACGGCGCCGAACAGGTCCGGCCGCTGCGTCAGCGACACGCCGGTCAGCAGGCCGCCATTGGAACCGCCCTGGATGCCGAGCTGCGCCGCCGTCGTGATGCCGCGCTTGACCACGTCTTCGGCCACGGCGGCGAAGTCGTCATAGGCATTCTGGCGTTTGCCCTTCAGCGCCGCCTGATGCCAGGCCGGGCCGAACTCGCCGCCGCCGCGGATGTTGGCCTGGACATAGGCGTTGCCCTTGTCCAGCCACAGTCTGCCGCGAATGCCGGCATAGCCCGGCAGCAGCGGCACTTCGAAGCCGCCATAGCCATAGAGCAGCGCCGGCACCGGCGCTTTCTGGTCGCGCCGCCTGACGACGAAATACGGGATCATCGTGCCGTCCTTCGAGCGCGCCTCGAATTGCTCCGAAATATAAGGCGAGGCGTCGAAGCGGGCCGGCTGCGACTTCACCGTCGCAAGCGTCTCGCCATTGTCGTCCGACCAGATGATCGAGCTTGGCGTCAGGAAATCGGTAAAGGAGAAGGACACGCTCGAGCCGAAATGCTCGGCATGGCTGATGCCGACATTGCCGTTTTCGGGCAGCGCCACGGGCTTCAGCGTCCAGCCCTCAGCCGTTCGGTCGCAGCCGATGACCTTGCCGCGCACATTGTCCATCAGGTTGATGAACAGGCGGTCCTGCGTGCGGGCGCTGCCGGCGATCGACACCCGATGTGCCGGCTCCAGCACGGTTTCGACCGGTTCGAATCTGCCGGTTTTGATCCAGCGGTCGAAATCGATTGAGTAGAGCCCGTCCGGCAAACAATGCGTGCCGTCAGGCGCCGTCCACGGGCTGCGCACGCCGAAGATGAGCTGGCCCTTGAAGATCGCCGTGTCGGTGGCGTCGTCGGGCAGCGGGATGCGCCTGTTCTCGCCCGAGGGAAGCCGCAAAAAACTATGCGCGGTAAAAAAATCGATCGTCCTGCCAAGCAGCACATGGCGCTTGTCGCCGTCGAACTCGACGCCGCCTCCGACCGCGAGATCCTGCTTATCGGCTTCGAAGATCGGCGTCGCGTCTTCGAGCTTCGTGCCGCGCGGCCAAAGCTTGATGACGCGCGGATAGCCCGACTGGGTCTTGTCGTCTTCCTCGAAAGCCGCCGAGACGATCACCGTATCCTCGTCCAGCCAGGAAAAGCCCGACTTCGAGGCGGGCGCGGAAAAACCGCCGTCGACAAAGGACTTCGTGGCGATGTCGAACTCACGCATCTCGCTGGCGTCGCCGCCGTCCGGCGACATGGAGAGCAGGCAGCGGTCGAAATCGGGATAAAGCCTGCTGGCGCCGCCGAACACCCATTTCACACCTTCCTTCGCGGAAAGCTGATCGAAATCGATGATCGTCTCCCAGTCCGGCTTGTCGGTCTTGTAGGAGGCAACCGTCGTGCGCCGCCACAGTCCGAGCGCATTGGTCTTGTCCTGCCAGAAATTATAGACATAGCCGGCAAGTGCCGCGCCGACCGGCATATTGTCCTCGGCTGTCATCAGATCGAGCGCGGTCTCGAAGGTCGCCTGGTAGGAAGGATCGCCCTGCAACTCGCCGACCGTCAGCGCATTCTGGCGGTGAACCCAGTCGAGCGCTTCCTTGCCGTTGCGGTCCTCCAGCCAGAGAAAAGGATCTTCGGCCTTGACGGCCGAACCAGGCTGCTTTTGTGCGGTCGATTGGGTCATGCGGTCTCCGAAATTCGTCTCGCTCGGTGCCACAAACATCGGCATGGCGCTACCGACATTCAATCGAAGCCGATAAAAAGGCGATCTGAAGTCATCAACGCCAGGCCGGACCTCATGCAACGTCTTTACATAGCGACGGAGAAATTTGGCCCATCCGACGGCCCCAGATGGGAAAATTACGTCGCATGGTCAGGCCTGACGCAGCTGGCCGAGGTGGTCACGCTCGATGGAATGCTCTGCCCTATCGTCCTTGACGAGATAAGGAAAAGCTACTGGCCTCACATCGTGAACGAAGACTATATGCTCAGCTTCTTCCTGGATTTGGATTTCCTCCTGTCGGAACTGCCGGATACGCGAGAGTTCAACCTTCTTGGTGTCATCCGAAAACCCGTTGAAGATGTCAGCTCACTTGCATGGGACGGGTTTGCGTTCCTTGGCTACGATCTCATGGACAAGGACGTCGGCAACAGCGCGTTGACCAATTGCGGCGGCTTTCCCGAAGCGTTCGCGAATTCAGAGCTATCGAGATTCGGACTAGTCACGGATTTTGAACGCGCCGTCGAAATCCAGCAGACGCTGCGCCGCAAATACTATCCGCCCGAACACCATGCCGATTGCGATCTCTGGGCCATTTTCAGACGACGAGAGACCTAAGAGTCCGCCGGCTTACACCACCCGCCGGCGCGCGACCGTGGCCGCCGCCAGCGCCGCGCAGATTGCGCCGAGCGTGAGCGGCAGGCCGGCGGTGCCGATGACGTCCATGGCGCTGCCGGTCAGCGGCGGCACGATGATGCCGCCAAGGCCCCACATCAGCGAAAAGGCGGCGTTGCCCGCGACCAGCGCCGAGCCGGTGAACCGTTCGCCGAGCTCGATGATCGACATGGTGTAGACGCCGTAGGAGACCGCGCCCCAGACGAACACGCAGGGCCAGATCAGTGGCGTGTCGATCAGCGCCGGCAACAGCGCGCAGCCCAGAATTGTCGCGAGAACGCAGCCGAAGCGCACCAGCCGTGCCGTTAGCCTTTCGGCAAGCAGGCCGAGCGGCACCTGCATGGCGATGTTGCCGGCAATCATCACCGACAGCAGCGCCGACATGCGCGCATCGGGGATGCCATGGTGCGTCCCATAGACCGGAAGCAAGGACAGTATGGCTTGCTCGAAACCGGCGGCAACGACGACCGCCGACATCAGCAGCCACGCCATCGGTATGAAAGCCAGAACCGAAACCTTGTGACCCGTCTCGTCGACTTTGGGCAGTCGTCGAACCACCAATGCCAGGCAGCAACCGCAGAAGAGAAAGGCGAAGATGCCGACCAGGAATGGCGCCCAGCCTTCGGTGCCAACGGCCAGAAGGCAGAGCGGGCCGGCGGCGAAGCCAGCCGAAATGATGGTCGAATAGAGGCCCATGATCCGCCCGCGCCGCGACGGCGGCGCCAGCGCGATCACCCAGGTCTCGCTCAAAACATAAAGCGGATTGGTCACCACGCCGGTCAGGAAACGCAGCGGGAACCAGAGAGTGACATCCTGCGTCCAGCCGATCAGCCCCAGCACCAGCGCCGACAGCGCCGCACAGGTGAGCGCCGTGCGCCCTGCCCCGAAGCGGCGCGCCAGCCCCGGGATCAACGGCGAGGACAGGATGAAGCCGATCGGCGTCATCGCCGCCGAAAGCCCGATGACGGCCGGCGATACGCCTTGACGTTGCAGGATGAAGCTCAACAGTGGATAGGAAAGCCCTTGCGCGATGGCAAAAACCGAAACGGTCGCGATCACGCCGATGATCGCCGCCCATTGCATCGGCTCGCCGCTGCTCTTTTCCGCAAGATCCATGATGCGACTTAGCGGGTCGCCGCGACCGCGGTAAGCCCCGCCGGCGAAAAGCGCTTGCTCCAGTCAGCTCCTGTCAGGCGTGACGACGTTGGCGCGCGCGACAGAGCGCGAAGATCACCAGCGCAAACTGCCGTTCCGGCATGTCGCTTCCCTCGTCCTAGTGGTCGCCGCCTCCGCAATGGCTGGACAGCCGCCGGTCCATTATGCCGCCGCATTATCGAAGCGTACGAGGCCTCCCATGACCGCCGCCCTGCACCCAGCCGAACCGCCCTTGGCAACCGACCGCGCCCGTCGCGGTGGCCGCGCGGGCAAGCGCGCCGGCGGCTCGGCCGCCTTCGAACAGCCGGCGTTCAGGCAGTTGAGAAACCCGCTGACCCCGACAAAGCTGGTTTCCGACGACGAGCTGGAATCGATCCACCTCGCCTCATTGCGCGTCTTGAAGGAAATCGGCGTCGACGTCCTGCATGACGAGGCTCGCCGCATCATGAAGGCGCATGGCGCCGACGTGACCGAAGGCTCGGAGCGGGTGCGCTTCGACAGCGACATGATCCTCGATCTGATCTCGAACTGCCCCTCGGAATTCACGCTGCATGCCCGCAACCCGGCGCACAATCTGCGTTTCGGCGGCAACAACGTCATCCTGTCGATGATGGCCTCGGCGCCGAACTGCTCCGATCTCGACCGCGGCCGCCGCCCCGGCAACCAGGCCGACTACCGCAACTTCCTGCGCCTGGCGCAGATGCACAACATCCTGAACTGCACCGGCGGCTATCCGGTCGAGCCGACCGATATCCACCCTTCGGTGCGCCATCTCGAATGCATCCGCGATCTCGCCACGCTGACCGACAAGGTCTTCCACATCTATTCCCTCGGCAAGGAACGCAACGTCGACGGCATCGAGATCACCCGGATCGCGCGCGGCATCAGCCCTGAGCAGATGCTGGAAGAGCCGTCGGTCTTCACCATCATCAACACCAATTCGCCGCTCAAGCTCGACGTGCCGATGATGGAAGGCATCATCCAGATGTCGAGCAAGGGCCAGGTCGTCATCGTCACGCCCTTCACCCTGTCGGGCGCCATGGCGCCCGTGACCATCGCCGGCGCGCTGGTGCAGCAGAATGCCGAGGCGCTGTCGGGCATCGCCTTCGCGCAAATGGTGAAAAAAGGCGCGCCGGTCGGCTATGGCGGCTTCACCTCCAATGTCGACATGAAATCCGGCTCACCGGCCTTCGGCACGCCCGAATACATGAAGGCGCAGCTCGTCGGCGGGCAGCTCGCCCGCCGCTACAACATCCCCTACCGCACCTCCAACACTTGCGCCGCCAACACCGTCGACGCACAGGCGGCCTATGAAAGCGTCTTTTCGCTGTGGGGCGCCATCCAGGGCGGCGGCAATTTGATGATGCACGGCGCCGGCTGGCTCGAAGGCGGACTGCGCTGCTCTTATGAAAAAACCATTCTGGACATCGACCTGTTGCAGATGGTGGCCGAATTCCTCACCCCGCTCGACCTGTCCGAAGAAGCGCTCGGCTTCGACGCCATCCAGTCTGTCGGCCCCGGCGGCCATTTCTTCGGCACCCAGCACACGCAGGACCGCTACAAGACCGCCTTCTACTCGCCGATCCTGTCCGACTGGCGCAATTTCGAGACCTGGGCCGAAGCTGGCTCGCCGACCGCGTTGGAGAAGGCCAACAAGGTCTGGAAGGAACGGCTGGCGTCCTATGACGAGCCCTACATGGATCCGGCCATCCGCGAGGAGCTCAACGACTTCGTCCAGAAGCGCACGGCCGAAGGCGGCGCGCCGACCGATTTTTGATCAATGGCGATGAACGATCGACCGGCAACTCGTCGCCCGCATTCACTCGATTCAGTCTCTATAAAAACGGACCTGTCTTCATGAAATCCCATGTAAAAGCGGTTGTCATCGGTGGCGGCGTCGTTGGCTGCTCGGTGCTCTATCATCTGGCCAAGGCCGGCTGGACCGACATCATGCTGATCGAGCGTTCCGAGCTCACCTCCGGTTCGTCCTGGCACGCGGCGGGCGGCTTCCACACGCTGAACGGTGACCCGAACGTCGCCAAGCTGCAGGCTTATACGGTGCAGCTCTACAAGGAGATCGAAGAGATTTCCGGCCAGTCCTGCTCGCTGCACCTGACCGGCGGCGTCATGATGGCCGATACGCCCGAGCGCATGGACTTCCTGCGCCTGGCCCACGCCAAGGGCCGCTATCTCGGCATGGACACCGAGCTGATCACGCCATCGGAAGCCAAGGCGATGTTCCCGCTGATGGACGAGACCAATTTCGTCGGCGCCATGTGGGATCCGGTCGAAGGCCATCTCGATCCGTCCGGCACCACCATCGCCTACTCCAAGGCCGCGAAGAAACTCGGCGCCGAGATCGTGCTACGCAACCGCGTCGTCGACCTCACCCAGCAGCCGGACGGAACCTGGAACGTCGTCACCGAGCAAGGCACGGTGCATGCCGAGCATGTCGTCAACTGCGGCGGCCTGTGGGCACGCGAGATCGGCCGCATGGTCGGCGTCGAGCTGCCGGTGCTGGCCATGGAGCACATGTACCTCTTGACCGAGCCGATGCCCGAGGTCGAGGAATTCAGCAAGTCGACCGGCCGCGAGATGATCGGCGTGCTCGATTTCAAGGGCGAGATCTACACGCGCCAGGAGCGCAACGGCATCCTGCTCGGCACTTATGAGAAGGCCTGCAAGCCCTGGTCGCCGGTCAACACGCCGTGGGATTTCGGCCATGAACTCCTGCCACCCGACATCGACCGCATCGCGCCGTCGCTGGAGATCGGCTTCAAGCATTTCCCCGGCATCGAGAAGGCCGGCATCAAGCAGATCATCAACGGCCCCTTCACCTTCGCGCTCGACGGCAACCCGCTGGTCGGTCCGGTGCAGGGCCTGACCAATTTCTGGTGCGCCTGCGCCGTCATGGCCGGCTTCAGCCAGGGCGGCGGCGTCGGCCTGGCGCTGTCCAACTGGATGGTGCATGGCGATCCTGGCTTCGACGTCTGGGGCATGGACGTCGCCCGCTTCGGCGAATGGGCCGGCCTGCGCTACACCAACGCCAAGGTTCGCGAAAACTATTCGCGCCGCTTCTCGATCCGCTTCCCGAACGAAGAGCTGCCGGCCGCCCGTCCGGCGCAGACGACGCCGCTCTACGACACGATGCTTGCCAACAACGCCGTAATGGGCGATTCGTGGGGCTTGGAAACGCCGCTCTGGTTCGCGCCGAAAGGCTCAGAGCCCAAGGACATCGTATCCTTCCACCGCTCCAACGATTTCGGCCCGATCGGCGAGGAAGTGCGCGCCACGCGCGAGCGCGTCGGCGTCACCGAGATCGCCAACTTCGCCAAATACGAGGTGTCGGGACCGGCGGCCGAGGATTTCCTCAACCGGCTGATGACCAACCGCATGCCCAAGGTCGGCCGCATCGTGCTGACCCCGATGGTCAACGAGTTCGGCAAGCTGATCGGTGACTTCACCATCGCCAAGGCGGGCGAGGACCGCTTCATGATCTGGGGCTCGTCGGCCGCGCAGAAATACCATATGCGCTGGTTCGAGAAGCACCTGCCGAAGGACGGTTCGGTGCGCATCCACCGCTTCGACCAGACGCTGGTCGGTCTGTCGATCGCCGGTCCGAACGCGCGGGATTTGCTGCAAAAGCTCGTGGATACGGACGTCTCGACCAAGGCCTTCCGCTTCATGGATTTCCGCGAGATGGCTGTCGGTGGCGCGCCGTGCCTGGTCAACCGCATCACCTATACCGGCGACCTCGGCTACGAGATCTGGATGGCTCCGGCCTATGAACGCCTGGTCTACAAGGCGATCAAGGATGCGGGCGCGGAGTTCGGCATCGTCGATTTCGGCATGCGCGCGCTGCTGTCGATGCGTCTCGAGAAGAACTTCCCGACCTGGTTCCGCGAACTGCGCCCGATCTACGGCCCGTTCGAAGGTTCGATGGACCGCTTCATCAAGCTGGAGAAGAACGATTTCATCGGCCGCGAAGCATCCGCCAAGGAACAGGCCGACGGCCCGAAGTTGCGCCGCGTCTCGTTCATCGTCGATGCGACCGATGCCGACGTGATGGGCGACGAGCCGATCTGGGCCAAGGTCAGCAAGGATTACGGCACGGTGGAAAAGCCGCACGGCTATGGCGCGCCGCGCTTCGATACGGCGGGCAAGGAAGTGCGTGGCTCCAAGGCCGCCGAAGGCGCGTCCGCCGTGCGCGGCATCGTCGACGGCGAGTGGCGTGTGGTCGGCTGGGTGACGTCGGGCGGCTATGCGCATTACGTCCAGAAGTCGATGGCGCAAGGCTATGTGCCGGCGGCTCTCGCCGAGGACGAAAGCGCTGGCCTGTTCGAGATCGAGATTCTCGGCCATCGCCGTCCGGCCCGCATCAATGTCGAGGCGCCGTTCGACCCGAGTGGCGAGAAGATGCGGAGCTAAGGCTCGGCCATGGACAGCGCGGCGCCAAAGGGAAGCTTCGGCCGCCACCGCAAGATCATGCCGTTCGAGCCCGGCTCGATCGAGGCGTTGCGCGAGGCTTCCCGTGAGAAGGCCGCCTCGCTCAACCAGCATGTTCTGGGCTATGGCGAGCAGGCGCAAGCCGAGTGGGCCGTGGCAGGCATTGCCGCGCCCGATCTGCCGGCGATGCGGAAATACCGGCTGCAGCGCATCCGCGCCGAGCTGAAGCGCCGCGGCTATGCCGGCGCCCTGCTCTACGACCCGGTCAACATCCGCTACGCCACCGACTCGACGAATATGCAGCTCTGGGTCGCGCACAATCCGACCCGGCACTGCTTCGTTGCAGCGGAAGGCCCGGTGGTGCTGTTCGACTATTTCTCCTGCGAGCATCTGTCCGACCATTCCGGCGTCGTCGACGAGGTGCGGCCGGCGATTTCGTGGATGTATCTTTACGGCGGCGAGCTTACCGAGCAGAAGGTTCGCCGCTGGGCCGCCGGCATTGCCGATCTGGTCGCCGAGCATGGCGGCGGCAACCGGCGTATCGCCGTCGACCACATCAACCCCGAAGGTGTCGAGGAACTCGCCCGCCTTGGTGTCTCCATCGGCAATGGCGAAGCCGTCATGGAGAACGCGCGGCTGATCAAGTCGACCGACGAAATCCTGGCCATGCGTCGTTCGATCGTCGCCTGCGAAGCGGCGATGGGCGAGATGGAAGCAGCGCTCAAGCCGGGCATTTCCGAGAACGAATTGTGGGCTGAACTGCATCGCGGCAACATCGCGCGCGGTGGCGAATGGATCGAGACGCGGCTGCTGGCGTCGGGTCCGCGCACCAACCCCTGGTTCCAGGAATGCTCCTCGCGCGTCATCGAGAATGGCGACCTTGTCGCTTTCGACACCGACCTGATCGGCCCTTACGGTTTTTGCGCCGACCTGTCGCGCACCTGGCTGTGCGGCGACAAAAAACCATCGAACGAGCAGCGCGACCTGTTCCGCATCGCCGCCGACCAGATCGCCCACAACACCGAGCTGATGCAGCCGGGCGTATCTTTTCGCGATCTAGTCGAACGCTCCGCCGTGCCGCCGGGCGATTGCTTCCCGACCCGCTACGGCGTGCTCTATCACGGCGTCGGCCTGGCCGACGAATACCCGACGCTGCCGCATGCCAGCGACTGGACCGCCGACACACCCGACGGCGTGCTCGAACCCGGCATGGTGCTGTGCGTGGAAAGCTATATCGGCAGGCTCGGCGGCCGCGAGGGCGTAAAGATCGAGGAGCAGATCCTGATCACCGAAACCGGCAATCAGCAGCTTTCAACCTACAAGCTGGATGCGAGGCTGCTCGGCTAAGCCGGCAAGGGCTTCGCGCATGGCGCTGAGGGTCTTTCCAGGTGTTGTCCGGGCAGTGATATAGGGCAGGCCTTTGCGCCTTGCCGTCCAGCCGACGATCACGACCTTGCGCGCCGCCGGCTCGAAACGCTGCGCCAGCGCCCAGCTTTCGCAGTCGATCGCGGCGACATCCGCTTTGCCCTCGGCGACGGCGACGATCGAGCCCCGGTGGCCGCCGCTTTCGCTGCGCGATGAAAAGATATCCAGGCTTTCACCTACCGCTTGAAGATCGCGCGTCAGCGCGATGATGCCCGACATGGAATCGAGGCTGTTGAAGGTGAAGCGCTTGCCGCGCATCAGATCGAGCGGGAGGATAGCCTTGCCGTCGGCGGGCGAGCGAATCTGTGGCCCCTCGCCAGTCCGCATCACCAGGGCGCTCGAATAGAGTTCGCCCTGCCCGCCCTCATAGGCGTCGTAGCTCGGCTGGCCGACCACCTGCACCTGACCAGAAAGGCCGAGCTCCATCGGCCCCCAGCAGGTCTGTGCGAAGAGCAGGGCCGGATGCAGCCACAGCTTGTGGAAGTCAAGTTCGTCCGGCGGCAGCATCGCGGGATCGGGCGCGATCAGGTCGGCGCCCGCATCGCGGATGCCACCCGGCACTGGCGGCAGGTCGCCATTGCGGCGCACGATCGATTGCGGCGCGTCGATGCCCTTTTTTCGGAAGGCATCGCGCAGCAGCGCCCATTGCGCGTCGATCTCGCCGCGCATTTCGGGCCAGTCATACATCGGCAGGGCCGCAACCAATTCACTCATGCCGACACTCAATCATCATGTCTGGAGAAAGGATCGCAAAAACGCGGCGTCCAATCAGAATTGGCCGACACCGATTCCTGGATGCCCGGACTTATTCCTTGGGCGGCTCGGCCGGCACGGGCGCGCTGCCGAGTCCACTGATGCTGCGCGCCCGGATGCGCGGCTTGAAAGCCCGGCCTGGCTCCGGCCTGCGTCGCAAGGCCGGATGCACGATCGGCTCCTTCGCCTTGAAGGCATAGGCCTTGAGCAGCGCGAAATAGTTCGGATAGGCATAGCCATTGTTCATCCGCAGCCACTCGTCGCGACGGTCGCGAAACAGCTTCGGCAGCCTGTACCAGGCGACCGTTGGGGTCTTGTGGTGGACGAAGTGCAGATTGTTGTTGAGGAACAGGAACGACAGCGGCGAGCGCTCGACGATCACCGTGCGCCCTTCCGGGTGCTCGGACCACTGATGCTCGGCATAGGTACGGATCGAGATCAGCGACTGTCCGAGCCAGACCGGCACCAGAAGGTAGAGCCAAAGCGGCATGCCAAAACCGAACTGGACGACCGGCAGCACAAAAGCAAGACCGATGGCATGCAGCAACCAGGCTTTGCGGATCGCCTTGTCACCAGCAACAATGTGCTTGGCGTCGTCGATGAAGAAGCCGATGCAGGACAGCCACGGGCCGAGTATAAGGCGGCCAATCATCGTGTTGTTGACCTTGAGCAGGAACTTCATCCACGACGGCATGTCCTCGTGCATCCAGAGCGCCTGGTAATAGCTCTCGGGATCGTCCAGCGGATCGGTCAGCCGTTCATCGGCATGATGGCGAAGATGAATGGTCTTGAAGCGGCGGAAGGGCCAGGTCAGGCCAATCGGCAGGAAAACGAAAGCTTCGTTGGCCAGCGCGTTGCGCGTCGGATGGCCATGCAGCACTTCATGCATGATCGATGACTGCAGCGCCAGCGTCAGCGCCAGGATGGCCAGCGCGAGAATGGGATAGGAGGGCCAGAGAAAGAAGCCGGCGACAAGCCATGTACCGTTGCAGAAGAAGGCGAGGACCACGGTCGGCCATTCGATGGCCGGCTTGCTACTTCGACGGATGCCTGCACTGCTTGTCATGCTATCGACCACTGCCCCTCAGTCGCCGGAACCCCAACTGGTTCCTGACAGCATAATGTCAGGAGAAACGATTCCACTCAACGCGACAAAGTGCACAAAATGTTGCGTCTGCGCATTTTTAGCCGCATATGTTGCACATTGTGAACAACCTTAGGGATTCATTTACGCCTGGAGCGCCTGTTAAGCGGGCATCGGCGCAAATTTTTCCTCAAAGTCTAGGGAGGACGAAGGGTGGACAAACGGGACCTGTCAGCAATCTTCCGGGAGCGGCTGAAGCTGCTCCTGACACGTTCCGACCTCAACCAGGCGGCCTTCGCGTCCGCTGTCGGCATCGATCGATCGGCGTTGTCGCAGTTGATGTCCGGCGCTTCGACCCGCTTGCCGCGCGCCGAGACGCTGCTCAACATAGCCGCCGAGTTCAAGGTCTCGCTCGACTGGTTGCTTGGTCTGAGCCAGGACGAAGGCGTCACCGGCGAAATCCGCGAAAGCCTGGAGATCGAGGAGGCCCCGGACGGCTTCGACCGCACGCTGCTGGCCAAATGGTTCGCCGAGGCCGCCGGCACCAAGATTCGCTATGTGCCGGCCGGCATCCCCGATCTTCTGCGCACGCGCCAGCTGGTCGATTACGAAGCCAACATCACCAACCGCAGCCGTTCGGCACAGGCCAGCGAGACGCAGTATCGCATCGAGTACAACCGGCGTCCGGAGACAGACATGGAGGTCTGCATGCCGCGCCACACACTGGAGATTTTTGCGCGTGGCCTCGGTGTCTGGGACCGTTTTCCGGAAGTCGATCGCCGGCAGCAGCTCGATCACATGGCGACGCTGCTTGACGATCTATACCCGACGTTCCGTCTGTTCCTCTATGACGGCCGCATGCGCTACTCCATCCCGCTGACCATCTTCGGCCCCTACCGCGCCGCCATCTATGTCGGCGACATGTACGTCGTGCTCAACGCCACCCAGCCGATCCAGGCGCTGACCCAGCATTTCGACAATCTGATCCGCGCTGCCGACGTCAACCCGCATGAGGCCGCCGCCTTCGCGCGCAATCTGGCCGGCATGTCGTTCCCATCAGGCACTGTCTGACCGCGGTCGTCGTTGCGATGCTGGCAGGACCGGGCCGTGTCAGGGCCGGATGTTCATCGTTTCAGGGAAATCCATGCAAGAACCTGCTCGCATCGTCGTTCCTCCGCAATCAGGCCGCGCCATACGCGTCAAGCGTGGCGATCTCATCCGCGTCATCGACCCCCGTGGACAGCAGGTCTCCGACCTCTGGGCCTTCTCGACCGATGGCAAACTCGACTGGCTGAGCACCTCGCAGACACGCGACATCGTCGAACGGCTGTTTCCCAAATCGGGCGAGCATTTCTACAGCGCCGCCGGCAAGATCATGCTGACCTTGGTCGAGGACGCATCGCCCGGCCCACATGACATGCTCTACCCGGCTTGCGACAACGCGCTTTACGAGCGGGCCGGCCTGCCGAACCACCCGAACTGCCGCGACAATCTGATGACGGCGTTGGCTGGTGAAGGCATCGAGCTGCCTTTTGCGCCCGACCCGGTCGATCTGTTCCAGAATTCCTTGCCGCAGCCGGACGGCACGCTGGTGGTCGAGGCCTCGATCAATCCGCCCGGCGGCTATGTCACCTTGCGCGCGGAGCAGGATCTCCTGCTTGTCGTCACCGCTTGCTCGGTCGACCATCACCCGACCAATGGCGATGCCTGCACCGAGATCGAGGTCGAGATCAGTTCGGCTGCGTAAGCAGCAGGCGAATTCGGGCGCAAATTCGTTGACTGGACATAAAGACTTGTTTATATCCTTATTCCAATTCCATATCCTTATTCCAATTTCGGCACGAAAGCTATCGCCATGACCGCGACCAATCCGATCGACGCACTGCTTGCCGAAAAGGGCGTGCTTCTGGCCGACGGCGCCACCGGCACCAACCTGTTCGCGATGGGTCTGGAGGCCGGCGAGGCGCCGGAGTTGCTCAACGATACCGCGCCCGACACCATCGCCAGCCTGCACCAGAATTTCGTCGATGCCGGCGCCGACATCATCCTCACCAACTCCTTCGGCGGCACCCGCCACCGCCTGAAGCTGCATCATGCGCAGGACCGTGTTTTCGAGCTGAACAAGCGCGCCGCCGAGATCGCCCGTTCCGTCGCCGACAAGGCCGGCCGCAAGGTGATCGTCGCCGGCTCGGTCGGCCCTACAGGCGAATTGCTGGTGCCGCTTGGCGCCATGACCTATGACGAAGCGGTCGAGGCCTTTGCTGAGCAGATCGAAGGCTTAAAGGCCGGCGGCGCCGAAGTCGCCTGGATCGAGACCATGTCGGCGCCCGACGAAATCCGCGCCGCCGCGGAAGCCGCGATCCGCGTCGGCCTGCCCTACACCTATACCGGCTCCTTCGACACTGCCGGCCGCACCATGATGGGGCTGCTGCCGAAGGATATCCATGGCGTCGTCGACGGCCTGTCGCAGGTGCCGCTCGGCGTCGGCGCCAATTGCGGTGTCGGCGCTTCCGACATCCTGGCCTCGCTGCTCGACATGACCGAGGCAAAGCCGGAAGCTACCGTCATCGTCAAAGGCAATTGCGGCATTCCGGAATTCCGCAGCACCGAGATCCATTATTCCGGCACGCCGGAATTGATGGCCGACTATGTCAGGCTGGCGGTCGATGGCGGCGCGAAAATCGTCGGTGGCTGCTGCGGCACCTCGTTCGCTCATCTCGCCGCAATGCGCAAGGCGCTCGACGCGCACACCAAGGCTGACCGCCCGACTGTCCAGACGATCGTCGAGCGCATCGGCCCGATGCGCAACAAGGTGGCGACGGCAAACACGGCCGAGACCAGCGAAGCACGCCGCGAGCGCCGACGCGGCCGTGCCTGATAGCGGGTTCTACTTGCTGTTTTCGGCGTAGCGCGACAGCGCTGTGTTGAAATCGACGACATTCTGATTGTCGGTGCTCATCGCCATGAGGGCACCGGACGAACTCGCGTCGCTGATCTGCTCCAGCATCGAGTGGAAGCGGTCGTTGTTCAGCGCCGAGAGCGCAGTGTTGCGGGCCGCGTCGACATCATTCCTGATGCGTGTGGATTCCGCCGACGGAGCAGCTTCTTTGCGTATCGGCGCGTTCGCCGCCGTTGCATTCGCGTTCCCGGTCGTCGTGATATGCACTGCTATTCCCTCAGACCCCTCTATCGGCAGTGCTAACAGAGGGTCATTGCGATCAGGTTCCGGAAAAGCCACGCAATTTAACGATCGCGGAAGGCCGGCGGATTTGTCCCGCCGGCCCCGCGTTCGATGCAAAATGCCTTACTTGCTGGCGCCCAGCGAAGAAGCCAGCCGCACCAGCGACAGGAACTCGGCCCTGTAGCCGAACGGATCGGCGCCGCGCGCGGCGTTGGCGATCTCGGCGATCCGGTCGTAGCCGAAATTCGCCGTCTGGTCCTCGTCACGCAGCTTCTGGCCGAAAGCCGCGACCGCAACCGAGAAGCGCTGGTCTGTGCCTGCCTGGTCAAAAGAGGAAACCTCGTTGGCGGCCGTCACCGGCGTGGTGATCAGCTTCGAGACATTCTCGTCCGGGAGCTTGTAGCGGATCTTGACGAAGGCATATTCGCCGGCATTGGCGACGCCGCCATTGTCGACCTTGGCCTGGCCGTAGCGGAGCGGATCGACCTGCTCGCCGCCGCTGCCCTTGGGCGTGATCTCGTAGATCGCGGTCACTGCATGGCCCGAGCCGATATCGCCGGCGTCGACGCGGTCGTTGTTGAAGTCCTCGCGGTTCAGCGCCCGGGTCTCGTAGCCGACCAGCCGATATTCCGACACCGTGGCCGGGTTGAACTCGACCTGGATCTTGACGTCCTTGGCGATCGTGAACAGTGTCGAGGACGCATCGTCGACCAGCACCTTCTGCGCCTCGGCCAGCGTGTCGATATAGGCGGCCGTGCCATTGCCGTTCTGGGCGATGGTCTGCATCATCTGGTCGTTGAGGTTGTCGCGGCCGAAGCCGAACACCGACAGGAACACGCCGGTCTTGCGCTCCGTCTCGATCAGCCGCTTGAGATCGTCGTCGTCGGTCTGGCCGACGTTAAAATCGCCGTCGGTGGCAAGCATCACCCGGTTGACGCCGCCCTTGACGAAGGATTGCTGGGCAAGCTTGTAGGCTTCGCGAATGCCTTCCTCGCCGGCCGTCGAGCCGCCCGGCTCGAGGTTGTCGATGGCCGCAAGGATCTTCTCTTTCTCCGCCGCCTTGGTCGGCATCAGCACCGTGCCGGCATTGCCTGCATAGGTGACGATCGAGACGGTGTCGTCGGCCTTGAGCTTGTTGACCAGCATTCGGAAGGCCGACTTCAGCAGCGGCAGCTTGTCCGGCTCGTCCATCGAGCCTGAGACATCGATCAGGAAGACCAGATTGGCCTTCGGTTGCTCGGCCGGCTTCACGTCGAAACCTTTGATCGCGACATGCATGAGCTTGGTGTGCTCATTCCACGGCGTCGGCATGACGGTGACCGTTGAGTTGAACGGCGTCTTGGCCGAATCCGGTCCCTTCCAGTCATAGGGGAAGTAGTTGATCATTTCCTCGACACGCACCGTGTCGGCGTCCGGCAGAGCGCCTTCCTTCAGCGAACGGCGCACGAAGGAATAGGACGCCGTATCGACATCGATCGAGAAGGTCGAAACCGGATCCTGCGCGGTTTCATGCACCGGATTGGTCTTGAAGGTCTCTATGCGATTGCGGTTTTCCTCCTGCGGCTGCAACTGATCGGATGGCATCGGCGTGGGCTGCACCATCAGCTTGGAATCGGGGACCGCTTCGAGCGCACGTTTAAGCTTCGCGGCATCACCCGGAGCCGAGAAACCCATCCGCACCACCCCATTATCCGCCGCCCCGGCTTTGCCTCCAACTGTCCCAGCCGGCGAGGGCGCAGGCACCGCTTCTGGGGCCATTTCCTGCTTGAGGCTGTCGACCTCAGTTGCCGGTTTTGGCGGGGATGCCGGTGCAACCTGCGCCTCATCTTCGACACGCCTCTCACTGTCGGCGTCGGTCTTCTTCTCCTTGGCGGGTGCTGCCGCCAACGGCTCGTTGACCGCCGGCTGCTCCGGCGCAGGCTTCTGCGCCTCCGGCTTGTCGGCAACCGTCTCGGCGATCTTGCCATTGTCGATAGCGACCGGCGGCTGCTCCTTCAGCATCTCAAAAGCGGCATAACCGGCGATGGGCAGCGCGACCAGCGCGGTGATAGCCGGGGTGGCAATGAGTTTGCGTTGCATGATGTCTCTCCAGAGCTTGTGTGCTCGCTCCGTGAGACGAAGGCCTGATGCCGATCCTTTGGGTGCCGTCGAAATTTTTTCGCTCGTGTCGAAAGCCTGCATGGCGGCAGCAAACGCGCGCGCCTTCGCCTCGCTATCCGGCGCCGGCACGGCGAGATCGCGCAGCCTTTCGAGTTCGTTGTCGTCGACCATGGTCACACTTCCCCGGCTGAGCGCATCAGCACTTTCAGCCGTTTCTTCGCTTCATGGATGTGCCAGGAGACCGTCGTCTCCGAGATCGCCATCACCTCCGCCGCCGCCGCGTGATTAAGACCTTCACCATAGACCAGCAGCACGGCGTCGCGTTGCTTGTCGGGTAACAGGCGCACCGCCGCCCATAACGCTTCGGCCGGATCCTGGGGCTCAGCCGCCCCTTCGCCGGAAATCCGCGCATAGGCGCCGTAGGCATCGGTCTTGGCAGTGTCGCGGGCGCGCTTGCGCATCATGTCGCGCGCCGCGTTCAGCGTCATGGCATAGAGCCAGGTCGTGAACGCGCCGCTGCCCTGATAGTCGCGGATTGCGCGGCCGAGCCGCACGCAGACGTCCTGGGCGATGTCCTCGGCGTCGGCCTTGCGGCCGCACCAGCGATAGGCGGCGCGATAGACAAAGCCATAGTGCCTTTCGAGCAATATGCCGAAAGCCCCTTTGTCTCCGCCCCTCGCCCGCCCGATCAATTCGGCATCGGAGGCATCGCTGTCGTCCAGCATCATCGCCATCATTTGCCTGTTGGACGAAGGCTAATGACCAATCCTTGGGGCGATGCAAAGATTTTTTTGCGGCTCCATTTTCTTCCTTCTCCCCGTTTCACGGGAAGAAGCTGCCCGAAGGGCGGATGAGGGGCGGCGCCAACCTTCGAAGGTTCGCACCACGAGGCGCCCTTCAGGCAATGCGCGCGCGGAGACTCAGCCCAGCGTCTCGCCGAAAAAGGCCGTCAGCCGCTTCCAGTGCCGCTCGGCGCCCACCTCGTCATAGACGCTATGGTCCGGCACGCACCAGCCATGCCCTACACCGACATAGTTCTCGATGACATGGTCGACCTCGGCCACCCGCAGCGCTTCCGCCAGCCGCGCCGACTGTTCCGGCGGGAAGCTGCGGTCGACGCCGGCGGTGCCGACATAGACGCGCGCCTCGATCGAGGCCGCCTTGCGGTGCGGACTGTCTGGCGCCTCGCTGGCCAGATTGCCGCCATGAAAACTCGCAGCCGCGGCGATACGGTCGGGATAGGTGGCCGCCGCGTTCAGCGCCCGCGCGCCGCCCATGCAGTAGCCGACGACACCGACAGGCCCATCGATGCCTTCCGCCTTCAAAGCATCCAGGAACGCCTCGCTGTCGCGGATGGTCATCTCCTGAGTGGTGCCGCTCACCAGCGCCATCAGCCTGGTCTTGGTTTCCTCTACCGTGAAGGCGGTCTTGGCGTCGAACGGCCCATAGGGCGCGTTGCGGTGGAAAAGGTCGGGCACCAAAACGGCATAGCCGTGACCGGCCAGACGCCCGGCCATCTGATCCAGCACCGGCCGCGGCCCGAACGCGTCCATATAGACGATCACGCCGGCCTTGGCTGCGCCGGACGGTCGGAAAAGCCCGGCTTTCGCCTTGCCGTCCCTGGTTTCGATCTCGATCTGCTGCTTGGCCATGGACGCTCCGTTTTCTTGTCGAGAGATACATATCCGTGCGCGACCGTCGGGCAAGTCAATGGTCGACCAGCCATGTTCACAAATGCGTATCGCCCTTGGCTTTTGCTTGGCTTCTGCGCAATTTGACACTCTTCCACCTGGCCTGAGAGACGAAGCTTCTATGTGGCTGACTGCATTGCTTGCTTTTCTCGCAGGCGTTTTTGGCTCCAACGGCGTCCCGCATTTCGTCAGTGGGATAACCAAGGGCTCCTACCCTTGCCTGTTTGGCAACTCCGCTATCCCCAATCTGATTGCGGGCTGGACGAGCTTGGTTGTAGCGAGCCTCTTCGCCTACATGGCCAATTTCGCGCAGTATCCCATCATTTCGCTGGTCTCGGCTGCCATCGGCGTTCTGCTGATGGGTCTGTTCCATGCGGCTGGCCTCGCCTTCGGCCGGAAGTCCTGAGACCGGAGAAGCTTGCCGGCTAGCGCGCAAAAGCCCTCATATGGAAGGCCTGCACGTGCGCCGGATAGCGATAGGACGTGCCGTAAGGACAGGCATTGCGGTCAAGGCAACCGCCGTCGCGGCACGGCGCGCCATTCGCGCCCCGCACATGCGCCAGACAGGACTGGTAGGAAAAGCCATCCCTCGAATAGGCGTCGACCGGGCAGGATTTCAGGCAAGGTTTATCGATGCATGTGTCGCAAAGATGAATCGCTGCATGAGGTTCGGCGAGCGCAAGCTCGTCCTCGAACAGCAATGCGCCGCGATAGGCGTGCCAGAGCCCGTATTGCGGATGCATGAGGATACCGAGTGGCGACGGTTTCAGCCCTTCCGCCCGCATCGCCCATTGCTGGAACGGCAGGTAAGGCCTGTCGGAAGGCGACACGGCGCGTGCGCCGAATTCCGCCGCGACAGCGCCGATCGTCTCGCGCGACCAGCTATCGAGCGGATTGGCGAGCGCCTGTGGCTGCTTTTCCCGCCAGCGCAGGAAATGCGGCCAGGGCGCCGCGCCAGCCTGCCCGACCAGCAACACCGATTTTGCACGGACGCCGGATGGGCCGATCGGGGGGTCCTCGCCATCGGGAAAATTAAAGCCGCCGCGCAGGATCAGGCCATTGGCCGCCAGCGCGGTCGCGATCTCCTCGACCGGGCCGCGCGAAAGCGTCATCCCTTCTTGTCCGGGTCGGAGAAGGCGCTCCGCCAGACTTCCTTGTGGATGATGTTGGCGACTTTAGCCCCGCCTGACTCGGGCTCCTTTCAAGTGAAGGCGTCGGGCATCGACCCCTTCTTCTTGGCGATGAAGTCCTTCAGCGCCTCGTCGATGGACGGGTCGAGGAACGGCGCCTCATAGCTTTCCAGCCAGCGGCGTGCGAGATCGTTAGCGCGTTGGGGCGCGGTCTTTTCGCCCTCGGCCAGCCACTGCTCGTAGGAATTGTTGTCGGCGATGTTGGAACGGTAGAAGGCGGTCTGGAAATTCGCCTGGGTGTGGTCGCAGCCGAGATAGTGGCTGCCCGGGCCGACCTGGCGGATGGCGTCCATCGCCTGGCCGTTTTCCGACAGATCGACGCCTTCGGCGAACTTCTGCTGCATGCCGAGCTGGTCGATATCCATCATGAATTTTTCATAGCAGGAGGCCAGACCGCCCTCGAGCCAGCCGGCCGAATGCAGCACGAAATTGGTGCCGGCAAGGATGGTCGAGTTGAGCGTGTTGGCACTTTCATAGGCCGCCTGCGCATCCGGAACCTTGGACGCGCAGAGCGAACCGCCGGTGCGGAACGGCAGGCCGAGGCGGCGCGCGAGTTGGGCGGCGCCATAGGAGACCAGCGACGGCTCCGGCGTGCCGAAAGTAGGCGCGCCCGACTGCATCGAGATCGACGATGCGAAGGTGCCGAACAGCACTGGAGCGCCGGGACGGATCAGCTGCGTGAACGAAGCGCCCGCCAGCACTTCGGCCAGCACCTGTGTCAGCGTGCCGGCAACCGTCACCGGGCTCATCGCACCGGCCAGGATGAACGGCGTGACGATGCAGGCCTGGTTGTGGCGCGAATAGACCTTCAGCGCACCGAGCATGGTCTCGTCGAACACCATCGGCGAGTTGGCGTTGATCAGGCTGGTCAGCACCGTGTTGTTTTCGACGAAATCGTCGCCGAACACGATCTTGGCCATCGCGACGGTATCCTCGGCCCGTTCCGGCGCGGTGACCGAGCCCATGAACGGCTTATCGGAATATTTGATATGGCTGTAGACCATGTCGAGGTGACGCTTGTTGACCGGCACGTCGACCGGCTCGCAGACAGTGCCGCCCGAATGATGGATCGACGGCGCCATATAGGCGAGCTTCACGAAATTCTGGAAATCCTCGATCGTGGCGTAGCGGCGGTTGCCGTCGAGGTCGCGCACGAAGGGCGGGCCATAGACCGGCGCGAACACCGTCGCGTTGCCGCCGATCTGCACCGAACGCTCGGGGTTGCGCGCATGCTGGGTATAGATGGGCGGCGCGGTCTTCAGCAGCGAGCGGCACAGGCCCTTGGGGAAGTGCACGCGCTCGCCCTTGATGTCGGCGCCGGCTTCTTTCCACAATTGCAGGGCTTCAGCGTCATCGCGGAAAATGATGCCGATCTCTTCCAGCACCGTGTCGGTATTCTTCTCGATCAGCGCCAGGCCTTCCTCGTTGAGGACTTCATAGACGTTGATCTTGCGCTTGATGTAGGTGAGCTGGGTGCCTGGACCGCCGCCGGCGCGCGCCGCGCGCCTTGCCGCCGCTCCGCCACTGGCGCCGCGTCCGCGTCGCGCATTGGACGCTTCCTGGTCGACTGCCGCGTTCTCGCTCATGATCGTGCTTCCTATAACCTGGCCCGAATTGGCTTGCGGCGCCTCGCCGCCGCGTCTTGCCGGATCGTAGCCATGCACTCTATTCGAAACGGCCAGCCAGCGCCAACGCCTGTCGCAAAATCGACAAGAAAAGCGCTAATTTTTCAGTCGCTTTCCTTTTGCGGGAAGTCGCAAATCAGCTATGGATGCACGGCCCTGGCGGGTTAGGTATTGGCGCATCGATTTTTAAGCTGCCGCAGTCAGTCCGAGCAGCAAGGAGCCCGAGAAAAATGTCCGACGACGAGATCATCCTTTCCGAGCTTTCCGACGACGAACTCGTGCAACAGATGCACGACGATCTCTATGACGGGCTGAAGGAAGAGATCGAGGAAGGCACCCGCATCCTGCTCGATCGCGGCTGGGCGCCCTACAAGGTGCTGACCGAAGCGCTGGTCGAAGGCATGCGCATCGTCGGCGAGGATTTCCGCGACGGCATCCTGTTCGTTCCCGAAGTGCTGCTCTCGGCCAACGCCATGAAGGCCGGCATGTTCATCCTGCGCCCGCTGCTCGCCGCCACCGGCGCGCCCAAGCAGGGCAAGATGGTGATCGGCACCGTCAAGGGTGACATCCACGACATCGGCAAGAACCTCGTCGGCATGATGATGGAAGGTGCCGGCTTCGACGTCATCGACCTCGGCATCAACAATGCGGTCGAGAAATATCTCGACGCCATCGAGCAGCATCAGCCCGACATCATCGGCATGTCGGCGCTGCTCACCACCACCATGCCCTACATGAAGGTCGTCATCGACACGATGAAGGAAAAGGGCATCCGCGACGACTATGTCGTTCTCGTCGGCGGCGCGCCGCTCAACGAGGAATTCGGCAAGGCCGTCGGCGCCGACGCCTATTGCCGCGATGCCGCGGTGGCGGTCGAGACCGCCAAGGATTTCATGAAGCGCAAGCATAACGTGCGCGCTTCCGCCTGACCCCAAGTCCGCCTGACTCAAGGCATCAGGATGGATCGATAGGAAAAGCCGCGCCTTGCAGCGCGGCTTTTTTGTTCCCAGATGATGGACGAGGCTGCCGATCAGTTGACAGTGTCTTTGACCGCCCTAGCCGTCGATTTGACGTCCTTGCCGACGCCACGGATGGTGTTGGCGCAGGCGGTGAGTGCGAGCGCGCAGGCCAGGATGGCGATCGGCGCGATGCGTAGCAGTTTCATGAACGGTGTCTCCCTCGACAGATAAATAAGCCCGCAGCGAAAGCCGGCCCGACTTGGTCAAGACGCAAAAAACAGAACCGAATCAAACAGACAGGCTGCTCGTCATCGCCTGCGGAATGATTGCGCGCGAAGTTTTGGCCGTCAAGCAGCAGCTAAAGCTCGACCATCTCGAGTTGACCTGTCTGCCTGCCGAGTTCCATTTTTATCCCGACCGCATTGCGCCGGCGATGGACAAGGCGATCGAAAAGGCCAAGGCGGAAGGCTACAGCCACATCTTCGTCGGCTATGCCGATTGCGGCACCGGCGGCCTGCTCGATCGCGTCATCGAGAAGCATGGCGTCGAACGCATGGCCGGGCCGCATTGCTTCGCCTTCTACCAGGGCATGGACGCTTACGCGAAGGTCGGCGACGACGACATGATGTCGTTCTACATGACCGACTTCCTCTGCCGCCAGTTCGAGGCCTTCTTCATCAAGCCGCTCGGCCTCGACAGGCATCCCGAGCTGATCAAGGATTATTTCGGCAATTACGAGAAGCTGATCTACCTCGCCCAGACCGACGATCCGGAACTCGACAAGGTCGCCGAGAAGGCAGCAGTCATGCTCGGCCTCGCCTATGAGCGTCGGGCCACCGGGTATGGCGACCTGACCAGCGAGCTGGCACGGGCCTCAGCAAGCGCGGCCTGACGGTCAGGCCTCGGCTTCGAGCGCTGCAAGCACGTCGGCAAAACTCGTCTTGCAGATGAAACTGAGCCGCTCTCTCGCCCGCGAAGGATCGTAAACGCGATCGATCGACGAAAACATCGTCCAGCCCTTTTTGGCATAGAGCCGCTGATAGTCCGGGAAGTAACGCGCGACGACCGAAGGCGCGTCGGCGATCAGCTCGGCACAATCCTGCGGCTGGAACGGCGTCGATGCCGAGATGATGAAGATGTCGAAGCCGAGCTGCGGCGCTTTCTCAAGCGCCGCAACATGCACCTCGGCCGCGTCCTCGACGGTCAATCGGCGGAAGAGCAGTTCATTGGCCTTGGTGTTGGCATCCGACTGGTCGATCGCATGCGCCATGTCGTCGGCCTCGGGAAAGAAGCGCGCCGTGCGCAGCACGACGACCGGCAGTCCATGCTCGATATGGTAGAGACGGCACAGATGCTCGGCCGAAAGCTTCGTCACGCCATAGATGTTGCGCGGCTCCGGCGACATCTCTTCGGTCAGCCAGGCGGCCTTGCGCGCGCCGCCCTGGAAACCGGCGCGGATCGCCTGCGATATCATCAGCGACGTCGTCGAGGTGAAGACGAAACGACCGACGCCACACGCCACGGCCGCGTCGAGCAGGTTCAGCGTGCCCTGGACATTGGTCGCCACGAAATCGGCATTCTCGGAATGTTCGATGTTCGGCTTATGCAGCGCACCGGTGTGGATGATGGCTTCGACGCGATTGTCGTGGACAGCGCTGAAGACAAGATCGCGATCCGCGATCGAGCCGACCACCTGCGTGCGCGCCGATGGGACAGGATCGAGGCCGACCACCTCATGGCCAAGTGTTTCCAGCCGTGGCCCGAGCGCGCTGCCCAGCCATCCGGACGATCCCGTGAGCAAGATCCGCATCGATCAAACCGTTTTTTCCGAACTGCCGGTGTTAAGCACGGATGACAGACCAGTGCGAACCGGTAAGTTGTGCGCCAGTGACGAAAAGAACTGTTCCAGCCATTGATTTGAGGAAACGCGTTGATGATCCCTCGCCTTTTGCTTGCCGTCCTTGGTGTCATCGCTTTCGCCTTGCCGGCGCATGCCGACGGCGCGGTGCAGAAACTGATCACCGCCGCCGACAAGGCGCGGCTCGACAAATACGGCGAAACCCGCAAGGCAGCCCTCGATGAAGCGAAGTCCGGCGATCCAGCCGACGTCAAACAGCTGGACGAGTTGCTGGCCAGGCCACTGGTCGCCTTCTCCGACAAGGATCTCACCGGCAACTGGACGTGCCGCACCATCAAAGTCGGCGGCCTGAGCCCCCTGGTCATCTATGGCTGGTTCAAATGCAAGATTACCGACGACGGCTCGGGCTGGAAGCTGGAGAAGATCTCCGGCTCGCAGCGCACCACCGGCCGTTTCTTCGACGAGAGCGAAAAGCGCGCCATCTATCTCGGCTCGGGCTCAGTCAATGAAGACAAACCCAAGCCCTACGGCAGCGGCCCCGAAAGCGACCAGGTCGGTTACGCCTTCCGCAACGGCGCCACCCAATGGCGTATCGAATTCCCGGCGCCCTACTACGAATCGAAGCTCGACATCATGGAGTTCAAGCGCTGAGCGCAACCCACATGCCTCATTGAGGGTTGCGGCACACCAAGGATTAACCCGCCCCGCATAGCATCCGCCCGGTTCTCGGAGCGGGTGCTCGCCATGGCAGGATTGGTATCCAGTACACGGCCGATCGTGGTCGTCACCGAAGGCGGCCCGCATATCTGGGCCATCGTCAACGCGCTAGCCGACCGAGTCGGTCCTGTCAGCGTCATCCTCGAAGAGCCTGATTCCAAAAAGCGTTTGCTGCTCGGCCGTGCCCGCCGCCAAGGCTGGGTCTCGGCCATCGGCCAGCTCGGCACCATGGTGCTGACCCGGCTTGGCAAGCGAGCCCTGGCCAGCCATGCCGCGCGGCTAATTGCCGAAGAAAAACTCGACACCGAGCCTCGGCCGGGCCAGACGATCATCCATGTGCCGTCCGCCAACGGGCCGGAATGCCTCGAGGCGATCGCAAGGATCAAGCCGGGCGTCGTGCTGCTCGCCGGCTGCCGGCTGCTGTCGAAAGGCACGCTGGCAAAGATGCCTTCCCCGGTGCTCAACTATCACGCCGGCATCGCCCCCAAATATCGTGGCATGAATGGCGGCTATTGGGCGCTGGCTTCGGGCGATGCCCGGAATTTCGGCACCACCGTACATCTGGTCGATGCCGGCGTCGACACGGGCGGCGTGCTGAAGCAGACGCGCGGTGAGCCCAAAACAGGCGATACCATCGCCAGCTATGCGCTGCGGCAGGCGGCGTTTTCGCGCGACATCTGCGTCGACGCGGTCAGCGACGCGCTGGCCGGCCGGCTGGAAACGATCGATCCCAGCCTGCCGTCCAAGCAATGGTATCACCCGACGATCTGGTTCTACCTCTGGACGGGCCTGGCCAAGCGCGTCTGGTAGGCCCCGGTCAATGGGCCGTCCTGTATGCTATTGTCCTACAGGAAAGTGAGTTCTGCCGATGACCAACATGGTCCCTATCTATATCCGCGTCACCTGCGACGAACGTGAGCTTCTTGAAGCTGCTGCCAGTCAAGCGCACACCAATCTCAGCGATTTCATCCGGCGCAAGGCCGTTGAAGCAGCCGAAATGCAGGTGCTGAGCGGGCTTGTTGTGACGATCCCAGCGGCCGATTGGGAAAAGTTCGAGGCTTGGGCGAAGTCGCCGCCGCGAGCGCGCCTCGGTCTGCAAAAACTCGCTGCGTCACGACCTCTATGGCAGGACTGACGCCTCTTCGGCCGCTTGCCATCGAGGATGGAGACAACTGTCTCCCAATCCGGGCTTGCGACCTTTCTTTTTGCGACCTCCGACAGCGTCGCTTTTGAAGGCGCGCGCGTCGTCCCATAACAAGCAGCCTGATGGCGCTTGCGGCAATGCTCCATGACGTCGAGGAGTTGAGAATTCATGGCCGATCTGATCGTCGTCTACTGGCGCGACATTCCCGCCCAGGTCATCGTTAAAAAGGGACGGCAGAACGCCAAGCGCGAATTGCCGTTGCGCTTCACCGAGGCGATCGACATGTGCGCCATGCGCACCGGCGCCGGCGGCACCGACGACTATCTGGCCGAATGGCGCAAGGCTGACCCGGTTTCAGTCAGCGACGACCTCGAAGCCGAAGTCGAAAAGGCTTTTCAGGACCTCGACACGAAATATGACCGTGAGCGGCTGGTCGCTCTCGTCAAGGCGGGCGGCAAAGAAAATGTCTGACACCATTCCTGCCAAAGAGGGGCCGGCGGTTACCCAGGCCACTCAGGTCAAGAAGGCCGCGCCGAAATCCGACTACAAGCCGGCCGATGTATCGCCGCAGCGGCGCGTGCAGCGCTCGTTCGCGATCAGGCTGTGGTCGATCCGCCATTCGCGATTGCTCGAATGGTTCTATGCGCGTTTTGCCGACACCTTCCTGCTGCTCCACCCGCTCTGGAAAGGCCTTGGCTACGGGCGCGTCGAGGCGCCGATCAAGTTCGTCGAAAAGCGCGTCAAAGGCTTCATGTTCGACTGCCGCATGTGCGGCCAGTGCATCCTGTCGTCGACCGGCATGTCGTGCCCGATGAACTGCCCCAAGCAGCTGCGCAACGGCCCCTGCGGCGGCGTGCGCGCCAACGGCAATTGCGAGGTCGAGCCCGATATGCCCTGCGTCTGGGTCAAGGCCTGGGAAGGCTCGCAGAACATGGTCAACTCGGACAAGATCCTGACCGTGCAGAAGCCGGTCGATCAGTCGCTGCGCGAAACCTCCGCCTGGCTGCGGGTCACCGCGCAGGCGGCGGCAGCCCGTGAAGCCGCTGCCGCCCCCAAGACCGGAGCGGCCGCATGACCAGCCGCCAGCGCGACGAGAACCCGGCCGGCATCCATTTGCCGCTCGATCCCCTGCCCGGCCATTCTTCGCGCGGCCGCCTGGAGCGCGTGCTGCGGCGCGGCGAATTCGCCGTGACCACCGAGCTCAACCCGCCCGACAGCGCCGATCCGGAAGACGTCTACAACCGCGCCAAGATCTTCGACGGCTGGGTCGACGCCATCAACGCCGTCGATGCCTCGGGCGCCAATTGCCACATGTCCTCGGTCGGCATCTGCGCGCTTCTGACCCGTATGGGCTACGCGCCGATCATGCAGATCGCCTGCCGCGACAAGAACCGCATCGCCATCCAGGGCGACGTGCTGGGCGGCGCGGCCATGGGCGTCGCCAACATGCTGTGCCTGACCGGCGACGGCGTGCAGGCCGGCGACCAGCCCGGCGCCAAGCCGGTGTTCGACCTCGATTCCATGTCGCTGCTCGAAACCGTCCGCATCATGCGCGACAACGGCAAGTTCCTGTCCGGGCGCAAACTGACGACGCCGCCACAAGTCTTCCTGGGCGCGGCCGTCAACCCGTTCGCGCCGCCCTTCGACTTCCGCCCCATCCATCTCGGCAAGAAGATCGCAGCCGGCGCGCAATTCGTGCAGACGCAATATTGCTTCGACGTGCCGATGTTCAGGACCTTCATGCAGAAGGCGCGCGACTTGGGGCACACCGAAAAGGTCTTCGTCCTCTGCGGCGTCGGCCCCCTCGCTTCGGCCAAGACGGCCAAGTGGATCCGCTCCAACGTGCCGGGCATCCATATCCCCGACGCCGTCATCAAGCGGCTGGAAGGCGCGCAGGACCAGAAGAAGGAAGGCAAGCAGCTCTGCACCGACATCATCAACGAGGTGAAGGAAATCCCGGGCGTTGCCGGCATCCATGTGATGGCCTACCGCCAGGAGGAATATGTCGCCGAGATCGTCGATGAATCGGGCGTGCTGAAGGGCCGCCAGCCATGGAAGCGCGAAATCCGTCGCGACGACCAGATGGTCGCCGACCGGCTCGACCACATACTGCACGACGAGATTACCGAAACGCAGGTGGACATGGTAAAGACCGCGCACTGAAAACGCGGCCGATCACCAAGACCCTGGAACGAAACCAGACACGATATAAAGAAGCACTTTATATCAAGGCGGAGAGACTTCATGACCCGGACCATCGTCGCCTCGGCGACACGCGAGATCATCATCGGCTTCGACCAGCCCTTCTGCGTCATCGGCGAGCGCATCAACCCGACCGGCCGCAAGAAGCTGGCCGCCGAGATGGTGGTTGGCAATTTCGAAACCGTCATCAAGGACGCGCTGGAACAGGCCGCCTGCGGCGCCACCATGCTCGACGTCAATGCCGGCGTGACCTCGGTCAACCCGAATGAAACCGAGCCGGGCCTGCTGGTGCAGACGCTGGAGATCGTGCAGGGCCTTGTCGACTTGCCGCTGTCGATCGACAGCTCCGTCACCGCCGCGATCGAGGCAGCGCTCAAGGTCGCCAAGGGCCGCCCGCTGGTCAACTCCGTCACCGGCGAAGAGGAAAAGCTCGAGGCGATCCTGCCGCTGGTCAAGAAGTACAACGTGCCCGTGGTTGCCATCTCCAACGACGAGACCGGCATCTCGATGGATCCGGATGTCCGCTTTGCCGTCGCCAAGAAGATCGTGCAGCGCTGCGCCGATTTCGGTATCCCCGCGCATGACGTTGTCGTCGATCCGCTGGTGATGCCGATCGGCGCGCTGGGCGACGCCGGCCGCCAGGTGTTCGCGCTGCTGCGCCGCCTGCGCGAGGAGCTAAAGGTCAACACCACCTGCGGCCTGTCGAATATCTCCTTCGGCCTACCGCACCGCCACGGCATCAACGCCGCCTTCATCCCGATGGTGATCGGCGCCGGCATGACCTCGGCGATCATGAACCCGGTCCGTCCGCAGGAAATGGAAGCCGTGCGCGGCGCCAATGTGCTCAACGGCACCGACGAGAACTGCACCAACTGGATCCGCACCTACAAGGACTACAAGCCGGCCGAAGGCGGCCAGGCGATTGCAGCACCCACGCAGGTCAACGCGCCCGGCGATGGCGCTGCCGCCGGTGGCCGCCGCCGCGGCGGCCGAGAGGCCCGGATGGGTCGGGGGTAAGCGCGCTACCGTGAGCCGCACCGCAAACAATGCCGATCCGACCGCATCGCCGATACGGTCGGATCGGTCTGTTTTGCACTCTGGCGATACCCTATATGGCATCGAACATACCCATTCCCGCCCAGTAAGGCAGAAGGCCCGACATGTCTGGTCCCTGGACCAACGGGCACTCCACCCAATAGTAAAACGATCCGTTAAACGGCATCGGCAATTGCCCTCGAGATACGTGCCAGCATGAACCCGCCTGCCAACATCACCGATCCACTCGTGCTGTTCATGCCGTCTGGCAAGCGCGGGCGGTTTCCCGTCGGAACACCGGTGCTCGATGCCGCGCGCCAGCTCGGCGTCTATGTCGAAAGCGTCTGCGGTGGCCGCGCCACCTGCGGGCGTTGCCAGATCGAGGTGCAGGAAGGCAATTTCGCCAAGCACAAGATCGTCTCGTCCAACGACCACATCTCGCCCAAGGGCGCCAAGGAAGAGCGCTATGAGCGCGTGCGCGGCCTGCCTGAGCGCCGCCGTCTCTCCTGCTCGGCGCAAATCCTCGGCGACCTCGTCATCGACGTGCCGCAGGATACCGTCATCAACGCGCAGACCATCCGCAAGGATGCCGACACCAGGGTCATCGCCCGCGATACGGCGATCCGCATGTGCTATGTCGAGATCGAAGAGCCCGACATGCACAAGCCGCTCGGCGATCTCGATCGCTTGAAGATCGCCTTGATGAAGGACTGGGGCCTCAAGAACCTCGAATTCGATTTCTACCTGCTGCCGCAGGTGCAGGGCATCCTGCGCAAGGGCAACTGGACCGCGACCGCCGCCATCCACAAGGATGCCGACAGCGACATCGCGCGTGTCATCGCGCTCTGGCCCGGCCTCAAGAACGAGGCCTATGGTCTGGCCTGCGATATTGGCTCCACCACCATCGCCATGCATCTGGTCTCGCTGCTATCGGGCCGCGTCGCGGCGTCCTCCGGCACCTCGAACCCGCAGATCCGTTTCGGCGAGGATCTGATGAGCCGCGTTTCCTACGTGATGATGAATCCGGACGGCCGCGAGGGCATGACGGTTGCCGTGCGCGAGGCGATCTCCAGCCTCGTCGACAAGGTCTGTGCCGAAGGCAATGTCCAGCGCAACGACATCCTGGATTCCGTCTTCGTCGGCAATCCGATCATGCACCATCTGTTCCTCGGCATCGACCCGACCGAGCTTGGCGGCGCGCCCTTCGCGCTCGCCGTCTCCGGCGCGGTGCGCATCAAGGCCTCCGACATCGGCCTCAAACTGAACCAGGGCGCCCGCCTCTACATGCTGCCTTGCATCGCCGGCCATGTCGGCGCCGACGCCGCCGCCGTCACGCTGTCGGAAGGCCCGCATCGCCAGGAAGAGATGATGCTGATCGTCGACGTCGGCACCAATGCCGAAATCGTCCTCGGCAATTCTACCCGCGTCGTCGCCGCCTCCTCCCCCACCGGCCCGGCCTTCGAGGGCGCCGAGATCTCCGGCGGCCAGCGCGCCGCGCCCGGCGCCATCGAGCGCGTGCGCATCGATCCCGAGACGCTGGAGCCGAAATACCGTGTCATCGGCTCGGAGCTGTGGTCCGATGAGCCAGGCTTCCTCGGCAGCGTGCAGGCAACCGGCGTCACCGGCATTTGCGGCTCCGGCATCATCGAGATCGTGGCCGAGATGTATCTCGCCGGCATCATCTCGGAGGACGGCGTCGTCGACGGCTCGCTGGCCGCACGCTCGCCGCGCATCATCGCCAACGGCCGCACCTTCTCCTACGTGCTGAAGGAGGGCTCCGATTCATTGAAGGAAGATGGGCCCAAGATCACCATCACCCAGACCGACGTGCGTGCCATCCAGCTTGCCAAGGCAGCGCTTTATGCCGGCACCAAGCTGTTGATGGAAAAGCAGAACACCGAGCATGTCGACCGCATCCATTTCGCCGGCGCCTTCGGCTCTTTCATCGATCCGAAATACGCCATGGTGCTCGGCCTGATCCCCGACTGCGACCTCGACAAGGTCTCGGCCGTCGGCAACGCCGCGGGTGCTGGCGCGCGCATGGCGCTGCTCAATCGCGGCTACCGCCGCGAGATCGAGGACACGGTCAGCCACATCGAGAAGATCGAGACAGCACTCGAGCCGAAATTCCAGGAGCATTTCGTCTACGCCATGGCGCTGCCCAACAAGGTCGATCCGTTCCCGAAACTGTCGGCGGCGGTGAAGCTGCCGCCGCGCAAGACGGTCAGCGAGGATGGCGTCGCCGGCGACGCCGCGCCACGCCGGCGTTCGCGCGAAGGCCACGCGGCCCGGCGCAGTCGCGAGTAGCCAAGCCACTCCACCGTATTCCATTTCATTTGCATACAAATGTTTCCAGATCGAACCGATCTGGAAACCGAAACGCTGTTTTCGCGAAATCCATCCGATACAGAGGTGAAGCATTTAACGGACATCGAATGGCGGGCCGAACTATCCCGCCGTCACAACGCTTCAAGGAGAATGAAGATGTCGATGTTCGACAGCCTCGGCCGTTTTCGTGCGGCCATCAAGCATGCAAAGGCGGTGCGCGCCTTGAACAACCTGCCGCCCGAAATCCAGAAGGATATCGGCTGGCCCGCGCCGCCGCGCATCGACGCCCAGGCCAACCTGTCGCGTCTGATCCTGGGCTCGGGCCGCTGATGACCTTCACCGACAAGTGCAAGCTGCTCGGCAAGCGCCGGGGCCGGGACACGGGCCCGGCGCCACGCGACAACAAACTGCGGGCCGCGCTGTTGCCAGGGCGGCGTTAGAGCAATTTCAGGAAAAATGCGCAGCGGTTCGGCGCGGCGGTTCGCCGTAGCTTCCGTCCGGAATTGCGCAAGCAAAGAAACTGGCACTATGGGATCGCGCCAATGTGCCAGTGCCAAAACCTTGACATTTATTACTGAGGTACGATCTTCGGATAGCGGGGGAATACTCTTAGTCGGCTCTGCCGAGATTCGTGTATCCGCATGCCCAGTTTGAAAAGCCACGTCGTCTCGTTCGTCCTCAGGCACAGCCGCAAGAAGGCCTTTTCCAGCCCTGAAAACCTGCAGCGCTGGATCGCCTACGCCCGCAAGACCGAGGACTACCACCCGCCGGCTTTGCTGAGGACTCGGCTGGACATCACCGAGACCGACATCGACGGCTTTCCCGTCTACGAAATCGCACCGAAGGCAGGCGAACGCCGCCGCATCCTCTACATGCATGGCGGCGCCTATGTCTTCCAGATCACCTCCTATCACTGGGGGCTGATCGCCGAGATGGCCGAGCGACTGGGTTTCGGCATCACGGTGCCGATCTATCCGATCGCGCCGGAGCACAATTTTCATGACATGTTCGGCATGGTCGGCGACGTCTACCGGCGCATGCTCGAGGAAACGGATGCCGAAGACATCGTCTTCATGGGCGATTCGGCCGGCGGCAACATGGCCGTGGTGCTGACCATGATGGCCGCCGAGGAAGGCCAGCCCGCGCCGTCGCGCCACGTGCTGATCTCGCCCGGCCTCGACATGTCCTTATCCAATCCGGAAGTGTTCGAGGCGGAACGCAACGATCCCTGGCTCGGCATCCCTGGCGGGCTCGAGGCGATCCGGCTCTACAGCGCTGGCATCGACCGCTCCGACTGGCACATCAGCCCGCTCTACGGCGACCTCTCGGTGCTGCCGAAGACGCTGCTGCTCACCGGCTCGCGCGATCTTCTCAGCCCCGACAGCCTGATCTTCGCCGAGCGGGCGCGCGCCGCTGGCGTCGAGGTCGATGTGGTCTACGAGGAAGGCATGTTCCACGTCTGGCCGCTGATCGAGATGCCGGAGACGCGCCGTGCGAGGGACAGCATAGTGGCCTTTCTGGGCAGCGAAAAAACCGATCAGGACGAGAGCGAGGCGATCACCTGGTCAGTCAAAGCGTCATCGAGCAATCCGTTCAGGACCGGATTGGCCAACACGTAGATCGCTTGCAATATCTCCTCGTCGCGATCTTCTTGATAGTCGATGTCCTCGCGGCATTCGATCATATCCGCCCACTGTTCTACATCTGCAGCGGTGAATGCTCCTGCCCGAAACCGGTGAAGGACACTCACGATATGGTCGGCAGTTAGGACGACCAGAGGCGTTTCAGCCCAACCCAAGCCGCTCGTCCCTTCAGCCAACAGATTGATAGGCTTATTGAACTCGATGAGATCACTGAGCGCGGAAACAAGGCTCATGTAGGGTTCGTCAGAACTTGCCGGTTTCGCGGAACAGCTCGAACGTCGCGCGCATGTGGTCGGCAACGGCCTGCACCGGCGCGCTGGCGTCCGGCGCCACGACCATGGCCAAGTTGTAGGTGCCGATATCCGGCATGCCGTCCTTCGCGCTGAGCGAGACCATGTCGTCACCCAGGAAGGATTTCGGCAGCGGGGCCACCGCGAGGTCGGCCATGATCGCGGCGCGCTGGCCGGCGGTATGGGCGCTCATATAGGCGATGCGGTAATTGCGACCTTCGCGGCCGAGCGCTTCCAGCGCGCCGGCCCGCCAGCTGCAGCCCTCTTCCCACAGCGACACCGGCAGCGGTTCGCGCAGATGCGCGCAGCCGCCCTTGGCGCCAGCCCACACGATCGGCTCGGTGAGCAGCACCTCGGCGCCGATCGCGCTGGTCTTGTAGGAGTTGGTGAGCAGCGTGATGTCGAGCGCGCGATCATCCATGCGGCGGCGCAGATTGATGCTCTGGTCGATGGTGACGTCGACGGCGATCGACGGATGCGACTGCGCGAAGCGCTTCAAGACATGCGGCAGCACACGCTCGCCATAGTCGTCGGGCGACCCCAGGCGGACCACGCCGACAATATCGGGAATGATGAACTTCGACACCACCTCGCGGTTGATCGACAGCAGCCGGCGGGCATAGCCGAGCAGCATCTCGCCATCGGTGGTCAGCGTCACCGAACGCGCGTCACGCGCAAAGACGGAGCGGCCGAGAATATCCTCGAGCTTCTTGATCTGCATGGATACCGCCGATGGCGTGCGGAACACCGCTGTTGCGGCAGTGGTGAAGCTGCCGGTCTCGGCAATCGCCACAAAGGTCCGCAGAACGTCGAGGTCGAGCAGCGGCAAAGGATGATTGAGCGGGGCGTTCATTGGAACCGACCTTCAATTTTTCTGATGCAAACGATCATTCCATTTCGTTTGATTGAACATCACTTCGGGCGCATAGTCAACTCGATCGATGCAGGATGCTGCCAAAAGCAGCCATCGAACGACCACGACACAGATCTGCAATCGACATGAAATGAAGCTGAAACATACCTGACTTAACGCATTGCCGGGCGCCTCCCCGCCCGAATCAAGGAGAAAGATTATGTCCATCCTCTCGTCCATCGGTCGTCTCGCGACCGAATTCAGCGCGGCCCGCGCCCGCTACCAGACGGAACGCGCCATCCACGCGCTGCCGATCGAACTGCAGAAGGACATCGGCTGGCCGGAAGCCGCCGACGCCAAGACCAACATGCGCTTCGGCGTCGGAAGCTGGGCCGGAGCGAAGTAACCCAGTGAATGTTCAATGCTAAGGCCTGCCGCGTCAGCTCGGCAGGCCTTTTCGTTTATGCCGGCGCCTTTTTGGTTGTGCAGGGCCTTTTTGTTTGCATTCAAACGACTTTCCCAGCCATGCGAGCGACGCATGACGCATATGAAGCAGCCGCATAGCGGGTTAATTTTCAATCTAAAGCATTGTAAGAAATAAGCAATTTAACGCAGCCTGCCTAAAAATGTCGCAAACGGTGTCGCATTTCATATCAAGCGCTTCGCTTTTGCGATTTAGTTTATGCTGGAGTGAGCCTATATCACCGCCAGCAAACGAGCTGCCCCACTCCATCAAGCGAAGGCGACCCGTCTGAGCAATCGATTGGAGATGATCATGAAGCTTTTTGCCCGCCTCTTCGCCCGCCGCGAAATGAACCTGACCACCGCTCTCGAGCGTCAGCGTCTTGCCAACACCATGCCCGGCCAGACCGGCGCCATGAATGCCTCGCGCCTCGGCTTCGTCGCCTGAGGCAATCGGCAACCAAGCTGAATTCAGCGCCGCCCGGTTTCACCGAGGCGGCGTTTTCATTTGCGCTCGCCCCGTGTTGCCCTGGCGCAATGCGTTAGCGCGGCGTGAATTGCCCATTTGCGACCCGTGTCGCAAATTTAATCTTCACTTAGCCGCCTACCCGATTGACAGGAATGATTTTTCCTGATGTCGCTATGCTATTCGCGACATCCTGTTCGCGTCATGGCTGCGTGAGGTTCCCGTGAACGTCGTAAAGCATCCGATCAAGCGATCGTTTGTGTTCTTCCTTGTCCCTGACTTCACCATGATCGCCTTTGCGACAGCGCTCGATCCGTTGCGCTCCGCCAACCGGATGCTCGGCTACGAGGCTTATCGCTGGCGTCTGGCCAGCATCGACGGTAAGCCGGTGAGCGCCTCGAACGGCGTCGAATGCGCCGTCAACACCTCGCTGGAGGAAGAGCGCAAGAAGATGGCGGGGCCCGATCGCCCGTCGATGGCCATCGTCTGCAGCGGTGTGAATGTCGAGCGCTACCAGAACAGGTCGGCCTTCGCCTGGCTGCGCGAGGAATACAACCGCGGCGTCGCCGTCGGCGGCCTGTGCACCGGCGCGCATATCCTGGCCGCCGCCGGCCTGTTGTCCAACAAGCGCTGCGCCATCCATTGGGAAAACCTGCCCGGCTTCTCCGAAGCCTTCCCGAAGGCCAATGTCTTTGCCGATCTCTTTGAGATCGACCAGAACGTCTACACCTGCGCCGGCGGCACCGCCGCGCTCGACATGATGCTGAAGCTGATCGGCGACGATTTCGACGAAAGCCTGGTCAACCGCGTCTGCGAGCAGGTGCTGACCGACCGCGTGCGCAGCCCGACCGATCGCCAGCGCCTACCGCTGCGCGCCCGCCTCGGTGTGCAGAATTCCAAGGTGCTGACCATCATCGAACTGATGGAAGCCAACCTTTCCGAGCCGCTGTCGCTGATCGAGATCGCCGACCATGTCGATCTGTCGCGCCGGCAGATCGAGCGCCTGTTCCGCACCGAGATGGGCCGTTCGCCAGCCCGCTACTATCTAGAGATCCGGCTCGACCGCGCCAGGCACTTGCTGATCCAGTCGTCAATGCCGGTGGTCGAGGTGGCCGTGGCCTGCGGTTTCGTCTCGGCCTCGCATTTCTCCAAATGCTACCGCGAGCTCTACGCCCGCTCGCCGCAGCAGGAACGCGTCGACCGCAAGCAGTTGCTGGCGGCCTGAGCCGGCCCTCGGATCAAGCCACGGCCGCCTGCCCTTGCGCCGTCCGCATCGCCTCGATGCGGATGTCTTCGGTGAGTTGCGCCTTCAGCGCCGAAAATTCCGGGCTGGTCTTCAGCGTGTAATGGCGCGGATGCGGCAGGTCGACCGGCACGTCCGACTTGATGCGGCCGGGCCGCGCGCTCATCACGATCACCCGCGACGCCATGAAAATCGCTTCCTCGATGTCATGGGTGACGAACAGCACCGTCTTCTTGCGCCGCTCCCAGATGCCGAGCAGCAATTCCTGCATCAGCCCCCGCGTCTGGTTGTCGAGCGCGCCGAACGGCTCGTCGAGAAGCAGGATTTCCGGATCGTTGGCAAGCGCCCGCGCGATCGCGGTGCGTTGCTGCATGCCGCCCGAAAGCTGCTTCGGCCAATGGTTCTCGAAACCCTTCAAACCGACGAGGTCGACATAGGAGGCGACGATGGCGTTGCGCTCGCTCTCCGGCATGCCGCGCTCGCGCAGCCCGAAGCCGATGTTTTCAGCCACCGTCAGCCAGGGAAACAGCGTGTAGGACTGGAACACCATGCCGCGATCCGGCCCCGGACGCGTGACGGCTTTGCCGTCGAGCAGCACCTTACCCGTGCTTGGCGCCTCCAGCCCGGCGACGATCCTGAGCAAGGTCGACTTGCCGCAGCCGGAAGGGCCTAGAATGGTGATGAAATCATTGGCCGCGACCGAGAGGTCGACCGGCTGCAGCGCCTGCACCGGCCTGCCGCCCCTGACTCCGGCAAAAGTCCGCGAAACGCCTTCGATGACAAGCTTGCTCATGCCAGGCTCCATGGATAGAGCCAGCGGTTGAGCGCCTTGAAGGCGAAATCGGACAGCAGCCCGATCAACCCGATTACGATGATACCGAAGATGATCTGCCCCGTCGCCAGACGCGACTGGCTGTTGATGATCATGTAGCCGATGCCGGACGACGAGCCGATCAGCTCGGCGACGATGACGTAGGTCCAGGCCCAGCCGAGCACCAGCCGCAGCGTCTCGGCGATCTCCGGCGCGTTGGCCGGCATGATGACGCGCTTGACGATGCCGTTGTCGGTCGAGCCCAGCGTATAAGCCGCCTCGACCAGATCGCGCCGCGTCGAGCCGACCTTGACGGCCACGATCAATATGATCTGGAAAACCGAGCCGACGAAGATCACAAGGAGCTTTTCGAGCTCTCCGATACCCGCCCACAAGAGGAGCAGCGGGATGAAGGCCGATGCCGGCAGGTAGCGGGCGAAGGACACGAACGGCTCAAGGAAGGCCTCGACCGGCTTCCAAGCGCCCATGGCGATGCCGATCGGCACGGCGATGAGCGAGGCCAGCACGAAGCCGCCGAAGACGCGCCACATGGTGATCAGGATATCGAGCCAGAAACGATCCTCGACGAGCAGCCGCCAGCCATCCTTCAGCATCGACAGCGGATCGGCGAGAAAGATCCGGTTCACATGGCCGCCGAGCGTGATCCAAGCCCAGAACGCCACGAACAGCACGAAGAAGGCGACGCCGAGCACGGCTCGCACGCCGGGCGCAACAGGATGCAGGGGACGCAGCATCAGGCCCTCTCGTTGACAAGGAATGGCGGTGGCCGGAAGCCACCGCCGATCGCGGGATTGAGGATCAGTTCGCCACCGCGCTGGTGTCGGCAAGCGTCGTCACATCCGGCGCTTCCTTGATCAGCCCCATCTGCAGCAGAAGCTCACCCGCGATTTTGGAAAAGTCCTGGAAATCCTTGGTGAAGAACTGCTTGTTCTCCGCCTTGTCGGCCCATTTCAGGTACTTGGCCGAATCCTCGAACTCCTTGGCCGACTGCTTCACGTCGGCGCCCATGATTTCGTAGGATTTCTGCGGATCCTTCTTGATCAGGTCGAGCGCCTCGAAATAGCTGTCCGCCAGCGCCTTGGCGGCATCGGGATTGGCTTTGAGGAAATCAGGCGTGCAGCCAACCGTATCGAGCACCATCGGATAGTCGAGCGTGGTGGCCAGGATATGCCCCTGGTCGGACTTGTCGCGCACCGCCGAAATGAAAGGCTCATAGGTGACGGCGGCGTCGTTCTGGCCAGCCAGGAAGGCTTGCGCCGCCGCGTCCGGCTCCAGATTGACGACCGTCACATCCTTGGTCGACAAGCCGTTCTTGTTGAGCACCCAGGCGAGCATGAAATAAGGCGAGGTGCCAGGCGCCGACGAGGCGACATTCTTGCCCTTGAGATCGGCCACCGTCTTGATGTCGTTGCGCACGACGATGCCGTCGGCGCCGTAGGACTTGTCGAGCTGGAAGATCTGCTTGGTGGTGACGCCGCTGGCGTTCCACACCATCCAGGTCTCGACGGTGGTCGCCGCGCATTGCAGGTCGCCGCTGGCAATCGCCAGCGGGCGGCTCGCCTGCGGCACCTTCTTCAGCGTGACGTCGAGTCCGTGCTTTTCGAACAAGCCGGCCTGCTTGGCCAAAGTCAGCGGCGCGAAGCCGGTCCAGCCGCTGATGCCGATGGTAACCGAGGTGGCGGCCATTGCCGGCGCGCCGAGCACGACGGCCGCCGTCAGCGCCGCGGTGAAAATGCTGGTCCTGTTCATTGTGGTTCCCCTTTTGTGTTGTGAGATCGAATTGTCTCACAGACGCCAAAAGGCTTGTCAATCAAGCACAGGCCCTCGCCCGTGCCATCTTCAATCGAACCTATTCACAGCTTCGGCAACGCGCCTGGTAAAAGGCCTGGCACAGCGCTCAGTACTGGTCGCAGGTGCACTCCGCCGAGGAGATGCGATCATTCCAGCCGCCGAGGCTGCGAGCCCTGCGCTGCACCTCGATCGATCGGCCACGCATCCCGCTATCCTCATAGGCGACCAGCGTGCAGCCGCGGCTCACGAAGATGGACGAGACACGGTCGTTCCAGAACTGGCCGCCGCGGAAATTGACCGAATCGTCGGGCTCCATTTCAATGGACCGGCCGCGGAAGTTGGTGTCCTCGAACATTGCGCAGGCTGGCCCGCCATAGGATTGGGCGATGGCGCTGCCGGTGAAAATTATCGACGCGAATGCAGCCAAGGTAACCAAACGCTTCATGTGATGTTCCTCATAAAATTGCTTCACGCAATGACACCGTCCCTGCCCCACTTTGCCATCGTGCGACCCAGGGAGGCAAGCCTGCGCGCTCCGGCCTGGCGTCTTGATCAGGGTTGTGCCCGGCACCCAATTACGGTTGCGCCACATCTTCTCGCCTGCCAGGCAATCGGCTGCCGGTCTGTCGTCCGCCAGCACGACCGCCGGATGCGCCGCCTCTTCCGCCGCCCATTGCGGCGACGCCGGACCGGCAAGCTCCAGAACCAGCTTGCGGCGAATGGCGTCGGGAAACTGCGTCCAGTCGTTGACCGGGATCATGAAGGCGCCAGGACCGCCGATGACGCAGTCGCTGTAGTAGCGGTCGAGATTGTCGACATCGAAGGCACCGCTGAAGCCGCCGCGTGTCATCAGCGGCAGGCCATTGATGGTGATGCCCTGCTTCACCACCTCGTCACGCGTCAGGTTGACCGGCGCGCCCTGGTTGTTCGGCCCGTCTCCCGAGACATCGATGACCCGCTTGGTGCCTTGAAAACCGCTCTCGGCGAAAAGATCGCTGCCGAAGGTCAGCGCGCCGGAGATCGAGGTTCGGCGCGCGCTGTCCGGCGGGCTGGCGTTGAGCTGCGTGACGAACCTTTCGGCATCGGCGCGGCTGGCGATCACGGTCCACGGCACGATGACGCGCTGCCAGGTCGTTCCGGCCCATTCGACATAAGTGACGGCGATCTTGCCATTGGCGCCGTCGGCGATGGCCTTGAGCACATTGTCATGCGTCAGCGCCGCCGCGTAGCCATGGCGCTGGATTTCGAGCTCCGCCGGCGACATGGAGAGCGAAACATCGACCGCCAGCACCAACTGGACATCGACGGGCTCGGCCGCTGCCGAGCGTGCGGTCAACCCAAGGACCATCGCCAACGCGGCAGCGCTCGAAAGCCAAGGACCTGCACGGCCAAAAGCGGACATCACGCAAGGGTAAGCGATAACGGCGCTCGGACAAAGCAAAAAGGCCCGGCATCAGCCGGGCCTATCGGTAACGATGTGGCCGGTCCTCAGCTGCGCGGCTTGAGGCTCTCCGGGTCGTAGAGCGGCTTGTAGCCGACGGCGGCGACCTCGACCGGATAGGTCTCGCCGAAATATTCGACATTGAGCTTGCGGCCTTCTTGGGCGAAGGCCCAGGGCAGATAGGCGAGCGCGATGTTCTTGCCGATCGTCGGACCGTAGGCGACCGACGTGGTGAAGGAACGGCGGCCAAGCTCGTCGACCAGGGTTTCACCAGTCGCCGGATCCTGCACCGGCATGATGCCGACCGGATAGCGGGCGACGCCCTTGGCATCCTTGTTGTCGGTCATCACCAGCGTGCACAGGATGGCCGGTTGGTGCTCCCGGGCGCGATACTCGACATGCCGGGCCTTGCCGCAGAAATCGTTGTCCTTGACCTTCGGACGCGCGAGATCGGCCTCGAGCAGATTGTACTCGGTCAGGAGATCGGCGTTCTGCAGCCGCAGGCTCTTTTCCATGCGGCGCGTGTTGGCATAGGTCTCGACGCCGAACGGCATCACGCCGGTCGAGCGCAGCGCATCCCAGACGGCAAGCCCGTCTTCGTAGCGCATATGCAATTCCCAGCCCTGCTCGCCGACATAGGAGATGCGGAAGGCGGTGACGTCCTTGCCGCCGATCCTGATCGGTTTGATCGCCGCGAAGGGGAAGTTCTCGATCGAAAGGCCGTCCGGATCCTCGACCACCTTCTGCAAGGTCGTACGCGCGTTCGGACCCCAGATGCCGATGGTGACGTATTTCTCGGTCACGTCGGTGACGGTGGCGTTAAAACCTTTGTCCTGCGCGGTGCGCTGCATGTAGCGGAAGTCGCGCGGCCCCGCGTCGGCGCCGTCGATCACGCGGCAGCGGTCGGCCATGCGGATGACGGTGAAGTCGGCGCGCACCATGCCTTCCTCGTCGAGGAAGTGGGTGTAGATGCCCTTGCCGATGTTGTTGTCGCCGCCGATCTTGGCCGCGCACAGCCATTCCAGCAGCGCGACATGGTCGGGTCCTTCAACGTCGTACATGGAGAAATGCGACAGGTTGACGATGCCGCAATCCTCGCTCATCGCCAGATGCTCGGCATTGGAAACGCGCCAGAAATGGCGGTTGTCCCACTCGTTCTCGCGCACGGGAACCCGGTTGCCGTACTTTTCAAGCAGGTGCTCGTTGGCGGCATAGCCGTGGGCACGCTCCCAGCCGCCGAGCTCCATGAAGTAGCCGCCGAGCTCCTTCTCGCGCTCCCAGAACGGCGAGCGGCGGATGTTGCGGCCCTTCGAGAACGGCTCGCGCGGATGGACTGCCGGATTGTAGACCTTCATCGCCGTTTCGGTGCAGCGATCCCAGATGAACTGCTCCTGCGTCTGGTGCGGGTAGAAGCGCGAATAGTCGATGGCGTGATGGTCGATTTCGGTGCGGCCGTCGGTCATCCAGTCGGCGATCAATTTGCCCATGCCCGGGCCGTCCTTGACCCAGATGGCAACCGCATACCACAGGCCTCTCACCTTCTGGCTTTCGCCCATGGACGGGCCGCCATCGGTGGTCACCTGCAACAGGCCGTTGAAGGAATGGCCTTCATTGTAGCCGAGCTCGCCGAGGATCGGCGTCAGCTCCATGGCGCGCTCCAGCGGCGCCAGGATCTGCTCCATGTCGAGGTCGCGCTGCGACGGCGACAAACGCGCCTGATCCTTTTCGAGCAGATCGCGCGGATGGCAAAGGCGCGGATTGTTCTCTTCGTAATAGCCCCACTCGATCTGCCCGCCCTCTGCGGTCTTCGGATCGCCGGTGTCGCGCATATAGGCCGAGTTGCCCTGGTCGCGCAGCAGCGGCCAGCCGATCTCCTTGCCGGTGCCGGCGAACTCGTTGTAAGGGCCGAAGAAGGTCAGCGGATGGTCGATCGGCATCACTGGCAGGTCCTCGCCCACCAGCGCCGCGGTCAGGCGGCCCCAGATGCCGGTGCAGACCACGACATAGTCGGCCTCGATCGTGCCGCGCTCGGTCACCACGCCCTTGATGCGGCCGTTCTCGACGATGAGCGACTTGGCCGAGGTGTTGGCGAAAGCCTTGAGCTTGCCGGAGGCCTCGCCCTGGTCGACCAGCTTGCCGGCCACGGTCTGCGAGCGCGGGATGACCAGGCCGGCATCCGGATCCCACAGGCCGCCCTGCACCAGATGCTCCTCGATCAGCGGGAATTTCTCCTTGATCTCGGCCGGCTCGATCAAACGCGCGCGGGTGCCGAAAGCCTTGGCGGAGGCGATCTTGCGCTTGATCTCTTCCATGCGGGCATCGTCACCGACGCGCGCCACTTCGAGGCCGCCGACGCGGGCGTAGTGACCCATCTTCTCGTAGAAATCGATGGAGTAGAGCGTCGTCCAGCAGGACAGGAAATCGTGGCTGGTCGTGTAGCAGAAGTCGGAGGCATGCGCCGTCGAGCCGATATCGGTCGGGATGCCGGACTTGTCGATGCCGACGATATCGTCCCAGCCGCGCTCGATCAGATGGTGGGCGACGGACGCGCCGACGATACCGCCCAGGCCAACGATGACGACCTTCGCCTTTTTCGGAAACTCTGCCATTGCCCGCGACTCCAAAGGGATAAAGCGGGCGGACTATAGGGCGGAGCGGCAGGGTGATTGAAGCCTGTTTGCGACATCGGCAAAAAGCCGTGCGACCAGAGCACGGAATGCATTATGTCGTCGCCTTGGGTCATGCTGGCTGGAAGAAGCGCCCGGTTCAGGCGAAGGCCCAGATGTCCTCGGCCTGGAAGCCGACCTGATAGCCGGCGGTCTTGAGCTTGACCACGACCTGGCCAATCTCGGCGGCAGGCAACGCGCCGACCTCGATCTTGATCATGCCGGGGCGGTAACGCTGCAGATCGAGCTGCTCGAACACCATCCAGTCGGCGCCCTCGCAATCGACCAGAAACGCATCGATATGGTCGATGCCATTGCGGTCGAGCAGCGTCTGCAGCGTCTCCGACGGCACCTCGATGTCCTTCAGATGCGGCGCGAACTTGTTGAAATTGGCATCCGCCTCGCCCCAGGCATTCTTGCCCGACATCAGATTCGTGTCGGTGACCGAGGAGCAGCCGATGAATTCGATCGGCAGTGTGCCGGCCTCGAGCGCCGCGGCGTCGAAAGTGTGCACGGTGATCGTGCCTTTGGTCCTGGTCACCGCCACCGGCTCGATGACGAAGCGGCTTGCATCCGGATAATTGGCGCGCAGGCGCTTCTGGTTATAGGGGATCGGCTCGACCAGCATGGCGCGGGCGCCAGGAATGCGATGCAGCGAGGGCGTCACGTCGTCGAACAGCGCGCCGTCGCAGGCGCCGACATTGACCATCTGGAACGGCCGGCCGCCGAAGCGCGCCTTGAGCGAGGCCTTGGCCAGGAACTTCGTGCCGCGCAACGCGGGTCCGCGGTCGAGCAGGCCCGATGGAAGGCCGAGTGAAAGCAGGATGCGCGCCAGGCTGGATACCGAACTCATGACTTGTCTCCGGGAATGACCTGCAGCGTGGCTCGACGGCCGCCCTGGCTTGCCGATGCCCACAACCCCGTCAGCGGCGCAATGAGCAACAGGAAGGGCGGCAGAAGATTGGGGAAATAGATACGGGTATCGTGGATCGGGAAGACGGTGAATTTCGCCAGCACGCCGAGCACCAGCGCCGCGAGCAAAATGCCGGCGCGGCGGTCGAGCCGGAAGCCGGCGCGATGAAGCCCGAACCAGCCGGCCAGAGCCAGAACCGAGACGCCGACCCAGCTGTTGACGGTCACGGCGCGCACGACCGAGGCGGCGAAGGCCTTCAGATAGGCGGCCACCGAGAATGGCGGTTCGAACCCGTCCATATTGTAGTGCTGCTCGATGCTGGAAAACCACAGATGCGGCCACCAGCCCGGATGCTGCGCCCAATGCGAAATGGCGAAATAGGCAACGAACGAGGCTGCGAAACCGGCCAGCGCGCCCCAGGCCTTCTGGCGGAAGGCGACGAGCAGCACGGCAAAGATGGCGAGGAAGACGATGTTGTCCGGCCGCGCCATGAACGCCAGGAAAAGCAGGATCGCGGTCGCCGCCTCGCGTTTGCGCATATAGGCGAACAGCCCGCCGAGAAACAGCGCCGAGCACAACAGGTCGGGTGTCGAAGCACGCGCGGCGTCGCCGAAATCGGCCATGATCAGCACGGCGCCAACGACAGGCGCCAATGCCAGCGCGCCTTCCGAACGCAACCAGGCGAGCGTGATGGCGCCGAACAGCAGCACCGAGAACGCCTGCACCAGCCGCATCGCCTCGACCGGCGACACGACATGGCTCAAGCCCGACAGGATCTCGGCATAGAGGAATTTGATGCGATACATGCCGAGCAGCGAATGGAAGTCGGCAGCGTTGTCGCTCATGTGGCTGCGGAAGCCGCCGCCGTCATCGGTCAGCGTTTTATAGTCGCCCGCAGACACACCGGCCTTGACCGTGCTGTAGGCATAATCATGCAGCGCCTGGACATCCGGGTGCGTGCCCTCCTCGGCGATGGCGAGATAAGGCAGCATGTCCCAATTGGCGTCGGGCATGAACCAGGCGGTAAAAGCGGTGAGCAGGATGTAGAGCGAAAACGCGATCGCGCCGATCGCCGCCGCCCACCGCGCATAGGTCCCCTCGCCCCAGGCGAGACCGGCCGAGATAAGCCGGTCCAGCGGGTTTTGCGGAGCAGGAGACTTGGTCAGCATCGTTTGCCTCGGCGATCTCTATTTGCCGACCTGGCTTTTGACGAAATCCTTCACGATTCCGGCGATGCCGCGCGACAACAGGCTGTCGAAGGCATCGACGAAGCGGTCGACATGCTCGCGCTGGCAGATCAGCGGCGGCTCGAGACGGATGACGTTGCGGTTGTATTCGGTGAAGGCGACGAGCACGTCATAGTCGCGCAGCAGCAGCGAACCGACGAAGCCTGACAGCGAGCCCTTCAGCTTGTCGTCGAGCACGCTGACAATCGGACGCAGCACCATCGGCAAGGTCTGCGAGAAATCGTGGAATTCGAGCCCGACCATGAAACCCTTGCCGCGCACGTCCGTGATGATCTTCGGGTATTTCTGCTTCAGCGCCTGCAGGCGCTGCAGCAGGTAATCGCCAGTCGAGGCGGCGTTGTCGATCAGCCCTTCGTCATAGAGCACGTTGATGCCTTCGATCGCGGTGATGCAGGCTTCGCCCATGCCACCGAACGTCGCCATGGCGTGGATCATCGCTGTCTTCGGCGTGCCATAGGCCTTCATGTAGACGTCGCGCTTGGCGATCATGGCGCCGACCGCGGCCTTGCCGGCGCCCAGCGATTTTGCCAGCGCCGTCACGTCCGGCACCACGCCATAATGTTCGAAGGCATAGAAGCGGCCGGAGCGGCCGTAACCGCACTGCACCTCGTCGGCGACCCACAGCACGCCATGCTGGTCGCAGAGCGCGCGCAGCTTGCGCCAATATTCGGCTGGCGCCTGGATGATGCCACCGCCGCCCTGGATGGTTTCCAGCACGATGACGCCGATCTCGGGATCGCTCTTGAACAAGCGCTCGACGGCGTCGATGTCGGCAAACGGAACGCGCACGACATTGTCGGCCACCTTGAAGTCGGCGCGGTAGAGCTGGCCGTCGGTGATCGCCAGCACGCCCTTGGTTTTGCCGTGGAAGGAATTCTCGGCATAGACCACCTTCGGCCGCTTCGGGCCGGCGGCGCGCTCGGCGAGTTTCACAGCCGCCTCCATCGCTTCCGAGCCGGAGGAGCCGAGGAACACCATGTCGAGCTCGCCCGGCGAGCATTTGGCGATGTTGTGCGCCAGCGCCGCCGCATATTGCGACATGAAGGCAATCGCGATCTCCTGGCGCTTTTCCTCCTGGAATTTTTTGCGGGCTTCCAGGATACGCGGATGGTTATGACCGAAGGCCAGCGAGCCGAAGCCGCCGAAGAAATCGAGAATCTTACGGCCATTCTGGTCGATGTAGAACATGCCTTCGGCACGCTCGATCTTGATCTTGTGGAAGCCGAGCAGCTTCATGAAATGCAGCTGGCCAGGATTGAGATGCGCTTTGAACAGGTCGGTGATGCGGGCGACATCAAGCGCCTTGGCTTGCTCGACGCTGATCAAATCGGGCTTGGCTATTGCTGCCCGCGACAGCGCCGGCGCATCGACCAGCGTGCGCGCGTTCGTCTGTTCCGGCTTGGCCATGACGGTCATCTCAAATCTCCCCTTCGTCGCCTTATTCGGCAGGAACGTGTTTGGTGGCGACGGCGTGGCCGTCCTTCTTGGCGCGGTATTCGCTGTAGGCGGCAATCAGCATGTCCTCGTCGCGGTGCTGCGGCACCCAGCCGAGCTGGCGTTCGGCTTTCGACACGTCGAGCACGCATTCCTCGTCGGCGATCAGATACTGCTCCGGATCCATGATCGGCATGTTCATGAGATCGAGCAGATCAAGCGTGCGCTTGACCGCCCAGCCCGGCGTCGGAATGAGCAGCGACTTGGAACCGGCATGCTTGATCAGGTCACCCAGCAGTTTCCTGACCGGCGGCGGGTTGAGCGAGCCGAGATTATAGGCCTCGTTCGGCACGCCTGCTTTCCAGGCCGCGCGGGCAGCCTCGGCGCAGTCGAACACCGAGATGAACTGGTAAGGATTCCGGCCCGAGCCGATCATCGGCACCGGCAAATTCCAGTCGATCATCTTGAACAGTTTTTCGAGGATGCCGAGACGGCCGGGACCGATGATCAGGCGCGGCCGAAACAGCGAGATCGACATGCCGCGCTTGCGCCATTCGGCAGCGAGCTCCTCGGTCTTCTGCTTCGACCAGCCATATTCGCCGAGCGGCGCGACCGGGTGTTCCTCCGTCATGGGGAAGGTCACTGTGTGGCCGTAGATCATGTCGGTCGTGTAGTGGACGAGCCTTGGCGCGCCGGCCTTGTCCATGGCCTGCATGATGTGCTCGGTGCCGTGGAAATTCACCGGGAAGAAGAAATCGTGGCGCTTGGCGCGGATCTGGATCGGCGACAGCATTTTGGCCGACAGATTGTAGACCATGTCGTCGGCCTTCAATCCAACCTTCGCGACCGAGGCTGGATCGGTGACGTCGCAAGTGATGAAGCGAACCGAGCGGTAATGCGGCAGGTCGCTCTTGACGATGTCGGCGACGACGACGTCCTCGCCATCGGCAACGAGCTTGGGGGCAAGGTGACGGCCGACGAAGCCGTCGCCGCCGAAAATCACATGTCTCATCGGACGATCTCGTTAGCTTGTATTTTGTCGGAGGCGATGGAGGCGGTCTGGTCCTCATGTCCGCGTCCGCTTTGCGCGATCAGCACGGTGCCGACGCAGATGCAGGCGATGCCGGCGATGCGCCAGCCATTGAGATCCTCGCGAAAGACGAAATAGGCGAAAATCGCGACCGCGACATAGGCGAGGCTGAGGAACGGATAGGCGAAGCTGAGCTCGACCTTGGACAGCACATAGAGGTGCGACGCCATCGAGATCACGAAGGTGCACAGCCCCAGGAACACCCACGGGCTGAACACGATCTGCAACAGCTTCAAGAGCGGGTTGGTGCCTTCGAACGAAATCGGGCCAAGCGACATCATGCCCTGCTTCAGCATCAGCTGCGCCGCGGCATTGGTCATGACCGTAAAGAGAATGAAGACGATGTATTTCATATGCGCCACCCTGCCCCGCGGCTGTCCTACTACTAACCTGCAAACATTTCGTGAAGTCACAAGAATATTTTGAGTAAACCATGGTTTAACATTTCATTTACCACGATTTACTCAAATTTTATCTACTCCGCGGCCTCAGCATTCCTTCGTCCGACATCCAACTTTTTTGCCGTACGGGCCCAGAAACTCGACAGGAATGCCGGGTCGCGAAGCGCCTCCAGACGCTGCCATGTCGGGAACGACGCGGCGAAGGTTTCGGGCGGCATGCGGGCATCCTTATACGGATTGACCGCCCCGCCGGCTTCGACCGTGATGCGGTCGAGGTCGGCCAGCAGGCGCAAGGTTTTCTCGCCCTTGTTGGGAAAATCCAGCGTCAGCGTGTAGCCCGGCCGCGGAAACGACAGCAGCGCCGGCGAGCGGACGCCGCCGAAGCGCTTCAGCACCGTCAGGAAGGAGCCTTGCCCTGCACGTCTTGCGGCTTCGAGCAGCGCCGGCACCGCGTGGCGCGCATGGGCCTCCGGCACAACGCTCTGGTGCTGGAACAGGCCACGCGGCCCGTAGAGCCGGTTCCAGTCGCGCACACCGTCAAGTGGAAAGAAGAAGCCTTGATAGCCGGCCTGACGCGGAGCCGCAGACCGGCCTTTCGCCCAGCGATAGGCAGCATTGAAGGCGGTCAGGAACAGCCGGTTGAGCACGTTGAACGGCGGCTGCACCGGCACGGACAGCCGGCTGCCGGCGCGGACGGCGGCGTGCGAGCCGTGCTCGGCATGATTGCCGGTGAACAGAAGGCCGCGGCCTCGCCCATGGCCGCCGGCCATCTGGTCGATCCAGGCGACGGCATATTCATTGGCCTGGTCCGCGGCTTCGGCAAGGTCGAAGAACTCGCTCAGATCGCGAAACCGCGTCGCCTTCTCGATGATGTCGAGCGACGCCACGCGCATCAGCCGGATCGACGCTGACAGGATCAGCCCGGTCAGGCCCATGCCGCCGATGGTCGCCCTGAACAATTGACCATTCTCGTTTTGCGAGCAGCGATGGATGCGGCCATCGGACCTCAGCAACGCGAAGCTCTCGACATGGCAACCAAAAGTGCCGCGCCGGTGGTGGTTCTTGCCGTGAACGTCGTTGGCGATGGCGCCGCCCAGCGTGACGAACTGGGTGCCCGGAATCACCGCCGGAAAGAAACCGTAGGGCGCGGCATGCGCAATGATATCGCAAAGCAGCGCGCCGGCATCGGCCTCGAGCACGCCGGTCTCGGCATTGAAGGATCGGATGCGGTCAACCGGTCGCATATCGACCACCGCGCCGGCATCGTTTTGGCAGCTGTCGCCGTAGGAGCGGCCATTGCCGTAGCCGAGCAGCGAGCCCGGCCCAGCGGTGCCGCTCTTCAGCAGCGCGATCGCCTCATCCGCCGAAATCGCCTGGCGCGCCGGCGGCGTCGCCAGTCCGAAGCTGCCGAAGCGCTTGGCGTCCATCACCAGCCCCCGATTACGAGAAACACCGCGCCGATGGCGACGACGATCTGGCTGCGCCAGTCGCGGATGATGAAGACGACCGGGTCGTCATGCATCTCGTCGCGCCGGGCAAGGATCCACACGCGCATCGTGAGGTAAAGCACGATCGGCGCCAGCGGCCATATCAGCCACGGATGCGGATAGAGCTCGCGCACAGCCGGGCTGTCCATATAGAGAGCCAGCACCAGCGCCGAGGAGAAGGCCGAAGCCATGCCCGCCTGCGCCACGATCTCCTGGTCCTCGGTGCGATAGCCACGGCCGGCGATGCGCTCGCCCGGCGGGATGGCGGTGGTGCGCAATTCGACGAAACGCTTCACCAGTGCCAGCGACAGGAAGAAGAAGATCGAAAAGGCAAGCAGCCAGAACGACACGTCGACGCCGGTGGCGGCAGCGCCCGCCAGCACGCGGATCGTGTAGAGGCCGGCAAGCGTCAGCACATCGACCAGAAGCATGCGCTTGAACGACAGCGAATAGGCGGTGGTGACCGCCATATAGCCGGCGAGCACACCGAGGAATTCGATCGGCAGGAACAGGCCGGCGGCGATGCCGATGGCCAGCAGCACGGCAATCGCACCGAGGCCGAACGGGATCGACAGCGCGCCGCTGGCGAAAGGCCGGTTGCGTTTTGTCGGATGCTTGCGGTCGAGCGCCAGATCGAAGAAATCGTTGAGGATGTAGATGGCCGATGCCACCGCGCTGAACGACACGAACGCCAGCAGGCACTGCCAGATCATGTTGGCGTTGAAATATTCGTGCGACAGCACCATCGGCACGGCGATCAGCGAATTCTTCAGCCACTGATGCACGCGCAGCATCTTGATATAGGTCTTGAGCGTGCGCTTCGGCGCCGGCATGGCCTCGGCGCCATGCGCCGCCTGCCAGCGCCGGGCGCTGCGATCGGGGGCCACGACAAGGGCGCTGCGCGCGGCGTCGAACACTTTGAGGTCGTGGCGGCTGTTGCCGGCATAGTCGAAGCCGGCATCGCCATAGGCGGCGATCAGCGCGGCGCGCTTCCTGGCCGAGGTCATGTTGTGCGGACCGTCGGTGGCCAGCACGCGGTCGAAGATGCCGAGATGCGAGGCGATGGCTTCGGCGAATTTGCGCGGCGTCCCCGTCGCCAGGACGATCTGGCGCCCCTCCTGGTGCTCGACCCGCAAGCGGTCGAGCAGGTCCCGGCGATAAGGCAGCGAGGCCGGATCGATGTCGACACGCCGGGCGATTTCCTGCTTCAGCCGGGCCGGACCGCCGGCCAGCCAGAACGGCACCAGAAAGAGATAGAGCGGATTCTTCTTGAGCAGGATGAACAGGCCTTCCCACAGAAGGTCCGTTGCAATCAGCGTGCCGTCGAGATCGACCGCAAGGGGAATTGCGTTCCTGTCCGACCGCGCGTCCATTGTTCTGCCCTGCTCGGGCGATGACCCATTTGCCAATGGGTCATCGCCGCCAAAATCCGCGCCGTGTTTCGGCGTCTTCGCATCGGATATAGCGGGGGACGGCGTAGCGAACGTTAAAACGTCCGGTTGCAACGCGTAGTCATACCGGTTTTTCAGACGGCATCGTTAAGCTTCGGCTACCGGAAACGATAAAAGGCCGGACATCCGCCCGGCCTTTTGCCAATCGTGCGACGACGATTACTTGATGCGGGCGGCGCCGCCCGAAATCTCGACCGTTTCCGAACCGGTCAGCGCTTCGAGGTCGCCATTCGGCAAGGTGACGAAGCAGCCATTCGAGCAGAATTCCGCCGTCTCGCCGGCGCCGAGCGTCAACTCGCTCTTGGCGCCGCCTTCGGTCACGATCAGGGTCCGCGTCTGAGCGTCCCTGTTGATCGCGCTGGCGGCGAAAGCCGAACCGCCCAGAGCCAGCAAAGCGATGGCGGCAACGACAGACTTCCACATTGCATTTCCGGTGTTTGCACACCGCCTCTGTTCAAATTTGCAAGGCATTCTCGCCCTTTGCATCTGAGCTTATATGAGATGTAACCTGAACCGCAACTGAATGCCGCATTCATGCCACAATCGGTTTCGGCCTCCACACCCTGTTAAACTCGGGCCGCGAACCCGATATGGTACGGCACATCACAGGCGAGGTCAGCGCGGTGCCCAGCACATGGCTTGAGACGATCGGCGTCGAGGTTGAGCGGCGAAACATCACGGCCGGCCTGAACTATTATGTGCCCGCATCGCCCTATCATCGTCTCGGCATGCATGTCGGGCCACCCGTCAATGCCTCATGCCGCTGCGACGACAAGCATCATTGGCGTGTCCAGGCCCATGGCGATATCGACATCGTGCCGGCCGGTCTGGATGGCAATTGGCAGGATGATGCGGACTGCACCATCCTGCGGCTCTGGGTCAGCCCGGCCTTGGTTCGGCAGGCCGCGCTGGACCTGGACCTCGACCCGGACCGGATTATCGTCGAGCCGCAATTCCAGCGCCGCGATCCCAGGATCGAGCATATTGTCTGGGCGCTGGCGAGCGAACTGAGCCCCGAGATGCCGTCGGATCGGCTCTATGGCGAAAGCCTGGCACGGGCGCTGGCCGTGCGACTGGTTCATGGCGCGGCCATAAGGTCGCTGCCGTCCGGGCAGATGCTGTCGTCCGGCCAGAAGCGTAGATTGCAGGAATTCATCGAGGCGAATCTCGACCAGGAGCTTTCACTCGATGACCTTGCCGAGGTCGCGGCGATCAGCGTCTCGCATCTGAAGGTCCTGTTTCGCCGCAGCTTCGGCCTGCCGGCGCATCAATATGTCATCCAACGTCGCGTCGAGCGCGCCCGGCTGTTGCTCGGTGAGAGCAAGTTGCCGCTCAGCCAGATTGCGCTGGAGGCAGGTTTCGCCCACCAAAGCCACATGGCCCGCAGCATGAAGCGCGTGCTGGGCGTGACGCCGGCGGCGCTCGCCCGTCTGCAGCGATAGCTCCGCTAAAACATCATCGTCTTTTTGTGCGCGCCGCCGTCCTTCCCGGTGCGACGCGCCCGCGCATATCGGGCATCCAGCGCTCCAACACATAGGAGAATGAAGATGTTAGTGATTATGGGCGCCACTGGAAAAATCGGCCGGGCAACGGTCGGCGCGCTGCGCCGGAACAGCCTCCCGGTCAGGGCCGTTGTCCGCAATCCATCGACCGCTGACGAGTTCCGCGCGATCGGCTGCGACATAGCCGTCGCCGACTTCTCGGACATGCCAGCGCTTATCGAGGCAACAAAAGGCGCTTCGGCCGTGCAGGTCATCTGCCCGACGCTTGTCCGAGCGGAAAATGCATTGTCGCATATGAAAGCGACGATCGACACGATCGTCGAAGCGCTCGCGCAAAGCCAACCGGCCCATGTCCTGGCGATCTCCGACTACGGCGCTCAGCTACCGACCGGCACCGGCATTACGCTCACCTTCCACCATCTCGAAGCGCAACTGCGGACGCTGCCGGCGTCGCTGACCTTGCTGCGCTCGGCCGAGCACATGCAGAATTGGGGCCGCAGCACCGGCCGGGCGCTGCAGACCGGCGTCCTCGGCACCCTGCATCATCCTCTCTCCAAGTCGTTCCCGACCGTCTCGGCGGGCGATGTCGGGCTGATCGCCGCCGATCTGCTCATGGCGGACGCCGGCAAGGCGCCACGGATCGTCCATGCCGAGGGACCTCGGCGTTGCAGCGCGTCCGACGTAGCCCAGGCGTTGAGCGCGATCGTCGGCCGCGAAATCGTCGCCCGCGAGATGCCAAGACAGGATTGGGTCGCGATTTTGACCGCAGGCGGCATGAGCACAAGCTACGCGCAGCTTGTCGCCGACCTGTTCGATGCCCACAACGCCGGCCGCATCGATGCCGAGCAAGGCGTCGGCGAGATCAGAAAGGGCAAGACGGAGCTTTCGGCGGCTCTATCCGCTTTAGTTCCACCGCTTCAGCAAGCGAGTGGTAGCGCCTAGCTCGGATCTGGCTTGCGGCCTTTGCGTTTCAGCTTGGCAAGCCGGGCAGCTTCAGCCGCAGCCTCCGCCTCAAGTCGCTGGCGTTCGGCAAATTCGGCCTCGATCTTGTCGTCGTCGATCGGCCAGGCCTCGTGTTTCTTGGTCTCGATGACGGCGCGCGGCGTCGATGGTATCTCGATGTGCTCGTCCTCGAAAATATCGAAGATGGCGAAACGGATGTCGTTCTGGACGATGCTGCCGTTCATGATGTCGGCCACGAACACGCGGATCTCGAATTCGAGCGCGGCGGCGCCAAAATTGGCGAACAGCACGAAGGGCTCGGGATTCTTCAGCACCATCGGATGGGCGCGCGCGATGTTGGAGAGGATCGCATGGACGCGTTTGATGTCGGTGCCATAGGCAACACCGACCTTGATATCGACACGGCCGAGCTTGTTGCGATGCGTCCAGTTGCCGACCGCATTGTTGATGAGGTTCGAATTGGGCAGGATCACCGACTGGCGCTGGAATGTCTCGATCTCGGTGGCGCGCACGCTGATCTTCTTCACCGTGCCGCTGGTGTCGCCGGCGACGATCCAGTCGCCGACCTTGAACGGCCGCTCGGCGAGCAGGATGAGACCCGAAACGAAATTCGAGACCACATTCTGCAAGCCAAAACCAATACCAAGCGACAGCGCGCCGGCAACCAGCGCAAGGTTGGAGAGGTCGATGCCCGCGGCCGAAATGCCAACCAGCCCCGCGAGCGCGACGCCGGCGTAACCTACCCCCAGCCGGATCGAATTGCGCACGCCGGCATCGACCTTGCCGCGCGCCATCACCGAGCCGTCGAGCCAGCCCTGGAACCAGCGTGTCAGGAAATAGCCGATGATGAAGACGACGATGCCGGTGAGAATGCCGAGGAAGGAGATCGTCACCGAGCCGACCTGGACGCCGGTGGCAAGCTTGTAGGCCCACGCCTCGATATCGCCGGGCTGGAACCCCCACATCAGCAGGATCAACGGCAGGAACACCAGCACGATCATCACGTTGATGGCGATGCTTACGACCAGGCCAAGCTGGTCGAGCGCGGTGTCCTCGTAGCTGGAATTGGCGGAAAGCCAGCGCCCTGCCGACGTGTCGGCGAAGCCGCCCTCCTCGCCGATCGCCCGCGCCGACAGGAAGCCGATGTAGGCGGTGATCAGGATGGTGCCGGTAACCACCACCTGGAATGAGACGAAAAGCGCCAGACCGATATAGCCGAGCAACGCTGCGGCAATGGTGAACAGCCCAAGCCCTATGGCAAGGAAACGAAGCCACGCCGGCCACGGCCGCCATGAACCATCCTTCGCCCTGAAAGGCCTGATCAAGCTCATCAGGATCAGGATGACGCCGATGATGATGGTGGCGACGAACCCCCTGGCGATCGTCAACGAGAGCGGCGAGCCCATCTTTTCGTTGACGACCGAAAAGAAATAGTTGAGCCCCAGGACGATGGCCATGGCGGTGGTCAATCCAGCCAGCCAGCGCGCCGGGCCGGTTGCGACCGGAATGAGCCGCCAGTTCGGCAAGCGAGGCTCCAGCGCCGCATTGGTCAGCCTGTTGACGCAGAAGACCATCGCGATGACGGTAAGCAGCGCGTTGAGGAATGTGCCGATATCGCCGCGCAAGACATTGTAATAATTGAAGAAGAAGACAGCGGAAGCGAAGAAGGCGCCTAGCGCCACGGTGGGCAGCAGCGTCGACCAGAATGCCACCGAAAGCCGGCTGAGGTAGGACGGCTCCTCAATGCTGGGGTCTGCCTCGAAAATACGGCCGAAGAACCGTCTGCCGCCGATCAAGAGAACGGCGGCCAGTGCCAATGCCATCAGCGTTGCGACAAGGACTGCCTGGAACTTGAATTTGAAAGCGAAGCTCAGCCAGGAACTGACCGCCTTGTAGAGACCGCTGAACTGGTCGTGGGCGTCCGAAAAGGCTTGCGGGCTCAGTGCATCCGTCAGCTCGTATTGCTTGGTGATGACATTACGAAAAAGCGCGCTGCGCATCGTCGCGATCTTGTCGATCAGTCCATTGACGCGGATCGAAAGATTCTGTGCGCTGGCGACAACCGCGTTGATCTGAGCCTTCTCGGAGGTAAGCGCGCTACGCTCGCTGCTGACGATCTCCGGCTCCGGCGGCTGTCCTTGCGCCGGCGCCGGACCAAGCACTTCGATGCGGTTGTTGATATCGGTGAGCCGCTGCCGGAACGCCAGCGCGCTGTTGAGCGCCGCCCGCGAAATGTCCTCCATCTGCAGGCGGATATCGACGAGGCCGGCATCGTCCTGGCCAGGATCGTTCAGTTTCTTCTCCAGGCCATCGGTCCTGGTCGTCAGGTCCTGAATGACCTTGGTCTGATCGGCGATGAGTTGGCTCGACCCATGGCCGATCGCCTGCGCCAAGGCGTCGAACGACGGCTGCGCCAATGCGGCGACGAGCAGGACCAGGATCGGGCGTAGCAGTCGAAAGAACATGATTTTATTGGCGACTCGCGACCGGAAAGCCTTCGAAAATTCAGCCCTTGATAAAGACCGCCATACCACGCGGCAAGCCGTTCCCGTTCACGACGGGCATCGGGACCGGAGTCGGCCTGTCGAAAAGCCATGGCGCAATCCTGGCTTTGCGCTTACAGGCCGCTCTATAGTGTGCCGCCTCGCATGATAAGGACGACAAGAAGAATGGCGGAGTATTCAGCCTTTTCGCTGCTCAAGAACGCGCTGTCCGGCAACAAGGACTGGAAGCCCGCCTGGCGCAAGCCGGACCCCAAGGCCTCCTACGACGTGATCGTCATTGGCGGCGGCGGACATGGCCTCTCGACCGCCTATTATCTCGCCAAGGAACACGGCATCACCAATGTCGCGGTGCTGGAAAAAGGCTGGCTAGGCTCCGGCAATGTCGGCCGCAACACGACGGCCGTGCGCTCCAACTATCTTCTGCCGGAAAATACCCGTTTCTACGAGCATTCGATGAAGCTGTGGGAGAACCTCTCGCACGAGCTCAACTACAACGTCATGTTCTCGCAACGCGGCTGCCTCAACCTCGCGCACACGCCCGCCCAGCTTGATGACTACGCCCGGCGTGGCAACGCCATGCGCCATCTCGGCGTCGACGCCGAGCTGATGAGCCTTGACCAGATCAAGCGGCTGGTGCCGGCGCTGGACCTCTCCGGTTCCGCGCGCTTTCCCGTGCTTGGCGGCCTGATGCAGCCGCGGGCCGGCACCGCCCGCCACGACGCCGTCGCCTGGGGCTATGCGCGCGGCGCCGACCGGCGCGGCGTCGACATCATCGAGAATTGCGAAGTCACCGGCTTCCTGCGCGACGGCGGCCAGATCACCGGCGTGACGACGACGCGCGGCGAGATCCGCGCCAAGAAGGTGGCGCTTGCCGTTGCCGGCAGCACCGGACGCGTCATGCAGCTTGCCGGCATTTCCCACATGCCGATCGAAAGCCATGTGCTGCAGGCTTTCGTCTCCGAATCGCTGAAGCCGGTCATTGACACCGTGCTGACTTTCGGCATGGGCCATTTCTACATCTCCCAGTCCGACAAGGGCGGCCTCGTCTATGGCGGCGACCTCGACGGCTACAACAGCTACGCCCAGCGCGGCAGCCTGCCCGTCGTCGACGAGGTGATGAGCGAGATGCTGGCGCTGTTTCCGGGCCTCGCCCGGGTGCGCATGCTGCGCTCCTGGGGCGGCGTCTGCGACATGACCATGGACGGCTCGCCGATCATCACCGCGGGGCCGCTGCCTGGCATGTATCTCAATTGCGGCTGGTGCTACGGCGGCTTCAAGGCGACGCCTGCCTCTGGCTGGTGCTTCGCCCATACCATCGCCAAGGACGAGCCGCACGAATTCAACGCGCCCTTCACGCTCGACCGTTTCTACCGCGGCCTCGTCATCGACGACAAAGGCCAGGGCGCGAATCCGCGGCTGCATTAGGACCATGATCCCAAAAAGTGGAAGCCGGTTTTTGGAAGAGAATATGGTTGAACAAAAAGATTCAAAGAAATGCTGATCACTTGTCCCTATTGCGGCCCGCGCGACGTTATCGAGTTCACCTACCAGGGCGACGGCAACCGCGAGCGGCCGCAGCCGGCCTCGCAGAACCTCGACGCCTGGAACGCCTATGTCTACGACCGGCTGAACCCGGCCGGCGAGCACAACGAGATCTGGCAGCATTCCGGCGGCTGCCGCGCGCATTTGCGCGTCGTGCGCAACACCGTCACACATGAGATCCTGAGCACCGAATTCGCCCGTGGCGGACACAAATCCGCTGGCCATAAAGCGGGGGTCCGGTCGTGAGCCCGCGCCGGACCGAGACCGGCGGCCGCATCGACAGGCTGCGCACAATCCGCTTCACCTTCGACGGCGCTGCTTATACGGGCCATGCCGGCGATACGCTCGCCTCGGCGTTGCTTGCCAACGGCGTGACGCTCTTCGGCCGCTCGTTCAAATACCACCGTCCGCGCGGCCTGCTCGCCGCCGGCGTCGAGGAGCCGAACGCGCTGGTGACGGTGCTGCGCGGCGAAGTGCGCGAGCCCAATGTCGCGGCCACCATGGTCGAGATCTATGACGGGCTGGTCGCCGTCAGCCAGAACCGCATGCCCTCGCTTGCCTGGGATATCAACGCCGTCAACCAGCTCGGCGGCAAGATCCTGTCGGCCGGCTTCTACTACAAGACCTTCATGGGACCGGTATTCGGTCCGCTCAAAGGCACGCGCTTCTGGATGTTTTGCGAGCATTTCATCCGCCGCGCCGCCGGTCTCGGCAAGGCCGGCACGGCGCCGGATCCGGCGCGCTACGAACGCATGAACGCCTTTTGCGACGTGCTGGTCGTCGGCTCCGGCCCGGCCGGACTGATGGCGGCCAAGGCCGCCGCCGACCAGGGCGCGCGCGTCATCCTGGCCGATCTCGAGGCTCATTTCGGCGGTTCCGCCAACTGGTCGGGCGAAACCATCGACGGCTTACCTGCCGCCGACTGGGCCCAACGCATGGTTGGTCAGCTCGAAGGCAACGACAATGTGCGGCTTTTGCCGCGCACGACGGTGTGGGGCTATTACGACGGCAACACGCTGGCCGCCCTGGAACGCGTGACAGACCACAAGGAAGTGGCCAACAAGGGCGAGCCGCGCCAGCGCTATTGGGCCATCCGCGCCGGCACGATCGTTCTCGCCACCGGCTCGTTCGAACGTCCGCTGGTGTTTCCGGGCAACGACCGTCCGGGCGTCATGCTGGCGCATGCTGCCGAGCGCTACGCCGTTGAATATGGGGTGCTGCCGGGGCAGCGCATCGCGCTCCTCACCAACAATGACAGCGCCTACCGCTCCGCCGTTGCCTTGAAGAAAGCGGGGGCGGCGGTGGTTGCCATTGTCGATGTCCGCAGCGACGTGACCGGCGACATGCGCAGGCTGGCGAGCGAGGCGGAAGCCGAGCTGCTCACCGGCCATGCGGTGATCGCCACCGAAGGCGGCAAGGCGCTCTCTGGCCTGAAAGTGCAGCGCTTCGACGCCGTGAGCGGGGCACTGAGCGGCGACGAACGCAGTATCCACGCCGACTGCCTGTTGATGTCTGGCGGCTGGTCGCCGACCATCCACCTCGCCAGCCAGGCCGGCGCCAAAGCCGAGTGGGATCCGGCGAGACAAGCTTTCCTGCCGCCAAAGCCGACGCAACATTGGATTGGCGCCGGCGCCTTTACCGGCAGTTTCTCGACCACTGAGGCGATTGCGGAAGGCCGCGCCGCCGGTCTTCAGGCCGCGGGCGGAGCGGCTTCCTCCGCTCTCCTGCCGGTTGTCGAGGCAGCACCCGGCGATCCCGATCCGGCGCCCGTGTTCGAGATCAAAGCCAAGGGCAAGAGCTTCGTCGATTTCCAGCATGACGTGACCGCCGAGGACGTGCGGCTCGCGCATCGCGAGGGCTTCGTCTCGGTCGAGCATCTGAAGCGCTACACCACGCTCGGCATGGCGACCGACCAGGGCAAGAACTCCAACGTGCCGGGCCTCGCCATCATGGCCGAGGCGCTCGGCAAGCCGATCCCGGAAGTCGGCAAGACCCGCTTCCGCCCGCCCTATACGGCGGTCTCGATCGGCTCGCTGGCCGCCGAGCGCTTTGGCGACCTGAAGCCTGAGCGTTTGACGCCGATGCATGACTGGCACCTCGCCAATGGCGCGACCATGTACTCGGCCGGCCTCTGGTACCGGCCGATGATCTACGGCCATGCCGGCGAGACCGTCGAGCAGGCCTATGTGCGCGAAGCCAAGGCGACCCGCGACAGCGCCGGCATCGTCGATGTCTCGACACTGGGCAAGATCGCCGTGCAAGGGCCCGACGCCGCCGAACTTCTCGACCGGGTCTACACCAACATGTTTTCAACTCTGGCCCTCGGCAAGGCGCGCTACGGCCTGATGCTGCGCGAGGACGGCCTTGCCTTCGACGACGGCACCACCTGGCGGCTCGGCGAGCAGGACTTCCTGATGACCACCACCACGGCGAACGCCGGCAAGGTGATGCAGCATCTGGAGTATTTCCTCGACGTCATCTGGCCGGAGCTGAAGGTCACCGTCACTTCCGTCACCGACGAATGGGCGGGCGCGGCGATCGGCGGACCGAACGCGCGGGCCATTCTTGCGGCCTGCGTCAAAGGCACGGCGGTCGACAACGCAACCTTGCCCTTCATGGGCATCGTCTATGGCGAGATCGCAGGCGTCCCGGTGATGATCTGCCGCCTCTCCTTCTCCGGCGAAATGGCTTTCGAGGTCTATTCCGGCGCCGGCTACGGCACACATGTCTGGGAAGCGTTGATCGAGGCCGGCAAGCCGTTCGGCCTCGTCACCTACGGGCTCGAGGCTCTGGGCACGATGCGCATCGAGAAGGGCCATGTCACCGGCGCCGAGATCGACGGCCGCACCACGGCGCGCGACCTGCATCTCGACTGGATGCTGTCGAAGAAGAAGCCCTTCATCGGCTCGGCCATGATGGACCGCGAGGGCCTGATCGCGTCCGACCGGCTGCAGCTCGTCGGCCTGATCGCGCTCGACAACCGCCCGCTCAACGGCGGCGGCCACATCGTCGAAGAGCTGGACGAGGCCAATCCGCACGGTTCGCTCGGCCACATCACCGCCTGCTGCTATTCGCCGGCGCTCGGCAAATACATCGCGTTGGCGCTGGTCAAGGGCGGCAAGGCAAGGCATGGCACCCGCGCTTTCGTCTCCGACCCGCTGCGCAACCGGTTTGGGCCGATCGAAATCGTCTCCAACCATTTCTACGATCCGGACGGGAGCCGCATGCATGGCTGACCACCAGTCGCCCGAACGCCAATTACCGGAGCGCCTGTCGCCGCTGGAGCCGGAATATCATCCGGGCTCGCACGGCAATTTCGAGCACGGCGTCGATGTCATCCTGTCGGAGACACGGCCGGGCTCCATCCTGCAGCTCGCTGCCTGGGCAGGCGAGGAAAAGCAGCTGATCGACGCCATCCGCAAGGTCACCGGTCTTCCTTTGCCCGATGGCGCCGGTGGGGGCGTCATCAACGGCACGAAATCGGTCTTTGGCTTCGCGCCTGGCAAGTTCACCGTCGTCGACGATGCCGAGGGACTGGCTCAAGCCTTTGCCGGCGTCATCACGCCGGCCATCGGCACGCTGACCGATCTGTCGCACGGACGCACCGCGATCCGCATCGCCGGACCGAAGGCCGAATGGATCATGGCGAAATTCTTCGCCATCGACTTCGCCCTGCCGGCCTTTCCGCTGGGCGCCGGCCGCTCGACCAATCATCACGACATCTTCGCTCAGATCCAGCGCACCGGCGCCGATCAGTTCGACATCTATGTGTTCCGCTCCTTCGCACGCTCGTTCTGGAAGGCCTTATGCCACGCCAGCGAGGAAGTCGGGTACGAGGTCCAGTAGAGCATTTAAGGTGTGTTGAGATTCAGGTCAGGCCGAGCCGAAAATGGCGGTTTCCGAGAACCGGAGCGGAGCGTACTTGAAGTACGTGAGCACCGGAAGCGCAGGGAACCGTCATTTGCAGGCAGGCCTCACCTGAATATCACCGCACCTTTGGTCCAGTCGGCATCTGGCACTATTGACGACTACAACTGCTGCTTGAGGGTTGGGCCAGCAGGGACGATAGATAAGGAATCACCGGCGTTTGCCACGGCAAGCGTCCGTTCAGGCAACGAATTCGACTTTATTCTCCCATGACTTTAGAGACTTCGGCGACGGCCACGACCCGCTTTGCTCCAGCGGACGGCCCGTCGATGCTGTTGCCGGCGACCGTCGCTTGCGGCGTGTTCATGACCAGCCTCGACCAGAACGTCATAGTCACGGCGTTGCCCGGCATCGGTGAGAGCCTCGACCGCCCGCCGAGCCAGCTCGGTCTGCTGATCACCGTCTATGTCGCCAGCCTCATCGTCACCATGCCGCTCGGCGGCTGGATGGCAGACCGTTTCGGCCTGCGCAACGTCTACTGCTTTGCGCTCTTGGTGTTCGCCGGCTCGTCAGCTTTGTGCGGCCTTTCGGAAAACATCTGGATGCTGGTCGGCTCGCGCGCCCTGCAGGGCTGCGGCGGGGCGCTGATGGGTACGCTTGGCCAGGTCGTCATCCTGTCCAGCTTCCCGCGCGACCGCACGCTGAAGATCAACATGTACATCTCGCTCGCCGGTCAGTCTGGACCGCTTGTGGGGCCACTGGTCGGCGGCGCGCTCACCACTTACGTCTCCTGGCGGTGGATCTTCTATATCAACATCCCGATCGCGCTGACTGCGGCGCTGCTTGCCGCGTCGTTATTTCCCACCACCACCAAGCCGGTGCGAACGCGTTTCGATTTCCCCGGCTTCCTGCTTGTGGGCTGCGGCATGGGGCTGCTGGTCTTCGGCATGGACTCGCTGGCCGCGAAGGACGCAGCCTCCAGCGTCATCGGTCTTGAACTCGGCCTGGCGATCGCCATTCTCACTGTGGCCGCCTTCTATTGCCTGCGTGCCCGCAACCCGCTGCTCGATCTCAATCTGCTGCGCATCCGCACTTTCCGCATCAGCTTCCTCACCGGCGGCGGCCTCGACACGATCGGCTTGAGCTCGGTCGTCTTCCTGTTGCCGCTGATGTTCCAGCTCGGCTTCGGCATGAGCGCCGTGCAGGCCGGATCGCTGACCTTCGTCGCCGCGATCGGGTCCTTGATGATGCGCGTCTTCATGCCCCGCCTTCTGAACCGCTTCGGCTTCAAGCGCGTTCTGGTCACCAACACGCCGATCGTCGCCTTGCTGGTCGCCGGCTTTGCCCTGATGCACGAGAACCTGCCGACCTGGACCGTGCTCGCCTATATCTTCGCCTTCGGCGTCTTCCGCTCGGCGCAATGGGCCTCGACCGGCAATCTCGCTTACTCGGATATCGCGCCGGAGCAGCTCGCCCGCTTCAGCGCGCTCTATTACATTCTTTGGCAGCTGGCGGTGGCGGTCAGCGTCGGCCTGGCGGCGGCCTTGCTGTCGCTGCTGGCCGGCGGCGGCCAGGCCAGCGTCAACGACTATCGCATCCTGTTCGTGGTCGAGGGCCTGATCACGCTCTGCGCGCTATCGGCCTATCTGCGGCTGACCCCGCAGGACGGCGCCCATGTCAGCGGCCATGGGGCGCATATGAACACCGACTAACTTCATCGCAGTAGATTTCGGCGACTCTATTCCGAGAACGTCACCCAGTCCTCGAGCGGCGCGCGGTCGGTGCGGAATTCATTCTCGGGTTTGGACGTGTCCTCATAACCCAGCGCCATGCCGCAGACGACGATCTCTTCGTCGGGAATGTTGAGCACCGGCCTTATTTGCCGGTGATAGGGCGCGAAAGCAGCCTGCGGACAGGTGTGCAGGCCCCTGCCCCGCGCCGCCACCATGATGTTTTGCAGAAACATGCCGTAGTCGATCCACGAGCCCTGGTTCAATCGCCGGTCGATGGTAAATATCATGCCGACCGGCGCGTCGAAGAAGACGAAGTTACGGTCGTGCTGGGCGCGCATCTTGTCGACCTCGCGGCGGCCGATGCCGAGCGCGCCATAGAGCCCGAAACCGTTGGCACGACGGCGCGTCAGATAAGGCTCGAAGAATTGGGTCGGGTAGTAGCGGTATTCGTCCCAATCGGCCTTCTCGGCGCGGATGCCGGAATTGAGGATGGCGTCGCTGATCTGCTGCTTGATCTCGCCTTTGGTCACATAGACCCGCCAGGGCTGCATGTTGGTGCCCGAGGGCGCGCGCGCGGCGACCGCCAGTATGGCGCGGATCGTGTCCTCGTCGACCATATCGGACAGGAAGGCGCGCACCGAACGGCGCGACAGGATCGCCTCGTCGACGATGGCCGCATCCTTGGCTATCCGGCTGTTGTTTTCCAGCATGGGCCGTCCTTTTGCGCATGCCCGGAACCGGAGACCGGTTGCCCGAAGGACCATGCGCAGACTCAAATCTCAAACCTGGTCCCGACCGGACGCCCCACTCGCCGCTCGTGCGCGAGCCTTTGCATCAACAGGCGGAATCGCGCAAGCAAATCTTGTGGCCTATGAAAATCCTCTTGATTTTTTCACAAGCCTGCCCTCTCATGAAATTTATTCGGATTTTTTCACGATGCGATTGACCCCGACCGCCGCCAGAACGGAGCAGGACAATGGCGACCGGCTGCTTGCCGGCGACATCCGCGCGCTGCGCAAGGCGCGCGGGCTCACGCTTTCGGAAATCGCCCTCAAGCTTGGCCGCTCCGTCGGCTGGGTCAGCCAGGTTGAGCGCGGTCTTTCGGTTCCTTCGCTCGGCGATCTGCGCGCCTTCGCCGACCTCTTCGGCGTTCCGATCAGCCTGTTTTTCAGCCATGACGTGCCGGACGAACAGGAGCGCGGCGTCATCGTGCGCGCCGGCCGCCGGCGCGTGCTTGGCACAAGTGAATCCGGCCTGGTGGAAGAGCTTCTGTCGCCCGATCTCGGCGGTAGTTTCGAGATGGTGCGCTCGGTGTTCGCGCCCGGCGCGGAGATGAAGACGGCATCGCTGCGGCCGACCGAGGAGGCAGGTTACATCGCTTCGGGCCAGTTCGACATCGAGATCGCCGGCGTCTGGCATCGTCTCAGCGAAGGCGACTCGTTTCGCTTCGAGCGCAAGCCTTATCGCTGGCGCAATCCGGGGACCGAACCGGTGGTCGTGATCTGGGTGGTTTCGCCGCCTGTTTATTAGGTTAAGTTTGGGAGGATAAAAATGGCCGGTTTGCCGACCACGGCACGCGTGGTGATCATCGGGGGCGGTGTCGTCGGCGCTTCATCGCTATATCACCTCTGTAAAGCGGGCTGGACCGACTGCGTGCTGCTTGAAAAGAACGAGCTGACCTCCGGCTCGACCTGGCATGCCGCCGGCAACGTGCCGACCTTCTCCTCGTCCTGGTCGCTGATGAACATGCAGCGCTATTCGACCGAGCTTTACCGGGGCCTTGCCGACGCCGTCGACTATCCGATGAACTACCATGTCACCGGCTCGCTCAGACTTGCTCACAGCAACGAGCGCATGCAGGAGTTCCAGCGCGCCAAGGGCATGGGCCGCTACCAGGGCATGGACATCGATGTGGTCGGCGTCGACGAGATCAAACGCCGCTATCCCTTCATCGAGACGCATGAGCTGAAAGGCGCGCTCTACGACCCGAGCGACGGCGACATCGACCCGGCCCAGTTGACCCAGGCGCTCGCCAAAGGCGCGCGCGACATGGGCGCGAAAATCATCCGCTTCTGCCCGGTCACCGGCGTGCGCCGCGAGAACGATGAATGGGTGGTCGAGACACCGCAAGGCGAGATCCGCTGCGAAATCGTCGTCAATGCCGCCGGCTACCGTGCTGCGGAAGTCGGCAAGATGTTCGGCCGCGACGTGCCGATGATGGTGATGAGCCATCAGTACATTCTGTTCGAGGAAATTCCCGAACTCGCCGCCTGGTCGAAGGAACAGGGGAAAAAACTGCCGCTGCTGCGCGATGTCGACACCTCCTACTATCTGCGCCAGGAAAAGAGCGGCATGAATCTCGGCCCCTATGAGCGCAATTGCCGCGCGCATTGGGCGAGCCACAACGATCCAATGCCGGATGATTTTTCCTTCCAGCTCTTCCCCGACGATCTCGACCGCCTCGAGCACTATCTCGCCGACGCCGTCGCGCGCGTGCCGATCCTCGGCACCGCCGGCCTTTCCAAGGTCATCAACGGACCGATCCCCTATGCGCCGGACGGCAATCCGCTGATCGGGCCGATGCCGGGCGTGCCGAACGCCTTCGAGGCCTGCGTCTTCACCTTCGGCATCGCGCAAGGCGGCGGCGCCGGCAAGGTGCTGGCGGAGTGGATCACCGAGGGCCAGACCGAATGGGACATGTGGTCCTGCGACCCCCGCCGCTTCACGTCCTTTGCCGCCGCGCCCGACTATTGCGTCGCCAAGGGCCTGGAGATCTACGGCAACGAATACGCCATCCAGTTTCCACGTCATGCCTGGCCGGAGGGGCGCGACCGCAAGCTGTCGCCGCTGCATGACCGCATCAAGGCGCTCGGCGGCCAGTTCGACGCTTACAACGGCTGGGAGCGCGCCACCTGGTATGCGAAGCCCGGCGACGATACGTCGGAGGAATCAACGCTGACATTCCGCCGCGACGGGCCTTGGCAGCGCAGCGTGCGCGAGGAATGCCTCGCCGTACGCGACGCCGCGGGGATCCTCGACCTGCCCGGCTTCTCGCGCTTCAACCTCGAAGGTCCGGGCGCCGCCGACTGGCTGGCGCTGCAGGTCACCGGCCTGGTGCCGAAGCCCGGCCGCATCGGGCTGGTCTATTTCGCCGACGACAAGGGCCGCATCGTCACCGAGATGTCGGTGGTACGCCATGGCGAGGACCAGATGACGCTGATCACCGCGGCAGTGGCGCAATGGCACGATTTCGAATGGCTGAAGTCGCACATGCCGAAAGACGCTGCCTTCACCCTGACCGACCGAACCGAGGAATACTCAACGCAGATCCTCGCCGGCCCCAACGCGCGGAAAATCCTCGCCGAGGTCTGCGATGCCGACCTCACCTTGCCTTGGCTCACACATCAGGAAACGACGATCGCCGGGCGCTGGGCAAAGCTGGTGCGCGTGTCCTTCGCCGGCGAGCTCGGCTGGGAAGTCCACACCAAGATCGCCGACACCGCCACGGTCTTCGATGCGGTCTGGGCAGCCGGCCAGAAGCACGGCCTGAAGCCGTTCGGCATGTACGCGCTGGATTCGCTCAGGCTCGAGAAAGGCTACCGCACCTGGAAAGGCGACCTGAGCACCGACTATTCGATCCTGCAGGGCGGATTGGAGCGCTTCGTGAAATGGGAAAAACCGGAGTTCCGCGGCAAGGCCGCACTGCAGAACGAAAAGCAGCAAGGTGTGAAGAAGCGATTCGTCACCTTGGTCGTCGAGAACCCGGGCGATTGCGATGCGCCTTACATGTCGACGCTCTGGCATGACGGCAAGATCGTCGGCGAGACGACGTCCGGCGGCTGGGGCCACCGGGTCGAGAAATCGATCGCGCTCGGCACGTTGCGCACCGATCTGACCGAACCGGGCACGGCGGTCGAAGTTGAAATCTTCGGCGACCGATTCAAGGCTGTCGTGCAGAACGACGAGCCGCTCTGGGATCCGAAGAACGAGAGGTTGCGGGCATGACGTCTATCATCCTCACTGACGGCGGCATGGGCCAGGAACTGGTCCGGCGCAGCAGTTCCGAACCGACGCCGCTATGGTCGGCCAGGGTACTGATCGACGAGCCCGACCTGGTGCGCGACCTGCATGCCGAATTCATCCGCGCCGGGGCCCGCGTCATCACCATCAACACCTATTCGGCAACCCCGGAGCGCCTTGCGCGCGAGGGCGCGGAAGACCTGTTCAAACCGCTGCAGAAGCGCGGCATCGAACTGGCGAGACAAGCGCGAGACGAAGCCGGCGACGTGGCTATCGCCGGCTGCCTGTCGCCGTTGTTCGGCAGCTACGCGCCGGCGCTGACCATCTCGTTCGAAGAGACGCTCGACATCTATCGCCGCATCGTCGCCGAGCAGGCCGAGGGCGTCGATCTGTTCCTGTGCGAGACAATGGCTTCCACAGAAGAAGCGCACGCGGCGGTCACCGCGGCCTCGGAAAGCGGCAAGCCGGTTTGGGTGTCCTGGACGCTCGCCGACCACGGTGCGCCGCGCCTGCGCAGCGGCGAAACCGTAGCCGAAGCGGCCAGTGCGCTCGACGGCCTGACGGTCGCGGCTCGGCTGCTCAACTGTTGCCGGCCCGAAGCCATCACCGCTGCCTTGCCCGAACTCATCGGCCTCGGCGGCCCGGTCGGCGCCTATGCCAACGGCTTCACCTCGGTCGAAGCGCTCGAGCATGGCGGCACGGTCGACGTGCTGCACGCCCGCCACGATCTCGATCCGAAGGCCTATGCCGACCAGGCCATCGGCTGGGTCGACGGCGGCGCGCAAATCGTCGGCGGCTGCTGCGAGGTCGGACCAGCCCATATCGCAGCCCTGCGCGACCGGCTCGTGCAGGCCGGCCACCAGATTTCGGGAGTGTCCTGATGCCCAGACCATCAAAGCGCATCACCGGCATCGTGCCTTCAGGCAAGGATGGCTGGGAAGTTCACTCGGCCGCCTGGGCGCGCAAACAGGCCGGCGAGGACATCATCATGCTCTCGGTCGGAGATCATGACTTCGACACGCCCTCGGAGACGATCGAAGCCTGCGTCAATGCCGTTCGCGGCAGCAACCATCATTACACGCCGCTTCCCGGCCTGCCGCGTCTGCGCAAAGCGATGGCGGCGGCCGCCACCGCTTGCAGCGGCATCCTGACCGAGCCTGAGGAAGTGATCGCCACGCCCGGCGGCCAGGCAGCGCTTTACGCCGCCGTGCAAGGCGTGCTCGACGCGGGCGACCACGCTATCGTCGTCGCGCCCTACTACGCCACTTACCCGAACACCTTCAGCGCCGCCGGCGCCAGCTTCACCGTGGTCGAAACTCCAGCCAAGGACGGGTTTCAACCCCGCGCGGACATGATCCACGCGGCGCTGAAGCCCAACACGCGCGCCATCCTGATCAACACGCCGAACAACCCGACGGGCGCGGTCTATTCGCGCGAGCGGCTCGAACAGCTGGCCGCGATCTGCAAGGAACACGATCTCTGGCTGCTGTGCGACGAAGTCTACTGGACGCTTGGCGGCGGCGAGCATATCTCGCCGCGCTCGCTGCCCGGCATGGCCGAGCGCACGCTGGTCATCAACTCGATGTCGAAAAGCCACGGCATGACCGGATGGCGCATGGGCTGGCTGACCGGCCCGAAGGCGATGATCGCGCTGATGACCGATCTCAACCTGGTGACGACCTACGGCCTGCCGGCCTTCATATCGATCGCCTGCGCGGAGGCGCTTGAGAACCACTATGGCGTCAAGGAGATCGCCGAGCGCTACGCGGCCCGCCGCACCATCTTTCTCGACGCCATACGAGGCGCCAACGAGGTCACCGTGCGCGGCTCGGAGGGCGGCATGTACATCATGCTCGATGTCTCCGCCGTCGAGCCCGACGACGAGAAATTCGCCTGGGCGCTACTCGACAAGGAAAAGGTCGGCGTCATGCCCGGATCGAGCTTCGGCGAGGCCGCCGCCGGCCATATCCGCATCAGCCTCTGCCAGCCTGAACCCATTCTCAAGGAAGCAGCGCTGCGCGTGCGCCGCTTCGCTTCCAACTATCGCCGCGAGGCCGCATGACCAAGACGATCCCAACAAAGGCCCGCGCCGTGATCATCGGCGGCGGCGTCTCCGGCTGTTCGGTCGCCTATCACCTCGCCAAGCTCGGCTGGACCGACATCGTTCTGCTCGAGCGCAAGCAACTCACCTCGGGCACGACCTGGCATGCGGCCGGTCTCATCGGCCAGTTGCGCGGCTCGCAGAATATGACGCGGCTGGCCAAATATTCGGCCGACCTCTACGTCAAGCTCGAAGCCGAGACAGAGGTCGGCACCGGCATGCGCCAGGTCGGCTCGATCACCGTCGCGCTGACCGAGGAGCGCAAGCACGAGATCTACCGGCAGGCATCTTTGGCCCGCGCCTTCGATGTCGACGTGCGCGAGATTTCGCCCCGCGAAGTCAAAGAAATGTACCCGCATCTCAACGTCTCGGACGTGGTCGGCGCCGTGCATCTGCCGCTCGACGGCCAGTGCGACCCGGCCAACATCGCCATGGCGTTGGCCAAGGGCGCCCGCCAGCGCGGCGCGGCGATCATCGAGAACGTCAAGGTCACTAAGGTGCATACCAGGAACGGTCGCGTTTCCGGCGTCTCCTGGGCACAGGGCGACGAGCAAGGCACGATCGGGACCGGCATCGTCGTCAACTGCGCCGGCATGTGGGCGCGCGAACTCGGTGCCCAGAACGGCGTCACCATCCCGCTGCACGCCTGCGAACACTTCTATCTCGTCACCGAGCCGATCCCCGGGTTGACCCGCCTGCCGGTGCTGCGCGTGCCGGACGAATGCGCTTATTACAAGGAAGACGCCGGCAAGATGATGCTCGGCGCCTTCGAGCCAGTCGCAAAACCCTGGGGCATGGACGGCATCCGCGAGGATTTCTGCTTCGACCAGTTGCCCGAGGACATGGACCATTTCGAGCCGATCCTCGAAATGGGCGTCAACCGCATGCCGATGCTGGGCTCAGCCGGCATCCACACCTTTTTCAACGGCCCCGAAAGCTTTACGCCGGACGACCGCTACTATCTCGGCGAGGCGCCGGAACTTGCCGGCTACTGGATGGCGACCGGCTATAATTCGATCGGCATCGTCTCTTCCGGCGGCGCCGGCATGGCGCTGGCGCAGTGGATCGACGATGGCGAGGCGCCCTTCGATCTCTGGGAGGTCGACATCCGCCGCGCTCAGCCGTTCCAGAAGAACCGCCGCTATCTCAAGGAGCGGGTCTCTGAAACGCTCGGCCTGCTCTATGCCGACCATTTCCCCTATCGGCAGATGGCGACCTCGCGCGGCGTGCGCCGCTCGCCGCTGCACGAGCATCTGAAGGCGCGCGGCGCCGTCTTCGGCGAAGTCGCCGGCTGGGAACGCGCCAACTGGTTCGCCCGCGAGGGCCAGGAACGCGAATACCGCTATTCCTGGAAGCGGCAGAACTGGTTCGACAACCAGCGCGAGGAGCATCTGGCGGTCCGCAACGGCGTCTGCCTGTTCGACATGACCTCTTTCGGCAAGATCCGCGTCGAGGGCCGCGACGCATGCGCCTTCCTGCAGCGCCTCTGCGCCAACGACATGGATGTCGCGCCGGGCAAGATTGTCTACACCCAGATGCTCAACCAGCGCGGCGGCATCGAGAGCGATCTCACTGTGACGCGACTTTCGGAGACGGCCTATTTCCTCGTCGTGCCGGGCGCTACGTTGCAGCGCGACCTTGCCTGGCTGAGACGCCACGTCGCCGACGAGTTCGCCGTCATCACCGATGTGACCGCGGCTGAAGCCGTCATCTGCGTGATGGGGCCCGACTCGCGAAAACTGATCCAGAAGGTCAGCCCGAACGACTTTTCCAACGAGGCCAATCCGTTCGGCACCTTTCAGGAAATCGAGATCGGCATGGGGCTGGCCCGCGCCCACCGCGTCACCTATGTCGGCGAACTCGGCTGGGAGCTCTACGTTTCGACCGAACAGGCGGCGCATGTCTTCGAGGCGATCACTGAAGCCGGCGCCGATACCGGCCTGAAACTATGCGGCCTGCATACGCTGGATTCCTGCCGCATCGAAAAGGCCTTCCGCCATTTCGGCCACGACATCACCGATGAGGACAATGTGTTGGAGGCCGGCCTCGGCTTCGCCGTGAAGACGGCCAAGGCCGATTTCATCGGCCGCGATGCCGTGCTGAAGAAGAAGGAAGCCGGACTGAGCCGCCGGCTGGTGCAGTTCCGCTTGAGGGATCCTGAGCCCCTGCTCTTCCACAATGAGGCGATCCTGCGCGACGGCCGGATTGTCGGCCCGATCACCTCTGGCAATTACGGCCACCATCTCGGCGGCGCGATCGGCCTCGGCTACGTACCGTGCCAGGGCGAGAGCGAGGCGGACGTGTTGGGTTCGAGCTACGAGGTGGAGATAGCCGGCGAGCGTTTTGCCGTGGAAGCCTCGCTGAAGCCTATGTACGACCCGAAGGCGGAACGGGTGAAGATGTAGCGGCTTTTCCTTCTCCCCGTTCCACGGGGAGAAGGTGCCCGAAGGGCGGATGAGGGGCGGCGCCAGCATCTCGTAAGTTCGCGCTGCCCCTCATCTGCCTGCCGCCATCTTCTCCCCGTAGAACGGGGAGAAGAAAGCTAATTCCTTAAAACCGGTCCAGCCTCGCCCTTACTTTCGCCAGAAATGCCGCACGGCTCTTCGGGGTCGAGGCATCCATCAGATAATGCGCCAGGAAAAACGTCCGGCAGCGTTTGGCGCAGAGCGCCCGCATGCCGCGCAAAAGGGTCTTGCGGCCGGGCTGGCCGACGACGACGCTCCACCAGGTCGGCGCGCCGCAGGTGGTGATGACGCCGACCTTGGTGACATGCGTCATCAGCGAAGTGATCCGCCCCTTGCCGCCTGGCAGCTTGAAGGCGACATTCGTCGCCCAGACACGGTCGAGCCATCCCTTCAGCATCGCTGGCAGGCCATACCACCAGGTCGGATAGATGAAGAGGATCGCCTCGGCCCATTTCAGATGCTCGAAATGCGGCTTCAGCGCCGGATCATCCGGCGCCTGATCATTGTAGCTGCGACGCTCCTCGCACCCCATCACCGGATCGAATTTTTCCGCATAGAGGTCGAGCAACCGCACCTCCCAGCCCCTCGCCTTCAGCACGTCCACGGCGGTGTCGCGGATGGCCGCGCAAAAGCTCTCCGGTACCGGGTGGCAATAGACGACCAGCGCGCGCATCAGAATGAATCCATGCCGGCCGCGACCTTGGTCATGAAGGCTTTACGAGTCTCGTCGGTCGACAAATTCATCGCGTAATGCGCCAGGTAAGTCACCGGCGCGCCCGGCTTCACGGTGGCGCGCAGCATGCGCTTGATCAGTTTGCGCGGCGGATCGCCCATCAGCATGGCGCGGAAGCGACTGCCGCCATAGGTGGTGATCGCCGCGACCTTACGGATGTTGTGCAATGATGGCTGCACTTTGCCGTCGACCAGCTTGAACGACACGCCGGGCAGAAACACGCGGTCGAAGAAACCTTTCAGAATTGCCGGGTAGCCGTAATTCCAGACCGGAAAGGACAGCACCAGCGCCTCGGCCTTTTGCAGCCTTCCGACATAGGAGGCGACCGCATCGTCCGGTCCGCGCGGGTCGTGGTAGCCGAGCCGCTCGGCGCGCGTCAGTCGCGGATCGAAATCTTCCGCGTAGAGATCGCAATCATCGACCATATGGCCCGCCGCCTCCAGTCGCTCGACGATCGTCCGGTGCAAGCCAGCATTGAAGCTGGTCTCCACCGGATGAGCGTAGAGGACGAGGACTTTCATGGGAAAGGATTGCCCATGTCAGCGCGAGGCCCCCCTCTCTGCCCTGCCGGGCATCTCCCCCTCAAGGGGGGAGATTGGCAGTTCTTGCGCCGCGCCTGTCCCTCCAACGTTGAAGATAGGCGAAAGCGGCGAAGCGAATGATCTCCCCCCTTGAGGGGGAGATGGCCGGCAGGCCAGAGAGGGGGGCCTAGGCGCAAACCTATCATCAGCCCGCCTTCTGCAGTCCCTTGAACAGGAATGTCCGGCCCGATCGATAGTCGTAGTCCGGATTTTCCCAGGCGATCATCTTGCCAGGATTGAGCAGCCCCTGCGGATCGGTCTCGCGCTTGAAGGCGAGCTGGATCGCGTCGGTCTGCTTCATGCCGCCCTCCTCCAGCGTGTAGCGGTGCGGGTTGAAGATCGGGCAGCCATTCTCCTCATGCAGGCGGATGATCTCGTCGAGCCGCGCCTCGGTGGTGAATTTGACCAGCGGCAGACCGAAGCAGGTGATGTTGCCGTCGAGGCGCACGAATTCGAGATGCGAAAACACCTCACCCGGGAACATGGCGTCCATCTTCTCGACCAGCGCCAACTGGTTGGGAAACGGATAGAGCGACTGCAGGTAAGTGATGGAAGGATCGACGCGTAGCGCCCTCAGCGTCGTATGGTTCCAGGCAAGTTCATAGGCCGGCGGCAGGCCCTTCTTGTCTTCGTCCGTCGCCGTCGCCGCGTTGAAGATAATCTCGCCGCCAGCGCGGCGGGTGAAAGCGAGGAAGGCATCCAGCCCGTGCCTGGCCACCATGACGACGCAGATGCTTTGCCCCTGGCGGAAAAATTTCTGGTGGCGTTTGAAATAGAGCTGCGGCACGGGCGCTGCGATCGGCGTGATCAGCTTGGTCAGGATGCCGTCCTGGCATGCCAGCGCATTGCCGTAGCGGGCTGCATCCATGAAACGGTCGAAGCCGACAATCACATCGATCCACTCATAGGCTGCCGTCAGCGGCATCTCGACTTCGGTGATGATGCCGTTGGTGCCGTAAGCATGCGTCACCTTGTGCAAATCCTCGCCGGTGAGTTCGAGCACCTTCGGCTCGGCCTCCATGGTGACGACGCGCAGCCGCAGCACATTGCCGAAATCGCGCAAGCCGCCGAAATTGATCGAGCCGACCCCGCCGGAGCCACCGGCGATGAAGCCGCCGATCGAGGCCGTGTTGTAGGTCGAAGGCGACAGCCGCAGCTCCTGCCCGGAATGCACCCGCGTCGCCTTGTCGATGTCGGCGAGGATCGCGCCAGGTCCGGTCACCACGCGGCCCGGCGCGATCGTCTTGATCTCGCTCATTTCAGCCAGGTTGAGCACCACACCGCCCGACAACGGCATCGCCTGGCCGTAATTGCCGGTGCCGCTGCCGCGTGGCGTCACCGGGACGCCGTGCTTGTGGCAGGCGGCCAGAACGCGGATTACCTCATCCTCGCTCTTCGGCGTCACGATCAGATCGCCTTTGACATGGTCGAGCTGCGCTTTCAGCACCGGGCTGTACCAGTAGAAGTCGCGGCTCTTCTGCTGGACGATCGCAGGATGGTCGTCGATCTTCAGCCCTTCGAGATCGCGCTTCAGCGCCGCGATATCCATCATCCCACCATCAGTTCGTCGAGCTCGGCATAGTCGGGCAGTTGGCGCTCGATCGCTCGGCCCGCGCGCACGACGATGCGATCCGATTCGGGTCGCGACAGCAATTCCGTCCAGCTGCGGCCCTTGAAGACGATGAAATCGGCGCTGCCGCCGGCGGCCAGCGTGCCGGCACCATCGAGCCGCATCACCTCGGCGGGCGCCGCCGCCACGGCCTTCGGCCAGTCACCGACCGGATGGTCGAAATGCAGGATGCGCGTAGCCATGCGATAGACTTCGAGCATGTCGAGATCACCATAGGCGTAGAACGGGTCGCGCGTGTTGTCGGAGGCGACCGCCACCTTGATGCCGCGCGCCTTCATCTCGTGCAACAGCGTCACGCCGCGCCAGCGCGGCGTCGTGGCGTTGTTGCGCCGGTCCTGCAGATAGAGATTGCACATTGGCAGCGACACGACGGCCAGCCCCGCCTTCGCCACCTTGTCCAGCGTGTCGAGCACGTCGAGATCCGGCTGCCGCGCCAGTGAGCAGCAATGGCCAACAAGGATATTGCCCTCAAAACCGTTCCACAGCGAGGCTTCCGCGATCTTCTTCAAGGAGATGGCCGCGACATCGTCGGTCTCGTCGGCGTGAAAGTCGAGGTCAAGCCCGTGCTTGATCGCTTCGGCGAACACCTTGTCGATAAGCTCTTCGAGATCGGGCACCATATAGGTAACGACGCCGAGCACGCCTTTGGCGGCGGCGACGCGTTTCGCCAGTTTCTCGAACCATTTCCTGTCGCGCACGCCTTCGATGCCGATCAGGCAGGCCGCCTGGAGGTCGATGCGGCCGCGCCAGGTCTCGCGCATCGCCTCGAACACCGGCCAGGAAATCTCCTCCTGCGGCGCCACACTGTCGAGATGCGTGCGCACGGCCCTGGTGCCATGCGCGTAGGCCGAGCGCAGCGAGAAATCCATGCGCCGAGCCACATCTTGTGCGCTCCAGCGCGCGGCCCGGTCGGCACCGGTGGCGTTGAGCGCGCCCATGAAGGTACCGTCGGGATTAGGCTTGCGCGGCCAGATATGGCCTTTGTCGATATGGGTGTGGCAATCGACGAAACATGGCAGGACGATGCGACCACCAACGTCGATCGCCTCGGCGCCAGCGTTCGATTTGCCATGCGCCGCAATGCTGGAGATCTTCCCGTCGGCGACAGCGATGTCGACAAGCGCGAAACCGTCAGTGTCGAAAATTGCGGCCAGCCCAGGCGTCAGCGAGCGGTGAACGCGGGCGTTGGCCAGCCGGTATGAGGCGGAGTCCGGAATCAAATGCAGCTCTCCTGGGTGACGAGCCTAACCACCCTAGCGCTCCTGCTTCAGCGCGCTCTCATGCCAGCGCCGCAGGATGAGATGCGACACCAGCGACAGCACCAGGAAAATCAGGATGCCGGTGAGCGAGATCAGGATCAGCGCCGCGAACAGCCGCGGTGCGTTGAGCCGGTAGCCGGCCTCGATGATGCGCGACGCCAGACCTGACGACTGCCCCTGTGCGCCGGCGACGAATTCCGCCACCACCGCGCCGATCAGCGACAAGCCGCCGGCGATCTTCAGGCCGCCGAGGAAGTAAGGCATCGCCGCCGGCAGGCGCAGATAGCGCAATTGCTGCCAGTGCGTCGCGCCATTGAGCTTGAACAAGTCGCGCAGGTTGCGGTCGACCGAGTTCAACCCGAGCGTGGTATTGGAGAGGATCGGGAAGAAGGCGACGATCCAGGCGCACAGCAGCAGTTTCACCGTCTGGTTGTCCACATAGATGTTGATCAGCGGGAAGATGGCGACGATCGGCGTCACCTGCAGAACGATGGCGAAGGGGAAGAACGACATCTCCACCCATTTCGATTGCGCAAACAGCACCGCCAGCCCGACACCGCCGATAACGGCCAAAAGCAGGCTGAGAAAAGTGATCCTCAGCGTCACCAGGAGCGACGAGAACAACAGCCCGGCATCGTTATACAGCGTCTGCAACACCACGCCTGGCCGCGGCAGGATGTATTGCGGAATCTCGTTCCAGACGCAGATGCGGTCCCAAAGCCAGATCGCCAGCACCATGATCGCCAGCGGCAGCACCCATCGGCCGATGCGCTCCAGCCGTTCCTGGCGAACACGGCGCGCCTCTTCGGGGTCGAGCTTGAGCGCTGTTTCTTCAATGGCCGTCATGATGCGGTCCAACAGTTGAGTTGATGGCGTCGACCAGCACGTCCGAGGCCTGCCGGCAAAGCGCGGCATAGTCGGGCGAGGTCCGGAATGCTTCGTCGCGTGGATAAGGCGCGTCGACGGCGAGTTCCCCAAAGACACGGCCCGGTCGCGCCGCCATGACGACGACGCGGCTGGACAGGAACACGCTTTCGAACACGCTGTGGGTGACGAAGACAACGGTGAAGCGCTCGTCCTGCCAAAGCTCCAGAAGGTCGTTGTTGAGCTTGAAGCGGGTGATTTCGTCGAGCGCGGCGAACGGCTCGTCCATCAACAGGATGCGCGGCTTGGTCACCATGGCGCGCGCGATCGAGACGCGCATCTTCATGCCGCCGGACAGCTCGCGCGGCACCGCGTTCTCGAAGCCGGTGAGATGGACGCGCGACAGCATCTCCATCACCGCCGGTTCGGCCTTGGCGCGCGACACGCCCTTCAAGCGCAGCGGTAGCCAGACATTGTCGAAGACGCTGGCCCAGGGCAGCAGCGTCGGCTCCTGGAAGACGAAGCCGATGTTGGAGCGGTCGATCGAGCCTCCCCAGTCGAGCTGGCCCGAGGTCGGCGTCGACAGGCCGGCGATCAATCGCAGCGCCGTGGATTTGCCGCAGCCGGAGGGTCCGAGCAGGCTCAGGAAATCGCCTTCCCGGATCGCGAGATCGACCTTGCTCAGCGCCGTGACGCCGTTGGAAAAGACCTTGCCGACATTGCGCAACGAAAGCAGCATCGGGGCTTCACCCGATGCTGCCGGTATCTGCGCCACTTTCTCCTGGATCATCTCAGGCAGGCCGTTTTACTTCTTCAGCTCCAGCCCGACACCTTTGTTGATGAAGGCCAGCGTATAGGCCTTCTTGATATCGATGCCCGGCTGCGCGACCTTGGCCTTGACCATCTTGTCGTAGAAACTCTGGATGCGGGCTTCGGTCATGGCGCCGATGCCGAGCTTTTCCGAATCGCCGGAATCGACCACGCCGAACTTCTTCATCTGCTCGATCGAGAAGGCGATCTGCTCATCCGTCATGTCCGGATTGTCCTTCTTGATCATCTCGTTGGCGGCCTTGTTGTCGCCGTAGAGATAATTGTACCAGCCCTTGGCCGAGCCATCGACGAAGCACTGGACCACCTCCGGCCGCTTGTCGATGGTGTCCTGCATCACCTCGACGGTCGTCGCATAGGTATCCCAGCCATAATCGGCGAGCAGGAACTGGTTGGGGACGAAACCGGCCGCCTTCTGCACCGCGAAGGGCTCCGACGTGACATAGCCCTGCTGGATCGACTTCTTGTTGGCGATGAAGGGCGCCGGGTTGAAGGTGTAGGGCACGCGCTTGGCGGCATCGTAGCCGAGCTCGGTGACCATCCATTGGAAGAAGGTCTGCGCGCCCTCGTCGCCGAGGATATACTGGTCGGCGTTCTTCAGGTCTTCCCACTTGTCGAGCCCCTGCCCCGGCTGGGACATGATGACCTGCGGATCCTTCTGGAAGTCGGACGCGACGACGCGCATCGGAATGCCCTGCTGCACGGCATCGAAAGCCGACAGCAGATTGCCGCCCATGTAGAAATCGATCTTGCCGGCAAGCAGCATCGGCCGGCCGCTGACCTGCGGCCCGCCCTGCATGATGGTAACATCGAGGCCGCAAGCGGCGTAGGTGCCATCGGCGACCGCCTGGTAGTAACCGCCATGCTCCGGCTCAGCCAGCCAATTGGTGCCGAACGTGGCTTTCTCGTTCGCGGCCGCGTTGAGCGTGCCTGCCGCCAGCAGGGCAATCGAGCCTGCCAGGATATTCCCTCTTCCGATCATCAACATCACCCTCTGTTGGCTCCGGCGCGCAACGCGCGGAGCTCGACACCATTGTTTCAAGAAGCAAGACACATGCCACCGCCTGGGCCGCCTGCTTGCGCGACAGTCACCCCAAAGACCGGACGGGTCATGCTGTACGAAAGGCATCGTGCCTATTTTTTGGACGCCTGTCCATAATCGCCCGGCCGGCATGCACGGCATCTTGAGGGGTCCGCCGTCCAGCCTTAGGCTGGCTGCAAATCGGAGATTGCCAATGTTCAGATTCCTGACACCGAAGTCGATCAAGCCGCCCTTCGCCCGCTACAGCCACGGCGTCGAGATCCCCGCGGGCAAAAGGCTGGTGCTGTGTTCGGGTCAGGTTGCCATCACCGCGGATGACCAGATCCCGGAGGATGCCGGCGCCCAGACGGAACTATGCTTTCAGAACATAGCCGCGATTCTGGGCGAGGCCGGGCTCGGGCTCTCCGACATCGTGCGCATCAACACCTATGTCACCGATCGCGCCTTCCTGCGTCCCTATATGGACGTCCGCGACCGCTTGTTTACCAGCCCGGCGCCGGCCTCGACACTGATGATCGTTTCCGGCTTTGCCCGCCCGGAATTCAAGGTCGAGGTGGAAGTGTTGGCCGCGGGCTGACGGTTGCCGATGGCTGTCAGGCGCACTAGACCGTCTAGGGCCTGTTGAGATTCATCTTGAGTTTATGACGGCGGCGGCGAGATGGATAATGGCGTTGAAGCTCTGGTCGGT